>NZ_QHJI01000003.1:0-223863 GCF_003947535.1 Amycolatopsis sp. WAC 04169 | reverse complement strand
CGCATCGCCACCGAACTCAACGAACGCCCCCGCCAAACCCTCAACTGGCACACACCCACCGAAGCCCTCGAAGCACTACTGTTCAACCAACAAACAATGCGTGTTGCAACCACCACGTGAATCCGCCAGGCCTTCACGGACCGGAGCCGGAGCGACCGAAGCCGGACTTCACGGAGGTAGCGCCCGCCCCTCCGCCGAGGTTGCGAAAGTGGCTTTCGCAACGCGCCGCCTGAGGGTCACGCCTCGGCGGCGACCGGTCAGGGCGGCGGGACATCCACGTGAAATGAGCAAGGGACCTTTGCTCCCACCCCCGTGGAAAAGTGCGAGCAAAGGTCCCTCGATCCCCCTGCGGTCCGCGGCTCAGCCGGCCGCGCTGGTCACCACCGCGTCGCCGGTGCCGGTGCGCGCCCGCACCTTCAGCGAGACCTCCGAAGGCGCGCTGTCCGCGACCTCCAGTTCGCTCGACACCGAACCGGTCGTCGACGAGAGGTCGATCTCGGCCTGGACACCGCCGCGGATGGCGACCCGGACCTCACCCGATCCGGTGGTCAGCTCCAGCGTCCCGGAGGCGGCGTCCGCCACCGAGAGGGAGCCGCTGCCGGTGCGCGCCAGGACCTCGCCCGCGACCTCGCCGAGCCAGACGTCACCCGTGCCGGTCGCGACCGTGGCCGAACCGTTCACCGAGGCCGCCTCGACCGAACCGCTGCCGGTGCGCAGTTGCAGGCCCGACAGGGTCGGCCCGAGTTTGATGTCGCCGGTGCCGGTGCGGACGATCGCCGAACCGTCGGCCCGCTCCAGGCCGACCTTGCCGGCGCCGGTCATGATGTCGGCTCGCCCCGCGATACCGGTCACCGTGACGTCGGCCGCCCCGGCCCGCACCTCCAGATGCGAACCGGCGGGCGCCCGGACGGTCACTGCGAGCGGGACGTTTTTCAGCTGCCAGGCCTTCGGCGCCTGGACGACCAGCCGGTTGCCGACCTTCTCGATCCGCGTCTGCGCCACGGCATCACCCACGGAGCCCGGCGACCCCACCGGTGAGCCGCCGAGCTGGTCGCCGAAACGTTCCCCGACCCAGCTGAGCAGGCTCGTCATCCCGTCGACCCACGGCTGCTGTTCGCCGCCGTCCCGGCGGACCTCGGTGTGGACCCCGTTCTCGTCGGTCAGTTCGATGGTCACCCGGCCGATGGCCACGCTCACGTCGACCTCGATGGGGCCTTCGGCCTCGAAGTCCTCGACGCGCACGGTCTCTTCACCGGCGGGAGTGCTTTCCTCGGTCATTTCCGTCCCCCTCAGCCCTGGACCCAGCCGTGCAGGTGCGAACCGGCACCGCCGCCCGGCTTCTGCTTGTGCTGCCAGTGCTCGCTCCCGCTCTTGCCCAGCGCGCCCTGGACGGCCTGCGAGACGAACGTGTTCAGCGAAACCCCCTGCGAGGCGGCCGCGGCTTCGGCCTGGCCCTTGACCTGCTCGAACAGGCGCAGCGTGATGCGGGTGATGTCGCCCGTGTCCACCTTGGGCGCGCGCGGGGTCTCCCGCGGCGGCTCCTGGCGGGGCGCGGACCGCTCGGCGCCCTCCGCGGAGCCGGAGCCGGTGACGACGACGCGCACGTCGCGGCCGTCGAGACGGACGTCGACGACGTGCCCCGGCAGCGCCGAAGTCACTTCGGCGGCGAGGTCGGCGAGGGCGTTCATGATGGTCAGGCGGGCGGCGGGCTCCAGCGCCGACGACAGCAGCGCGGCAGCGCGCCGCGTCTGCTCGTCGCCGGCCGAAGCCGTGTTCGCGAGGTCCTCGCGAAGGCTTGTGATGTACGGCGTCAGATCCATGACACCACTATGACGTCACTTGTGGTGTCAGTCAAGGAAGCCATGACGTCACCGTGATGTCGCCCCGGCGTCAAAGTCGCTTGCGGTTACGCTGCCCGGAGTCGTGGAGCAGGGGTCGAAAAGGAGTGCGAACGTGGCCGAGACCGTGTCACCCAAGGTTCAACTGATCGCGAAGACGGAGTTCTTCCCGCCGTCCGACGTACCGTGGTCGACCGATGCCGACGGTGGTGAGGCGCTGGCCGAATTCGCGGGCCGGGCCTGCTACCAGTCCTGGAAGAAGCCGAACCCGAAGACGGCGACCAACGCGGGCTACCTCGAGCACATCATCGACGTCGGCCACCTTTCGGTGCTGGAGCACGGCTCCGTCAGCTTCTACATCACCGGCATCTCCCGGTCGCTGACGCACGAGCTGATCCGCCACCGCCACTTCTCCTACTCGCAGCTTTCGCAGCGCTACGTGCCGGAGCGCGACGCCGCGTTCGTCGAGCCCGACGTCATCGCGCAGGACCCGGAGCTGCACGCGAAGTTCCTCGCCGCCTCGCAGGCCGCCGTCGACGCCTACACCGAACTGCTCGCCGGGCTGGAGGAGAAGTTCGCCGACGTGCCGAGCGCCACCCTGCGCCGCAAGCAGGCCCGCCAGGCCGCCCGCGCCGTGCTGCCGAACGCGACCGAGACCCGCATCGTGGTCACCGGCAACTACCGCGCCTGGCGGCACTTCATCGCGATGCGCGCCACCGAGCACGCCGACGTCGAGATCCGCGCCCTGGCCATCGAGTGCCTGCGCGAGCTGCAGAAGGCCGCCGGCAACGTCTTCGCGGACTTCACCATCTCCGCGCTGCCCGACGGCACCGAGGTCGCGTCCAGCCCGAAGGTTCTCGAGGGCTGATGCGGCGCCTCGCGATCGACGTCCGGCCCGGCGAGTACGCGGTCGCCCGCCTCGCCCCGGACGCGCCGGTTCCGGCGAATCTGCTCGACCCCGGCGAGCCCGTGCTGATCTCCCTCACGCGGACGCCGGAGGAGCTGTCGGTGATCTGCCCGGCCGGTCTCGCGCCGGCCGGGGCCACCGTCGAGGACGGCTGGCGGCTGCTGTCGGTCCGCGGACCGCTCGCGTTCACGCTGACCGGCATCATCGCGGCGTTGTCGAGCGAGCTCGCCGCCGCCGGCGTGGCGCTGTTCTCGATGTCCACGTTCGACACCGACCACGTGCTGGTCCGTGCCGCCGAACTGGAGCGCGCGGTGAAGGCGCTCCGGGAGGCCGGGCACGAGGTCACGGTCTGATTCACCGGCCGGGCGAAGGAACCTTTCGGGACGCGAACGGGTCCGAGTTAGCATCCTGCGCGAACCGAAGGAGCACCGAACCTTGACCGACGAACAGACCCGTCCGTACGGGCCGCCCCAGCAGACGCAGCAGGCCACCGGCGCGCGGATCGTCGCCGGCCGATACGCCCTGCTGGGCGAGCTCGGCCGCGGCGGGATGGGCATCGTCTGGCGTGCGCAGGATCAGGTGATCGGCCGCCAGGTGGCGATCAAGGAGCTCAAGTTCCCGAACGCCCCCGAGGACGCCTCGGTGCTGTCGGAGCGGATGCTGCGCGAGGTCCGCTCCGGTGGCCGCCTCAACGACCCGGCCGTCGTCACCGTGTACGACGTCGTCACCGAGAACGGCGCCACCTACATCGTGATGGAGCTGGTCGAGGCGCCGACGCTGGCCGATCTGGTGCGCGAACGCGGGCCGCTGCCCGCCCAGCAGGTCGCGCTGGTGGGGGAGCGGGTGCTGTCCGCGCTGCGGGCCGCGCACGCCGCCGGGATCGTGCACCGCGACGTCAAACCCGCGAACATCATGGTCGCGCCGGACGGCCGGGTGAAGCTCACCGACTTCGGCATCGCGCACGCCGCCGACGACCCGCGCCTGACCACCAGCGGCATGATCGTCGGCTCGCCCGCGTTCATGGCGCCGGAACGGGTCGAGGGCCGCGACGCGATGCCCGAATCCGACCTCTGGTCGCTGGGCACGACGCTGTTCTTCGCCGCGGAAGGCATCGTCGCGTTCGAACGGTCGACCACCGCGGCGACCCTGCACGCGATCATGACCGAGGCGCCGTACCTGACCCGGGTCCAGGGCCCGCTGGCCGCCGCGATCCTCGGCCTGCTGGTCACCAAACCCGAGGCGCGGATGTCGTATGACCAGGTGCGCAGCCTGCTCGCGGCCGCGCAGGGTGTGCAGGCCCAGCCGACGCCGCCCTCGGGTGGCACGGCGATGATGCCGCAGTCCGGCCAGCCGATGACCCGGCTCGCCCCGGCCCCGGCGAAGCGCAACCTGCGCCCGCTGTGGCTGAGCCTCGTCGCGGTCGCCGTGATCGGCGCCCTGGTCGGCGGGATCTTCCTCGGCCGCTGGATGGCCGCGCCCGAGGGGAATGCGCAGGCGCAGCCGACGCTGACGTACGGCATCGACGGCCAGGTCAAGCTCGGTTCGTCGGGGGACTGCTACAACGTGCCGCTCAAAGAGGGCATCAACCTGAACGACGGGGTCAGCTGCGACAAGGACCACCTGCTGGAGATCTTCGCCAAGCGGGCCCTGCTCGAAGTCGAGTCCTCCAGCGACGACGACGCGCAGATCGTCGACTATCCAGGAGTGGAAACGGTCAACCGGATCGCCGAGGCGACCTGCTCGGCGACCTTCAACTCGAAGGTCGTGCCCGCGGCGCAGCGGGCCTCGCTGACCTGGCGGGCCCTCGTCCCGACCGAGGCGGAATGGAAGCGGCCGCCCAACGAGGAGGTCCGCGACTATTCGCGGGGCTACTACTGCCTGCTCGCCAAGACCGACGGGAGCCAGATCCCCTCGCAGATCACGACCAAGGTCAAATAGCTCACAGAGAGTTTGCGCCGAGTTCGCCCTCATCGCGGAAAATCTCCCGCATTCGGCGGGAACGACCACGTCGGCAAGGGTTCGGCGCTCGCAGGAGGTACCTTCACAGCATGTCCACTCCACCCACCGCAGCGCCGGGAAGACCGTTCGGGCGCGTGCTCACCGCGATGGCCACCCCCTTCGACGCCGACGGGGCGCTGGACCTGAAGCGAGCCCAGGAGCTGGCCGAACACCTCGTGGAACTGGGCAACGACGGTCTCGTCGTGAACGGCACTACGGGGGAGAGCCCCACCACCACCGACGCCGAGAAGGCCGAGCTGGTCCGCGCCGTCGTCGAGGCCGTCGGCGACCGCGCGACGATCGTCGCCGGGGCGGGCACGAACAACACCGCGCACAGCATCGAGCAGGCGAAGCAGGCCGAAGCGGCAGGCGCCCACGGCATCCTCGTCGTCACGCCGTACTACTCGCGGCCCAGCCAGGCCGGGCTCTACGCGCACTTCACCACGGTCGCCGACGCTTCCGGCCTGCCCGTGATGCTCTACGACATCCCGCCGCGCTCGATCGTGCCCATCGAGGTCGACACGCTGCTGCGGCTCGCCGAGCACCCGCGCATCCTCGCGGTCAAGGACGCCAAGGGCGACCTGATCGCCGGCTCCGAGGTCATCGCGAACTCGCAGCTCGCCTACTACTCCGGTGACGACGGCCTCAACCTGCCGTGGGTCTCGGTCGGCGGCGCGGGTGTGGTCAGCGTGATCGGGCACGTCGTGGCGGGCCGGATCCGCGGCATGATGGACGCCTACGAATCCGGCGACACCTCCACCGCGCGCACCAACCACCGCGGCATGCTGCCGGTCCTGCGGGCGATGTCCCGCGTCGGCGGGGTCGCGTTCTCGAAGGCGGCGCTGAAGCTGCGCGGATTCGACATCGGCGACCCGCGGCTGCCCATCGTGGCCGCGAACGACGAGCAGCTCCAGGCGATTTCCGCGGATCTCGCCCAGGGGGGCGTGCCGCTCGGGGAAAGCGCGGCCAGTGACTGGCATGGTGCACGGGTGGCACAAGCAGATTCAGCGGCGGCCTACACGGCGCCGACCTCACATACCAGCGTAGGGACCATGCCTCGGTGAGTTCATTGCCAACCGGACCCGGACCGACCACCCCACCGCCCGCGCTGCCCGAAGGCGCCTTGCGCGTGGTCGCGCTCGGCGGGATCGGCGAAGTCGGCCGCAACATGACCGTCTTCGAATTCGACGGCCGTCTGCTGATCGTCGACTGCGGGGTTCTCTTCCCCGAGGACGACCAGCCCGGCGTCGACCTGATCCTGCCCGACTTCCGCGCGATCGAAGACCGCCTCGAGGACATCGACGGTCTCGTCCTCACCCACGGGCACGAGGACCACATCGGCGCGGTCCCGTTCCTGCTGCGGCTCGTGCCGGACCTGAAGATCTACGGTTCCCGGTTCACGAACGCGCTGCTCGCGGCCAAGGCCAAGGAGCACCGCCAGCGGCCGAACCTGATCGAGGTCCGCGAGGGCGAGCGGCGCAAGGTCGGCGAGTTCGACCTGGAGTTCTTCGCGGTCAACCACTCGATCCCGGACGCGCTCGCGGTGGCCATCCGCACGCCGGCCGGCGTCGTGCTGCACACCGGCGACATCAAGCTCGACCAGCTCCCGCTCGACGGCAGGCTGACCGACCTCGCCGGGTTCTCCCGGCTCGGCGACGAGGGCGTGGACCTGTTCTGCGTCGACTCGACCAACGCCGAGGTGCCCGGTTTCGTCATGCCGGAACGCGACATCGGCCCGGTGCTCGACGATGTCGTCCGCAAGGTCGGCCAGCGCGTCATCGTGGCCTGTTTCGCGAGCCACGTGCACCGGGTCCAGCAGGTGCTCGACGCCGCCGTGCGGCACGGGCGCCGGGTCGCGTTCGTCGGCCGTTCGATGGTCCGGAACATGGGCATCGCGGCCGAGCTCGGCCTGCTGAACGTGCCCGACGGTCTGCTGGTCAACCTCGACCAGGCCAGTGACCTGCCCGAGGGCAAGGTGCTGTTCGTGTCGACCGGTTCGCAGGGCGAGCCGCTGTCGGCGCTGTCGCGGATGGCGCGCGGCGAGCACCGGCAGATCTCGATCCGCGCCGGCGACACCGTCGTCCTGGCCAGCTCGATGATCCCGGGCAACGAGACCGCGGTCTTCGGGGTCGTCAACGGCCTCACCCGGCTCGGCGCGAACGTCGTGCACCAGGGCAACGCCAAGGTGCACGTGTCCGGGCACGCGTCCGCGGGCGAGCTGCTGTACCTGTACAACGCGGTGCGCCCCAGCAACGTCATGCCGGTGCACGGCGAGTGGAAACACTTGCGCGCCAACGGAGAGCTGGCCGTGCGCACCGGTGTCGCCCCGGAGAACGTGGTGATCGCCGAAGACGGCGTCGTGGTCGACCTCGTCGACGGCAAGGCCACGCGGACCGGCCGGGTCGAGGTCGGGCACGTGTACGTCGACGGCCTCTCGGTCGGTGACGTCGGGGAGTCGACCCTGTCCGACCGGCTCGTGCTCGGCGAGGGCGGGTTCATCGCCATCACCGTCGCCGTGGACACCAGCACCGGCCGCGCGGTGACGCGGCCGACGGTGTCCGGACGCGGGTTCTCCGACGACCCGAAGGCGCTCGACGCCGTGGTCCCGATGGTGGAGATGGAACTCGCCAGGACCGAGGCCGAGGGCATCACCGACACGCACCGCATCGCCCAGGCCGTGCGCCGCGTCGTCGGCCGTTGGGTCGCCGACACCTACCGGCGCCGCCCGATGATCGTGCCGACGGTCATCCCCGTCTAGTCCCGAACGCGCGTGAAGGCCCCCTTCACTCGGCTGAGCCGAGGGAAGGGGGCCTTCACGCGCGAGTGGCGGCAGCGAGCAGCAGCGCGAAGGCGACCGTGATCGCCTGACCGAAGAGGGCGTTGCGTGCTTTGCGCTGTTCCGCACGGGTGGGCCGGTTCATCACGAATTCCCCCGGTTTCGAGTGCTTTCCTTACCCGGCAAGTGTTTCGCGAGCCGCGTCGGCGCACCTCCCGCCTCGGTAGGGTTTCTCTACGCCGAAAGTCGTAGCCTTCCCCTAGGGGGGCTCTCGGCGTACCCTCGGACGCTCCTCGAGCCCCATGCCGGGAGAGCCGATGGGACGCCACGCCACCACCCGGACCCGAAGACGGATACTGGTGCCGCTGCTGGCGCTCGCGCTGGCGGCCGTGCTCGGCGCGGCTATCTGGGTCGCCGTGGCCATGGAGCGATCCGAACCCGACTGCGAGCCCGAGCGGGTGGTCGTCGCGGCGTCGCCCGACATCGCCCCCGCCGTCGAGGGGGCGGCGGGCGCCCTCCAACTCGCGTGTGTCACGTTCGATGTCCAGCCCAGGGAATCGCTCCAGCTGGCGGACGAGCTGGCCGGAACCGCGCCCGAGCCCCAGGTCTGGATCCCGTCGTCGACGCTGTTCTTGAGGCGCGCCAAGGGGGTTCCCGCCTCCGGGCCGTCGATCGCCAGTTCGCCCGTGGTGCTCGCGGTCGCGGAACCGGTCGCGCAGGCGCTCGGCTGGCCGCGCAAGCCGCTGACGTGGCCGGAGGTACTCGGCGGAGCCGGTGTCGTCGCCGGGATGCCGGACCCGGTACGCGATCCCGCCGGTGTTTCCGCGCTGCTGGCGCTCCGAGAGGTCACGAAGGACGCGCCGGATCCCGCCGCCGCGTACGTCGCCCTGCTCCGGAAGTTCTCCGCCACGACAACGGGTGCGACGGTTTTCCCGGCGTCGGAGAACGCGGTGCTGCGGCACAATTCCGCGCTTTCCGAAGGCGAGACCGCGCTGGTGGCCGCGTACTCGCCCGCGGCTCCGGCGCTCGACTACCCGTTCGTCGAGATCGCGGGGGCGACCCCGCGGCAGGCCGAGGCGGTCGCCGGACTGAAACGTGTCCTTCTCTACGGCGCCGCGACCGGCCCGCGGTCCGAACTGCGTGCTCCGGGCGGACAAGCGTTGCGGCTAGCCGAAACCGATCGGCGCGTCGAGTCGCACGGGCAGCGCAGTACCGAGATCCCGGCGGCCGCCGAAGTCGACAAGGCGCTCAGCCAGTGGGCCGGAGTGAACGCGAGCGCCCGGGTCCAGGTGCTGATCGACGTGTCCGGATCGATGAGCGCGCCGGTCCCGGGAACCGGGAAGTCCCGCCTGGCGATCACGCTGGAGGCGGCGGAGAACGCCCTGCACTTGTTCAAACCCACGTCACAGGTCCGTTTCCTGGCTTTCGCGACCAAAGTGGACGGTGAGCGGGACTACCGGGAGATCCTGCCGATGGCGCCGGTCGGGCGGCAGCTGGCGGCGGTCGGCCGGTTGCGCGCCGTCCGCGCCGTGCCGGACGGGCAGACCGGGCTCTACGACAGCGTCCTCGACGTCCAACGGCTGGCGCACAGGGAATTCGAGCGGGGGAAGCTGAACCTCGTCATCGTGATGACCGACGGCCGCAACACCGATCCTGGCGGGATCAGCCGCGAGAACCTGGTGGCCGAGCTGGGAAAGCTGCGTGACCGGGAGCGTCCGGTGCCGTTGATCGCCATCGGGATCGGCCCGGACGCCGACGAGACCGAACTCGGGCAGCTCGTCGCGCCCGCCGGTGGCCAGGCCTTCCTCAGCCGTGATCCCGCGAAGATCGAAGAGGTGTTCTACGGGGCTCTCGGCCGGATCGCCGGCGCTGGATGAAGTAGACGGCGAGGATCACCGCCAGGCTGATCAGGCTCAGGTAGAGCTGGGCCCGCGTGTCGTCGTCCACGAACAACATCGACGCGACCACGGCCAGCGTTCCGGCGAGGGTGAGCCAGCTCAGCCAGGGGTAGCCCCACATGCGGAGTTTCAGCCGTTCCGGCGCTTCGGCCTCCAGGCGGCGCCGCATCCGCAGCTGCGATCCGGCGATGATCGCGTACACGAACAACGCGACCGCGCCGGCGGAGTTGATGATGAAGTAGAAGATCTTGTCCGGGGACACGAAGTTCATCACCACGGCCACGTAACCGACCGAGGTGGACACCAGGATCGCCTTCCATGGAACGCCGCGCCGGTTCGTGTCCGCGATCCACTTCGGCGCCCAGCCGTTGCCGCGCAACGCGAACAGCATCCGGGAAGCCGTGTACAGCCCCGAATTCAGCACCGACAGCACGGCCGTCAGCACCACCGCGCTGACGACGGTCTCGGCGGCGGGGATGCCGAACCGGCCGAACGCGGCGGCGAACGGGCTGGTCGTGGTCGGGATGTCACGCCAGCCGGTGATCATCACCAGCAGGGTCACGGAGCCGACGTAGAACACGATGACCCGCCACACGATCGACGAGGTCGCCTTGCGCACGGCGGTCTCGGGCTCCCGCGATTCGGCGGCGGCGATGGTGACGATCTCCGCGCCGAAGTAGGAGAAGATCACGATCACCACCCCGTGCACCACCGAGAACGGGCCGTTGGCGAGGAAACCGTCCTGCGCGATGTTGCCGACCGAGAACGATCCGCCGGGCCAGGCGCCGAGTACGAACAGGATGCCCACCACCAGGAACACCACGATCGTGGCGATCTTGACCGAAGCGAGCCAGAACTCCGTCTCCCCGAACGAACGGGCGGAGGCGAGGTTCGTCGCGGTCAGCAGCAGCATCAGCACCAGCGAGAAGATCCATTGCGGCACAACGGGAATCCAGGTCTGGAGGATCTTCGCGCCGGCGACGGCCTCGAACGCGACCACGCCGACCCAGAAGTACCAGTACAGCCAGCCGACGGTGAAGCCCGCCCAGCCGCCGAGCGACGTCCGCGCGTACTCCATGAAGGATCCTTGCGACGGCGAGGCGGTCGCCATCTCGCCGAGCATCCGCATCACCAGCACGACGATGAGGCCGCCGATGGCGTAGGAGAGGACGGCCGCCGGGCCGACGGTGTGGATGACCGCGCCGCTGCCGATGAACAGGCTCGCGCCGATGATGCCGCCGAGGGCGATCATCCGGACGTGGCGTTGCCGCAGGTCCGGGCGCAGACCCGGCCGTTCGCGCGTGGTTTCGGAGTCCA
Organism: Amycolatopsis sp. WAC 04169; assembly: GCF_003947535.1. Lineage (NCBI taxonomy): Bacteria > Bacillati > Actinomycetota > Actinomycetes > Pseudonocardiales > Pseudonocardiaceae > Amycolatopsis > Amycolatopsis sp. WAC 04169. Next base: position 213,129 of record NZ_QHJI01000003.1, on the reverse strand, counting down.
TGTCGCGGTTACCTCCTGTCGGAGCGGCGGCGGATCGCGGGATTGTCGCACCGTGGGCCGGGGAGGAAAAGTGTTTGCGCAACCCCAGGTGAACCGGCCGATGTGGACTCTGCCAACCTAGGCACCTCCACCGCGCGTTCCGAGGAGCTCTTCGATGCCGCACGCCGTCCTCCGGTTCCTGCCCGCCGTCGCCCTGGCCGCCGTCGTGCTCGCGGGCTGCTCGGACGAGGCGCCCCAGTCACAGACGGCGCCTCCCGGGTCGTCCCCGGTGGCACAGCAGGCCGCCGTTCCGTTCAACGACGCGGATCTCGCCTTCGCGCGGCAGGCCCTCGCGCACCACCAGCAGGGCATGGATCTGGCTTCCCTGGCCGAATCCCGCGCGGCGAACGATCAGCTGAAGGCGCTCGCGAAGCGGATCATCGACACGCACGAACCGGAGATCGCGCGGCTCTCCAAGCTCATCGAGGCGTGGGGGCAGCCCGCGCCGGACGACCCGAACCTCGAACACGTCCAGCGCGACGGATACGTCAGCCCCGGCGACATGGCGCAACTGGCCGGACTGTCCGGAAAGGACTTCGACCGCCAGTTCGTCGCGCGGTTGCTGCGCCAGCGCGAGGCCGGCGTCCGCATCGCCGACACCGAGACCCAGCACGGCCGCAACCCCGACGCCCGCGATCTCGCCGCGACGACTTCGCGTTCGCAGCAGCAGGAGATCGGCGAACTACGGGGCTTCCAGCAGGGTTGAGTCCGTCTGGACCACGTTCGAATTCAGCTGGACGATGTACGCGCCGGTCAGCAGCACCACCGCGCCGGCGGCCTGGATCCAGCTGAGCGCCTCGCCCAGCAACAGCCAGGCCGCGGCGGCGGCGATCAACGGCTCGACCAGCCCGACGACGCTCGCCACCGACGCCGGAAGATGACGCAGCGCCGCCATACCCGTCGCGTAGGCGAGGACGGTCGCGATCAGGACCAGCGCGATCAGCAACGACCACACCGGCGGCTCCCACGGCCCGAACGTCGTCGGCGCGCCGAGGACACCCCACGGGATCGTCCACGGCGGGGCGACCGCGCACACCAGGACCGCGCCGATCGTCATCCCCCAGGTGACCATGCCGAGCGGATCCCGGTCCGCGACGCCGCGCTCGCCGAGGAGGAAGTAACCCGCCGAACAGACGGCCGCGCCGAGCCCGGCGAGCAACCCGAGGACGTCCAGGCTGAGCCCCTCCCAGACCTGGGCGACCAGCACGAGCCCCGTCATCGCCAGCGCGATCCCCGCCCACATCGCCCTCGGCAGCCGCACGCGGCGCACGAACCGCACCCACAGCGCGATCAGCACCGGCGAGGTGAACTCGAGCAGGATCGCGATCCCGACCGGGATCCGGCCCGCCGCCAGGAAGTACATGAGCTGGACGCCCGCGACCCCGAGGGAGCCGTACGCGAGCAGCAGCGGCCACTCGTTCTTCGTGACTTTGAGGAGCTTCGGCCGGAAAACGGCGACCAGGGCGAGCAACACGATCGCCGACAGCCCGATGCGGATCGCCGCGACCTGCTCCGGCGACATCCCGGCCTGCATCGCCGGTTTGCCCAGCACACCCGAGGTGCCGAAGAAGAGCGCGGCGAGCAGGATCAGCGTGATGCCCCGGCCGCGGTGCGCGACGTGCTGGCTGGGGGCGGCGGCGAGTTCGGCGGTCACGGCCGGAGGGTAGAGGCCGGGTGACGGCGGGGCGACCCGTTTTCCCAACCGCTGGTCTCCGGCCGGGCCCACGGGCGTGGCGTGAGGGAAGGCGTGACTCGCGTGATCAGGGACGTGACTCGCGTGATTGGAGGCCGCACTCGCGTGTTCCGCCGCTGATCACGCGAGTTTCGCCTTCGATCACGTGAGTGCCGCCTTCGATCACGCGAGTGCCGTTCCACGTCCTAGTGAGTGGCGATTCGGGTTCCGCGGCTGCCGGGCGCGACGATGGAGGATTTGGGACGTTCAACGTCCCAAATCCTCCATCGTCGCCGGGGAGGCCGGTCTTGGACCTTGACCAACGGAAGGTTCGGGACACTCGACGTCCCCGATCCTCCGTTGATCAAGGTCGCGCCAGGCGCGACCGGTGGCAGACGAGGTGACGGGGGAAGATTCCGGACGTTCAACGGCCGGAATCTTCCCCCGTCGACCACCAATCACCCCAGTGGTTAGGTAAATACGAGTCCGTTAGGGCCGTCTTTGCCACCTATATGCATCAGCAGTCACAGCGGCAAGGGGACGGTCAGAAGGAGGTACCGCCGTCGGTCCAGTTCGTCTGGGCGAAGTCCTCGTCGTCCACGGGGGCGCGACGCGGTTTGCGCACGGGTTCCGGCTCCGGGGGAGCGGCGACCGGCTGGTCGGGCTCGGTGGCTTCGAGGGCCTGGGGTTCGGGGGTGCCGTTCGGCCAGACGCAGGGGGAAGTGGCGCCGACGTAGAACTTGCCCAGGTCGTTCGCCTGCACGGTCATGTCGAATGCGTCCGTCTTGTTCCTGACGAACACGTATTGATCCTTGGGCCGCGAATCCGTCAGGACCGCGAAGTCGTGAGCCGACCACCATTGGACGATCGCGTCGAAGTACTCGCCGAACCGTGCGGCTTCGAGACCGGTCACTTCGTAGGTCGCGGAAATCTCGTAGCGCCCTTGCGGGCCGTCATCGGTCGGGTCTGTGCACTCCGACCTGTGCTGGGTGAACGGTTTCCGTTCCGCGGTGCCGGGAAGTGCGGAGAGCGCACCCTCGATGTACCGCTCGACCCTGTCTTTCGCCTCGTGTTCGGTGATGGTCGGTTTCATGGCGTCTCCACCTCCGGGGGAACAAGCGGACAAAAGCACGAGAAGAGCGGTCAGAAGCGGGAGTTTCACGACGAGGGTTTCCCGGCGATGATCAAGCCGAGGTTCCGGAGCGACGGGTTGTTGTCTTCCCAGTATTCGCTGTGCGCTTCCTTGCTGTACCCACCCCATCCGTCCGTGCCCGGCGCCGACGTGAACACCTGCCCGCCGAAGTCCGCGTCGGCCGGGTCCTGGCCGAGGATCGGGTCGTACCCGGCGATCTCGAGGTTCGCCAGGTTGATCATGTCGTGTTCGGCCACCGTCGCGTGCACGTGCTTGCCGATCTCGTCCTGATTCACCCCGTCGAGATGCAGTTCGCTCACGTCGTGCGCGCCGACGCCGGGGCTCGCCACGAAGACGAGTTCGTCCGCGGCGAGGCCGCCGTCGACGGCGGCGTGCCCGACGACGGTGGTCCCGTAGCTGTGCCCCATCACCGTGTTGTGCGAGGGCGCTCCTTGATGCGTTTCCCGGAGCCCATCTTGGAATTGCGCGAGGGCCGCCTTGCCGCCGTCGGCGTACTTGGGGCTCGCGGCGTCGGTGATCTCGTTCGGCGCGTCGTAGCCGAGCCAGGTGATCACGGCCGTCGAGGGGGAGCCCGACGTGGTCGCCGCGGCCCACATCTTGTCGGACCGGTTGAGGTCGCCGCCGATCTTCGACAGCTCCGAGCCGGTCCCCGGCACGTACGTCGCCACGTTCACCGCGGTGTCGGGATTTCCCGCGGAGACGATCGCCTTCCCGTCGCCGCCGGTGTCCAGCCCCAGCAGGAACGCCTGCGGGTCCGACCGGTCCAGCCGCTGTTGGATCGCTTCCAGACCCCGGAGTTTGGGATCGCCTTGGAGCCGCGCGATCTCGCGGGCGAGGACGGCGCGGTTGGCGGCGTCGCGGTCGGCCGCCGGGATACCGTCGAGATTCCCGATGAGGCCAGGATTTCCTTGCAGCAGAGCGACTTTCGCCGTGTCCGACAGGCTCGCCCACCACGCCTTGTTGTCGCCGGGCGTGCCGTTCTCCGGTGGGCCGATGATCGACAGTCCGCTTTGCGCGGCTCCGGCGTCGGCCGCTTGGGCGAGCGTGCCGCCACCCTGTTCGGTGATCTCGCCGCGAAGGGCCCGCCGCAGGATCTCGGCGAAATCGGCGTCGACGTCGGTCGCGCGGCGCAGGCCCTGTTCGACCCTGCCCGCCAGTTCCGCCAGCACGCGGGGCTGATCGGGCGACGGGACACCCGCCGGCGTGATCTCGCCGCCGGGACCGATGGCCAGTCCGTTCCGCCGCGCCAGTTCGTCGGTCTCCCGCACGAACGCGACGATCCGGTCCAGCGCGATCTGCACCTCGTGCGCGCCCCGCCGGACCGCGGCCGCCTGGGCGACGAGCCCCTCCAAGGTGGAGGTCAGCGATGCGCCCCGCGTCGACGCGGCGATGGCCGCGTCACCGGTCCAGCCGGTGAAGCGCGCCATGGCATCGACGTCGTCGTTCGCGGCGATGATCCGGGTGCAGCCGTCGTTGAGCGCGTCGGCGACCTGGCCGATCGCGGCCGGATCCCACCGGCGCACCTCGCCCCAGGTGAGCATCAGACGGCGAGTTCCCGTGACGCCGCCAGTTCGTTGGCGCGGTAGCGGACGGCCGCCGCGTCGAGCCGTTCGGCGTAGTCCGCGGTGTTCCGCGCCCACCCGGGCACCGCGCGCCCCCAGGCGTCCGCGAGCAGCCGGGCCGCTTCACCGGAGACGCCACCCGGCAAGCTTGCCGCGACACCGGCGAGCGTGGCCGCGAGGTCGACCTTCCCGACGTCGGCCGAAGCCCGTTTCGCCGCGCCTGACGCCGCGCCGATCGACGCCAAGGCCACCTCGTACCCGCCGGTCATCCCGCTTCCTCCCCGTAGCGTGACGCTGTGTGACCACCCTACGACGCGGGAGACGGACGCGCGGTTCCCTTCACCCGTCCTTGAAAAGCCCGTCGGCGATGTAGCGCGAGACGGTGGCGAGCCGTCGCCCCTGCAGACGGAGGGCGTCCAGGGCGAGGTCGTCGGGTTCGGCGGACTTGCGCGAGACGAACGAGCCGCCGTACGGATTGCCCGATTCGAGCAGGTGGGGATCGGTGTAGCCGAGCGGCAGGACGATGGCGCCCCAGTGGTAGAAGATGTTGTTCGTCGCCAGCACGGTCGATTCGAGCCCGCCGTGCGCGGTGGACGCGGTGGTGAACGACGTCGCGACCTTGTTCACGAGCTTTCCCTTGGCCCACAGGCCACCGGTGCTGTCCAAAAAGGACTTCAGTTGCGCGGCAGGGCCGCCGAACCGGGTCGGGCTGCCCGCGGCGAAACCGTCGGCCCACTCCAGGTCTTCCAGCGTCGCCGTCTCGTGGTGCGGCCCCGCGTCCACCCACGCCTGCCAGCGCGGATTGCTCGCCACCGCACCGGGCGGGGCGGTTTCGGGAACCGTGCGGACGCGGACGTCGGCTCCGGCCTCGCGGGCGCCGTCGGCCAGCGCCGACGCCAGTTTCGCGGTGTTGCCGGTCGCGCTGTAGTAGACGACGAGGATGCGGGTGCTCACGTCCGCCGACCCTAGGCGAGCGTGAGCCCCCGTCTCAGGATTCGGGACTCAGTGCTTCTTCCAGGGGCTGACGGTGTCCGTCGGCCGCGTCGGGTCGTGGAATCGGGGCTTGTCCAGTTCGTCGCGGCGCAGCGGGACCAGGCCGTCGGTGATCGCCTGCATGATCTTGGCGTGCGCGCGGACCCCGGCGCCCGGCCGCTCCGGCTCGACCTCCGACAGGTCCACCGGCTCGCCGAAATGCACCTTGAACCGCGGTCGCCGCATGGGCGCGCTCAGCCCGGACTTGGCGAGCGGCACCAGATCGGCGGGGCCGTTGACGGTCTCCGTCCCCCAGTAGACGGCTTCGTGCGCGCCCCACTGGCTGATCGGGATCACCGGCACCCCGGCGGCCAGCGCCAGCCGCGCCGCGCCGGTCTTGCCGCGCTCCGGCCACAGGCCGGGATCGTGGCTGATCCGGCCCTCGGGGTAGACGATCAGCGGGTCGCGGGTGGTCCGCAGCGCTTCGGCGGCCTCGGCGAACTGGCCGATGGCCGTCGACGCCTCTTTGCGGTCGACCCGCAGGTGACCGCTGACCCGCAGCGCCGGCCCGATGACCGGCGCGTCGAGGATGCCGCCCGCCAGCATGAACCGCGGGTTGATGCCGATCCGTTTGCAGGCCGCCATCAGCACGAACGCGTCGAACACGCCGATGTGGTTGGCCGTCATGAGCAGGGGCTGCCGTCGCAGTTCCGCCGAAACACCGCCGGTCACGGTCAGTTTGCCGACGAAGTTGACCAGCCCCCGGTCGATGTTCAGCATCGTGCGCCAGATGGCCGGGGCGCGGCGAGCCGAATTCTCATCCTGATGCAGCGCGAACATGGGGCAGAGCATGTCATGAACCGCTTTTCACCCGGATGGCCGCTCAAGCTGTGACCTGAGACGAATGTTCCGGATGTGCTCCGAGTGGCGGCCGGGGCTGGAGGGTCGAGGCGGTTACCGTGGAGACATGGCTAGCGGGTCGACGACCAGGAAGCGGAGTACGGCGCGAAGCGGCGGCAGCAAGGGGCCGGCGCGCAAGCCGCGTACCCCGGCGAAGCCCAGGTCAACGGCTGCGAGGAAGCCCGCTCCACGACGTCCCGCGCCGCGGAAGCGCTCGTCCGGCACGTTCGCCAAGGGCGTGCGCGGCACCTGGAACCTGCTCGCGAAGGGCCTCGGCACCCTCGCGCGGACGGTCGGCCGCGGCCGCGAACTGGAACCCGAGCACCGGCGCGACGGTCTCGCCCTCGGTCTCATCGCGCTGGCGCTGGTGATCGCGTTCGGCGTGTGGTGGCGGGCCGCCGGCCCGATCGGCGGCTGGGTGGAGGTCGGCACCCGCTCGCTGCTGGGCGCCGGAGCGGTGACGCTCCCGCTGGTGCTCACCGTGGTGGCCGTGGCGCTGATGCGGTCGGAACCGGTGCCCGAGGCCCGGCCGCGGATGGTCATCGGCACCCTGCTGGTGGTGCTGGCGGTTCTCGGCCTGCTGCACATCTTCACCGCGCTGCCCGAGACCAACGACGGCCGCATGTACGCCGGTGGCGTGATCGGCGCGTTCTCCGGCGGCCTGCTGACCATGGGGGTCACCACCTGGGTCGCCGTACCGCTGCTGGTGCTGGCGCTGCTGTTCGGCACGCTCGTATTCACCGGGACCCCGGTCCGGGAGATCCCGCACCGCCTGCGCACCTGGGGCCTCGACCCCGAGGAGATCGAGGAAGCCGAGGCCGAGCGCAAGGCCATCCACGAGGAACGCGACGCCGTCACCGAAGCCGACCCGAAATCGGTCCGCCTGCGGAAGCCGTCGCGGCGCCGCCAGGCCACGGGCGACCACGAGGGCGAGCAACTCGACATCGAAGCCGCGCTGGCCGAAGCGCCCACGCCGCTGCGTGCGCCGAAGCCCGCACCCAAGCCTGTCGAGGAGAAGAAGCCGAAGAAGGCCGAGGCTCCGCTGTCGGTCACCAGGACCGTCGAAGGCGACTACAAACTCCCGCCGCCGGACCTGCTGAAGCTCGGCGACGCCCCGAAGTCCCGCAGCAAGGCCAACGACGCCATGATCGAGGCGATCACCGGCGTGCTGGAGCAGTTCAACGTCGACGCGCAGGTCACCGGCTTCACGCGGGGGCCGACGGTCACCCGGTACGAGGTCGAACTCGGCCCCGGCGTGAAGGTCGAGAAGATCACCGCGCTGACCAAGAACATCGCCTACGCGGTGGCGACCGACAACGTCCGGCTGCTGGCGCCGATCCCCGGCAAATCCGCGGTCGGCATCGAGGTGCCGAACTCCGACCGCGAGATGGTGCGCCTCGGCGACGTGCTGCGCGCGCCGTCGACGGTCAAGGACAACCACCCGATGGTCATCGGGCTCGGCAAGGACATCGAAGGCCACTTCGTCACCGCGAACCTGACGAAGATGCCGCATCTGCTGGTGGCGGGGTCCACCGGTTCCGGTAAGTCGAGCTTCGTGAACTCGATGCTGGTGTCGCTGCTCGCGCGGTCGACGCCCGACGAGTGCCGGATGATCCTGATCGACCCGAAGATGGTCGAGCTGACCCCGTACGAGGGCATCCCGCACCTGATCACGCCCATCATCACCCAGCCGAAGAAGGCCGCCGCCGCGCTGGCCTGGCTGGTGGAGGAGATGGAGCAGCGGTATCAGGACATGCAGGTCAACAAGGTCCGGCACATCGACGACTACAACAAGAAGGTGCGCTCGGGCGAGATCACCGCGCCGCCGGGCAGCGAGCGCGTGTACGCGCCGTACCCGTACATCATGGCGATCGTCGACGAGCTCGCCGACCTGATGATGACCGCCCCGCGCGACGTAGAGGACGCGATCGTCCGGATCACCCAGAAGGCGCGTGCCGCCGGTATCCACCTGGTGCTGGCGACGCAGCGCCCGTCGGTCGACGTCGTGACCGGCCTGATCAAGACCAACGTGCCGTCGCGGCTGGCGTTCGCGACGTCGTCGCTCACCGACTCGCGGGTCATCCTCGACCAGCCGGGCGCGGAGAAGCTCATCGGTATGGGTGACGCGCTGTACCTGCCGATGGGTGCCGGGAAACCGGTCCGCATCCAGGGCGCCTTCGTCGGCGACGAGGAGATCGCCGCGGTGGTGAACTTCGCCAAGGAGCAGGCGCAGCCGGACTACACCGACGGCGTCACCGCGGCGAAGGCGGGCGAGAAGAAGGAGATCGACTCCGACATCGGCGACGACCTCGACGTGCTGTTGCAGGCCGCCGAGCTGATCGTCACCTCGCAGTTCGGTTCGACGTCGATGCTGCAGCGGAAGCTGCGGGTCGGCTTCGCCAAGGCCGGGCGCCTGATGGACCTGCTGGAAAGCCGGGGGGTCGTGGGTCCTTCGGAAGGCTCGAAGGCGCGGGACGTGCTGATCAAGCCGGAGGAGCTGGAGTCGGTGCTGTTCATGATCCGCGGCGGCGGGGACGCGAACGGCGGCGACGTCTCCGACGACTGAACCGGCTTTTCGGAAGACCGGTGCAACGGACCGGAGCCTCCGCTACGTCCATGACCCGTGGACCTCAAGAAGCTGCTCGTCGTCCTCTGCGCACTGCTCGGCCTCGCCTGCGGGGCCGGTAGCTCCGCCGCGCGCGAACAACCTGCACCGGCCCAGCCCGCGCCGGTGCAACGGCCTCAGCCCGCCCGCGACGCCCAGACCAGCGTCGAGCTGGGGGAGACCGTCGTCCTCAAGGCCGGTGACACGACCGAGGTCGCGTCGAAGGACGTCAGCATCCGCTTCGCTCGCCTGGTGTCCGATTCCCGCTGCGCCACGGGAATGGTCTGCGTCTGGGAAGGGGAGGCCGTGGTCGAGCTGACCCTGGCCGAACCGGGACGCGGCGAGCGGACGACGGCGGCCCTCGCCTCCACCGGACGTGGTGGCAGGCAGTCCGCCGAGTTCGCCGCCTGCCGGGTGGACCTGGTCGCCGTGAGTTCGGGGGGCGACCAGGTCACCCTGCGGGTGTCCAAGGCTTAGAGCGGGTTGCCCCACCCGTCGAGATACGCGACTTCGGACAGCGGCACCCGCGCCGCGGGTTTGAAGTCCGGCACCGTCGTGTAGGCGACCGGCAGCAGCCCGACCTGCGTGACGTTGGCGGGGATGCCGAGGATTTCGGCCGCCTCCGCCTCGTGGGTCAGGTGGTACGTCGTGAGTGTCGAGCCGAGGCCGCGTGACCGCAGCGCCAGCTGGAAGTTCCACACCGCCGGGAAGATCCCGCCGTAGAAGGCGGCGTCGGTCGCGTTGTCGCCGCTCGGCCTGCCGGTCAGGCAGGGGATGACGAACACGGGCACCCGGTCGATCACGTCGATCAGGTGCTGTCCCGAAGCGAACGCCCGCGCCACCGAGGGCTCGGTGATCGCCTCGCCCAGCGCCGCCGCGTTCGTCTCCAGGTATGCCTTCCCGACCCGCCGGAACAGCTCGGACAGCCGGTCCTTCACGCCCTGATCCCGCACGACTAGCCACCGCCACGCCTGCTGGTTGCCCGGCGTGGGCGCCTGCAGCGCGAGCCGCAGGCACTCGTCGAGCACCTCGGGCTCGACCGGCCGGTCCAGGTCGAGCTTGCGGCGGACCGCTCGCGTCGTGCTGAGCAGATGATCGGTGACCGAGGTGTCCATATGCCGCCCTTCTACAGATGCTTCGCCAGGAAGCGGTCGATCAGCTCGCTGATCGGTTCGAGATCCTCTTCCAGCGCGAAATGCCCGGTGTCGAAGAGGTGAACCTCCGCCGAGGGGACATCATTCCGGAAAGCCTCGGCCCCCGCCGGGACGAAGAACGGGTCGTTGCGACCCCAGACGGCGAGCACGGGCGGCTGGGCTTCACGCAGCCACGCCTGGAACTTCGGATACGCGGGCGGGTTGTTCCGGTAGTCCCAGAACAGGTCCAGCATCGCCTCCGCCCGGCCGGGCAGGCCGAGGAAGTACTCGTCCAGCAGGTAGTTCGCGGGATCGATGGTCTCCGGATCGCGTGCGCCGGTGTACTGGTAGCGGATCTGTTCCGGTTCGAGGATCGCCTCGAATCCCCGCCGTGCCTCGGTTTCGTCGGTCAGGGAAGGGAAGTCCGGCATCGCCGGGCCGAGCCCCTCGACGTAGGCGTTGCCGTTCTGCGTGATCAGCGCCGTGATCTGGGACGGCCGCGAGACGGCCAGCCGCAGGCCCGTCGGGGCGCCGAAATCGAAGACGTAGAGCGCGTACCGCCGCAGTTCCAGCGCGTCCACGAAGTCTCCGACGACCTCCGCGAGCCGGTCGAAGGTGAACGTGAAGCCCTCGGGAGTGACGGTCTGCCCGAAGCCGGGCAGGTCCGGGGCGATGAGCCGCCAGCGTCCGGCGAGACGGCGCATCAGCCGCACGAACTGGTGCGAAGACGTCGGGTAGCCGTGCAGCAGGAGCAGCACGGGCGCGTCGGGGTCGCCGGCTTCGCGATAGAAGACCTCGACGTCGCCGAGCTTGACGGAACGGTGCCGGATGGTCGCCATGAGCACTCCCTAATGGTTAAAACTGTCTCGAACCATTAGTACCTGATAGTGTCAAGGCATGCTCGATCTCGACTCGCTTCCCGGTGACGATCTCGCGGTGAACCTCGCCGACACGGTCATGCTGGCCGTCTCGCCGTCGATCGACCTGCTCGACGACGGGCACGCGAAGTTCTGGGCGACTCAAGCCTTGCCCGAAGGCGCCCGGGCACCGTCGGCCGAGCAGACGAGGCGCCTGCGTTCGGCGGTGCGTGAGCTGCTGGAGGCGGTCGTGGCGAAGCGGGAGCCCGAGGCGTGGGCGGTGGAGCGGGTGAACGCGGCCGCGGCCGCCGTCCCGACCAGCCCGCGGCTGATCGACGGGCGAGCGGAGACGTGCTGGCACGGCGAGGACGGCGGCGAGATAGCGCTCGCCGCGGTCGCGGTCGCGGCGATCGACCTCGTGTCCGGGCCGCGCGCGGCTCAGCTGCGGCGATGCGGCGCGCACGACTGCTCGATGCTGTTCGTGGCGGCCAACAGCCGCCGGGTGTGGTGCACGCCGTCGCTGTGCGGCAACCGCGTCCGGGTCGCGCGCCACGCGGCGAAGGGTTAAAGCTCCAGCAGCATCCGGCTGTTGCCCAAGGTGTTCGGCTTCACGTACGGCAGGTCCAGGAACTCCGCGACACCCGGATCCGCCGAGCGCCGCATCTCCTCGTAGACCTCCTGGGTCACCGGCGTCCCGTCGATCTCGACGAACCCGTGCCCGGCGAAGAAGTGGGTCTCGAAGGTCAGCACGAACAGCCGCTTCAGCCCGATCTCGCGCGCGAAGTCGATCAGCTGCCCCACCAGCGCGTGCCCGATGCCGCGCCCCCGGGAGTCCTTGTCGACCGCGATGGTGCGCAGCTCGGCGATGTCCTCCCACAGCACGTGGAGCGCGCCGCAGCCGAGCACGTCGTCGCCGTCCTCGACCACCCAGAACTCCTGGACGCTCTCGTAGAGGGTGACGAGTTCCTTCTCCAGCAGCACCGTCCCGGCGTCGGAGTCGACCAGCGCCTTGATCTTGCGGACGTCCGCGATCCGCGCCCGGCGGACGGTGGGGCGGCGGTGCGGGAGAGGGTCTGAGGGCACGTCCACCATTAAGCCATCCCCGGCGCCCGGCCCGGTCGAGGGCTCGCCCGAGCGAGCGATCGCCGACCCCGCGAACAGGCCAGCTACCCTAAGGCACGTGCCTTCTCCCACCACTGATCCTGTCGCCACCCGTCGCGTTTCCTTGTTGACCCTCGGTTGCGCCCGCAACGAGGTCGATTCCGAGGAACTCGCCGGACGGCTGGCGGCGGGCGGCTGGGAGCTCGCCGCCGAGCCCGAGGACTCCGACGTCGTGGTCGTCAACACCTGCGGCTTCGTCGAGTCCGCGAAGAAGGACTCCGTCGACACGCTGCTCGCGGCCTCCGACACCGGCAAGAAGGTCGTCGCCGTCGGCTGCATGGCCGAGCGCTACGGCAACGAGCTGGCAGAGAGCCTGCCCGAGGCCGACGCGGTCCTGGGCTTCGATCACTACGCGGACCTCGCGGAGCGTCTCGACGACGTCGTGGCCGGCCGCAAGGTCGAGTCGCACACGCCCTCCGACCGCCGCAAGCTGCTGCCGATCAGCCCGGTCCAGCGCCCGACCGCCGCCGAGTCGGTCGAGGTGCCGGGGCACGCGCAGCACGGCTGGGGTCCGCGCGTGCTGCGGACGCGGCTCGACACCTCGCCGGTGGCCGCGCTGAAGATCGCCTCCGGCTGTGACCGTCGCTGCTCGTTCTGCGCGATCCCGTCCTTCCGCGGTTCCTTCGTGTCGCGGCAGCCGGACGAGATCGTCGCCGAGGCCATGTGGCTCGCGGAGAACGGGGTCAAGGAGGTCTTCCTCGTCTCGGAGAACTCCACCTCCTACGGCAAGGACTTCGGCCGCGATGGCGCCCGCGCGCTGGAGCTGCTGGTGCCGCGCCTGGCCGCGGTGCCGGGCATCGAACGCGTCCGCGTCTCGTACCTGCAGCCCGCCGAGACGCGCCCCGGCCTGGTCAAGGCCATCGCGACCACCCCGGGCGTCGCCGACTACTTCGACCTGTCCTTCCAGCACTCCAGCGAGACCGTGCTGCGCCGCATGCGCCGCTTCGGCTCCACGGACTCGTTCCTCGCGCTGTGCGACCAGATCCGGGAGTTCTCGCCCAACGCCGGCATCCGCACCAACGTCATCGTCGGGTTCCCCGGCGAGACCGAGGAGGACCTCGCCGAGCTGGAGCGCTTCCTCACCGGCGCGCGGCTCGACGCGGTGGGCGTCTTCGGGTACTCCGACGAAGACGGCACCGAGGCCGAGACCTTCGACGGCAAACTCGACGGGGCCGTGGTCGCCGAGCGGGTCGCGCGGATCTCCGCGCTGGTCGAGGAGCTGACCTCGCAGCGGGCCGAAGACCGGATCGGCGACTTCGTCGACGTCCTGATCGAGCAGGCGGAGGACGGCGAGGACCCGATCGGCCGCGCCGCGCACCAGGCCCCCGAGGTCGACGGCGAATGCGTCCTCGTCGAGACCGAAGACCTGCCCAAGCTCGCGGTGGGCGACTTCGTCCGCTGCGAGGTCGTCGACTCCGAGGGCGTCGACCTGATCGTGCGGCCCGCGCCGCCCGAGGCCGACCGGTGAATGCCGCCCCGAGCGACGCCGGGGCCGGTGAGGGGACGGGCGGTGAGTCCGCCCGGGTACCCGAGGCCACCCCGGTCCCGACCCTGAACCTGGCGAACCTGCTGACGATGTCGCGGCTGGTGCTGGTGCCGCTGTTCGTGATGGCGCTGTTCGCCGGGGACGGGGAGGACACGTTCTGGCGGGCGATCGCCACCGCGCTGTTCGCGATCGCGTCGTTCACCGACCAGGTCGACGGCTGGGTCGCGCGCAAGTACGGGTTGATCACCGACTTCGGCAAGATCGCCGACCCGATCGCGGACAAGGCGCTGATCGGCGCCGCGCTGATCGGGCTGAGCGTGCTCGGCGAACTGGGCTGGTGGGTCACCATCGTCATCGCGGTCCGCGAGATCGGCGTGACGCTGCTGCGGTTCTGGGTGATCCGGCACGGCGTCATCCCGGCCAGCCGGGGCGGCAAGGCGAAGACGCTCGCGCAGATCGCGGCCATCACCGCGTACCTGCTGCCCCTGCCCGCGTCGGCCGAGCCGGTGCGCTGGGTGCTGATGGGGCTCGCGCTCGTGCTGACCGTCGTGACCGGACTCGACTACGTCGTGCGCGCGGTCCGGCTGCGCGCGGCCGGAAGGCGTGCCGCGGGCGCATGAAGGCTGAGACCTTGATCACTCACCTGATCGAGCGTGGGGAGACGGTGGCGACGGCCGAGTCGCTGACCGCCGGTCTGGTCTGCGCGACGCTGACCGAGGTCCCCGGATCGAGTGCCGTCGTGCGAGGCGGGCTGGTGGTCTACGCCACCGACCTCAAGGCGAAACTGGCCGGGGTCGACGAAGACCTCCTCGCCTCCCACGGCGCCGTGCATCCCGAGGTCGCGGCGCAGTTGGCCGCCGGCGCGAGGGATCGGTGCGGCGCCACGTGGGGCCTCGGGCTGACCGGCGTCGCGGGCCCGGACGGACAGGACGGCGTCGCGCCCGGCGTCGTCCACGTCGGCCTCGCCGGGCCGGACACGCTCACCGTCCGTACGCTGGGCTTGAGCGGTGATCGGGCCTCGGTCAGGGCGGGTGCCGTCTCCGGCGCGTTCGCCCTGCTGGGGGAACATCTCGCATGATCGCCGCGTTCGCCCTTGGCGTATTGCCGTGTCAACACCTGCGCCCAGGGCACCGCTCTGGGTAACGTAGGGGGTAGTCAGTCCTGGAAGGGAGGCGCGTGATGACCGTGCTGTTGCGCGAGGCGATCGGCGACCGGCTCCGACACGCCCGCACGAACCAGCGTCGAACGCTGCGGGACATCTCCCGCGCCGCCAGGGTGAGCCTCGGTTACCTGTCCGAGGTCGAGCGCGGGCAGAAGGAGGCGTCCAGCGAGCTGCTGGCGTCCATTTGCGAGGCCCTGGACCTTCCGCTGGGCGAACTCCTGCACAAGGTCGCGGCGGACGTCTCGGCGATGGACAACGTCGAGGTCGCCCCGGTGGACGAGAAGGTCGAAGCGGGCAAGAGGCGCGCTCCGGAGCGGGAAAGCGCCGAAGCGGGCGAGCTCGAAGGCGGCCGTCTGGTGTCCGAGCTGATCGGCAACGATCTGGCCGACCTGCGGATCTCGCCGCCGCCGCGGATGAGTCCCACGCTGCGGACGACGATCTCCGCACCGAAGATGGTCGCCGCCTAGCAAAGGTCGTGAACGGGAGAGGCCCCAGGCAGTCCGCCTGGGGCCTCTTCGGCGTCAGTTCGCGTCGAACGTGCCCGCCCGGTAGGAGCCGCCCTTGGTGTGCGTGATCACGAGCAGCCGGTTGGCGGCGTTGATCATCGCGACCAGGTAGACCAGTGCGGCGACCTGATCGTCGTCGTAGTGCTTCCGCACCAGCGCCCAGGTCTCGTCGGAGACACCAGGGTGCGCGTCGGCGATCCGGCTGCCCTCCTCCGCGAGCGCCAGCGCGGCCTGCTCGGCCTCGGTGAACACCGTCGACTCGCGCCAGGCGGCGACCAGGTTAACCCGGACCGCGGGTTCCCCGGCGGCCGCCAGGTCCTTGGCGTGGGCGTCGACGCAGAACCCGCAGCCGTTGAGCTGGCTGGCCCGCAGCGAAACCAGTTCCTGGGTGACCTTGGGCAGGGCCGAACCCTTGATGCCCACACTCACGTTGGCGAAGCGCTTGCCGAGCTTGGCGCCGAGGTCGGTGCCGTTCAGGTCGAAACGGGAATCCATGATCGCGTCCTCTTTCGTGGTCGTGTGCCGAACTTGACGACCACCAGATGCCGGCGGTCCGGCCGCGCTGACAGGCCCGGCGCGTGACGAGCGCCACGGCGTGGACGTGTCAGAAAGCGACGGGACGCGGCGTCTGGTGTGGACCACGCCGTCGCCGAGAACAGGAGCGAGTCCATGTCCGACACCGCCACGGAGGCGTTCGTCGCCCACCGGAACCTGCTGTTCACCGTCGCCTACGAGATGCTCGGTTCGGCCGCGGACGCGGAGGACGTCCTCCAGGAGACCTGGCTGCGCTGGTCGGGTGTCGACCTCGGCACCGTGGAGAACCCGCGCGCGTACCTCGTCCGCGTCACCACCCGCCAGGCGCTCGGCAGGCTGCGCACGCTCGGCCGCCGCAAGGAGTCCTACGTCGGTCCTTGGCTGCCCGAACCCCTGCTCACCAGCCCCGACGTGGCCGACGACGTCGAGCTGGCCGACAGCGTGTCGATGGCGATGCTGCTGGTGCTGGAGACCCTCACCCCGACCGAGCGCGCGGTCTTCGTGCTGCGTGAGGTGTTCGACGTGCCCTACGGCGAGATCGCCGAAGCCGTCGGCAAGACCCAGGCGGCGGTCCACCAGATCGCCCACCGGGCGCGGGCGCACGTCGCCGCCCGGCGGCCGCGTGGTGCCGCGTCCCCCGGCGAGACCAAGGACGTGCTCGACGCGTTCCACCGCGCGGTCCGGACCGGTGACCTGCAGGGACTGCTCGACGTGTTGTCCCCGGACGTCGTCTTCCTCGGCGACGGCGGCGGAATGGTGCAGGCCGTGCTGGAGCCGGTGGTGGGTGCCGCGCTGGTCGCGCCGCTGCTGGCCGCGAGCCGTCCGGTCCGCGACGAGGCGGCGACGATGGCCACGGCGCAGGTCAACGGCCATCCCGCGCTGATCCTCCGGCTCGGTGGGGAGGTCGACACGGTCGTCGCGCTGCGCGTGGAGGACGGACTCGTCACCGGGCTCTACGCGGTGCGCAATCCCGAGAAGTTGTCACGCATGCGCGAGGAGACCGCGCTGCGCCGCTGACGGAGGGTGAACCCGAAACGTCGTGGACATCACAGTCAGGGGGATCCCTGAATTCCGTCGGGGTCGCCTGGAACGCGGGACGCCGACCTGACACGATGGAACTCAACGCCGGGGTCGGGACGTTGCAACATCACAGAGGGGACGCCCCACCTCGAGGTAACAGCCCGTGGGATGCGAGAAGGCAGGCGGAGGAGATGGCCAACCCGTTCGTGAAGTTCTGGAAGTACATGATGGCGGCGTTCTCGTCGAAGATCGACGAGCACGCCGACCCGAAGGTACAGATCCAGCAGGCCATCGAGGAGGCGCAGCGCAACCACCAGGCGCTGACCCAGCAGGCCGCCTCGGTGATCGGTAACCAGCGCCAGCTGGAGATGAAGCTGAACCGCCAGCTCGGCGACGTGGAGAAGCTGCAGGCTTCGACCCGCCAGGCGCTGGTGCTCGCCGACGAGGCGCGTGCCAAGGGCGACGAGCAGAAGGCGACCGAGTTCGAGAACGCGGCGGAGAGCTTCGCCGCGCAGCTCGTCACCGCCGAGCAGAGCATCGAGGACCTCAAGACCCTGCACGACCAGTCGCTTCAGGCGGCGGAGCAGGCGAAGAAGGCCGTCGAGCGCAACGCGACCATGCTGCAGCAGAAGCTGGCCGAGCGCACCAAGCTGCTCTCGCAGCTGGAGCAGGCGAAGATGCAGGAGCAGGTCTCCGCTTCGCTGAACCAGATGAGCCAGCTGGCCGCGCCGGGCAACACCCCGTCGCTGGAAGACGTTCGCGACAAGATCGAGAAGCGCTACACCACCGCGCTCGGCTCGGCCGAACTCGCACAGAACTCCGTCCAGGGCCGGATGATGGAGGTCCAGGCCTCCACGACGCAGCTCGCGGGGCACTCGCGGCTGGAGCAGATCCGCGCGTCCATGAAGGGTGACTCCGTCGCTCAGGTGACCGACGGCAAGACCGCCGCCGCGCCGAAGGCGTCGAGCTCCGCGGACATCCAGCGTGAGATCCAGGCACGGGTTCAGGCCGAACAGGGCAAGAACCCCGCCTGACACACCACCGGGAGCCGGTCCCGCACCCCGCGCGGGTGCGGGACCGGTCTCACCAGAAGACAGGGGAGAGGGCATGGGGCAGGGCAGGCGCAAGGACTTCGGGGAGTTCACCGCCAAGCTTGAGAAGCACATCGAGAAGCTGCCCGACTACGCCCAGCGCGCGCAGGAGAAGCTGCAGCGCTACATCCCGCCCTCCGAGCAGGGTTCCTCGCGGCCCGCTCAGCCGGCGCCGCCGCGGCCCCGCCCGCAGGTGCCCGCCATGCCGAAGATCTCGCAGCAGCTGACGTCGATGGCCGCGGGACAGATCCCGGTCGTGGCCGACGCGAAGGCCAAATGGGCGCGCTGGAACGAACCCGCCGCCAAACTGGAGCGACGCAAACGCCGGGCCTCGCGGGCACTGACGTTCTGGATCCTCCTCACCTTCCTTTGTGGACTGTTCGCCGTCGTCGCGGGCACCGGCCTGTTGAAGGACGGTCAGGCCGACGTCCTCCAGGCCCTCGCGGGCGGCGCCTTCGCCGTCATCTTCGGGACTTTCGGGGTGAAGTCGGGGCTGCGGCTGCGGACGCTCAATCGCACCGTGCTGCCCGCCGCCCCCGCCACTCCGCCGCCGCTGCCCCCGGCACGGTCGGTCGCGCGGGAGCCGATGGAGCGCCTCGCCGAGAGCGAGGCTTCGCTGGCGGAGCTGCTTCGCCAGCTTTCGCAGCCGACGTCGCTCGGCACCATGCCGGTCTCGGAGATCGCCGTCGCGGACGCTCGCACCACCGCCGCCGAGGCGGCGCAGGCCCTGCGCGGGCTGGCCGGCCGGATCCAGGCCATCGAACGCGGCCGCGACGCCGCGCCCGAGCGGGAACGCGGCGCCCTCGACGCCGCCATCAAGCAACTGCGCGAGCAACTCGAAGACGGCCTCGACGGCTACGGCGGTCTCGTCGCGGCCGCCGGGCACACCGTCGCGGCGAGCTCGGACGGCATGACGTCGTCCAAGGAGCAGCTCTCCGACGCGACCGACAAGCTCGCCGGCCTCGCGATGGCCCTGCGCGAACTCTCCTGAACCCGGAACTCGCGTGATTGAAGGCGTAACTTGCGTGATTGGAGGCGCATCATGGAGTTTCGCCTCCAATCACGCGAGTTCGGCGTTCGATCACGCGAGTCGCGCCCAGCCGCACGGCGCCTGAGCAGGCGCTTTCCTGGACCATCGTCTCATTCGTCGTCGCTAATACTCCATTGCGTAACGACATGCTCACTGTGTGGTACCGAAACGCTCGCGTGACCCGAATCCGCTGGTGACGGCGACCCGCGATGCTTAACGTTTCCTACATGCACGCAGTGCTCATCCCAGCCCGGGCCTGAACCCAGCCCGCGTGAGCGGGCGTCCCAGGGTGGCGGACCGGACACAGTGGATCTCGCGCAGTGGTCTTTCTCGTCCCCACCGAGGAAAGGACGCCCAGTGACGACGCTCCCCCCGGAACCAGAGCCGACCCCCGTCCCGCCTCCCAGCTCGTACCAGCGCGTCATAGCCGCCTACGACCGGATTTCCGAAGTCGACCGCCCCGACGTCTGGATCACCCTCCGCCCGGTGGAAGACGCCCTCGTGGACGCGAAAGCCGTCGACGAGCGGCTGCGCGCGGGCGCGGACCTGCCGCTCGCGGGCACCTTGGTGGCGGTCGCGGACGTGGTCGACGTCGCCGGTCTTCC
This sequence comes from Amycolatopsis sp. WAC 04169, assembly GCF_003947535.1. Taxonomy (NCBI): domain Bacteria; kingdom Bacillati; phylum Actinomycetota; class Actinomycetes; order Pseudonocardiales; family Pseudonocardiaceae; genus Amycolatopsis; species Amycolatopsis sp. WAC 04169. Next base: position 193,641 of record NZ_QHJI01000003.1, on the reverse strand, counting down.
CATGGCGGGGGAAGAGGTCCGCGCCACCGGCGCCACCGCCGTGTCCCGGCTGACCGCGGCCGGGGCGGTCGTGCTCGGCAAGACCAACTGCGACCGGTTCGGCGGCGACCTCGAGCACACCCGCAGCCCGTACGGCGCCGTGAGCGCGGCGCTGAACACCGACAGGGTCTCCGGGAGCGCGAGCAGCGGTGCGGCCGTCGCCGTCGCGCTCGGCCTCGTCGATCTGGGCGTCGGCACGGACACGGCGGGCGCGGGCCGGATTCCCGCTTCGCTCAACGGGATCGTCGGGCTGAAGCCGACGCTGGGTCTCGTGCCGAAGACCGGTGCCGCGCCATGCGGCGGGATCGCTCTGTTCGCCCGCAGCCTCACCCTGGGGCAACGCGCGCTGGGCCTGATGACCGGTCCCGACGGGATCGACCCGCTCGCCCGTGACTGGCCTCCGGACGTCCGGCTGTCGGCGGGCGACCGGCCCCGGGTGGCGATCCCGGGCTCCGACACGCTCACCGGCCTTTCGCTGCAATCCCGATCCGCTTTCCTCGGCGCGGTTTCGGCGCTGAGGGCGTCCGGTGCCCTCGTGGAGACCGTGGAGGTCTCGGCTCTGCTGAAAGTGGGCGAACTGATCCACGACGACGGCTTCACCGCCGACAGGCACCGTGTCGCCGAAGCCGGGATGCTCGCGCTCCGGATGCTGTCCGAGTACGACGCCCTCGTGCTCCCGACCGTCGCGGACCATCCCGACGTCGCCGAGGCGTTGTCCGATCCGGACGGTGTCTCGAAGCGGCTGGAACGCTTCACGGCGTTCGTCAACCTGCTCGACCTCGCCGCCGTCACGGTTCCGGCGTCGCCGTCGGATCTCGGGCCGTACGGGGTTTCGGTGGTGGTGCGGCCGTTCGACGACCAGGTCGCCATCGACCTCGCCGCCGTGCTTACCGACGAACAGGCCGATTTCCCTTATCCCGCACCGGGTGCGGATCTCGTGGTGTTCGGCGCGCATCTGCGCGGGCAGCCGTTGAACGGCAGCCTGGTCCGGGCCGGGGCGCGGTTCACCGGGCCGGTCCAGACCGGCGAGGGCTACCGGATGGTGTTGCTGCCCACCGATCCGCCCCAGCCGGGGGTGGTGCCGGTGAGCGCCACGGGCGAGCACACGATGCTTTCGGGTGAACGCTGGCGGCTCTCGCCCGCCGCTCTCGGTGCCTTCGCCGCCACGCTGCCCGCCCCGTTCGTCCTGGGCCGGATCCGGCTGGAGAACGGGGAAACGCCGCTGGCCGTCCTGTGCGACCAGGCCGCCACGGCGACGGCGACGGAGCTGACGCGATACCAGTGCTGGCGTGCCTACCTCAGGTTCGTCAGTACGGCCGGGCCGCGAGACCTCGGGCGACCCGCTTGACCAGACCGGGACCGTGCAGGGCGAACCCGGTGTAGAGCTGGACGAGACCGGCGCCGGCGTCGAGCATCCGCGCGGCGGCGCCGGCGTCGAAGATCCCGCCGACGCCGATGATCGGCAGCTTGCCGCCGGTTTCGCCGTGCACGAACCGCACCACCTCGACCGAGCGCGCGGTGAGCGGGCGGCCGGACAACCCGCCCGCCTGCTCGCCGATCGCGGCCTCGGGCGGGGCGATCCCTTCGCGCGACAGCGTCGTGTTGGTCGCGATCAGCCCGGCGACGCCGTGGTCGAGGCAGACCTCCAGCAGTTCCGCGAGGGCTTCGTCGGTGAGGTCGGGGGCGACCTTCACCAGCACCGGCGTCGGCTTCGCGTCGCCGGCGAGCTCGGCCGAGGTCTCGCGCAGCTCGGCGAGAAGTTCGGCCAGCGCGGACTTGTCCTGCAGCGCGCGCAACCCCGGGGTGTTCGGGGAGCTGACGTTGATCGCGAAGTAGTCGGCGTACGGGTACAAGGCGCGCAGCGAGAACCGGTAGTCCTCGACGGCTTCGTCGAGCGGCGTCACCTTGGACTTGCCGATGCTGACGCCGAGCGGCACCGGCGGCTTCCCGGTCGCGGCGAGCCGGGCGGCGAGCGCTTCGGCGCCTTCGTTGTTGAAGCCCATCCGGTTGATCACCGCGTCGGTCTCGGCGAGGGTGAACAGCCGCGGTTTGTCGTTGCCCGGCTGCGGATACCGGGTGACCGTGCCGACCTCGACGAAGCCGAAGCCCAGCGCGGGCCAGGCGTGCAGCGCGCGGCCGTTCTTGTCCATCCCGGCGGCGAGGCCGACCCGGTTCGGGAAGCGCAGCCCGAGGAAGGTGACCGGATCGTCCGTCCGGTAGACGCGGCCGAGCGCGGCGAGCGCGGGGGAGACCCGGCTCAGCCTGGCGAGCGAACCGATGGTGCGTTCGTGCACGGTTTCGGGGTCGCTGCCGGAGACCCGGTAGAGAGCGGGGCGGACGATCTTGTCGAAGAGCACGGCCCCATCATGCCTGGTGAGCTCTAGCGCCTCGCCTTCCACTCGTCTTCGAGCATCGCGAAGACGAGTTCGTCACACCACTCGCCCTTCACGATCTCGTTCTGCCGCAGATGCGCCTCCTTCTTCATGCCGAGACGCTCCATCAGCGCGGCGGACGAGGTGTTGCGCCCGTCACAGCGGCCGATGATCCGGTGCAGGCCGAGGTCCTCGAACCCGAGCCGCAGGACTTCGACCGCGGCCTCCGCGGCGAAACCCTTCCCGTGGTGATCGGGATGGAAGACGAACCCGATCTCGCCCTGGCGGTGCTCGCTGCTGAGGTACTCGAGGTTCAGGTCGCCGATCAGCTGACCGGTCTCGGTCAGTTCCGCCGCCACTGCGAGGAACTGGCCTTCCTTGGACAGGGTGCTGCTGTGCACCCGTTTGGCGAGCGCGGCGGCGGATTCGGCCCGGCTGCGCGGGCCCCAGTAGAGGTAGCGGGCGACGTCGGCGCGGGACTGGAACGAGTTGAGTTCGTCGAGATCCGCGGAAGTGAAGGCGCGGAGGGTCAGTCGCTGGGTGATGATCGGGAAATCGGGCCTCAGCATGGCGACAGGCTATCCAGTTCGCGGGGTTCCCGGGGGCGGAACTGCGGCGGACGGTCCTTCGGGGCGGCGGATGGTCCGCCCGCCCCGGAAACAGGGGTACCCCCGAGGCGGCTCCCGGACGCCGGGAATCGGCGTCCGGGCCCGAGCCGGACCGGTGCTCGGGAACCTCGGGGGCCCGGTGACTGCCTGGTATTCGCTAGCAGGCATCACGCGAAGCAGAGACGACGAGCCGAAGGTGGCTCCAACTTGCGTTGTATCGCTGCTCTGAAGTCCTACGCGTGGGGTCCGCTAGCGGACAGCCACCTCACGAGTCCTGTTGGAATACAACTTTGGACCACCTCCTCTCTCGTGTACCGCCACGCTATGCGAGGAGTTCGGGGTCCTGCAACAAGATTTCGTCGATCTCCCGCAGCAGGATGGTCTTGTCCGCCGAGGGCAGAAAAGAGGCGTCCACGGCGTTCTTCGCGAACAGGGCGATTTCGGCCGCCGTGAGCCCGAGAGTCTCGGCCACCGCCACGTACTCGCCGTCGAGGGTGGCGCCGAACATCGGCGGATCGTCGGTGTTGAGCGTGACCGTCACGCCGTGGTCGAGCAGCCGCCGCACGGGATGCGCCGCGATCGAGGGGAACTGCCCGGTCCGCAGATTCGACGTGGGGCAGACCTCCAGCGGGATCCGTTGCACGGCAAGGTATTCCAGCAGTGCCGGATCGGTGTGCGCGCCGACGCCGTGCCCGATCCGCTCCGCGCCGAGATCGTGCACCGCCGACCAGACGGTGGCGGGCCCGGTGGTCTCGCCGGCGTGCGGGACGCTGTGCAGCCCCGCCTCCCTCGCCGCGGTGAAGAAGGGCGCGAACTGCGCACGGCCGACACCGACCTCGGGGCCGCCGAGGCCGAAGGACACCAGCCCTTCGGGGCGTTCGCGCAGCGCGAACACGACCGTCTCGCGGCCGGCGACGACTCCTTTCTCGCCGGGAATGTCGAAGCACCAGGCCAGTTCCACGCCGTGGTCCGCCCGCGCGGCCGCCCGTCCGGTGGCGAGCCCGGTGAGGAGATCGTCGGCCGGCATGCCGTCGAGGACGTGGTTGTACGGCGTCACGGTCACCTCGGCGTAGCGGGCGTTCTGCGTGGCCAGGTCGGCCGCCAGCCCGGTGACGAGGGTGTGGATGTCGCGGGCGTCGCGCACGAGCGACGTCACCGCCAGGTAGTTGCGGAGGAAATGCGGGAAATCGCGGAAGGTGAAGAACTCGGCGAGCGCCGCGGGTTCGGTGGGCACGCCCGCGGACGGGCGGCGGCGGGCCAGCTCCAGCACCGTGGGCAGGCTCGCCGAGCCGACGAGGTGGACGTGCAGTTCGACCTTGGGCAGGGCGTGCACGAACGCGCGCAGCGCCTCGCCCGTGAGGATTCCGGGCATGACAAAGCTCCCTGGGAGAAGTGAAGGGTGACGTGCGGAGGGAGCGGGCGGCTCAGGGAGCGAGGTCGCCGCGTTCGGTGTCGGCCCCGTAGAGCGGGAGCTTGAACAGCGTCACGGGTCCAGCTTAGCCGCCGGGAGCGGGCCCGGACTGGCATTTCGGGCAGAACCAGGTCGGCCTCGCCTGGTACCCGTCGCCCTGGGGCGCGACCTTCAGCCGCCCGCCGCACCGGAAGCAGCCTTGTTTGGTCCGTTCGTAGACCCAGTGCTCGCGGCCGCGCCGCAGATCGCCGGTGGTGGTCTGCGAGGTGCGCCAGGCGTTGCTCTTCAGCAGTTTGCGGCCGAGCGCGACCGCTTTCGCCGTGTCCACTTCGGACACCGGTGTCCACGGGGTGACACCGAGCAGGAAGCACATCTCGACCTTGTACATGTTCCCGATCCCGGCCATGATCCGCTGATCCAGCAGGGCGTCGCCCAGTTCGCGCTCCGGATCCGCGGCCAGCGCGGCCGCCGCCCGCCCCGCCAGTTCGTCCGTCCACTGTGGATCGAGCAGATCCGGGCCGAGATGGCCGACCAGGCGGTCTTCCTCGTCCGTGGGCACGAGTTCGAGGTCGTGCACGCGGAAGCCGATCGCCTGCAGGTCCTCGGTGGCCAGGATGACCCGCGCGTGATGCGCCGGATGCCGCCAGCGCGCTCCCGCCCGGTAGACGTCCCACTTGCCGTCCATCCGCAGATGGCTGTGCAGCGTCAGATCGCCGGAGAGACGGGTCAGCAGATGTTTGCCGACCGTGCCGACGCCGAGCACGTCACGTCCGGCGAGATCCGTCGTGGCCAGCTGGGGGACCCGGAACTCGCCGCGCAGCAAGGTCTTGCCCGCCAACGCCTTGTCGAGGACCTTGCCGGCGAGGAAGACGGTGTCGCCTTCGGGCATCGGCGCCTATCCCGTGCCGGTGTCGCTCAGCTTGGCGGGCGCCTCGGTGGTCTCGGGCTCTTCTTCGCCGCGGACGCGATGCCGCCCGGCCCGGCTCGACCGCAGGACCTTCGCGAGCACCATGTTGAAGGTGAGCGCGATCTCCTGCGCGCCGGGGGAGTGCCATTCGTGGATCGGGCTGCACGCGCCCTGCGCCTGCTGCACGGCGAGCCGGTCCGGGATGGCCGTCGGCATCACCAGCGGGCCGAAGTTCTCCCGCAGCTCGGCCACCCGGAACTGGTGCTCGTAGGAGCGCACGCGGAGCTTGTTGACCACGACGCCGATCGGCCGCAGCCCCGGGTTCTGCTCCTCGCGGATCTTCTCGATCGCGTCGAGCGCGCGGCGGGCGCCGGAGACGGCGTACATCGTGGGCTCGGTGACGATCAGGGCGCTGTCCGCGGCCACCAGCGCGGAGCGGGTCAGCCTGCCCAGCGACGGCGGGCAGTCGAGGATCACCAGTTCGTAGGGTTCCTCGCGCAGCGGGTTCGTGTGCAGCTCGTCGAGCGCCCGGGAGAGGTTCTCCAGGCGACGGCTGTCGGCGTCGGGCTCGTTGAGCATCTCCAGCTCTTCGGCGCCGACGAGGACGTCGATCTGGTCGCTCCACACGCTGGGCGCGATCGCGCGTTCGAGCACCGAACGCGCCGGCGTCTCGAGGACGTCGGCCAGCGTGCGATCGGTGAAGGGCGGGTCCAGCGAGGTGGTGGCGTTGCCTTGCGGGTCGAGGTCGGCCACGAGGGTCCGGGCGCCCCTACGCAGCGCGGCGGACGCGACACCGAGGGCGACCGTCGTTTTACCGACGCCACCCTTCAGGCTGAGAACAGCGACCGTGTGCACTCGATACAGCCTACGGGCAGTCGGCGGGGCAGCCCCGTGGCAAGGTGTCGAACACCGCATCGGACTACACCCGACGGGCCGGCGAAGGCGGGCATTACCCTGTGCGTTTATGAAGACGGACACCGTGGCCACGCGGGGATCGGGGGCGGTTCGCCGGGTTCTCGAAGCAGAACTCCGGGCCGCACGGGCGCGAGGCGCACAACAGCCGCACGTCGTCGACGTCGGCGGCGGCAGCGGCGGCTGGGCGGTGCCGCTGGCCTCGGCGGGCTGCCTGGTGACCGTGGTCGAACCGAATCCCAACGCGCTGGCGACCCTGCGCCGCCGCGCCGAGGAGGAGGGCGTCTCCGGCAGCATCACGGTGATCGCCGACGACTCCGACGCGCTCGGCGCCCACGTCGCCGCCGGATCGGCCGACCTCGTCCTCGCGCACGGCCTGCTGGAAGTCGTCGACGACCCGGCGCTCGTGCTCGCCGCGCTGGCCACCGCGGTCAAACCCGGCGGCGCGGTCTCGGTGCTGGTGGCGAACCGGAACGCCGCGATCCTGCAGCGTGCGCTGGCCGGACGCCTCGGCGAGGCGCGGGAGCTGCTCGCGGCCGAAAGCGGCGTGCTCGGCGGTGGCCGGGAGACCGTGCTGCGGCGCTTCGACGCCGAGGCCCTGCGCGCCCAGCTGATCGAGGTGGGCCTCGAGGTGACCTTGCTGCAGGGCGACGGCGTCGTCGCCGACTTCGTGCCCGGCGGGGTGCGGGAAGACGACCTGGCCGAGTTCGAGCTGGCGGCGGCGTCGGTCCCGCCGTTGCGGGACATCTCAAGCCGGCTGCACCTGCTGGCCCACCGGCCCGCCTGACCGCGCGGCCGGAATTGTCGGTGGGCCGGGCTAGCGTCTGCCCGTGGGACGAAACGCCGAACTGCCCGGAGGGATGGCCCGCTACCGCGTGACGACCGGGGCCACCACCTGGCCCGACGACACCGGCTGCGGCCTGCTGCACGTCGACATGGACGCCTTCTTCGTGTCCTGTGAGCTGCGCACCCGCCCGGAGCTTGCGGGCAAGCCGGTGGTCGTCTCCGGTGGCGGCCCGAGGTCGGTCGTCGCGGCCGCGAGCTACGCGGCGCGCGAGTTCGGCGTCCGGTCGGCCATGCCGTTCTCGACGGCGAAACGGCTCTGCCCGCAGCTGATCTGCATCACCCCGACGCCGGGGCTCTACGGCGAGGTGTCCCAGGGCGTCATGGGGATCTTCCGCGAGCTGACGCCACTGGTGGAGCCGCTGAGCCTGGACGAGGCCTTCCTGGACGTCAGCGGGGCGCTCAAACGGCTGGACTCCTCGCCCGCACGGCTCGGGGCCCGGATCCGGGAGCGGGTGTTCGCCGACTTCGGCATCAGCTGCTCGGTCGGCGTCGCGAAGGTCAAGTTCGTCGCGAAGCTGGCGTCCGGGATGGCGAAACCGGACGGCATGGTCGTCGTCCCGGCGGCCGAGACACTCGCGTTCCTGCACCCGCTGCCCGTCTCGGCGCTGTGGGGCGTCGGCAAGCGCACCGAGGAGCACCTGCGGCAACAGGGGCTCCACACCATCGCCGACGTCGCCGCCGCTCCACTGGCGAGGCTGAGGCGGTCGCTCGGGCGGGCGCTGGGGGAGCACCTGTACGCGCTCGCGAACGGGCACGACGACCGCAAGGTCGTCCCGGAGTCACCGGACAAGTCGATAGGCGCCGAAGTGACCTTCGACGTCGACCTCCACGACCGCGCGGCGCTCGGGCTGGAGCTGCTCCGGCTGTCGGAGCGCGTTGCCGCCACCCTGCGCCGACGGGGCCTTCGCGGGCGGACGGTGTCGATCAAGGTCCGGTTCGCGGACTTCAAGACCATCACCCGCGCGAGGACAACCGCCGTAGGAGTGGACGTGGCCCGCGACATCCACCGCACGGCCGTCGAACTCCTCGCCGAGCACGCGCCGACGGGCGCAGTCCGCCTGATCGGCGTAAGAGTCGAAGGGTTGGACACGGAGAGTAGTGGAGAACAACTGCTTTTCGCATCTTCCGAACCCCGTTGGCGGGATGCGGAAGTCGCCGCCGACGTCGCGCGGTCGAAGTTCGGTGCCGCCGCGGTGCGGCCCGCGTCACTGCTGACCCCTCGTGACCAGTGACATCGCCCGCTCGGTCGTCTTCGAGAGAGCCGAGTCGGGTGGTTTCGGCCAATTCGATCCCTTCTGGATACGGGATCGGGTAGTCGGACGAGCGCGGGGCTCGTATCCTGGACAGAGACACCCCGCCTGGGGTTGTCTGTTGGGTCCATGACGTTGCGCGGCCCGGCGCCCGCGACAGCTGTGCCGGAGGAGGAAAGATGCCACTCTCCGAGCATGAGCAGCGGCTGCTCGATCAGATCGAGCGCGAGCTCTATGCCGAGGACCCCAAGTTCGCATCCACGGTGCGAGGCACCCGGTTGCGCCGCCCCGCCCGCCGACGGCGTTTGCAGGGCATCGCCCTGTTCGTAGTGGGCGTCGCACTGTTGGTGCTCGGCGTGGTGGTCAACATCCGGGTGGCCGAGATCCCAGTGATCAGCGTGCTCGGGTTCCTCGTGATGTTCTTCGGAGTCATGATGGCCGTCACATCGATTCGGCAAGGAGCCGAAGCGGAGGGCGGTAAGGACAGCGGTGGCCCGGGGGCCGGCGGGGGTGGCGGCGGCAAGTCGTCCACGCGCCGGAGCTCGTTCACCCAGCGCATGGAAGAGCGCTTCCGCCAGCGCTTCGAGGAGCAATAGCTCTCACACACGCGAACATGCCGGCAGGGCGACGCCCTGCCGGCATGTTCGCGTTGTCCTGCCCCGGCAGGTGCTCTAGCGCGTGAAGGCCCCCTTCCCTCGGCTCAGCCGAGGGAAGGAGGCCTTCACGCGCACACGAGCGCTACTTGTCCCGACGCCGCAGCGACCGCGGGAACAGGCGGCCCTTCCACGACATCGGCGCGTTCCGCTTCAGGCTCTTGCGGACCTCGTCGAAGGCCGGGCCCAGCGTCGGATCGTCCGCGGGCTTGTCCGAGTACCAGGACCGCTCCACGACACCGATGACCGTCCGCAGGCCGGAACGGCCCTCCTCGTCCAGCCGGTGCTTCTCGACGACCTTCCGGCCGGCCACGCGCACCGTGTCGCCGCCGGACAGCGGCAGGCCGCGGTCCGCGCACTCGTCCATCAGCTCACGCCACGCCGCGTCGGCCGCGGCGGGGGAGCGGGACGCGATCTTCTGCAGCCTCAGCCGTCGCTTGATCTCCCGGATCGCCGTCGGCGTGCCGAGCCCGCCGAGGACGACCACCAGCGCCAGCGCGAACCACCACGACACCCACGCCGCGAGGAACGCGAACGCCGCCACCCACAGGGCGATCGCGATCAGCGGCAGCCAGTTCGTCACGTTCTGGTTGTCCAGGAACCCGTGTTCCGGTGCGGGCGAATCCGGGGAAGAGGACGACCGCATGAGCGCCCGGTATCTCAACCGCGACCGCACGATCGCGACCACGGTCAGCGCGGCCGCCAGCCCGCCGAGGATCCCGGCGAGGATCGCGGGCCACAGCGGCTCTTCCTCCTGCTGGCCGGTGCCGCCGTCGGCACCGAGGTCCTCGCCCTGGTCGCGGGGGGTACCGGTGGCGGGGGCGCTCGACGCGGGCGCGCTCGGCACCTCCTGGGTGTCGTTGGTCGTGGAGCTGCCCGCGTCGTTCTGCAGGTACGGCGGGACGACCGCGCGGCCGTCGACCAGCGGGGTCGGGTCGAAGCTGACCCAGCCCTTCGTCTGGAAGTAGACCTCGACCCACGCGTGCGCGTCTTCGGAGCTGATCGAGACGTGATCGCCCTTCGGCGTCCCGGAGGTGAAGCCGATGGCGACCCGCGACGGGATGCCGACCGACCGCAGCATCACGGCCATCGCGGACGCGAACTGCTCGCAGAACCCGCGTTTGCCCTTGAGGATGAAGTCGGCGAGCGCGTCGGAGTCGGTGGCGTCGGCGGTCTTGGTGTCGTAGACGAAGCCGTGCTGCGCGGTGAAGAACGACCAGAGCGCCTGCGCCTTGTCGAAGTTGTTGGACTCGTTCTCCGTCAGCTGCTTGGCCTTCGCGACCACGCGGGGATCGACGCGGTCGACCTGGGTGAACTGCGGCGGCACCTCGGCCAGACGGGCGTCGTCGAGGCGGAGTTCGTCCTTCGACGGTTCCTTGATGGACGCGGTCTCGGTGTAGGCGGGTGCGTTCTGCTTCGTCGTGGTGAACACGGCACCGCCGACCGGGTCGTACAGCCAGTTGTCGGCCAGCCCGGTGAGCGCCCTCGGCGCGCCGTAGATCGGCAGCCAGTTGTCGACCCAGTTCGTCGGCTCGATCCGGATCTCGCGTCCGGGCCCGGCGCCGTCGTCACCGGGAGCGGGCGGAAGCCCCTTGTTGGCCTGCACCCCCTGCTGGGCGCGGCCGTTCTGCGCCAGCCCCCAGCCCTTGTTCGGGGTGTAGGTGTCCAGGGTGAACGCGCGCAACAGCCGCTTGTCCGCGCCCAGCCCGTAGACCTTGAACAGCTCCACGTTCTCGCCCTGGTCGAGCAGGCCACGCAGCTGGGTGAACGGCTCGACGCCGAAGCCGCCCGCGCCACCGCGGCCCGAACCCTGGCCGCCGGGAAGGCTGCCGACGGTGCCGACACCGGTGACGGCGGTGCCGATCACCAGGCCCATCGCGATCGCGGCGGCCACCACGCCGACGGGGGCCGACAGCGTGCTCGCCGAGTTGCCCAGCCCGGGCGCGTCCCGGTTGCGCCAGCGGCGATGAGGGTGGTTGCCGTCGACGGCGAGCAGCCCGGCGAACGCGGCCGCGCCGAGCAGGAACGTCCACCACGGCAGCATGTCCTCGGCCAGCGCGGCCGGGACGGCGTACACGCACAGCAGGACCAGTCCGGTCGCGGCGGGCGCGGCGGCGGCCACGGCCAGCGTGTCGACCAGCACCGCGACCAGGCCGATCGCGATGGTGATCAGGCAGAGGATCGGCGGGGTGCCCTCGACCGGGGGCAGGCCGACGCGGATCTGCTCGGCCGCCGCGGCGAGGACACCGCGCAGTTCTTCGAGCGCGTCCGGGCCGGGGAAGATCTTCAGGAACCCGCTGGTGGTGAACGCCCCGGTGATCAGGAACAGCAGCACCAGCAGCTGCGCCAGCCCGACGACGATGGTCGGCGCGCGCAGCGACCGCAGGGCCAGCCCGGTCGAGGCGATCAGCACGACGGCGACCAGCAGATAGCCGAACCACGCCCAGCCGGAGACCACGCCGGTGAGCGAGGTCGAAGCGAACAACGTCGCGAGCCCGGCGGCGACCGGCGCGAGCACGCTGCTCGTCCAGACGGGCGGCGGGGCGGCGGGACGCGGTTTGGGGGTGTGCGGCAGGGGCGGCGCGGTCGCGGTCACAGGCCGCCTCCGATCAGCGTGCCCCGGCGGGTGGCCGTCTGGCAGAGCTCGGCCCAGACCTGCGGCATGGGCGAACCGGGACCGGCGACGACGACGCCCCAGCCCGCGGCTCGCAGCAGCGCCACCGATTCCTCGGTGGCGGCGGCCCGGTTCTCGGGACGGTTGACGCCGGACGACCAGCCGGGGGTGTCGAGCAGCACGGCGAGGCTCCGGATCCCGCGGGGGCGGTACCGGGACAGCTCGTGCACGGATTCGTTGCTGACGGTGCCGAGCACCGCGATGAGTTCCTGTCCCTCGGCCGGGTCGTGGCCGAGGGTGATGTCGCGCTGGTGCGCGGGCTGGAGCGCGGCGAGGCCGTCGAGCACGACGTTGTCGTAGTGCTCGCCACCCTCGCCGGGGGTGTCGGCCAGGGTCTGGCCGTGTTCGGTGATCAGGCGGACCCGGTGCCCGGAGCGGCGCAGGTGCAGCGCCACGGAAGCGGCGAACGAGACGGCCCATTCGAGGCTCGCCGCGGGGCCGGTGCCGTGATGCGCCGCCGCGCGGTGGTCCAGCAGCACCGTGGTGCCGCCGCGCCACGGCCGCTCCTCGACGCGGACCATGATCTCGTCGCGGCGGGCGGTCGAGCGCCAGTGGACCTTCCGCAGGTCGTCGCCCTGGCGGTACTGCCGGACGATCACGTCCGACTCGCCCTGCCCGGCGTGCAGTCGGATGCTGCCGTCGTCGCCCGCGCCGATCCCGGCGCCGCTGGGCAGGCCCCAGAGGCCCGCCACCTTCGGCACGACGACCAGCCGGGAATGCCCGATCAGCTCACGTTCGAACTCGCACAGCCCGAACGGGTCGGTGATCGTCGCCCGCAGCGGGCCGACCTGCTGGATCCCGCGCAGCACCGGCTGCAGCGGATACCGCAGCGCGACGCGGCGGTCGTGGGGGAGACGTTCGACGACGAACCGCGGCCGCGAGCCGAGCGCGTAGGGCACGCCGTCTTCGAGTAGCACCTCGCCTGCCGGGAGCCTGCCGTTGCGCCAGAGTTCGAGCTGGACCTCGCCCGGCGAGCCGACCGAGACCCGTTCGGGGCGGAGCGAGCGGGCCGCGCCCAGCCGCAGCCGGGTCGCCGAGATGAAGAAGGCGACCAGCAGCGGCAGGGCGATCACGAACACCGCGACCCGCAGCAGATCCCGTTCGTTGAGCACGAACGAGCACGCCGCCGCGGCGACGCCGGCGGCGAGGAGGCAGCGGCCGCGTGTGGTCAGGCCGGACAGAGCACGCAGCATGGCGCTATTCCTCGTGTGTCAGCGGTTCGAGCCCTGCGGAACGGGAACGCGGTGCAGGATCGCGCGGACCACGTCGGTGGCCGACCGGCGGGCGGCGTGCGCCTCGGTGGTGAGCACCATGCGGTGGGCCAGCACCGGGACCGCGACCGTGTGCAGGTCGTCCGGGACGACGAACTCGCGGCCGGACAGCGCGGCCTGCGCGCGGGCGGCGCGGACGAGTTGCAGGGTCGCGCGCGGCGAGGCGCCGAGGCGGATCTCCGGCATCTGGCGGGTCGCGGCCACCAGGTCGACGGCGTACCGGCGGATCTCCGGCGACATGTGCACCGAGCGCACCGTCTCGATCAGCCGCTGCACCGACTCGCGGTCGGAGACGGGTTCGAGATCGGCCAGCGGGTTGTGCCCGGCGTGTTCGTCGACCATGGCCAGCTCGGCCTGCTGGTCGGGGTAGCCGATGGACACCCGCGCGGTGAACCGGTCCCGCTGGGCCTCGGGCAGCGCGTAGGTGCCCTCCATCTCGATGGGGTTCTGGGTGGCGATCACCATGAACGGCTCTTCGAGGTGGTACGTCGAGGTGTCGACGGTGACCTGGTGCTCTTCCATGCATTCGAGCAGGGCCGACTGCGTCTTCGGCGAGGCGCGGTTGATCTCGTCGCCGACCACGATGTTCGCGAACACCGGGCCGGGGCGGAATTCGAACTCGCCGCTCTGCCGGTTGTAGATGGACACCCCGGTGACGTCGCTGGGCAACAGGTCGGGGGTGAACTGGATCCGGCTGACGGTGCAGTCGATCGAGCGGGCCAGCGCCTTCGCCAGCGAGGTCTTGCCGACCCCGGGGACGTCTTCGACGAGGAGGTGGCCTTCGGCGAGCAGGGTCACGAGCGCGATGCGGATGACGTCGGGTTTGCCGACCAGTACCCGCTCCACGTTGGCGGCGATCCGCCGCGCGGTCTCGTGCAGTTCGTCCAGCGACGCTCTGGCCTCTCGGCCGTTCTGCCGACCGCTGACCGAGCCGGCGTCCGTGGGGTACGGCGCTTGCCCGGTTGCCTGCTCGCCCTGGTGTTCGCCAGGCGTCGCAGACTGGATTCTCGACGTCACTCGACCTCCTGATGCCGCGTGGCTGGATGTCCGCTGGATCCTGCTGAAGGTCAGCTTTCAAGGCCCGAGCAGTCCCCCGGGTAGCGGTCAGCCTCCCACGAAGTGTGTCAAACTCGGGCGAACTCGTGGGGGGAACCCCGCCAACCCCAGTCGATGACTCTGTGCAACCAGAGACCTTACCTCGATCGGGTGAGGTGAGCGCGTTTTCGGGTGCTCCCGCTGACGCCTTGTTTTGTCGTATGCTCCGGTGCGAGGTCGCTCGACTACGGAGAGGCGTAATCGCATATGAGCGAGGTGAGCACCGCCAAACCCCGGTTCGATCTGAGCGGGTTCGCGGTCGCGGCGGCGCTGGCCGCCGACGCCCACGTGAAGATCTCCGCCCTGCAGGACGTGGTCGGCCAGATGGTCCGCGAGGCCAAGGTACTCGGCCGCACGGTTCCCCTCGGCGGGGGATACGCGGACGAGGTCGGCAAGTTCATGGCGCAGTACGGGATCGGCGCCGAAGGCTCCGCGGTCGAGGCGCTCACCGCGTTCGGCAAGGAACTCGAGGCGCTCAAGAACCGGATCGAGAAGGCGCTGGCGAAGTACACCCGACAGGATGAACAAGCGGCGGCGGACGTGGACTGTGTCGGCGGCTGACCCGGTGAAATCCCGCCTTGTCGCGCTCGGTCTCCTCGGCGTCCTCGCGGTGTCCGCCTGCGGGCAAGGAGCCGCCGGGCAGGCGCGGATTCCGGCCGCCGACGGCCCGGCTCCCGCGCCTTCGTCTTCGGCGGCCGCGCCGGATCGCGGCGTGGATCCATGCTCGCTGCTCGACCCGAACGACCGGTCGACCGCGGGGATCACCGTGCTCGGCGTGGCGAAGGAGATCAACGGCGCCCGCGCCTGCGACTGGACGGTGCCCGCGACCTTCGGCGTCACCATCACCGTGGACGAGAAGAACGGCTTGGCCGATCTCGAGGTCGCGCGCAAGACCGCCACCAGGACCAAGGTCGGCGGCCGGGACGCGCTCAAGGTCGCCGACAAGAAGGCCGCCGACGGGACCTGCGCGGTCCTGCTCGGCATGGGGGAGAAGGCGAGCGTCCAGATCGACGTGAGCAACACGAACTTCACCGACACCCCGCTCGCCTGCGAGCGCGCGGTGACGGTGGCGGGATTGGCCGAACCCAAACTGCCTTAGGAGAAACAGTGCCTGAAGGAGAGACGCCGGGTCGCGAGGTCCCGGTCGCGGCCACGCGATACGAGGCGTACAGCCACGAAGCGCTGGCAGCCGAGGTCGAAGCGGGCAACGACCCCGAGGCCGCGGGCGGTATCGGCGCCGGCTGGGACGCGCTCGCGCGGCGCATGCAGGACGCGACGGCCGAACTGGCCGGGCTGGTCGGCAGCAGCGAAGAGAACTGGCGCGGGGAAGCGGGCGACGCGCTCCGCGGGGTGCTGACCACCGCGTCCGGCTGGCTGGCCTGGTCAGCCGACCTCTCGTCCTCCCTTGGGAAGGCCGTGTCCGGGCAAGCCGAGGCGGCGGCGCGGGCCCGTGCCGACATGCCGCCGCCGGTGGACTACGACCCGGGCGCGATGATCCGCGGCGCCGCGGCGGGCGGGAACCTCGCGCTCCTCGCCGCGCTCGCCGACGAGATGGAGGCCAAGCACGCGGAAGCCGAAGAGGCCCGCCGCAAGGCCGTCGACGTCATGAACACCCGCGATGCCTCCCTGCGTTCGCTGACCCCGCGGGTCTCCTTCGGGAAGCCGCCCGAGCTGGGGCGGTCTTGATCCGCGTTTCCGCGTCGGCGTTCGACGTCCTCTGGTCCGATCTGGGACACGCGGCCCCGCCGTGGCCGCTGTCCGTGCGCAGCGTCGGCGTCACGGAAGCGGAACGCGCCGAGATCCGCGACGCGGTCTACGAAAACCTCGCCGAACGAGGCCTTTATGACGGGGACCGGCTCGACGCCGCCCTGGAAGCACGGCTGGACCTGCTCGCGCGAGCCGAGGTCTACGTCGAATGCGAGGCGCTGGCCGACATGACGGCTCAATCCCCGTTCCGCGCGGTCGCGGCCGCGCGGGGGCGGCACGGTGTGCTGGCCACACAGCCCGAGCAGACCATCGCGCTCTCCGGGATCGGCGACGGCGAGGTGTTCGCCGCGATCGTCGACGTCCTGCCGGAACTGCGGCCCGGTCCCGGTTACGGCATCAGCCTGCCCGCGGCGCGGTTCGGCGACGCCCTGGAGGATCCGGTGTTCGGCGACGGCGGGCGATCGTCGGCTTCGGACAGTCAGCTGCGCGAGGTGCTCGCGATCCAGGCGCGGCCGGTCTACAGCGCGGGCCAGTTCACCGTGCGGACCCGCGACCGCGACGGCCGGGCGCACCGGGCAGGCGGGCTGACCTGGTTCGACACCGACGTCGGCGCGTACTGCGCGGCGCGGACCGAGGGGCGCGGCGGGCAGGCGTGGGTGAACGTGTCCCCTGTGGACGGTCCCCGGCTGGCCGCGCGGCTGGCTTCGCTGCTGGACCCGGACCGCTAGGTGCCGGTGAGCGCCGGCGTCGTGAGTGGCGATTCGTGTTCTAACCCGAAACGCCACTCACGAGGACGGCACTTGTGATCAGACGGACGACACTCGTGTCTGGGCGGACGGCACCGGTCGTCCTCGTCACCCACGAGGGACGGGAGTCCTTTGTCGACACGGGTCATGGGATGACCCGACGTCACCCTCCACAGTGTCCTGAGTTCTCCCCACCCGCCCCCACCGGATTCCCCACTTTCACCCCCACATCGCCCCACAGCAGGGTTCCGGCGGCCGATATCCGGACGTGTCAGGCATGGATGAGGTTGCTTCGATACCCGCCCAGGGGGATCTTGGCCACCGTCCCCCACCGAGCCCCCACCAGGCCCCACCTGGCTGACCAGCGAAAACGCCTGACACGACGGAGTGGTCGCGGCTTTTGCCGCGTTGACTGTGGTGAAAAGTGGGGTACGGTGGTGCGCAGTGGGGCAGAAGGGAGCCCCGTGGCCGGGCTTGGTTGTTCGCAGCCAGGATCGGTAGGGAGGTGGAGCCGGTGTTCCTCGGCACCCACACCCCGAAACTGGATGACAAGGGGCGGCTCACGCTGCCCGCGAAGTTCCGCGACGCGCTCGCCGGTGGGCTGATGGTCACCAAGGGACAGGACCACTGTCTCTTCGTCTTTCCCCGGGCCGAGTTCGAGCAGATGGCGAGGAAGGTCGCCGACGCCCCGTTCACGAACGAGGCGGTCCGGGCCTATCAGCGTTATCTCTTCGCCGGGACGGACGAACAACGCCCGGACGGGCAAGGACGTATCGCGATCGCGTCCGAGCTCCGGCGCTACGCCGGGCTGAACAAGGAGTGCGTGGTGATCGGGGCGATCACCAGGCTGGAGATCTGGGACGCCCAAGCGTGGCAGGGCTACCTGGACGAACACGAGGACAGCTACGCGAAGGCTCGAGAGGAAGTTCTGCCGGGCGTCTTCTAGACGTGGCCGAGGAAGCACCCACGCCGTCGGGGGGCGCGGGTTCACGCTTCGGGCACGCCGGGAACCGTCCACACGGATGCCGTGAGGCCTCTGTCCGCTCAGTGGCCCTGGTACACCTTCCCCGGTACCAGGTCAGCAGGCGGGCGGACAGGGACCTGACGGCATCCGGCATCTTCCCCGGCACTACAGGAAAGGGGGGAAGACATGGCAGACGAACACGAGCACGTCCCGGTGCTGCTGGAGCGCATCGTCGAACTGTTCGCGCCGGTCTTCTCCGACCGCGAGGCCGTGCTGGTCGACGCGACCGTCGGGCTCGGCGGTCATTCCGACGCGCTGCTCACCGCGTTCCCCTCGCTGCGCCTGGTCGCCCTCGACCGTGACCCCAACGCGCTGGAACTCTCCGCGAAACGGCTTGCGCGGCACGGTGATCGTGTCGACTTCGTGCACGCCGTCTACGACGAGATGCCGTCCGCGCTGGCGGGCCTCGGACTGTCCAGAGTGGACGGAATCCTGTTCGACCTCGGGGTCTCCTCGATGCAGCTCGACCGTGCCGAGCGCGGTTTCGCCTATTCCAAGGACTCCCCGCTCGACATGCGGATGGATCCGACCACCGGATTCACCGCGGCCGACGTGCTCAACACCTACGCCCCCGGTGAGCTGATCCGGATCCTGCGCGACTACGGCGAGGAACGCTTCGCCCAGCGGATCGTCAAAGCCGTTGTGGCGGAACGGGAGAAGGAACCCTTCACGCGCAGCGGGCGGCTGGTGGAACTGCTGTACGACGCGGTCCCCGCGGCGAGCAGGCGCACCGGCGGGCATCCGGCGAAGCGCACCTTCCAGGCGCTGCGGATCGAGGTCAACGGCGAACTGGAGGTGCTGCGGCGCGCGATGCCGAGGGCGCTGTCCTGTCTCGCCGTCGGCGGCCGCATCGTCGTGGAGTCCTATCAGTCCCTCGAAGACAGGCTGGTCAAGCAGGCCTTCGCGGAACTGGCGAAATCCCGGACGCCGGAAGGGCTTCCGGTGGAACTGCCGGGCCACGGCCCGGAACTGAAACTGCTCACCAGAGGGGCCGAGAAGGCCGGCGAGGCGGAGACCGAACAGAACACGCGGGCCGCCTCCGTGCGGCTACGGGCCGCCGAACGGATCGGAGACCGAGCACGATGACCGCTCCCGCGAAGTCCCGCGGCCGCCGGACACCGCCGCCCGGACGGCGTGCCCGTGCGACCGCCACGGCCGACCAGGCACCCGACACCACCGAGACCACGACGTCCCGCGCCTCCCGCGGCCGGACGTCGGCGGCCGAGCGTGCCTACGCCCGCCGTGCCCAGCGCGCCGACCTGCTGCAGCGAGACCAGCAGCGCAACCGTCCCGACGCGGAAGGCGGCGCGGGCAAGGAAGAGCCGAAGAAGAAGCTCAAGCTGCGCTGGCCGCGTTCGCGTGCGTCGTTCGTGCTGATGATGATGGGCATGCTGGCCGTCGGCGTGGCGTGCACGCTGTGGCTGACCACGCAGGCCATCGCCGATTCGTACCGGCTAGAACAACTCCGCACGACCAACGCCGGGCTCGCCGAGGCGAAGGAGCGGCTGCAGCGCGAGGTCGCGAAGGCCGAGTCGCCCGCTTCGCTGGCGCCCAAGGCCAGGGAACTGGGCATGGTGCCCGGCGGCGACCCCGCGCATATCGTGGTCGGCCCGGATGGACAGTCCACTGTGGTCGGTGAGCCGAAGAAGGCCGAAGCCGAGGCGCCCGCCGCCCCGGCCGAATCGACGGCGCCCCCGCCCGCCGAGGGCACGCAGCAGGGCACGCCGTACGAGGGCGACCAGCCCGCGGTGCCCCAGGAGAACACGGCCCCGGCGCAGGGAGGTCAGTGATGTCACCCGGCCGCCCGGCGCAGGCCAGGGCCCGGTCGGCGGGGAGCGCGCGGCGGACCTACGCCGCCGGGACCCGCCGTGCCACCGCCCGCCGGGGCAACGGCGGGAACCGGAGCCGGTTCACCGGCGTCCGGATCCTGCTGATCGTCGTGATGGTGCTCGCCGGCCTCAAACTGGTGCAGGTGCAGTGGTTCGAGGCCGGCGCGCTGTCCGAGGCGGCGGAACGGCAGCGGACGTCGGTGATCGAAAGTCCCGCGCAGCGCGGCTCCATCCTGGACCGCAACGGGACGAAGATCGCGTTCAGCGTCGAAGTGCGGACGCTCGCGGTGAGCCTGAACTGGCTCCACAAGACGATGGACGACTTCGCCGCGAAGAACCCGGCCAAGGGCAAGAACTTCGAGTCCGAGGTGGCGGGCGCGGCGAAACTGATCGCGGCCAAGCTGCCCGGGGTGATCACCGAGCAGGAACTGCTGGACAAGTTCCACAAGCCGGACGGCTTCACCTACCTCGTCCACGACATCGAACCGTCGGTCGCCGAGGCGATCGTCAAGGAATACCCGTGGATCAGCGTCGAGAAGCGCTCGAAGCGCGAGTATCCCGGTGACTCGGTCGGCGCGAACATCGTCGGCTACGCGAACTGGCGCACCGACGACAAGGACGTGTCCAAGCACAACCTGCACGGTGGCTACGGTCTCGAAGCCTCGCGGGACAACGACCTCGCCGGAACGCCGGGCCGCAAGATCGTCAACACCCGGAACGGCAACGACAACCTCGTCATCCCGGGTACCGAACGGGACATCCAGAACGCCGTCCCCGGTTCGGATCTGCAGCTCACGATCGACACCGACCTGCAGTACGAACTGCAGCGGCAGCTGAGCGAGTACGTCGCCAAGTCGAAGGCCAAGGGCGGCCAGGCGGTCATCCTGGACTCGAAGACCGGCGAGGTCTACGCGCTGGCCAACGACAAGACCGTCAACCTCAACGACCCCGCTTCGCGCAGCGAGACGGAGAACCTGAACAACCGTGCGGTGACCACGCCGTTCGAACCCGGCTCGGTGAACAAGATCGTCACCGCCGCGGGCGCGATCGACGCGGGTATCACCACGCCGGAGGCCTCCCTGCCGGTGCCGGGTTCGTTGCAGGTCGCGGACAAGATCGTCAAGGACGCCTGGCACCACGGCACCCAGCAGTTCACCACCACCGGCATCTTCGCGAAGTCGTCGAACGTCGGCACCCTGTTGCTGGCGCAGAAACTCGGCGAGGACCGGTACGCGGATCTGCTGAAGAAGTTCGGTCTCGGCCAGCGGACGGGGCTCGGCCTCCCCGGTGAGAGCCCGGGTGTCGTGCCGCCGCGCAACCAGTGGTCGGCCACGACCTTCGGAAACCTGCCGATCGGGCAAGGCCTTTCGATGACGGTCGTGCAGATGGCGGGGATGTACCAGGCCATCGCGAACGACGGGCTGCGGGTGGAACCCCGGGTGGTCAAGGCGAAGGTCAACCCGGACGGGACCCTCGTCCCGGAGCCGGCGCCGAAGACCGTGCAGGTCATCAGCCCGCAGGCGGCGAAGACCGTACGCGAGATGATGCGCGCGGTGACGCAGAAGGGCCGCGGGCAGCAGAGCGGCACCGGGCCGAAGGCGGCGCTGGAGGGCTACCAGATCTCGGGCAAGACGGGCACCGGCCAGCAGGTCGACCCGCAGACGAAGACGTACAGCAACCACCTGTACAACATCACCTTCGCCGGGATCCTGCCCGCCGACAACCCGCGTTTCGTGGTCGGCATCCGCCTCGACGCGCCGGACGCGACCCTGCAGCAAGGACTCTCGGCCGCGCCGCTGTTCCACTCGGTGGCCGCATACCTGGCGCAGCGGTTCCAGATCCCGCTGTCGGACGGTCCGTCGCCTCAGGTGCCGCTGGTGCTTTCCTGACGTAACACGCGTGTCTGGAGCCGGAACTCGCGTGATCGAAGGCGTAACTCGCGTGCTTGAAGGCGTAACTCGGTCATGCGCACGGAGACACGCGAGTTACGGCTTCAATCACGCCAGTTACGGCCCCGGGCACGTGAGTTCCGGCTCCGGGCACGCCGGTCGAGCGGCCTCGGTACCCGCGTTGCGAAAGCCACTTTCGCAACCTTGAACGTTGCGAAAGTGGCTTTCGCTTCATCGGGCACCGCGCCGGACCGTAGTCGTCGCTGTGCGTGAACGGGTCTGCGCGCCGGGCGCCGTCCGGAAATGCCGGTCCGGCGGGGTCCGAAGTCCTCAAGCGACAGTCGGAAGCCCTTGTGTGCCAAGGGGAGCCCGCGAAACCCATTACCACGAGCATGATCGCCGCGCTCACACCCCGCACCGCTTCAGTCACCCGAATGCCGCGCCGGTAACCTCCTTGGCTGTGTCGGTGCCTACTTCAGATCCCCGCAGCGGTCCCGCCGTCGAAAGCGGGTCCGGCGCGACGGCTGCCCAGGTCCCGGACAGCCCGGTCAAGGCCGTCGCCGCACCCCCTCGTCCGGCCAGGATCGAGCCGATGCCGCTGGGCACGCTGCTCGCCAGGGCGGGCGCCCGGCTCGTGGTGGGTGGCGACGACTACCCGGCCGCGGCCGAGCTGACGGTCACGGGCAGCACGCTCCGCGCCCAGCACGTCCTCCCCGGTGACCTCTTCGCCGCGCTTCCCGGCGCCCGTGCCCACGGCGCGGACTTCAGCGACCAGGCCATCGCGGCCGGCGCGGCCGCCGTGCTCACCGACGAGGCCGGTGCCGAGCGTCCGGTGCTCCGCGACGCCGGCGTGCCGATCCTGGTGCACCCCGACCCGCGGGCCGCCCTCGGCGAGATCGCCGCCTGGATCTACGGGGAGCCGTCGCTGGAGCTGTCCGTCCTCGGCATCACCGGGACGTCCGGCAAGACCACGACGTCGTACCTGGTCGACGCCGGGCTCAAGGCCGCCGGGCTCACCACCGGGCTGATCGGCACGGTCGAGACCCGGATCGCGGGCGAGCGCCTCGCCAGCGGGTTCACCACCCCCGAGGCGCCGGATCTGCAGGCGCTCCTGGCGGTGATGGTGGAACGCGGCGTCACGCACGTCCCGATGGAGGTCTCCAGCCACGCGCTGTCGCTGGGCCGGGTCAACGGCACGCGTTTCGCGGTCGGGGCCTTCACCAACCTTTCCCAGGACCACCTGGACTTCCACAAGGACATGGAGGAGTACTTCGCCGCCAAGTCGCTGCTGTTCGACGGCCGGTCCACCGCCGAGGTGGTCGTCGTCGACAGCGCCTGGGGCCAGGCACTCCTCACCCCGCACACGGTGACCGTGTCCACCGAGCCGGGGACGGACGCGCTGTGGCGCGCCACCGACCTCAGCCCCACCCCGGCCGGCGAGCAGACCTTCACCCTGCACGGTCCCGAGGGCCTCACCGCCGCGGCCAAGATCCCGCTGCCGGGTGAGTTCAACGTGGCCAACGCCGTGCTCGCGGCCGCGATCCTCAACACCGCCGGTGTCCCGCTCGACGCCATCGCCGACGGGCTCGCCGCGGTCGAGGTGCCAGGCCGGATGGAGCGGGTCTACCTCGGCCAGCCGTTCACCGCGGTGGTCGACTACGCGCACAAACCCGCCGCGGTCGCGCAGGGGCTCGACGCGCTGCGTGCCCGCACCGAGGGCCGGATCATCACCGTCCTCGGCTGCGGCGGGGACCGCGACACCGCCAAGCGCCCGGTCATGGGCGAGGCGGCGGTCCGCCGCAGCGAGGTCCTGATCGTGACCGACGACAACCCGCGGTCGGAGGATCCGGCCGCGATCCGGGCGGCGATGCTGGCCGGTGCCCGCAACGCCGGGCCGGCCCTGGGTGGCGAGATCATCGAGATCGCCGACCGCCGGGAAGCCATCGTCCACGCGGTCGAGCTGGCCCAGCCCGGCGACATCGTGCTCATCGCGGGCAAGGGCCACGAGACCGGCCAGGAGGTCCAGGGTGTCGTGCACCCGTTCTCCGACGCCGAAGAGCTGGCCGCAGCCATCCGCAGACGTCTGGAGACAGTGTGATCGTGCTCAGCCTGGCCGAGATCGCCGCCATCGTCGGCGGGCGGCTGCATCGGACCGACGGGACCGCCGAGGTCACCGGAAGCGTCGAATTCGACACCCGTGAGGTCACTCCCGGCGGTCTGTTCATCGCGCTGCCCGGCGCGAAGGTCGACGGCCACCACTTCGCCGCGCGGGCCGTCGAGGCGGGCGCCGTCGCGGTGCTCGCGGCCCGCGAGGTCGACGCACCGGCCGTGATCGTGCCGCCGCTGGCGGCCGGCGAGGGGCACGAGCGGGCGTTCGCGCTGGTCTCGGACAAGGACGGCGCGGGCGCCGCGGTGCTGGCCGCGCTGGCCAAGCTCGCCCGGCACGTCATCCAGAAGCTCGCGGGTGACCATCTGACCGTCGTCGGGGTCACCGGTTCGGCGGGCAAGACCTCGACCAAGGACATCATCGCCCAGCTGCTGGAGCCGCTCGGCCCGACGGTGGCGCCGCCGGGCTCGTTCAACAACGAGCTGGGCCACCCCTGGACGGCGCTGCGGGCCGACGACTCGACGCGGCAGCTCGTGCTGGAGCTCTCCGCCCGCGGACCCGGCCACATCGCCGAGCTGGCGGCCATCGCGCCGCCGCGGATCGGGGTCGTGCTCAACGTCGGCACCGCGCACGTCGGCGAGTTCGGCTCCCGCGAGGGCATCGCCAAGGGCAAGGGCGAACTCGTCGAGGCGCTGCCGAGCGCGGAGGACGGCGGTGTCGCGGTCCTGAACCTCGACGACCCGTACGTCGCGGCCATGGCGAGCCGGACGAAGGCCCGCGTGGTGTTCGTCGGCGAGAGCGAGTCCGCGCAGGTCCGCGCCGCCGACATCACCCTCGACGGGGAAGCGCGCGCGTCGTTCCGCCTGGTCACCCCGGACGGCGAAGCGCCGGTGAAGCTGCCGCTCTACGGCGAGCACCAGGTCGGCAACGCGCTCAGCGCGGCCGCGGTGGCCCTGGAGATGGGCTCGACGGTCGAAGAGGTCGCCGCCCGCCTGTCGGGCCTCGAACGGCGCTCCGAACGCCGCATGGAGGTCACCACGCGGGCCGATGGCGTCACGGTCCTCAACGACTCCTTCAACGCCAGCCCCGAGTCGATGCGGGCCGCGCTCAAGGCGCTCGCGTCGATGAGCGCGAACCGCCGCTCCTGGGCCGTGCTCGGCGTGATGGGCGACCTCGGCGAGAACTCGGTCGAGGCGCACGACGGCATGGGCAGGCTCGTCGTCCGGCTCAACATCGACAAGCTCGTGGTCATCGGCCAGGCCGCCGCGGCCGCCCATCAGGGCGCCCAGCACGAGGGTTCCTGGGGCGAGGAGTCGGTACTGGTACCCGACGTCGACGCCGCCATCGCCCTGCTGCATGATCAGCTCCGCGCGGGAGACGTGGTGCTGGTGAAGGCGTCCAAGGCCGCCGCTCTGTGGCGGGTGGCCGATGCCGTGCTCGCCGCTCCCGTAACCGACGCTGAATCCCCTGTAGTAGCCCCTTCCCCCTCTCACGAACGCTCGAACGGTGGTGACGCGTGATCAGCATCCTGATCGCGGCCGCGGCGGGCCTGCTGGTCTCCATCCTCCTCACTCCCTATCTGATCCGGGTGTTCTCCCGGCAGGGCTTCGGCCAGGAGATCCGGGAGGAAGGACCGCAGGGACACAAATCCAAACGCGGTACCCCGACGATGGGTGGTGTCGCGATCATCGTCGCGATGGTCGTCGGGTATTTCGTGGCGCATCTGATCAGCGCGCTCAGCGGCGGCAACGGCACCGGCGGCCCGTCCGCCTCGGGGCTGCTGGTCCTCCTGCTGGCCGTCGGCCTCGGGCTCGTCGGGTTCCTCGACGACTTCATCAAGATCCGCAAGCAGCGCAACCTCGGGCTGAACAAGACCGCGAAACTGGTCGGCCAGCTCGTGGTCACGATCGCCTTCGCGATCCTGGCGCTGCAGTTCGCCGACGAGCGCGGGCTGACCCCGGCGTCGGAAAGCCTGTCCTACGTGCGGGACCTCGCGCTGATCACCTTCCCGTCGGTGTTCTTCGTGATCTTCTGCTACATCGTCATCTCGGGCTGGTCGAACGCGGTGAACTTCACCGACGGCCTCCAGGGGCTCGCCGGCGGCACCGCGGCGATGGTGCTGGCGACCTACGTCGTCATCGCCTTCTGGCAGACCCGCCTCTCGTGCGCGGTCACCCCGCAGGCCGCCTGCTACGACGTCCGCGACCCGCTGGACCTGGCCGTGGTGGCCGCCGCGGCGACCGGCGCCTGTGTCGGCTTCCTGTGGTGGAACGCCGCCCCGGCGAAGATCTTCATGGGTGACACCGGTTCGCTGGCCCTCGGTGGCCTCGTCGCCGGGCTGTCGATGACCACCCGCACCGAACTGCTCGCCATCGTCATCGGCGGTCTGTTCATGGTCGAGATGATCTCGGTGGTCGCGCAGATCGCCGTGTTCCGCACGACCAGGCGGCGGCTGTTCCGGATGGCGCCGTTCCATCACCACTTCGAGCTCGCGGGCTGGGCCGAAACCACCGTCATCATCCGCTTCTGGCTGCTTTCGGCCATCTGCTGCATGTTCGGTCTCGGCCTGTTCTACAGCGAGCAGCTCGGTCTCGGGGGTTAAGCGGTGGAGCTGGCCGGGCGTCACGTCCTCGTCGCCGGTGCCGGGGTCACCGGCAAGTCCATCGTCCCGGTCCTGAAGGACCTGGGCGCGCGGGTCACCGTCACCGACGGCAACGCCGAGCGGCTGGCGGAGCTCGAAGGGCTCGGCGCCGACCTGGTGCCGGGCCTGACCGAGCCGCCCGGAGACGTCGAGCTGGTCGTCACCAGCCCCGGCTGGAAGCCGACGTCGCCGCTGCTGGTGGCGGCGGCCGAAGCCGGTGTCGAGGTGATCGGCGACGTCGAGCTGGCGTGGCGCGTCGGACAGCTGCGCGACAAGCCGCCGGTGTGGCTCGCGATCACCGGCACCAACGGCAAGACGACCACGGTCGGGATGCTGGAGTCGATCCTGCGTTCCGCCGGGGTGGACGCCGTGGCCTGCGGAAATGTCGGTTTCGCGGTACTCGACGCGGTGCGCGCCGGGCACGAGGTGCTCGCCGTGGAGCTGTCGAGCTTCCAGCTGCACTGGTCGTCGACGCTGGCCCCGCTCGCGTCGGTGGTGCTGAACCTGGCCGAGGACCACCTCGACTGGCACGGCTCGATGGAGGAGTACGCGGCCGCGAAGGGCCGGGTCCACACCCACTCCCGCACCGTCGTGCACAACCTCCACGAAGAGTGGTCCGCCCGCCTCGCCGACGAACACGCGCCCGCCGACGCCCGCCGCGTCGCCTTCGGGATGGACACCCCGCGCCCCGGCGAACTCGGGATCGTGGAAGACCTGCTGGTCGATCGCGCCTTCGTGGCCGATCCGGCGACCAGCGCCGACGAACTCGGCACGCTGGCCGACGTGCGTCCCGCCGGCCCGCACAACGTCTCCAACGCGCTCGCCGCGGCGGCGCTGGCCCGCGCGTACGGCGTCACCGGCGAGGACGTCGCCAAGGGCCTGCGCGAGTACCGGCCCGCCCCGCACCGGGCCGAGGAGATCGGCGAGATCGACGGCGTCCGCTACATCAACGACTCCAAGGCGACCAACCCGCACGCGGCGAGCGGATCGCTGCGCGCGCATCTGAACGTCGTCTGGATCGCCGGCGGCCAGCTCAAGGGCGCTTCCGTGGACGAACTCGTCGGCTCGATCGCCGGAAGGCTGCGCGGAGTCGTGCTGTTCGGCGTGGATTCACCCGTGATCGCCGCCGCTGTCGCGCGACACGCGCCGGATGTCCCGGTGAACAGCCTCCCTTCGGGTGACGATGACACCATGACTGCGGCGGTGAAGGCGGCCCGCGCCCTGGCGCGCCCTGGAGATGTGGTGCTGCTGGCCCCCGCCGCGGCGTCGTTGGACATGTACTCGAGCTACGGCGCACGCGGCGACGCGTTCGCGAGCGCGGTCCGTGTCCTGCGCGACGGTGCGGGGGAGACCAGTGACGGCGGTTGAGGAAAGAAAACGCGAGCCCGCGCAGCGCAAACGGCGTGAACGCAAGGAAAGCCCGTTCGTCGCCTTCCGCACCGCGCTGACGGCCTGGCTTTCCCGGCCGCTGGCTTCGTTCCACCTGGTCCTGGCGCTCACCGGCGTGCTGACCGTGATCGGCATCGTGATGGTGCTGTCCGCGTCTTCGGTCGCCTCGTACAACCCCAAGACCGGCACCGGCGTGTACGCCCAGTTCAGCAAGCACCTCATGTTCGTCGCGATCGGCGCGGTGGTGTTCTGGATCGGGCTGCGGGTGCCGCTGGAACGCGTCCGGCGGTTGTCGGCGACGGCGACGGTGGTGTGCCTCGGGCTGCTCGTGCTGGTGCTGACCCCGCTCGGCTCCGAGGTCAACGGCTCGCAGGGCTGGTTCCGGCTCGGCGGGTTCGCCTTCCAGCCGGTCGAGGCGGCGAAGGTCGCGCTGGCCTTCTGGGGCGCGCACATCCTGGTGATCAAGTACAACATCATCAACCAGTGGCGCCATCTGCTCGTGCCGGTCGTGCCGATCGCGCTGCTGATGTTCGCGCTGGTCATGATGCAGCCCGACCTCGGCGGCACGATCACCCTCGCGGTCGTGCTGATGGCCCTGCTGTGGTTCGCGGGCGCGCCGAAACGGCTGTTCGGCGTCATCCTCGCGGGTGGCCTGGCCGGGATCCTGGTGCTGGCCATCATCGCCCCGTACCGGCTGGCGCGGGTCATGTCGTTCGTCTCCGGCGACCCGGACACCAGCGCGGACGGCTTCCAGGCCAACCAGGCGAAACTCGCGCTCGCCGACGGCGGGTTCCTCGGCAAGGGCCTCGGCCAGGGCCAGTCCAACTGGGGCTACCTGCCCAACGTGCAGAACGACTTCATCTTCGCCCTGATCGGCGAGGAACTCGGCTTCATCGGCTGCGCGGTGGTGCTCGGGCTGTTCGCCGGGGTCGCCGTCGTCGGCCTGCGGATCGCCACCCGCAACCTCGACCCGTGGATCCGCATCGTGGCGGGCACGCTGACCGTGTTCCTGGTCGCGCAGGCCGGGATCAACATCGGCTACGTCGTCGGCCTGCTGCCGGTCACCGGGGTCACGCTGCCGTTGATCTCCTACGGCGGGACGTCGCTGGTGATCACCATGCTCATCATGGGGATCCTGGCCAACGCCGCCCGGCACGAACCGGAGGCGGTGGCCGCACTGCGCTCGCAGGGGCCAGGTAAATTCGGACGCCTGCTGAGGCTTCCCGCGCCCGAGCCGTACCGCCCGCCAGCCAAGCGCAAGGGCGGCGCGGCCAGGGGAGGCGCCGCCAAGGCGGCGAGGCCCGCGCCGAGGACGGCGAGGCCTTCGCCCGCACAGGAGCGGCGCCGTTCGGTACGGGAGCCCGGCAGGAGGACGGCCGCGCGAACGGCGGTGAACCGCGGTACCGCGAAACGGGGTACCGCAAACCGGAGAGGTCATAGGTGAACAACCCCGTCAGAGGTGGCGCTTCAGGCGAGGTCGCCGGCAAAGCGCCGGTGGTCGTGGTCGCCGGCGGTGGGACCGCCGGGCATATCGAACCGGCACTCGCCCTCGCCGACGCGGTGATGCGCCTGCGTCCCGACGCGAAGGTGGTCGCGCTGGGGACCCAGCGCGGACTGGAGAACACGCTCGTCCCGGCGCGGGGCTACCCGCTGGAGCTGATCCCGCCGGTGCCGATGCCACGCAAGCCGACGCCCGAGCTGCTGAAGATGCCGCTGAAGGTCCGTGACTCGGTCAAGCGCACCCGTGAGGTCCTGGACCGGGTCGGCGCGGACGTCGTCGTCGGCTTCGGCGGCTATGTCGCGCTTCCGGCGTACCTCGCCGCGCGCGGCCGCACGCCGATCGTGGTGCACGAAGCCAACGAGAAGCCGGGCCTGGCGAACAAGGTCGGCGCGCGGTTCGCCGTCCGCGTCGCCGTCGCCGTCCCGGGGACGCCGCTGGCGAAGGCCGAGGTCATCGGCATCCCGCTGCGCCGCTCCATCACCTCGCTCGACCGGGCCGCGCTGCGCGCCGAAGCCCGCGAGCACTTCGGGCTCGACCCCGACGCCCCGACGCTGCTGGTCTTCGGCGGCTCGCAGGGCGCGGTGTCGATCAACGGCGCCGTCGCCGGCGCGGCCAAGGAGTTCGCGGACGCCGGTGTCGGCGTCCTGCACGCCCACGGGCCGAAGAACACCCTGGTCGTCCAGGAGTTCCCCGGGCGGCCCGCGTACGTCCCGGTGCCGTACCTGGAGCGCATGGACCTCGCGTACGCCGCCGCCGACGCGGTGCTGTGCCGCTCCGGCGCGATGACCGTCGCCGAGGTGTCCGCGGTCGGCCTGCCCGCGGTGTTCGTCCCGCTGCCCTACGGCAACGGCGAACAGGCGGTCAACGCCCGGCCCGCGGTCGACGCCGGTGCCGGGCTGATGGTCGACGACGCCGACCTCACCCCCGCCAAGGTCGCGGAGCTGGTGATCCCGCTGGTGTCCGACGCCGACCGGGTCGCGAAGATGAGCGCGGCCGCGGTCGGCCTCGGTCACCGCGAGGCCGACGAGACCCTTGCCAAGATCGTGCTGGAGGCCGCAGGTGCCTGATCAACTCCCCGACACGCTGACGCGTGCCCACCTGATCGGGATCGGCGGCGCCGGGATGAGCGGCATCGCCCGTATCCTGCTCGCCCGCGGTGCCCAGGTGTCCGGCTCCGACGCCAAGGAGTCGCGCGCGTTCCTCTCGCTGCGTGCCCAGGGCGCCGAGATCGCCGTCGGCCAGCGCGCCGAGAACCTCGACGCCTTCCCCGAGGGGCCGTCCTCGGTGATCGTGTCGACCGCGATCAAGGACGACAACCCGGAACTGAGGGCCGCGCGGGAACGTGGGATCACCGTGCTGCACCGCGCGCAGGCGCTGGCCGGGCTGATGGAGGGGCACCGCGTCGCCTGCATCGCAGGGACGCACGGCAAGACGTCGACGACGTCGATGCTGACCGTCGCGCTGCAGCAGTGCCGTCTCGATCCGTCGTTCGCCATCGGCGGCGACCTCAACGAGTCGGGCGCGAACGCGCACCACGGCGAGGGCGGGGTCTTCGTCGCCGAGGCCGACGAGAGCGACGGGTCGTTCCTGGCGTACTCGCCGTCGGTCGCCGTGGTGACCAACGTCGAGCCGGACCACCTGGACCACCACGGCACGGCCGAGGCGTACGTCTCGGTGTTCAGCGACTTCCTCGGCCGGATCGTGCCGGGCGGGCTGCTCATCGTCTGCGGTGACGACGAGGGCGCCTCGGAGCTGGGAGCGAGGGCGTCGGAGCAGGGCATCCGTGTCCGCCGCTACGGACGTTCGGTCACCGGCGCCGACGACGCGAAGGTGCTCGACTACGCCCCCGCGCCGGACGGCGGCGTCGTCCGGATCTCGGTGCAGGGCGAGGAGATCGTCCTCCGGGTCGCGGTGCCGGGTGAGCATATGGCGCTGAACGCGATCGCCGCGCTGCTGGCCGGGATCGAGCTCGGCGCGCCGGTCGAAGGACTCGCCGAGGGGCTCGCCGCGTTCGGCGGCGTCCGGCGGCGGTTCGAGTTCAAGGGTCGCGCGGGCGACGTCCGCGTGTACGACGACTACGCGCACCACCCGACCGAGGTCGACGCGCAGCTGCGCGCGGTGCGGACGGCCGCGGGTTCGGGCCGGGTCGTCGTGGTCTTCCAGCCGCATCTGTACTCGCGCACCAAGGCGTTCTCGAAGGAGTTCGCGGCCGCGCTGTCGCTGGCCGACGAGGTCGTCGTGCTGGACGTCTTCGGGGCGCGCGAGAAGCCGGAGCCCGGGGTGAGCGGCGCGCTCATCGCCGACCAGATCTCCGGTGTCCCCGTGCACTACCAGCCCGCGTTCGACGTCGCGGCGAAGCTCGCGGCGGATCTGGTCGAACCCGGCGACCTGCTGGTGACCATGGGCGCCGGCGACGTCACGCAGCTCGGCCCGGAGATCCTGGCCGAACTGGACCGGCGGGCGGGCTAGCCCATGACAACGCCCGGCGGCCAGCCATGACACAGACCGGGGAACGCCGCCGCCCGGCCGAACCCGGTCGGCGTCCGCGCTCCGAACGGGTCAAGCGGACCCCACGGGCCGAACGGACTCAACGGCTGAAGGAACGGCGCGGCAGGCGGACGGTGTACGACCGCCGCCGCACCGCCCGGCCGAACCGGCACAAGGAGCTGCGGCGGCGCTGGGTCGCGCTGCTCTCGGTGCTGACCGCCGTCGCGCTCGTCTACCTGCTGTGGTTCAGCTCGATGCTGGGGGTGCGGCAGGTCGACGTCGTCGGGGCGAGCTCCGTGCCCGCGGACCAGATCCGCGCCGCGGCGGCGGTGCCGGACCAGAAGCCGATGCTGCGCCTGGACACCGACGAGATCCGGGACAAGGTGGCGCAGATGCCCGGCATCGCCACCGTCGACGTCTCGCGGTCGTGGCCGAGCACCCTCGAGATCACCGTGACCGAGCGGAACGCGATCGCGTTCTTCGACAGCGGGCCCGGCGGCGACGGCGTGCACCTCGTCGACGGCGGGGGAGTGGTGTTCAAGACCGTCAAGGAACGGCCCGCCGGGCTGCCCGAGCTCAAGCTGCCGCTGGTGTCGGCCGACGACCCGGTGACCCGCGCGGTGACCGGCGTCCTCGGCGTGATCCCGCAGCAGCTGCTCAAGCAGGTCACCACCGCGACGGCGAAGACCCCCGGCAGCGTCGAGTTCGCGCTGGCCGACGGGAAGACCGTGCGGTGGGGGACCTCGGCCGACACCGAAC
This sequence comes from Amycolatopsis sp. WAC 04169, assembly GCF_003947535.1. Lineage (NCBI taxonomy): Bacteria > Bacillati > Actinomycetota > Actinomycetes > Pseudonocardiales > Pseudonocardiaceae > Amycolatopsis > Amycolatopsis sp. WAC 04169. Next base: position 161,524 of record NZ_QHJI01000003.1, on the reverse strand, counting down.
GCAAGGCGAAGGTCCTGGCCGCGCTGCTCACCCGCGAGGGCAAGGTCTTCGACGTCTCGGCCCCCGATCTGCCCACCGTCTCCTGACGCGTTTCGTCCTCTGGATGCGGTAGTGCTCAGCGTGTGACGAGGGCTTCGATGCCGTCCAGCATGCGTTCCAGGCCGAACGCGAAGGTCTCGTCGGCGGCTTCGCAGGTGTCCGCGTCGTAGCCGCCGCTCTCCCAGATCCGCGTCATCGCCGGATGGCGCGTCACGTCGAAGTACTTCTCCCAGAACACCGACCGCTGGCCCCACCAGGCGTCCGTCGACTGCCCGGTCTCCTGCTCGACCTGCGCCGTCTCGGCGAAGAGCGTCGCGTTGGCCTGCACGTAGATCTCGATACTGTTCGCGGCCGCGGCCGCCTTGCGCGGCTCCAGCCCGATATCCGACACCGCCGCGATCACGTACTCCTGGCCGGCCATCAGCCCGGGTCCGAGCACCGGCCGCACCATCGACGTCGAACGCAGCCACGGATGCGCCCGGAACACGGCCAGGGTGCGTTCGGCGTAGAGCCGCACCTGCTCGCGCCAGCCGTCCGGCCGCGGATCGCCGGGGCCGGGGAGGTTTCGTTCGGCGAGCACGGAGTCGACCATGAGATCGAGCAGTTCCGTTTTGCCGGGGACGTAGGTGTAGAGCGTCATCGTGCCGGCGCCGAGTTCCTTGGCGATCTGGCTCATCGACACGGTCGCCTCGCCCGCGCGGTCGGCGAGCGCGACAGCGGTGGCGATCACCTGGTCGAGGGTCAGTTTGGGCTTGCGTCCCCTGGTCGGCTGCCGGGCTTCGCCGCGGTCACGCCACAACAGATCGAGGCTGCGCTCGAAGTCCATCCACACTCCACTCGGCCGTGAAGCTGGATTCTACATTCTCGTATGCGGTACGGTTAAACTGATCCCGTAGGGCGTACGAAAAGGAGTGGGGAATCGTGACGATCCTGGTGACCGGTGCGACCGGAAGCGTCGGCAGGCTGCTCGTCGACGAACTGGTGGAGGCCGGGGCGCCGGTGCGGGCGCTGACCGTCAACCCGGCGAAGGCGGCGCTGCCCGAGCAGGTGGAGGTCGCCAAGGGCTACCTGGGCAAACCGGAGACGCTGCCGGAAGCCCTCGAAGGCATCGAGACCGTGTACCTGGCACCGCTCGCGGCCAAGGTGGACGACTTCGTGAAGCTGGCGAAGGAGGCCGGAGTGCGCCGTGTGGTGGCGCTGTCGGGCAGCAACGCCGACGACCCGGCGGAGAATTCGAGCGGCGTGGACTACGCGATCATCGAGAAGGCCGTTAAGGCGGCGGGCTTCGACTGGACGTTCCTGCGGCCGGGCGCGTTCATGAACAACACGCTCGGCTGGGCGGAGACGATCAAGGCCGAGCGGGTGGTCCGCGAGGCCTACCCCGAGTCGCGGATGACGCCGATCGACCTCGCGGACATCGCCGCCGTCGCGGCGCACGTCATCCTCACCGAGGGGCACGTCGGCAAGAAGCACACGCTGAGCGGGCCGACGGCGATCAGCCAGCGCGAACAGGTCGCCGCCATCTCGGCCGCGCTCGGCGAAGAGGTGGTCTTCCAGGAGCTCACCAGGGAAGAGGCGAACAAGCAGTGGGCCGCCGCCGGGATCCCGGCCGAGATCGCCGAGTGGCTGCTCGACGGCTTCGCGTACTTCACCGAGAACCCCGACAAGCCGACCGGCGTCGTCCAGGAACTCACCGGGCGGCCCGGCGTCACCTATGCGGAGTGGGCGGTGGCGAACGTCGAAGCCTTCCGCTGATGTTTGGCCTCGTGAGTGGTAAGGACGGTTAGAACCGTCCTTACCACTCACGAGGCCCTCAGCGGGCTCGGCGCGGGAGGCGGGTCGGCAGCGGAGCGCCCCGCGGCTGGTCCGAAGCGGGCGGCGGGGACGACGGCTGGGGCAGCGGGGGAGGGGCCTGCGATTCGCGGGGCCAGGCCGGGGTGATCATCGCCTGCGCCCCGACCCGGCGGACGGGCAGCCCGTGCGACTTCCGCGCGGGCAGCCCCGGCCAGATCTCGCCCGCCTCCTTGGCGGCGTCGCGGATGGCGGTGCCGTCGAGCGAGGTGCGCGACTCCTCGATGTCGCGGTCGAGCCACTGGACGATGAACTCCAGCGGCCCGTCGGGCGGCAGCGGCCACAGGAAGATCTCGTGGTCGACGTGGAACGCCGAACCGCCCAGCCCCTGCGCGCGCAGCACCGGCTGGTCCGGTTTGGTGGCCGACGGCACGGAGATGGTCTCCGAACTGGCCCGCCTCCCGTCGGGGAAGAGCACCCCGACCAGCAACGCGTTGTAGTCCGGGACCCGGCGGTGGTCGATCAGGCCTTCGCCGGGTTCGTCGAGCAGGAGATCCCGCGAGTACACCGACAGCTGGAAGGACACCGACTCCGGCCACACCTCGATGCCGCGCAGCGCCACGATGGTCCGTTCGGCCCGGCCCAGCGGCATCGACCAGGGCAGGATCGCCGGGACGATGTACTCGTGCGGCGTCTCCACCCAGGGACGGCCGTTGTAGCCGAACAGCTCCTGTTCCGGCACCGGGAACAGGGGGCGGCTGCGCGGACCGTCCGTGAAGAAGCTCATCGCGGCGCGGCGGAACGCGGGGTGAAGCTGTCCGACCTGCCGTTCACGCCGTCGACGACCACCATGCGCTCACGGTAGCCGATGACCATGCCGGTACTGAACGGTTTCAAAGCACCTTTCGCGTCACCCGAAGCCCTTGATCTTCACTTTCGTGCCCTTGGGCACCTTGGTGCCCGGCTGCGGATCCTGCTCCAGGACGAAGTCGAAACCACCGTTTCCGCCGCCGTGACCGTTCCCGTTTCCGCGACCCTGACGGTCCGGCTCCAGACCCGCCTGTTTCAGGATCTGGATCGCCTCCTCCATCCGCTTGAAGGTCACGTTCGGTACTTCGACGGCGTTCGAAACGAACACGCCGATCCGGCGGTTGCTCGCCTTGCCGCCGCCCTTCGGGTCGGTGCGGATCACCTGACCGGCGGCGAACTGGTCGGAGAACTCCTCGCCCGCCTGGAACGGCTGGAAGCCCGCCTGCTGCAGGATCTGGAACGCCGCGTCCTTGGTCTGGCCCGTGACGTCCGGGACCGGCGGCAGCGGCTCGGGACCCTTGGACAGGATGATCGTGACCTGCCCGCCGATGTTCAGCTGAGAACCGGGGCCCGGGTCGACGCGGATCACCTTGTTCTTGGCGACGTCGCTGTACTCCTGCTCGCCCTGGACCGGGGTCAGCTGCGCGGCCTTGATCGCCGTCTCCGCGTCCTGCTGGCTCGTCCCGGCCTGGATGTCGGGCACGATCGGACGGCCCTTCGACAGCACGACGTTGACCGTGGCGCCCGGCGCGAGCGCCGTGCCCTCCGCCGGGTCGGACCGGATCACCGTGTGCTGCGCGGCGGTGTCGCTGTACTCCTCGGTGTAGGCCGGGGTCAGCTTCGCCGACCGGAGCGCGTCGCCGGCGGCGGCCTGGTTCATCCCGGCCAGCTTCGGCACCGACGACGACGTCGGGCCGGAGTCGTTGAGGATGAAGGCGAACGCGCCGATCAGGCCGCCGAGGACCAGGACCGCGGCCGCGATCATCAGGTAGAGCCGCTTGCGCGACCCCGGCTGCTCGTCGCCGGCCGCCGGTTTGGGGCGCGGGGGAGGCGTGCGGGGCGGCTGCGCGGCCGGGATCTGCGGCTCGCGGTGCAGCGCCTGCGTTCCGCGCGGCCCGGTGACCGGAAGGGTCGCCTCGGCGACCGGGGGCAGCACGGTCGTCGCGGCGGAGGCCGGAGCCACCGCGGGGACGGCGGGGATGCCGGGAGTGGTGCGCTCGGCGTCGGTCTCCCGGTCGGCGTCGGCGGGCAGCGGGACGGGCACCGGGACCGCCGGGACACCGAGGACGGTGCGCAGATGGTTCAGCTCGGCGAGGAAAGCCGCGGCGTCGGCGGGCCGCTGCTCGGGGTCGCGGCGGGTGGCGCGCAGGATCAGCTCGTCCAGCTGCGGCGGTATACCCGGCCGCAGCTCGCTCGGGCGCGGGACGTCGTCGTTGACGTGCCGGTACGCCACCGAGAGCGCGGTGTCGCCGGTGTACGGCGGGCGGCCGGTGAGCATTTCGTACAGCAGGATCCCGGCCGAGTAGACGTCGCCGCGTGAGGTGGTCGCGCCGGTGGCTACCTGCTCGGGCGAGACGTAGGCGACGGTGCCGAGGATGACGCTCGAACTCGTGGTGCCCGCGCTCGCGACCGCGCGGACCAGCCCGAAGTCGCCGACCTTGACCACGCCGCCCGAAAGCGCGGTCCCGCCGCGGCCGATGAGGACGTTCTCCGGTTTGACGTCGCGGTGCACCAGACCGGCGGCGTGCGCCGCGGCCAGCGCGGAGAGGACCGGTTCGGTGATGCTCAGCGCGAGCGCGACGTCCAGGGGACCGCGTTCGGCGAGCAGCTCGCGCAGGGTCCCGCCGTCGACGAGTTCCATCACCAGGAACGCGCGGCCGGACTCCTCGCCGCCGGGGGTGTCGAAGCCCTGGTCGTGCACCGCCACCACGTGCGGGTGGTGCAGCCGGGCCGCCGAACGGGCTTCCCGTTCGAAGCGTTCGACGAAGGACCTGTCGTCGGCGAACCGCGGGTCCATGATCTTGATGGCGACCTGGCGGTCGAGGCGGGTGTCGACGCCGCGGTACACCGACGACATCCCACCGCGTGCGAGCAGCTTGTCCACCCGGTAGCGGCCCTCGAGCAGAGTGCCCACCAGCGTGGGGTCCGTGCGTGTCACGGCTATGGATCGTACGGAAGTACCCATGTTCTGGTGTACGGGACCTGGGTCGCCGGGGATCACGATTCCCGTCATTTCGTCGAATCGGCGGTATCCGTGACCGGGTGGGTACTTTCCGTCATGGCCCGGCTCGTCACCCGTGCGCACTAACGGAGGGGGAGACGGAATGTGGCACAGTGTCACCTGTGAGTGGTATTCCCGTCGCCGACGACGTTCTCGATGCCGATGTGGCCGTCCTCCCGCTTCCGGAGGTCGCGACCGCGCTGAACGTTTCGGCCAACAAGGTCCGCCAGATGCTGCGCGACGGCCACCTGATCGCCGTCCGACGCAAGGGCGAGCTGTACGTCCCGGCCGCGTTCCTGGTGAAGGACGGCGTGGTCAAGGGCCTGGCGGGCACCATCACCGTGCTCGCGGACGCCGGGTTCAGCCGGACGGAGATGCTGCGCTGGCTCTTCGCCGAAGACGAGACCCTGCCCGGGATCACCCCGGTCAACGCGCTCCGCACCAGCCACGGCACCGAGGTCAAGCGGCGCGCGCAGGCGATGGCCTTCTAGCTCCCACCAGCGCATACGTGGCGGCCGCGAGAAGCTGGAATCCCGCCGCGGCACCCAGCGCGGCGGTTACGGAGAGTGCGCTCAGCGGCCCCGCGACCGCGGCTCCGACCGCGAGCCCGGTGATCTTCACGCTCGCCGCCGTCGTGAAGACCTGAGCCCGCACCGCCGCGGGTGCTTCGCGATGCCGGATGGCGAACAGCGCCGAAAGCTGCGGGCCTTCCGCGAAACCGGCGAGCACGGCGGCGGCCAGCAGGGGCACCACGCCGGGTCCGGCGGCCGCGAGCAGGAAACTCGCGCCCAGCAGGACGGTGCTGGCGAGCACGGTGCGATCCGGCGGTGGCGGTCTGCGGGCCAGCACGGCGTTCGCGACCAGTGACGCGGCGGCCATCACGGTGAGCAGGAGCGCGCCGAACCCCGGATTCCCCAGTCGCTGGGCGCCGAGCAGTGGATAGCAGACCACGGCGATCCCGATGCCCACGAAGGACACGGTGGACGTCGCGGTGGCCCGCAGCAGCGCGCGGTTGCGGAAGAGGATCGCGAACCCGTCGGCCAGCTGACGGCGGATCGGTCTCGTGGGCTTCGCTTCGGTGGCGGGCAACGCCCATGCGGCGGGGAAGGCGGCCGCGACCAGCGTGATCGCGAGCGCGACCGCGGCCGGTGCGCCGGCGTACGCGGCCACGAGCCCGGCGAGTCCCGGCCCGGCGAGGCTCGCTGCGGTGAACGTCATCGCGTCCAGCGTGCTCGCCCGCTCCAGCGGTGTCGCGCCGCGGACCTGCGGCAGTTGCGCCGTCCACCCGCCCGCCAACGCGGGGTTGAGCAACCCGGCCGCGACGGCCACCGCGATCGCCGCGGGGACTTCGACCAGCGCGAGCACCGCGCCGAGCCCGCCCGCGTACGCGAGCAGCGCCCACGCCAGCAGCCGTCCCGGCCGGGAACTGCGGTCGAGCAGGGCGCCGAGCAGCGGCCCGCCCGCCGCCGCGGAGATCGTCAGGCCCGCGAGCAGCGCGGATCCGGTGGCGGCCGAGCCGTCGATGCTCACGCCGAGCAGGAGCAAAGCCGGCCCGGACAACTCGTCGCCGGTCCTGGCGACCGTCGCGCCGGCCAGGTAGACGGCGAGACTGTAACGGCCTCTCATGGCTGAGACGTTACAGTGGGGTATGACTTCAGCGCAGCGGGATTTCCTGCCCGGCCGGTCGGCGCGGGCGGCGGCACAGCGGGCGGTGGATCTGCTGGTTGTGCTGCTTTCGCCGGATCCGTCGGTTTCCTCGGTCCGTTCCGTCTTGGAAGCGCACGGCGAGACGTCGGTCGAGTTGGCGCCGCCGGACGTGACGTCGTTGCGTGCGGCGGCCGCGGAACTGCGGGAGGTGTTCGCGGCGCGGGATGTCGCGGAGGCGGCCGATGTGCTCAACCGGCTGCTGGCCCGCTACGCGCATCCGCCGCGGCTGACCGATCACGCGGACGGGTTCGGCTGGCATCTCCACGTGGACGCCGACGACGACGGGCCGTGGGGCGCGTGGCTGGTGACGTCGTCCGCGCTGGCGCTGGCCGTGCTGCTGTCGGACCGTCAGGCGCCGCCGGGTGGGTTGTGTGCCGCTTCGGGGTGTGGGAAGCCCTTCGCGCACTTGGGTGGCGGGAGCCCGCGGCGGTACTGCTCGACGCGGTGCGCTACCCGGGAGCGGGTGGCGGCTCACCGGCGCGATCGGTCCCGGATGTCATGAAAGGGCCGTTCAGGACAAGAAACGTCCTGAACGGCCCTTTCATGACATTTGCGAGCGGGTCAGGACTGCTGCTTGTCCCGCCACTCGATCCAGGACCGCAGCTTGTCCAGGTTGTAGTCGGGCCCGCCGGTCGCCACGGTGAACAGCGAGACACCCAGCTCCAGCAGCTTCGGGCCCAGCTCCTCGGGCTCGCCCTCGACGGCGACCGAACGCTCGATCTCCTTCGGGTCGCGCCCGACGTCGGCGCAGTGCTGGTCGAGGATCCTGACCTTGCGCTCCACCACCTCCGGGTCGCCGAAGCCGTGCCAGATGTCGGCGTGCTTCGCGACCAGGCGCAGCGTCTTCTTCTCGCCGCCGCCACCGATCAGCACCGGGATCTTGCGGGTCGGCGCCGGGTTCAGCTTGCCGAACCGGCTCTCGATACGCGGGAGCGCCTCGGCCAGATCGTCGAGCCGCCCGCCCGCGGTGCCGAACTCGTAGCCGTATTCGTCGTAGTCCTTCTCGAACCAGCCGGAGCCGATGCCGAGGATCAGCCGTCCGTCGGAGATGTGGTCGACGGTGCGGGCCATGTCGGCGAGCAGTTCGGGATTGCGGTAGCTGTTGCACGTCACCAGCGCGCCGATCTCGACCCGCGACGTCGATTCCGCCCAAGCGCCCAGCATGGTCCAGCACTCGTAGTGCAGTCCTTCGGGCTCGCCGTAGAGCGGGTAGAAGTGGTCCCAGTTGAAGACGATGTCCACACCGAGCTCTTCGGCCTCCGAAGCCGCCCGGCGGATCGCCTTGTATTCGGCGTGCTGGGGCTGAAGCTGGACGCCGATCCGGATCTTCCTGTTCGAAGCAGAGGTCATGACCGCAGCCTAAGCCTGGAGTTGCTCCACGTGCTCGCCAACAGCCCCGGCAGAGCTACACCCAGCCGACGGCGGCGGGGGACGACCGCGCGGGTGTTCAGCACGTCGTACCCGAGGGCCACGATCTCGTCGAGGATGCCTTCGTAGAGCACGAGCGCGGTCCGCACGCATTCGCGGGATTCCGCGCGCAGCAACGGGATGCCCGCTTCGGCGCGGCGGTACACGGCGCGGTTGCGCGCCACCGCGACGGCGAGCGCGCGCCGGACGCGACGGTCGGGCAGGCCGCGGGCGCGGGAGAATTCGAGCAGCTCACGGTCGACACCGAACGCGGCCAATTCGTCGGCCGGCAGATACAGCCGCCCTCGGTCGAGGTCCTCGCCGACGTCGCGCAGGAAGTTGGTCAGCTGGAACGCCTCGCCCAGCGCGGCGGCACCGGGCACCGCCTCCTCGACCGGGACGACGGTGCCGAAGATCGGCAGCATCTGCAGTCCGATCACCTCGGCCGAACCGTGGACGTACTCCTTGAGGTCGGCGTAGGTCGCGTACTCGGTGATCTTGAGGTCCATCGCCATGGACCGCAGGAACGCGTCGAACAGTTCGCGGTCGAGGTCGTGGCGCCGCACGGTGTCGGCGAGCGCGGTCAGCACCGGGTCGGCGGGCGTGCCGCCCTCGAAGACCCGCGCGACCATGGCGGTGACCTCGTCCAGCGCGATCGCGGGATCGGTGCCGGGGGCGGGGTTGTCGACCACTTCGTCCGCCATCCGAGCGAAGCCGTACAGCGCGTGCGCGAACGGCCGCGTCCGCGGCGGCAGCAGCCGGGTCGCGAGGAAGAAGGTGCGGCCGTAGTGCGCGTTGATGCGGCGGCATTCGGTGTACGCGGCCCGCAACGCCGGCTCGGTGATCCCCGCGGCGTCGAGTTCGCTCATCGGCCGGTGACCCTTCCCGCCGCGAGCCTGCCGGAGATCACCACCGGCGGGATGCCGACGCCCGGCGTGGTCCCGCAGCCGGCCAGGACGACGTTGTCCACCGCCCGCATCAGGTTCCCCGGCCGGAACGGGCCGGTCTGGGCGAAGGTGTGCGCGAGCGAGAACGGCGTGCCCGCGGTGAGCCCGCGTTCCGCCCAGCCCGCGGGGGTGATCATCTCGTCGACGGAGAAGTCGTCCGCGAAGCCGGTGAGGCCGCGGTTTTCCAGCGTGCGCAGGAGTTCCGCGCGATACGCGGGGCCGACGCGGTCCCAGTCGATCTTGCCGCGGCGGAGGTTCGGCGCGGGGGCCAGTACCGAGAGCACCTGGTCGCCGCCGGGGGCGAGGGCCGGTTCGGTCGCCGTCGGCCGGGTCACCAGCAGCGAGGGGTCGCTCATCAGTTTGCCTTCGCGGATGATCTCCGAGAACGTCTTCTCCCAGGCGTGGCCGAAGAAGATGGTGTGGTGGCCCAGATCCGGCCACGACTTCGGCGCGTGCCCGTGCAGGACGACGGCCGACGGTGAGTACCGCAGCGGCAGCGGACGCCGGGGGCGGGCGCCGAGCAGCCGGTACGCGGTGCCGAGTTCGGTCGCGAGAACCACCGTGTCGCAAGGGATCCGCTCGCCCGTGCGGGTCCGCACCGCGCGCACCCGCGAGGAAACCCTTTCCAGCCAAGCGGCTTCGGTGCCGAAGCGCAGCTCCGCGCCGGCGCGTTCGGCCGCCTTCGCCATCGCCCGCGCGATCTCGCCCATGCCGCCCGACGGGTAGTAGACCCCGCCGACGGTGTCCATGTAGGAGATGACGCCGTACGCGCCGATCGCGCGCGCCGGATCGAGCCCCGCGTAGAGCGCCTGGAACGAGAACAGCCGGCGCACCCGGTCGTCGCGCAGGAACCCCTCGATCTTCGGACCGAGCCGTCCGAAGCCGCCCAGCGCGGCCAGTTTCGCCAGCTCCGGGCGCACGAGATCGAACGGCGAATCGAAGTTCGCGCCGATGAAATGGTCCTTCTGCACCGCGTACAGCTCGGTCAGCCAGCGGCGCAGCCGCCGGTAGCCCTCGGCCTCGGCCGGACCGGCGGCCTCGCGGATCTCGGCCTCCATCGCCGCCGCCTCGGTGTGCACGGCGATCGTGCTGCCGTCGGCGAACCTCGCGCGATAGGCCGGGTCGAGCCGCGTCAGCGTCAGGTTGTCCGCCAGGGATTCGCCGACGGCGGAGAAGGCCTCGTCGAGCAGCTCGGGCATGGTCAGCACGCTGGCGCCGGTGTCGACGGTGTTGCCGCCGAAATCGGCCTGTCCGGCTCGGCCGCCGGGGGTCTTGTCCTGCTCCAGCAGGGTCACCCGGCGTCCGGCGCCGAGCAGGTGCAGCGCCGCCGACAGCCCGGCGAGCCCGCCACCGATCACCACCACGTGGTCACTCGGACCGGTGACAGTGCGCATCAGTACGTCCGCTGGGTCGCCTTGACGACCAGCCCGGTCAGCGCGGCGGGAGCGGGTTCGGCCAGGCGGGCGCGGTCGAGCGCGGCCATCGCGGAGTCGGTGAGCTCGTCGATACGGCGTTCCACCGCGTCGACGGCGCCGACGTCCTGCAGCGCTTCCCGCACGGTCTCGACGGCGTCTTCGGACAGATGCGCGTCACCGATGGCGTCGGAGATGACCTTCGCCGCCGCGTCCTTGCCCTGTTCGGCCGCGCGCTGGAGACCCAGCGCGACCAGCAGCGTGCGCTTGCCCTCGCGCAGGTCGTCGCCCGCGGGCTTGCCGGTGACCGACGGGTCGCCGAACACACCGAGCAGATCGTCGCGCAGCTGGAACGCCACGCCGACCTCGTCGCCGAACTCGCGCAGCGTCGCGATCAGCGCGACGTCCGCGCCGCCGAGCGCGGCACCGAGGTGCAGCGGGCGCTGGACGGTGTACGCAGCCGTCTTGAGCTTGCAGATGTGCAGCGCCGCCTCGGGGGAGGCGTCGCCGGTGGCCTGGGTGCGGACGTCGAGGTACTGCCCGGCGAGCACCTCGGTGCGCATCGCCCGCCACGCCGGCCGCGCCGCCGCGAGGGCCGCGGGCGGGAGCGGGGCCTCGCCGAACATGTCGTCGGCCCAGGCCAGCGCGAGGTCGCCGACCAGGACGGCGGTCGCGAGCCCGAACGTGCTCGGCGAACCCAGCCAGCCGCTGTCGGCGTGCAGTTTCGCGCCCGCGATGTGCACCGTCGGCGAACCGCGGCGCGAATCGGAGGAGTCGATGAGGTCGTCGTGGATCAGCGCGCACGCCTGGATCAGCTCCAGGCTCGCCACCGCCTGCAGCACGCCTTCGACGTCCGGCCCGCCCGGGTCGCCGCCCGCGCCGCGCCAGCCCCACCAGGCGAACGTCGGGCGCAGGCGTTTGCCGCCGCCGAGCACGAATCCGGCCAGCGCGTCGATCCCGGCCCCGACCGTCGGCTCGGTGCGGCGGATTTCGGCACCGGCGCGCTCGAGGAACCCGGCCAGCGCCCGCTCGACGTGGGCGGGCAGATCGGCGTCGTAGGCGGACGTGTCCATGAGCACATCCTCCGGGAAGGACGTCGTCGTGACCCAGTCGGGTGCCTTCGAATGTGGCGGAACTCGCCGCATTTAGTCCTCTGAATGCGGTAGTTGCACGCGCAAGGACCGCATTCAGAGGACTAACTGCGGGTCTTGTCGTAGTGTCGCTTCGCCCGCGCCCGGTTCCCGCAGTCCGACGAACTGCACCAGCGCCGCGACCGGTTGCGCGTGTGGTCGGTGAAGATCCAGCCGCAGCCGGGGCCCTCGCACTCCCGGATCCGCTCCAGCTCCCCGGACCGGAGCAGCTCTTCGGCCGCCAGCGCGAGGAAATGCGGCAACGCGGTGCCGTCCACCAGCGGCACCGTCCACCGCAACGGCAGGGACGGCGTGAGCCCGGCGTGCCGGTACGCCGCCAGCAGCGGCTTGCGCAACGCCGTGACGTCCGGCGGATCCGACACCAGCACGCGGTACAGCGTTTCGCGGAAGTCCTTCACCGCCTCCAGGACGGCCTCGGAGATCTCCAGCCGTTCGGTGCCCGCGCCCACCAGGACGACCCACTCGGACAGCCGTTCCGGAGCGGAAAGCCGGTCTTCCCGCCGGGCCGGATCGCGCCGCCAGGAAACGGTGTTGACCAGGTCCAACGGCACGCTCCCGCCGATGCTGTCGTACCCGTCCCAGTGGGTGTCCATGACTTCTCCTAATGGTCAAAACTAGTTTAGCTTGTTAGGGTCGAACCATGACAACGCTCCGGCACAACTATCTGGCCGGCGCCCGTGTCGGGCTCGGGCTGGGTGTGGCGACCTTCGTCCTCGGAGTCACCTTCGGCGCGTACAGCCAGACCCTCGGCTGGGGGATCGCCGCCCCGATCGTCGCTTCGATCGTGGTGTTCTCCGGCTCGGCCCAGTTCGCGATGGCCACCGCGCTCGCGGGCGGCGGCAACCTGGCCGACGCGCTGCGCGCGGCCGCCCTGATCAACGCCCGGTTCCTGCCGATGGGCGCCGCCGTCGCCGCCGACCTGCGCGGCGGCCGCCTGCGCCGCGCGTGGGAAGGCCAGGCCGTCGTCGACGGTTCGTGGGTCGCCGCCCACCTCGGCGAAGGGCGCTTCGACCGCGAGAAACTCATCGGCTGCACGATCGTCCAGTTGCCCGCGTGGGTGCTGGGGACGGTGCTCGGGGTCCTGGCCGCGCCGCCACCGGACGTCGTCTCACGGTTCGGGCTCGACGTCGTGTTCCCCGGCTTCTTCCTGGTCCTGCTCATCGACGAACTGCGCCGTTCGCGCCAGGCGGTGCTGACCGCGGCGCTCGCCGCCTGCCTCGCCGGGATCCTGGTGCTGTTCGTCCCGGTCGGGCTCGCGCTGATCGGCGCTTCGGCCGCCGCACTGCTCGGGCTGGGGGTGCGGCGATGACGCTCTGGCTCGCGATCGTCCTGGTGGCGCTGGTCAGCATCGGGTTCAAGGCGGCGGGACCGGTCCTGCTCGGCGATCGGACGCTGCCGCCGCGGGTCGCGGCCGTGATCGCGCTGCTGGCGCCCGCGCTGCTGGCCGGGCTCGTGCTCACGGACGTCACCGGCCCGGCCTGGTCCGGGCTCGACTGGACGCTCTGCGCCGGCCTGGCCGCGATCGCGGTGACCTACGTGCTGCGCGTACCGGTGCTCGCCGCGATCCTCTGCGGGGTCGTCGTCACGGCCGTGCTGCGGTTCCTGGTCTAGTGCCAGAACGGGCCGCTCAGCCCGGCCTGTGCGAAATACGCGGCCGCGGCGGCCGGGTCCCGGCGGGTGTAGCCGTGGTCGAGCCTGCCGTCGTACCAGCCCGCCGCGAGCCGCCACAGCGTCGCCAGATCCATGACGTAACCCTTGTCCTGTCCCGTTTCCGTCAGCCATTCGTCCACACAGGACTCACCGCAGAACAGGCGCTGGTTGGCGCAGGTGTGCACGACGTCGTCCCACATCCGCGCCACCGGGACCAGGAAGTGCGCGACCAGATCACCCTTCGGCGGGGTCCGGTCGTTCACCATCAGCGCCTGGGGCTCGCCGCAGCCGCGGCAGCGGGTGGACACCAGCACCTCGGGCTCGGCCTTGACCAGATGCGGGATCGCGAACGCGTCCCACGCGCAGCCGCCCCACCACAACGTGCGCTCGCCCATCACCGAGAACCCGAGCGGGATCGCCGCGAACGGATGCGCCAGCACGACGTGCTCGCACTCGTCGAGCACGAGATGCCGCCGCTCCGCGAGCCGATGCAAGGCCTGTTTCGCCACCGCGAGCGAGCCGTGGGCGGCGTCGGCCAATTCCGGGGCCGTCGGCGGCCTCCCGTGCTCGGCGAACGCGCGGTAGACCGCCACGCGGACGTCTTCATCCCAGCTGGTGTCGGTTTCGGCGCTCATGGCGGCTCCCTGTGCTCACCACCGAGTCTCCCCAGCCGGGCACCGCTCGGCAACCGCTCGTACGTGGCTCAGATCGCACGTCCATAGCCTGAGAGGGGGCTCCCAACCAGCGGACAATCCCCCCTAACATGGCCGTATGACGTCGGTGGTCGAGCGGTTGCAGGGTGATGGACCCGTGTTCTCCATCGAGTTCTTCCCGCCCCGGGACACGGCCGACGAGGCCGTGCTGTGGAAGTCGATCCGGGAACTCGAGCCGCTGGACCCGGCGTACATGTCGATCACCTACGGCGCCGGTGGCTCCAGCCGGGACGGCACGATCCGCAGCATCGCCCGCGTCGCCACCGAAACCACGCTGGTGCCGATGGCGCATCTCACCGCCGTCGACCACTCGGTGGCGGAACTGCGCAACGTCATCGGCTGGTACGCCGCCGTCGGCGTGCGGAACATCCTCGCGCTGCGGGGCGACCCGCCGGGCGACGTCTACGGCGACTGGGTCCCGCATCCGGACGGGCTGAACTACGCCGAGGAACTCGTCGAGCTGGTGCGTTCGCTCGGCGACTTCTGCGTCGGCGTCTCGGCGTTCCCGTACGGCCACCCGCGTTCGGCGAATCTCGAAGCCGACACCGAGTACCTGGTGCGCAAGCTCCGCGCGGGCGCGGATTTCGCGATCGCGCAGCTGTTCTTCGAGCCGGAGGACTTCCTCCGCCTGCGTGACCGGGTGGCGGCCACCGGCTGCGAGGCCCTGGTCATCCCCGGCATCATGCCGCTGACCACGCCGCGGACGCTGCACACGTCCATCAAGCTGTCCGGCGCGCCCGCCCCGCGTCGGCTGCTGGACCGGCTCGAACCGCTGGCGGGCGACCCGAAGGCCTTCCGCGCCGAAGGGATCGACGCGGTGACCGAACTGTGTGAGCGGCTCATCGCCGAAGGCGTCCCCGACCTGCACTTCTACACGTTCAACCGGTCCAAGGCCACGCGTGAGGTGGTCGGCAGGCTCGGGCTGGTCCCCGCCCGGGCGTAACTCCGTACCGAAGTCGCGTGCGATCCCGGTAGCGTGCCGGGCATGGCTTCAACCGCGCGAAATGTGCACGAGATCTGTGACCGGTACGTCGACGAGTACGCCGCGGCCGACCCGGTCGCCGCGACGACTTTCGGTATCTCCGGATACGACGACCAGCTGACCGACTATTCGCCCGCCGGGCACGCGGCCAGGGCCGCGATCGCCACGCGCGCGCTGGCCGAGATCACCGCGGCCGAACCGGTCGACGACGGCGAGCGCGCGGCCAAAGCGGTGTTCAGCGAGCGGATCGCGCTGAACCTCGAGATCCACGAAGCCGGCCTCGACCTCGCGGCGCTGAACGTGATCGAAAGCCCCGTGCAGGAACTGCGCATGGTCTTCGACTACATGCCCACCGAGACCGCGGACGACTGGGCGACGATCGCCGCCCGGATGGCGAGGGTGCCCGAAGCGCTCGACGGTCTCCGTACCTCGCTGCTCGCGGCCGCCGACGCGGGCCGGGTGTCGGCGTTGCGACAGGTCGGCAAGGTCGCCGAACAGGCCGAAACCTGGGCCGGGCTGAAGGACGAGACCGGATTCTTCGAGACCCTCGTCGCCGACGCGAAGGACGTCGACGAGAAGCTCCGCGCCGAACTCGGCCAGGCCGCTCACGCCGCTCAGGAGGCGTACGCGGAGTTCGCCGGGTTCCTCCGCGCCGAACTCGCCCCGCTGGCGCCGGTCAAGGACGCCGTCGGCGCCGAGGTCTACCAGCTGTGGTCCCGGGTGTTCACCGGCGCCACCCTCGACCTGGACGAGGCCTACGCCTGGGGCTGGGCCGAGTTCACCCGCCTCGAAACGGAGATGCGCGAGGTCGCCGGCCGGATCAAGCCCGGCGCCACCCTCGCCGAGGCGGCCGCCGCCCTCGACGCCGATCCCAAGTACCTCGTCCGCGGCCGGGCGGAATTCCAGGCCTGGATGCAGAACCTGTCCGACAACGCGCTGAAGTCGTTGCGCGGCAAGCACTTCGACATCTCCGACCGGGTGATGGCGCTGGAGTGCAAGATCGCCCCGCCCGGCGGCACCGTCGGCGCGTACTACACCGGCCCGAGCGAGGACTTCTCCCGCCCCGGCCGCATGTGGTGGTCGCTGCCGCAGGGCCGGGACGAGTTCACCACCTGGCGCGAGGTCAGCACCGTCTACCACGAGGGCGCGCCGGGTCACCATCTGCAGATCGCGACCGCGGTCGACCAGTCGGAGTCGCTGAACAAGTACCAGCGGCTGCTGGCGTTCACCTCCGGGCACGCCGAGGGCTGGGCGCTGTACTCCGAGCGGCTCATGGAGGACCTCGGGTTCCTCGCCGACGACGGCGAACTGTTCGGCATGCTGTCCGAGCAGCTGTTCCGCGCCGCGCGGGTGATCGTCGACATCGGCATGCACCTGGAACTGGAGATCCCGGCGGGCACCGGTTTCCACGAGGGCGAGCGGTGGACGCCCGAGCTGGGCCTGGAGTTCATGCTCACCCGGACCGTCACCGACCCGGCCCACGTGCACGACGAGATCGACCGCTACCTGGGCTGGCCGGGGCAGGCGCCGTCGTACAAGCTCGGCGAACGGCTCTGGCTCACCGCCCGCGAAGAGGCCCGCGCGCGGCAGGGCGACGCGTTCGACATCAAGCAGTTCCACACGCGGGCGCTGGCGCTCGGCGGGATGGGGCTGGACACGCTGCGGGAGATGCTGGCCGCGCTGGACTGAGCCGCCGCTCTTCCCCAAATGTCATGAAAGGGTCGTTCCTGACGAAAAATGTCAGGAACGACCCTTTCATGACATCTCGCCCTCCGCGTGCCGTAATTCACGTGCCCCGCTACCGCGGCCTTGATACGTTCCCTCCCGTGCACCGGATCTTTCTCGTCACCCCACCACCCGCTTCCTGAGCGGGGTGTGTCCGGCCGCGCGGCGTTCCAGCCGCCCGGCCGATCCGTGCTGCACTGAAGCACCCCGCGTCGTCGACGTCCTTTCCGACAGACACAGACGCAGGAGCGTTTCCCCATGTCCGTTGCCGTACCCACGCGCGCCCGATCGTCGGCCGCGCTCGTCCTCGCCGGCGTCCTCTGGGGGACCGGCGGCCTCGCCGGATCCCTGCTCGCCTCCCGCGCGGGGCTCCATCCGCTGAGCGTCGCCGCGTACCGGCTGCTCATCGGCGGCGTGATCGCCACCGGCTATCTCTGGCTCACCGGAGGCCTTCGCGGCCTTCCCCGCACGCCACAGGCCCGTCGCCGCCTCCTGGCGGTCGGCGGGTTGTTCGCCCTCTTCCAGACCAGCTACTTCGCCTCGGTCTCGCTGAGTTCCGTGAGCGTCGCGACGATGACCACCATCGGCAGCGCGCCGGTGCTGCTCGCCGTCGCGACGGTCGTCAAAACCCGCCGCCTTCCCGGAGCGTGGACGGCGGTGTCCCTGGCCGGGTCGCTCGCCGGGCTCGCGCTGCTGCAATGGACACCGGGGCAGGAGGTCGACGTCGCCGGCGTGCTGTTCGCCCTGCTCGCCGCGGCCGGGTTCGCCGCGCTGACGCTCGTGACCGCGACCCGCGTCGAGGGGCTGGATCCCTTGCCCACCACGGCTTTCGGCTGCCTGATCGGCGGTGCCGCGCTCACCCCCGCCGCCTTGTGGTTCGGGATGGCCGTGCCGCTTCAGGCCGATGTGCTCGCGCTCGTCGTCTACTTCGGCGTCGTGCCCACGGCGCTGGCGTACGCCGCGTACTTCCGCGGCCTCGAAAGCGCGCATCCCGTCCTGGCCGCGTTGTCCGCCCTGCTCGAACCGCTGACCGCCGCGCTGCTGTCCATGGCCGTACTCGGGGAACGGCTCGGCGCCGTGGGCTGGTGCGGCGCGGTGGTGCTCATCGCCGCGCTCGCCGTCGCCTACACCAAACCCTAGAGCGGCAGCGTCCGGCCGAGGATCGCGAAGGGCCGCGGATCCCCGGCGAAGTGGTAGTCCCGCAGCACATCGACGAATCCGACGCGCCGGTACAGGTTCCAGGCCCGGCTGGTGCCTTCCGGCGTGGAAAGGAGGACATGCGCGCTGGGCACGCCGTCGAGCAGCCGTCGCAGGAGGTCCTCGCCGATCCGCTTCCCCTGGCTTTCGGGGCTGACGTGGATCTCGGTGAGCTCGAAGTAGTCGGACATCCAGTGCTCGGCGGCGGCCTGGCCCTCACGACGGGTCAGGCCGTGGCGGACCTGCTCGTGCCACCACTGGCCGCCGCGGCCCTTGTAGCCGTAGGCGAGCCCGAGCAGGACGCCGTCCGCGTCGAGCGCGGCCATGCAGCGCCAGCCTTCGCGCAGCGCGTGCGTGAGCCACATCGGCGCACGTTGCTCGGCCGTGCCTTCGGGATAGCGCATGGCGTTGACGTAGATCGTCAGCGCCTCGGGGAGCCGGGCACGGAACTCGTCCGCGGACAGCTGGACGTAGCGGGTGCATTCCGAGGACATCGCGGTCACGGGCGCCCATCCTGCCCGTCGCCCGCGACGTCCGCGGGAGTGCCCCCGGTCAGCGCGACGAGGCCGTCGAACGTCGTGGGGTACACCGACTTCGGATGCCCGGCGGCCGCCCAGACGACTTCGTGGGCGCGTAACGCGGTGTCGACGAGGGTGGTCAACGCCTTCGGGTGACCGACCGGGGCGACGCCGCCGATCGGCTGCCCGGTGTGCGCGCGGACGAAATCCGCGTCCGCCTTGCCGATCTCGCCGGCGCCGGTCAGCGAAGCGAGGAGGGCCGTGTCGGCGCGGTGCGCGCCGGAGGTCAGGGCGAGCAGGGCGGTTTCGGCGTCGCCGGTGCGGCTTCGGAAGACGAGGCTGTTCGCGATCGCGCCGACCTCCACACCGAGCGCTTCGGCGGCCTGGGCGGCCGTGCGGACTTCGGCGGGGAGGATCCGGATCCCGTCCGCGGCGGCCTGCTGGCCCGCCTCGGCGAGCGCGGCCGCGACCTTGGCCACCGAGGGATGGTCGATGGTGCTCATACGCCTATGAGATCACGTGGCCGGGGCCGTGTCCCGCACCACATGCGGCGATCACCCCGCTACGGGGTTGAAGAAATGAGCACTTCAGGGTTACATTGGACTTGTTCGAACAGACGTTCGACGTTCGGTGAGCGCGCACCGGTAGGTGCCCGGCGCGGGGGCGGGGGAAGCGCCTCGGCGCCGGGCACCGGCCGGCGCTCACGTACAGGAGGAGGGTCGTCATGTCCGTTTCGGTCGTGTCCCCCGACGAAGCCGAGAGGCCGGGGGGCACCGCGCAGCCCGCCCTGCCCATGTCGTTGCGCCCGCCGGCACCACCCGCGGCGGTCTCCTTGTACGCACAGGCGAGGCGGGGGCTCGCCGAAGCAGAGCGGGAAAGCGATCCCGCGGAGCGGTTCATCGGGGCCTATCTCGCCGCGCTGCGGGGCGCCGCGGCGGTGCTGGAGGCCCGCGGCCGCCCGCACCGGGGCCGTGCCCGGCCGGCGAGCGGCTGGGTGCTGCTCGACTCCGTCGCGCCCGAGCTGAAGGAGTGGGCGGCGTTCTTCGCGGCCAACTCGGCGACGCGGGCCGCCGCGCAGGCGGGGATCACCGGCAAGGTCACCGTCGAACTGGCGGACGAGCTGACGCGGGCCGCCACGGTGTTCCTGGAACTGGTGCGACGGGTGGTGCACGGGCTGCCGATGGGTGATTCGGCGTATGTGGCCTGAGCGGCCGGGGAGAGGGGGTGCCCGATGGCCGGGCAGGCCATGATCGACCAGGGCAGGTTCCTGGAGGTGATCGGCGCCGAAACCGAGCTGATGGCTCAGGTGGCGCACACCGCGTCCGCCGACGCGCCGGTCCCGACCTGCCCCGGCTGGACACTCGGCGAGGTCCTCCGGCACGTGGGCAGCGTGTACCGGGTCACCCGCCGCTGGATCACCGACGGGCGGCGTCCCGAGCACTGGCAGCGCAAACCGGGGCCGGGGCAGAGCCTGGAGGAGTTCTTCCGCGAGGGCCGGGACGAGCTCGTCGCCGAGCTGTCCGCGCACGATCCGGACGAACTGGCGCCGACCTGGTGGCCCGCGGACCGCAGTTACGGGTTCTGGCGGCGCCGGATGGCGCACGAGACGACGATCCACCGGATCGACGCGGAAAGCGCGGCCGGCCGTGAGGTCTCGGAGATCCCCGAAGACGTGGCGGTCGACGGGATCGACGAGGCCCTGGTGCTGTGGTTCGGGCAGCGGCTGCCGTTGCTCGGGCTGTCCGGCACCAAGACCGGATCGGTCGGTGTCCGCACCGCGGGCCACACCTGGATCGCCAGAGCCGGGCCCGCGGAGACGGTCGCCTGGCGGTGCTCGGCCGAGGAAGCCCAGCGCGCGGACGATCTGATCACCGGGAAACCGGACAAGATCTACCGCTGGCTCTGGGGCCGGGCGGGTCCGACGGCGGTGACGGTCAGCGGAGACCAGGACATGGCGGGACAACTCTGGGCCCTTCTGCGGCTCGCGACCCGATGACCGGTCGGTGGGGAAGCCAAACCGGTCAGAGTCGGTCGACGGAGCTGAAGATGTGTTCGTAGAGCGACCGAACACGTGAACCCCCGGCTGCCGTTGATCGCGGGTTCACCTACGACAAGGAAAGTGTCGGTGGTGCCGTCTAGGTTCACCGGTGTGGTGGCACAACTGGTGAACCTGGTCTTCGACTCGGCCCTTCCCAGAGATCTGGCGGGTTTCTGGGAAGGGCTGTTCAGCTGGGACGCGCCGTTCGAGCCGGCGTTCCGGTCCGAAACGCGGCCCAAAGGGCGCAAGAACCGGCTGCATCTGGATCTGGCGAGCCGTTCGCCCGGGCACCAGGCCGAGCTGGTGGACCGTGCGCTGTCCCTCGGCGCACGGCATATCGACATCGGCCAGGGGCCGCCGGAGGAGAAGCGGGTGCCGTGGGTGGTGCTCGCGGACCCCGAGGGCAACGAGTTCTGCGTCCTGGAGCCTCGAGAGCAGTACGAGGGCACCGGCGCGATCGCGGCGGTCGTCGTCGACGCCCTCGACCCGGAGCGGCTCGCGCGGTTCTGGGCGGCCGCGCTGGGCTGGGAGATCGGCGTCCGGGAAGAGACGATCGTGGGCCTGCGGCCGCCGGACGGTCGCGGCCCCTGGGTCGAGTTTCTCGCCACGAAAGCGGACAAGGTGGAGCGGAACCGGCTGCGCTTCGAGATAGCGCCGGTGCCGGGCGGGAGCCGGGCGGCCGAAGTCCGGCGCCTGCTGGGGCTGGGCGCGCTCGGGCGCGGTACGGCGAGACAAGGCGCCGTGTCCCTGGTGGATCCGGAGGGCAACGAGTTCAGCGTGCTCACGCCCCGCTGAGTGTTTCGCCCCGGTTGCGCGGCGGCGTCGAACGCTGACCTGAGCGAAACACCCGCGCCGTGGGCAGGCAACAACCGACCGGGACCGTTGAGGTCATGGAGACCTATCGAGCCCGGCCCACCCTGGTCCATCCCGGCGAAGAGACGGCGGCCGCGTCGGCCTGGCGTGTCCGGATCCGCGTGGACGACCGGCCCGGCACGCTGGCCAGGATCGCGATCCGGCTGGCCGACCTCGAGTGCAACATCCTCGGGCTGTCGGTGCTGCCGGTGCCCGGCGGCGTGCTCGACGAGATCGTCCTGCGTCCGGCCACCGGCCTGCCGCGGCAGCTGCTCATCGACGCGATCCGCGACGAAGGATGCGAATGCTCCGCGGTCGTCGACGCGGATCTGGCGGAACTGGTCGATCCTGCCACCGCGACGCTCACCGCGGCCAAACGAGCCGTCGAGGAACCCGGTGGCCTCGCGGAGGTGCTGCGCGGCATCCTGGCGGCCGACGTCGTCACGAAGGTCCCGTCGATCGAGTCGAACCCGGCCCGCACGGAAGGCGGGCACCGCGCGGTGTTCCCCGCGGGGGACGGCGCCGCGTTCGTCGCCCGCCGCCGGTGGTCGCCGTTCGTCGAGCTGGAATTGAGCCGTGCCGTCGCGCTGACCCGCCTGGTCGCCACCGTCCGCGACAACGTGACCGGCCCGATCGTGCTCGACCGGGCCGACGGCGCCGCGATCGTCCTGCGCAAGGGCGTCCCCGGCGACGCGGAAGCGGTGTCCGCGCTGCACCAGAGATGCTCGATGACGACGCTCTTCCACCGCTACCACACCGGAATGCGTGCCGTACCGCGTCGCTGGCTGCACCGGCTCCTGATGCCGCCGCGCGGGATCAGCCTGCTCGCGGTCTGCGGCCGCGACGTGATCGGCCTCGGTCAGCTGATCCCGCCGGCCGACGGCGGCGCGGCCGAAGTCTCGCTCCTGGTCGAGGATTCCTGGCAGCGCCAAGGCATCGGCACGGCTTTGCTGGCCCGGCTCGCCACGCTCGCCACGTCCAAGGGGGAGCGCGAACTCACCGCCGTCTGCCTGCCCGGCGACGATTCCCTGTACCGCACCGCCGTCCGCGTGGGGCTCCGCCCCGAACGCGCCCCCGGCGACCCGGGCACCCTGCGCTTCACGCTCCCCGACCCGCGCATTTAGTCCTCTGGATGCGGAGGACTACTTGCGGTTCCAGAACCAGTCTTTGCCCCGCGCCTCGCCCAGCGCGCGCTTCTTGCGCTCGGGAGTGAGCCGCTCCAGGTACAGCTTGCCGTCGAGGTGATCGGTCTCGTGCTGCAGGCACTGGGCGAGCACGTCGACACCCTCGACCTCGACGGGCTCGTTGCGCAGGTCGACACCGCGCACCACGGCGTGCTTCGCGCGCACGACCGGGAACCACAGTTCCGGCACCGACAAGCAGCCCTCGCCGATCTCGTGCGTCTCCTCGGACAGCTCGACGATCTCCGGGTTGATCACGTACCCGCTCAGCCCGCCGACGTCGTAGCTGAACACCCGCAGCCCGACCCCGATCTGTGGCGCCGCGAGCCCGGCGCGCCCGGCCGGTTTCACCCCGTCCATCAGATCGGTCACCAGCGACTCGATCTTCTTGTCGAAGGTCGTGACCGGGTCGCATACGGTCTTGAGCACGGGATCCCCGAAATAGCGCAGGTCGCGCATCACCATGTTCGAACGTCCTTTTCCGCAGGCCTGAGCGGTGATTCTAGGCCCGCAGGCGCAGACCCTTGGGAGTCGCCCGGAATCCCGCCTCCTGAAGGACGGTCGAAAGCTCCGAGGTGAGCGCCACCTCGCCGTCGGCCTTCTGCACCGCGAGCTGCCCGAGCCAGCCTTCCCGCACCGCCGTGGACAGCGCCCGCGCGGCCGACCGCAACGTCTCCTGATCCTCGGTGAAGCTCAGCAGCGACCGGCCGCCGCGTTCGACGTACATCGCCGGGACACCGTCCACGAGCACCGCCAGCGCGCCCGCTTTCCTTGCCGGACGGTGCTTCGTGTCGCCCGTCGCGGCGGGCCACGGCAACGCGGCACCGTAGGGCTGGGCCGGATCCGCGGCGGCGAGTACGACGGCGCCTTCGGTGGTCGTGCGCTGATTCCCGGATTGCGCGCGCAGCCTGTCGACGGCGCCCTTCGCCGCGAACTGCGCCGCGCCGAGCCCCTCGACCACGTACCCCCGGACGACCTGGCCCGAATCCTCCATACCGCGCAAAACCTTGTAGATTCCGGAAAAACCGCCCGTCACACGCTCGGTGTCGAGAGCTCCTCGGGTGAGGACGCCGTGCCGCTCCAGGAAGGCCTCGGTCCGCGCGTGCGCGCGCCTGGTCGGATCCGGTTCGCGAACGGGGGTCAGGGCCCAGCGTCCCGCGACCGTCGGCGGCCCGGTGCGCGAAGGCATCGCCGGACGCCCTGCCCGAAGCCGCGCGTACCGCCCGCGAGGAGCCTGCCGCCGTGGCTTGTGCGCCGCGCCGGAACCGGAGACCTGGGCCCGCAGCGGGCCCAGCGTGTCCCCGGTGACCAACCCGGCCCACACGAGATCCCACAGCGCCGCCACGACTTCGCCGTCGTTGGGCGGGGTTTCGACCAACGGCGACGCCCGGTCCACGAGCTGGCGGAAGAACTGCGCGCCACCCTCCAAAGTGGACAGAATGGCTTCGTGGAGCGGACCGGACGGCAGATCGTCGTCGAGATCCGGCAACAGCAGATCGGCGACGTCGGTGGGCGCGAGCGCCAGCCAGCCGTCCCCACCGGACAGGGAACCGCAGCCGCACCAGGTGACTTCGCCCGCCGTGGTGAGCTCGTCCAGCAATGAAGGGGTGTAGCCGGGCAACCTGCTCGGCAGGATCAGGGACTCGACCGCGCTCGCCGGGAGCGGGGCGCCGGCCAGTTGCTCGACCACGGACAGCACGTCGTCCGCCGTCGGCGCCGACCGCACCCGTGCGCCGATACCGTGCCACGACGGCAGGAAGCGGCCCAGCGCCGCCGGCTCGACCGGCTCGACTTCGGCCCGTAGCCGGGCCAGCGACGCGCGCCGGAGCCTGCGCAGCACCGACGCGTCGCAGAACTCGATGCCGACGCCGTGGGTCTCCGGATGCCCGACCGGGCTCAGCTCGCCCCGGACCAGCCTGCCCTGCGCGGTCAGCCTGTCCAGTACGCCGGTGACCACGGCCGTCCCGAGGCCGAACCGCTCGGCGGCCTGACGGGCGCTGAACGGGCCACGGCTTCGCGAATAGCGGGAAAGCAGGTCTCCGACCGGATTCTCGACCGGTTCGGTGAACGCCTCCGGCACCCCGACCGGCAGCGCGGTGCCCAGCGCGTCCCGCACCCGGCCCGCGTCCTCGATGGCGATGAACCGCTCTCCGCCACCGATGCGTACCCGGATCACCCGTCGCGCGGCTTCCAGCTCCTCCAGCCATTCCCGCTGGATACCGCGCGCGGCGGCCTCCTCGATCGAGAGATCACCGAGGAACCGCAACAGATCCGCGGCGTCCTCGGCGTTGCGGGCGTGCCTGTCCGGGTCGAGCCGCTGCAGGGAGCGCTCGACCTCGGCGACGACCTCGGCGTCCAGCAGTTCCCGGATCGCCTCGGTGCCGAGCAGTTCGGCCAGCAGCGTCGAATCCAGCGCCAGCGCCGCCGCGCGCCGTTCCGCGAGCGGGGCGTCCGTTTCGTACAGGAACATCCCGACGTAGCCGAAGAGCAGGCTGCGCGCGAACGGGGACGCCGACGGCGTCTCGACCTCGACCAGCTTGACCTTCCGCGACCGGACGTCGGTCATCAGTTCGCGCAGCCCGCCGACGTCGTACACGTCCTGCAGGACTTCCCGCATCGCTTCCAGCACCACGGGGAACCGCTCGTACTTGGCCGCGACCGAAAGCAGCTGGGACGCGCGCTGCCGCTGCTGCCACAGCGGGGTGCGGCGGCGCGGATCCCGGCGGGGGAGCAGCAGCGACCGCGCCGCGCATTCCCGGAACCGTGCGGCGAACAGCGCCGAACCGCCGACCTCGGCGACGATCAGCTGCTCGACCTCTTCCGGATCGAGCAGCACGTCTTCGACCCCGATGGTGACCTCGGCGCCGTCCATGTCCAGCGCCTCGGGCAGCCGCAGCACGATGCCGTCGTCGGAATGCGCCACCTGGGCGTCGACCCCGCGGTTCTCCCGCAGCCGGGCCGCGATCGCGAGCGCCCACGGTGCGTTGACCTGCGCGCCGAACGGCGAGTGCAGGATGACGCGCCAGTCGCCCAGCTCGTCGCGGAACCGTTCCAGGAGCACGGTTTTGTCGTTCGGCACATGGCGGGTGGCCGACTTCTGCTCTTCCAGGTACGCCAGCAGGTTGTCGCACGCGTACTCGTCCAGCCCGGCGACGGCGGCGCGTTGCCTGGCCGCCGACGGCTCCGAAGTGGACAGTTCACGGACGAACGCGCCCAGCGCCCGCCCCAGTTCCAGCGGGCGGCCGGGGGCGTCGCCCTTCCAGAACGGCATCCGGGCGGGCTCACCCGGCGCGGGGACCACGATCACCCGGTCGTGGGTGATGTCGGTGACCCGCCAGGAGGAGGTGCCGAGCAGGATCGTGTCCCCGACGCGGGACTCGTAGACCATCTCCTCGTCGAGCTCGCCCACGCGCGACCCGGGTTTGTCGTCGCCGCCCGGCGTCATCACGGTGAACAGGCCGCGGTCGGGGATCGTGCCGCCCGAGGTCACCGCCAGCCGCTGCGAACCCGGGCGGCCGTGCAGCTCGCCGGTGACCCTGTCCCAGGTGATCCGGGCGCGCAGCTCACCGAACTCCTCGCTGGGGTACCGGCCGGCGAGCATGTCGAGCACGGCGAGCAACGCGTCGTCCGGCAGGGACGCGAACGGAGCCGCGCGACGGGCCAGGGCGGCCAGTTCGTCGACCGTCCACGATTCGAGCGCCACCATCGCCACGACCTGCTGCGCGAGCACGTCCAGCGGATTCCGCGGATACCGCACCGCCTCGATCGCGCCGGACGCCATCCGCTCCGCCACCACCGCGCAGGAGACGAGGTCGCCCCGGAACTTCGGGAACATCACCCCGCTCGACACCGCGCCGACCTGGTGCCCGGCCCGGCCGACCCGCTGCAGCCCCGAGGCGACCGTCGGCGGTGCCTCGATCTGCACGACGAGATCGACCGCGCCCATGTCGATGCCCAGTTCCAAAGAGGACGTCGCCACGACGCACGCCAGCCGGCCGGACTTGAGCTCCTCTTCCACATGCGTGCGCTGCTCGCGCGACATCGAGCCGTGGTGGGCCCGCGCGATCACCGGCGCCGCGCCGGTGGTGAGCCCGGACTGGCCGATCGCCTCGGCCGGATACCGCTGATCCGGCTCCAGCTCGCTCTGTTCCGCCACGAGTTCGTTGAGCCGGGCCGTCATCCGCTCGGTGAGCCGCCGCGAGTTGGCGAACACGATCGTCGACCGGTGCGCCTGGATCAGTTCGAGGACCCGCTCCTCCACCGCGGGCCAGATCGACGGCCGCCGCGGTGCGCCGTCGATGTCCTCCAGCGAGCCGGGCAGGCGCGCGAGGCCCGCGTCGAGGTCTTCGTTCTGCTTCGGCCCCTGAGGACCGTCGAGATTGGACATGTCCTCGACCGGGACCTCGACACGGACCTCGATCGTCTTCGCGAGCTTCGGCTGGACGATGGTGACCGGCCTGCCGCCCGCCAGGAACGAGGCGACCTCGTCGATCGGCCGGACCGTCGCCGACAGCCCGATCCGCTGGGCGGGCTTCTCCAGAAGGGCGTCGAGCCGCTCCAGGGACAAGGCCAGATGCGCGCCGCGTTTGCCGCCCGCGACCGCGTGCACCTCGTCGATGATCACCGTCTCCACGCCGCGCAGCGAATCGCGGGCGGAGGAGGTGAGGATGAGGAACAGCGACTCCGGCGTGGTGACCAGTACGTCCGGCGGGGTCTTGCCGAACGAGCGCCGCTCGGCGGCCGTGGTGTCGCCCGTGCGCATGCCGACGCCGATGTCCGGCACCGGCAGCCCCAGCCGCCGCGAGGCCTGCGAGATACCCGCCAGCGGCGCCCGCAGGTTGCGCTGGACGTCGACCGCCAGCGCCTTCAGCGGCGAGACGTAGAGGACGCGGCAGCGTTTCCGCGGCTCGGAGGGCGGCGGCTCGACCGACAGCCTGTCCAGCGCCCAGAGGAAGGCCGACAGCGTCTTGCCCGAGCCCGTCGGGGCCACGACCAGCGCGTGTTCCCCGGCGTGCGCGGCACGCCACGCCCCTTCCTGCGCGCGGGTGGGCGCGGCGAAGGCCCCGGTGAACCAGTCCCTGGTCGCGGGGGAGAAGAGGTCGAGTACGTCTGCCACGCCCTCCATACTGCGCCGGACCACCGACAGTTTCGCTCCGAGGGCTGTGACGAGGCACCCGGTCGGGACGAGATCGGCGGGTTCCGCACGTGCGGTGACCTCGCTCATGGGAGCATCACGGCCAGCGCGGCCGGATCAGTACTGGGGCGGCCGCCGTTCGTCTGTGAAGGGGTATGAGCTGTGCGGATCCTGTCGGTGGACCTCGGGACGTCCAACACCGTGGCCGTCCTATCGGCGCACGGGAGGCCGCCGCGGGTGGTCGAGGTCGACGGTTCGGCCAACATGCCGTCCGCGGTGTTCGCCACCGAGGACGGCACGATCATGGTCGGCCGCGACGCCGAACGCCGGGCCCGGCTCGACCCGACCCGCTTCGAGCCCAACCCCAAACGCCGTATCGACGAGCAGACGCTCCTGCTGGGCACGGACGTCATCCCGGTCACCGAGGTGCTGGCCGCGATCCTGCGCCGCGTCCTCGACGAGACCACCCGCCAGCTCGGCGGCGAACTGCCCGACGAGGTCCGGCTCACCCACCCCGCGCAGTGGGGGCAGACCCGCCGCAACGTGCTGCTGTCCGCCGCCCGGCTCGCCGGGATGGGCGGCAACATCGTGCTCGTCCCCGAGCCGGTCGCCGCGGCCGCGCACTTCGCGTCGTTCCCCGGCAAGACGCTCGCGCCGGGCCAGGCGCTCGCCGTGTACGACCTCGGTGCAGGCACCTTCGACGTCGCGATCGTCGGCGCCACCCCGAACGGCGGCTTCACCGTCGTCGCCGAAGACGGCCTTCCCGACCTCGGTGGTCTCGACGTCGACCAGGCGCTGCTGGTGCACGTCGGCCGCGAGGTCTCGCACCGGGACCCTCAGCGCTGGCAGCGGGTCCTGCGGCCCGAGTCCACTCCGGACCGTCGTACGCGGCGCGCGCTGCAGGAAGACGTGAAGGCGGCGAAGGAAGCCCTTTCGCGGCACCCGCAGACCGAGGTCCCGATGCCGGAGCCGTTCGAGGACGTCCTCGTCACGCGAGGCGAACTCGAAGCGCTGGTGCGGCCGTCGATGCTGCGCAGTGTCGAGCTGATGTCGCGGGTGGTCCGCTCGGCCGGGATGACCCCGGACCGGCTCGCCGGTATCTACCTCGTCGGCGGTTCGAGCCGTCTCCCGCTGGTCGGCAGCCTGATCGCGGAGAAGCTCGGCGTCGTCCCCGGCAGCCTCGACCAGCCCGAGACCGCGGTCGCGCTCGGCGCCCAGCACGTCGCCTCCGACGGCATCAGCTCGCGTACGCAGGGCGTCGAAGGGCAGGTCGCGGCGGGCACCGGGGCGCATCAGGTCGGCCCCGGAGCGACGGGTCCGTACGCGCCGCCGCAGCAGGTCGCGTCGATCCCCGGCTATTCGGGCGGGGGCCCCGGCCAGTCCGGCGGTTTCCCCCAGTCGGGTTATCCGAACAGCGGCCCGCAGCCGGCGCAACAACCCGCGCCGACGAATTTCCCGACGTACTCCCTCGCCGGGCAGACCACCGCCGAGAAGGCGCCCGCGAGCAAGAAGAAGCCGCTCGTCATCGGCGCCATCGTGGCCGTCGTCGTGCTGCTCGCCGCCGGGCTCACGTTCTTCCTGACGTCCTCTTCGTCGACGACCTACACGGCCGACGAGTGCAAGGTGCCCGGCGCGGCCGACGACAAGGGCCTCACCGGCTGCCTTCGCCAGCTCGCGGGGAAGATCGCCGACACCGGGGACTGCAAACCCGGCATGGGCAACGGGCCGGCGAAACCGGCGGAAGACCTCGGCGTGACGTCGACCTGCTCCGCGCCGGGCCGTGCCGGCACCCAGGTGACCTATCTGCAGAGCGACTCGGCGGAGAAGCTCAAGGCCTACACCGACGGACTGCTCAAGTCGGCGGGCGGGGACCGCACCGAGGCCAAATGGGGCGGCAACGCGCTGGAAGGCCAGTACTCCTCGGCCGCCGGGCGGAACGCCGCCGTGCTGGTGTTCACCGTGACCGACCGGCCGCTGGTCGGCTTCATCTACCAGGTCCCGGCCGAAGGACAGACCCCGACGCCGGGTGAGCTGGCCGACTACTTCGAGAAGAGCGTCCAGCCGGGCGAGTAGCCCCTTCACGCGTTTCCCGTCGGGCGCCCGGGCTAGACTCCGCCCGATGCGTATCACGGTCTTCCGGCGGCTGATGGCCGACGAATTCGGTCCCGGACGTGCGGAAACCCTCTCCAGGGATCACGTCTTCGGCGAACTCGGGGGCCGGACCGTCGAACAGGCCCTCGACGCGGGAACCTCGGCCAAGGACGTCTGGCGAGCGGTCTGCGACGCCTTCGAGATCCCGCCCGAGCGGCGCTGACCTCGAAGAACGGGCAAGAACCCGAGCGCAACGGCGTGTCGGCGACGGCCTCGAACACACGTTCGTCTATGGTGTTGTCCACAACGGGGTCAGCGATCCACAGCTTGGGCGCGAGGCCTGGAATTGTCGGTGGTCGCCCGTAGCGTCGGACCCGACAGCTCAGAACTGAATCAAGCCCTACCCGGCTCAACCAACGAGGTGGACTCCATGGCACCAGCAGCACCCGACAAGGACAAGGCGCTCGAACTGGCCCTCGCCCAGATCGACAAGCAGTACGGCAAGGGCTCGGTCATGCGCCTCGGCGAAGAGGGCCGCGCGCCGATCGAGGTCATCCCCACCGGCGCCATCGCGCTCGACGTCGCGCTCGGGATCGGCGGCCTGCCCCGCGGCCGGGTCATCGAGGTCTACGGTCCGGAGTCCTCCGGTAAGACCACCGTCGCCCTGCACGCGGTCGCCAACGCGCAGAAGAACGGCGGCATCGCCGCGTTCATCGACGCGGAGCACGCGCTGGACCCGGAGTACGCCAAGAAGCTCGGCGTCGACACCGACGCGCTGCTGGTCTCCCAGCCGGACACCGGTGAGCAGGCGCTCGAGATCGCGGACATGCTGATCCGTTCCGGCGCGCTCGACATCCTGGTCATCGACTCGGTCGCCGCGCTCGTGCCGCGCGCCGAGATCGAGGGCGAGATGGGTGACAACCACGTCGGTCTGCAGGCCCGCCTGATGAGCCAGGCGCTGCGGAAGATGACCGGTGCGATGAACAACTCCGGCACCACCGCGATCTTCATCAACCAGCTGCGCGAGAAGATCGGCGTCATGTTCGGCTCCCCGGAGACCACGACCGGTGGTAAGGCGCTGAAGTTCTACGCGTCGGTCCGCCTGGACGTCCGCCGGATCGAGACGCTGAAGGACGGCGGCGAGCCCGTCGGCAACCGCACCCGCGTCAAGGTCGTGAAGAACAAGGTCGCGCCGCCCTTCAAGCAGGCCGAGTTCGACATCCTCTACGGCAAGGGTGTCTCCCGCGAGGGTTCGTTGATCGACATGGGTGTCGACCAGGGCATCCTGCGCAAGTCCGGCGCCTGGTACACCTACGAGGGCGACCAGCTGGGCCAGGGCAAGGAGAACGCCCGCAAGTTCCTGCTGGACAACCCGGACATCGCCAACGAGATCGAGAAGCGCATCAAGGAGAAGCTCGGCATCGGTGCCGCCGTCGGCGGCGAAGCCGCCCCCGCGCCGGTCGACTTCTGAGTTCCTCACCGCCCCGCCAGGGGTGAAGTCACCGATCGACCGTTTCGACTGGAGTGAGAGCTGAATGCGTGCGCCCAAAGTGGATCCGGCGGAGCTGCCGCCGGACGAGCGGAGGAAGAAGGCCAAGGAGATCTGCTTCGATCTCCTGGCCGCGCGCCCGCGTTCCACGGAGGAACTGCGTCAGGCCCTCAAGCGCAAGGGCTTCGACGAGGAGACGATCGAGACCCTGCTCGGTAAGCTGGACAAGGCAGGGCTCATCAACGACGCCGAGTTCGCCGAGATGTGGGTGCGTTCCCGTCATGCCAACATGGGCCTGGCACGGACCGCCCTCGTAGCCGAACTCAAACGCAAAGGAATCGATGGGGATATCGCCGTCCAGGCCGCCGAAGAGGTGGATCGAGAGGCAGAGGAGCAGCGCGCCCGAGAGCTGGTACGGAAGCGCATGCGCTCCTTGGGCAACGTCGACGAGCAGACGGCGATCCGCCGCCTGCTGGGCTTCCTCGCCCGCAAGGGCTATCCCCAAGGGCTGGCCTACACCGTGATCCGCGACGAACTCCGCGAGTTCGGCACCGAGTCGGCACTGCTGGACGACGCCACCCTCGACTGAGCTTCCTCACCTGAGCCGCTCGCCGGCCGTGCAGGCTTCCTTGCCCGCGCGGCCGGCGTTTCGCGTTCCCGGGCAGTTTCGCGTGACCAGAGGGACGACACACGTGAGCAGACGGACGACACGCGTGTCCAGGCGGACGCCTCGGGGCTACGCGCGTGTCGTCCGTCCAGTCACGTGTGTCGTCCGCCTGATCACACGCGCCGTCCGCTCAGTCACGCGAAAGTGCCGCCTGGGCGCACCGCCCTGCCGCCACGGCAGCCTGGGCCGAGTGCCCCGAACGACCCGGATCGCCCTCCGGCAGGCCGCTGAACAGCACCGATACGACCGATCAGGAATCGAGAAGCACCGGAAGCCCACCCGAAATAGCGTTACCGGCATGAACTTCATCGACGCCATCACCCTCGAAGTGGCCGACACCGAGGCCGCCGAACGCTTCTACACCACCGCCTTCGGGCTCGGCTCGGAACTGCGCTTCCGGGCGTCGCAGGAGCCGTCCACCGGCTTCCGCGGCTACACCCTTTCCCTCACGGTTTCCCAGCCCGCCAACGCCGACGCGCTCATCGAGGCCGCCGTCGCCACCGGGGCGACCGTGATCAAGCCCGCCGCGAAGTCGATGTGGGGCTACGGCGGAACCGTCCAGGCTCCGGACGGCGCGATCTGGAAGATCGCCACCTCGGCGAAGAAGAACACCGCGCCGGCCTCCCGCGAGATCGACGACATCGTCCTCCTGCTGGGCGTCGCCGATGTGGCCGCGAGCAAGAAGTTCTA
This sequence comes from Amycolatopsis sp. WAC 04169, assembly GCF_003947535.1. Taxonomy (NCBI): domain Bacteria; kingdom Bacillati; phylum Actinomycetota; class Actinomycetes; order Pseudonocardiales; family Pseudonocardiaceae; genus Amycolatopsis; species Amycolatopsis sp. WAC 04169. Next base: position 129,112 of record NZ_QHJI01000003.1, on the reverse strand, counting down.
CGTCGAGCACGGGCTCACCGTCGGGAAGAGCTTCGGCCGCGTGTACGTCGAGTTCGACGCCGGTAGCAGCCCCGTGAAGCTGGCGTTGTACAAGCGCAAGTCGCTGGCGAAGGACGCCGGCGTGGCTCCCGAGGGCACCGGCTCGCACCGCCTCGCGATCTGTGGCGCCGCCCCGTTCACCGATCCGGACGGCTTCGCCTGGGAGACCTCGGCGCTCGCCGCCAAGTCCTGATGTGCCACTTCCGGATGCCCCCGCTCGCCGCCTACCTTGGAGAAACCACGATGAGCACCACGTACGAAGGATTCACGGCCGAAGAGAAGGCCGCGATGAAGGAACACGCCCAGGACATGAAGAAGGCCGCGCGCCGCGGCTCGGCCGCCGACAAGGCCGCGGCGGCCGAGCAGGACGTGGTCGCGAAGATCGCCGAGATGCCCGATGAGGACCGTGTGCTGGCCGAGCTGGTCCACGACGTCGTGAAGACCAACGCGCCGATGCTCGCGCCGAAGCTCTGGTACGGCCAGCCCGCCTACGCGCTGGACGGCAAGATCGTCTGCTTCTTCCAGGCGGCGGCCAAGTTCAAGACGCGGTACGCGACGCTCGGCTTCAACGAGGCCGCCCAGCTCGACGACGGCGCGATGTGGGCGACGGCCTTCGCGCTGACCGGAGCCACCCCCGCGGTGAAGAAGCGCGTCGCCGCTTTGGTGGAGCAAGCCGTCAGCTGACCGGAGTGGCAGCCCGCTTTACCGCGTGAGTGGCCACACGCGGGACGGCGGAGAAACCCTAGGCTCGGGTGATCACCGGGAGGACGGACATGATCACCATCGAGCCCTTGAAGCCCGAAGACCGCGAAGCCTGGGAACGACTGTTCCGCGCGTACATCGCCTTCTACGAACGTGTTGCGCCGCAAGAGGTCTACGACCGAGCCTGGCGTGAATTCCGGACGGGGGAGCGGATGCACGCGCTCGGTGCCCACGTGGGCGGCGAGCTCGCCGGGATCGTGCACTTCCTGGTGCACCCCAGCACTTCCGCCCTCACCGATGTCTGCTACCTGCAAGATCTGTTCACCGCGCCGGAAGCCCGCGGCAAGGGGGTCGCGCGGGCGCTGATCGAGGCCGTCGCGGACTGGGCCCACACCCGCGAATGCGGCAGGGTCTACTGGCACACCAAGGAATCCAACGCGACCGCGCGCCGCCTGTACGACCGGGTCGCGGTCAACCGGGGCTTCATCCAGTACCAGCTCCCGCTCTGAAAGCAGTGAAGGCCACCTCCGCGAAGGTGGCCTTCACAACACGGATCAGAGCTTCGAAGCCTCCGCCGCGAAGGCTTCGATCTTCCCGAAGTCCTTGGCGGCCAAGGCATCCTTCGGCGTCAGCCACGAACCGCCGATGCAGCCCACATTGGACAGTGCGAGATAGTCCGGCGCGGTCTTCACGGTGATCCCGCCGGTCGGGCAGAACTTCAGCCCGGGCAGCGGCCCGCCGATCGACTTCAGGTACGCCACGCCGCCGCTGGCCTCGGCGGGGAAGAACTTCAGCGCGGTCAGCCCGCGTTCGGCCAGCCGCATCGCCTCCGAAACCGTGCTCGCACCCGGGAGGAACGGGAGGCCGGTGTCGAACGCGGCGTCCAGCACGGCGTCCGTGCAGCCCGGGGTCACCAGGAACTTCGCGCCGGCGTCAGCCGCCTGCTTGGCGTGCTCGGGCGCCGTGACGGTCCCGGCGCCGATGACGATCTCCGGGACCTCCGCGGCGATCCGCTCGATGGAGGCGAGTGCCGCCGGGGTGCGCAGGGTCAGCTCGATCACGCCGATCCCGCCCGCGAGCAGGGCCCGTGCGGTGGGCACGGCGTCGGCGGCGTCGTCGAGCACGACGACGGGCATCACGGGGGACAGGCCGAGCAGGTCGGCGCCGGTGGTCACTGGGTTACCTCCACAGGGGTCAACGTGTGCGCCGGAGCGCCGAAGTGTTCCGGCGTGAGCGGTCCGAACACGCTCGCGCCCTGATCGGCGGGGCCGACCGCGCGGCGCAGCGCCGCGAACAGCTCCCGGCCGGTGCCGGTCCAGGATGCCTCCGAAGGCGGGGAGTCCACCAGTTCACGGCGGGCGAGTTCTTCGTCACCCACGAGGACGTCGAGCGTCCCGGCCTTGGCGTCGAGGCGGACGACGTCACCGTCGGCGATCCGCGCGATCGGGCCTCCCGCAGCGGCTTCCGGGGTCACCTGGATCGCCGCGGGGATCTTGCCGGACGCGCCCGACATCCGGCCGTCGGTGAGCAACGCCACCTGGTGCCCGCGGTCCATCAGCACTCCCAGCGCCGGGGTGAGCCCGTGCAGTTCCGGCATGCCGTTGGCCTGGGGACCCTGCTGGCGGATGACCACGACGACGTCGCGGTCCAGTTCGCCGGCCTCGAAAGCGTCCTTGAAGGACTTCTGGTCGGTGAACACCCGCGCCGGGGCCTGCACGATCCGGTGTTCCGGCGCCACCGCCGACACCTTGATCACCGCGCGGCCGAGGTTGCCCGCGACCATCCGCAGCCCGCCGTCGGCGGCGAACGGCCGCCACACGGGGCGCAGGACGTCCTCGTCGAGGCTGCGCGTGGGGACGTCACGCCAGACCAGCTCGCCCTCGGAGAGGATCGGCTCCTGCCGGTAGCGGTGCAGGCCCGGACCGGCGACGGTCTGGACGTCCTCGTGCAGCAGACCGGCGTCGAGCAGCGTGCCGACCAGGAATTGGATGCCGCCGGCGGCGTGGAAGTGGTTGATGTCCGCGCTGCCGTTCGGGTACACGCGGGCCAGCAGCGGGATCACCGAAGACAGATCGGAGAAGTCGTCCCAGGTCAGCTGGATACCCGCGGCCGCGGCGATCGCGACGAGGTGCATCGTGTGGTTGGTCGAGCCGCCCGTGGCGAGCAGCGCGATGACACCGTTGACGACGGCCTTCTCGTCGATCACGCGCGAGACCGGGGTGTACTCCTCGCCGCGCGAGAGCTTCACGACGCGACGTCCGGCCTCTTCGGTGAGCACCCGCCGCAGCGGCGAGTTCGGCTGCACGAAGCTGGCGCCCGGCAGGTGCAGGCCCATCACCTCGACGACCATCTGGTTCGAGTTGGCGGTGCCGTAGAAGGTGCACGTTCCCGCCGAGTGGTACGAAGCCGCTTCGGCGTCCAGCAGGTCTTCGCGGGTCGCCTTGCCCTCGGCGTAGAGCTGGCGCACGCGCGCCTTCTCCTTGTTCGGCAGGCCGGAGTTCATCGGCCCGGCGGGCACGAGGATCGCCGGGAGGTGCCCGAACGACAGTGCCCCGATCAGCAGGCCGGGCACGATCTTGTCGCAGACGCCGAGCAGCAGCGCCGCGTCGAACATGTCGTGGGACAGCGCGATCGCGGTCGACATCGCGATCACCTCGCGGCTGAACAGCGACAGCTCCATGCCCGGGCGGCCCTGGGTGACGCCGTCGCACATCGCGGGCACGCCGCCGGCGAACTGGGCGACGCCGCCCGCCTGGCGGACCGAGCCCTTCAGCATCGCGGGGTACTCCTGCATCGGCTGGTGCGCCGAAAGCATGTCGTTGTAGGACGAGACGATCGCGACGCCCGGTGCCCGCGCGGCGCGCAGTGCCGCCTTGTCGGCACCCTCCATCGCGGCGAAGCCGTGGGCGAGGTTGCTGCAGTCGAGGCCGCGCCGCACCGGCCCTTCTTCGTGGGCGGCGGCGACGCGCTCGAGATACGCGGCCCGGGTTTCGGCACTGCGGGCGGCGATGCGCTCGGTGACTTCGGCGATGATGGGGTGGACGTTCGGGGCGGTGCTCATTGTCCGGCTCCGGATCACTGGTCGTGGTGGTCCGCGGGACGGCAACGCTGACGTCGCTGGGTCGTGACAGTGGCCACAGTAGCTCAGGGGAAAGCCCGAATCAAAATCGATACAGAAGATCGACTCGCGTGACCTCCGTCACGCTCCTGGGTTCTACTGTGCTACTTGTCACATTGCACAACGCGCGGCAGAGTCGGGTTGGCGAGGAATCGCTTGCCCTCGACGGCTCAAGCGGCCAACCGAACCGACCATCGGGAGGTACCGATGTCCACCACAGAGATCGCCGAGCTTCGGCGAGCCATCGGTCAGTTGAGGCAGTGCGTCGGCGCGCTGCGGTCCCGATACGGCGACGCCTCGGCGGTACGGCGCCTGGCGAACGACGTCGAGCGGCTCGACATCGACGCGACCGACCTCGACACGACCCCGAACGCGGTGCCCGCCCAGGCGAAGGCCGCCGATCGGGTCCAAGTTCCCGATACGCCCTACGATCCGGCGCTCTGGCAAGGCGCCGATGACGAAGGCGTCGGCGGCTACAAGCGCGACCAGCGGTGAGCGCCCCCGCCGGCAAAGAGGCCGGACGGGGTACGGGGGTCCGCGCGCCGTCGCGGGCCCTCATCGTCGAGAAAACGCTGCGCACCGACCGATGGTGGCTGTCCCCGCTGCTGACCGTCCTCGGCCTCTCCGCCTTCATCATCTACGCGACGATCAGGTCCTTCGTGCGCACCGCGTACTGGGTGCCCGAGTACCACTACCTGACGCCGTTCTATTCGCCCTGCGTCTCGGAATCCTGCGTCGAAGGCTCCCGGCATTTCGGGGCCTGGTTCGGCGAACTGCCGGGCTTCATCCCGCTCGGCTTCCTGGTCCTGCCGTTCCTGCTGGGCTTCCGGCTGACCTGCTACTACTACCGCAAGGCCTACTACCGGGCCGTCTGGTTCTCGCCGCCCGCCTGCGCGGTCGCCGAGCCGCACGCGAAGTACACCGGGGAGACCCGGCTGCCGCTGATCATCCAGAACGCCCACCGCTACTTCTTCTACGTGGCCGTGGTCGTCTCGCTGGTCAACACCTACGACGCGATCACCGCGTTCCACGGCAAGACCGGCGGATTCGGTTTCGGGCTCGGCAACATCGTGCTGCTCGGCAACGTGATCCTGTTGTGGGCGTACACGTTGTCGTGCCATTCGTGCCGTCACGTGACCGGTGGCAGGCTCAAGCATTTCTCCAAACATCCGGTCCGCTACTGGATCTGGACCCAGGTGACGAAGCTCAACACCCGCCACATGGCGCTGGCGTGGACGACGCTCGGCACGCTCGTGCTGACCGATCTCTACGTGATGCTCGTGGCGAGCGGTGCCATTTCGGATCTGCGGTTCATCAACTAGCGGCGCGGGAATCTCCCGTCCCCGGCGACAAGCTTTGAGGTGGCTCTTTTCATGACCGAGGTCGAACGGCTCAGCTACGACGTGGTGGTGATCGGTGCCGGCGGTGCCGGCCTCCGCGCGGTCATCGAAGCCCGTGAACGCGGCTTCAGCGTCGCGGTGGTGTGCAAATCGCTCTTCGGCAAGGCGCATACCGTGATGGCCGAAGGCGGCTGCGCGGCGTCGATGGGCAACGCGAACTCGAACGACAACTGGCAGGTGCACTTCCGCGACACCATGCGTGGCGGGAAGTTCCTCAACAACTGGCGGATGGCCGAACTCCACGCGAGGGAGGCGCCGGACCGGGTCTGGGAACTGGAGACCTACGGCGCGCTGTTCGACCGCACCGCCGACGGCCGGATCAGCCAGCGCAACTTCGGCGGGCACACGTATCCGCGGCTCGCGCACGTCGGCGACCGGACCGGGCTCGAACTGATCCGCACGATGCAGCAGAAAATCGTTTCGCTGCAACAAGAGGACTTCAAGGAGACCGGTGACTACGAGGCGAGGATCAAGGTCTTCGCCGAGTGCACGATCACCGAGCTGCTGACCGAGGACGGCCGGATCTCCGGCGCCTTCGGGTATTGGCGGGAGAGCGGCCGGTTCATCCTGTTCGAGGCGCCGGCGGTGGTGCTGGCCACCGGCGGCATCGGGAAATCCTTCAAGGTCACCTCGAACTCGTGGGAGTACACCGGCGACGGGCACGCGCTGGCGCTGCGGGCCGGGGCGAAGCTCATCAACATGGAGTTCGTCCAGTTCCACCCGACCGGCATGGTCTGGCCGCCGAGTGTGAAGGGGATCCTGGTCACCGAAGGCGTCCGCGGTGACGGCGGGGTCCTCAAGAACACCGAGGACAAGCGGTTCATGTTCGAGTACGTGCCCGAGGTCTTCAAGGGGCAGTACGCGGACAGCGAGGAAGAAGCCGACCGCTGGTACACCGACGCCGACAACAACCGGCGCACCCCGGATCTATTGCCGCGCGACGAGGTGGCGCGCGCGATCAACTCGGAGGTCAAGGCGGGCCGCGGATCGCCGCACGGCGGGGTCTTCCTCGACATCGCCAGCAGGCTGCCCGCGGAGGAGATCCGCAAGCGGCTGCCGTCGATGTACCACCAGTTCAAGGAACTCGCCGACGTCGACATCACGAAGGAACCGATGGAGGTCGGCCCCACCTGTCACTACGTGATGGGCGGGATCGAGGTCGACCCGGACACCGCGTCGTCGAGCGTGCCGGGGCTGTTCGCCGCCGGCGAGTGCTCGGGCGGGATGCACGGCTCGAACCGGCTGGGCGGCAACTCGCTGTCGGACCTGCTCGTCTTCGGCCGCCGCGCGGGCCTCGGCGCCGCGTCCTACGTCGCGGAGCTGAAGGATCGCCCGAAGGTCAGTCAGTCCGATGTGGACGCCGCCGCGGCGATGGCGCTCGCGCCGTTCGACCCGCCGGGTGACGGCGTCGAGGAGAACCCGTACAGCCTGCACACCGAGTTGCAGCAGTCGATGAACGATCTGGTCGGCATCATCCGCAAGGCGGAGGAGATCGAGCGGGCGCTGGAGAAGCTCGGCGAGCTGCGCGAGCGGATCAAGCGGGTCACCGTCGAAGGGCACCGGCAGTTCAACCCCGGCTGGCATCTCGCCGTCGACCTGCGGAACATGCTGATGGTCAGCGAATGCGTCGCCAGGGCCGCGCTGATGCGGACCGAAAGCCGGGGCGGGCACACCCGCGACGATCACCCGGGCATGGATTCCCAGTGGCGCAACAAACTCCTGGTCTGCTCGGCCACGCCGGGCGACAACCCGGTGGTGCCGGAGATCGGCATCGAGGTCAAGGCCCAGGTCCCGTTGCGGCAGGACCTGCTGGAGCTGTTCGAACTGTCCGAGCTGGGGAAGTACTACACCGACGAAGAACTGGCTTCGCACCCCGGGAGTCCGGCATGAGCTACAAGGCGAGTTTCCGGGTCTGGCGCGGCGACGCCGATTCGGGTGAGCTGCAGGACTACAGCGTCGAGGTCAACGAGGGCGAGGTCGTCCTCGACATCATCCACCGGTTGCAGGCCACCCAGGCCTCGGATCTGGCGGTGCGGTGGAACTGCAAGGCGGGCAAATGCGGCTCGTGCTCGGCGGAGATCAACGGCAAACCGCGGTTGCTGTGCATGACGCGGATGTCGACCTTCACCGAGGACGAGGTCATCACCGTGACGCCGATGCGGACGTTCCCGGTGATCCGCGACCTGGTGACCGACGTGTCGTTCAACTACACCAAGGCCCGTGAGATCCCGTCGTTCACGCCGCCCCCGGAGCTGAAGCCGGGGGAGTACCGGATGCAGCAGGTGGACGTCGAGCGCTCGCAGGAGTTCCGCAAGTGCATCGAGTGCTTCCTGTGCCAGAACACCTGCCACGTGGTGCGTGACCACGAGGAGAACAAGGAGGCCTTCGCCGGGCCTCGGTACCTGATGCGGATCGCCGAACTCGAAATGCACCCCCTCGACGTCGCCGACCGGCGGGACGAGGCGCAGGAGGAGCACGGTCTCGGGTACTGCAACATCACCAAGTGCTGCTCGGACGTGTGCCCGGAGGGCATCCACATCACCGACAACGCGCTGATCCCGATGAAGGAACGCGTCGCCGACCGGAAGTACGACCCCATCGTGTGGCTGGGGAACAAGCTTTTCCGGCGGGACAAGTAGGCACCTCTCGTGAGTGGTAAGGACGGTTCTAACCGTCCTTACCACTCACGAGCTAAATCGGTTGCCGCCGCTCCCGTGCCTGACGCACACTTACCGCACACCGACCGAGGAGGACGCATGACGCAGTACCGTTTCCTTGGTATGGAGGAAAAACACGGCTCCACGCCGCCGTCCTGACCGGACGCCGCGTACGTGGAGCCGCCCTTCGGGAAACCGAACCGGGCGGCTTTTTTCTTTGCGGTGACCCTGAATTCTGGAACGAAGCAGTCCGGTGCGCGATGCGTGCCGGACTGTGTTCCAGGCCAAGGCGCGTTGGTCCAGCGGAAGGGATACCGGGTTTTCACCCCGGTGACGTGGGTTCGACTCCCACACGCGCTACGCCCCGGCACGGCGGGGAAACCTGTTCCGTCGTACCGGTGCGGCGGTGTGGGGTCCGTGTGTCCCATACCGCCAGACGCGCACGGTCCGGCGACCGGCCGGGATTCATAGCCCCGGCCAGCCTGGCTCGACACCAGGGTGCGCGACTCAGCCCGTCTTGCGGGCGCTGTGCACGTCGCCGCTCTCGTGGCGGTGCAGGACGAGGTCCTGGAAACCGTTGTCCCGCAGTCCTTCTTCCAGGTTGAGCCCGTTCGTGGCGACGACCACCAGCAGTCCGCCCGTCACCAGGCTCGCGGCGACGCGACCGAGATGGGCGGGGGAGTCCAGGAAAGCCAGCACGATGTCGAAGGCGCCCATCACCGGCAGCCGGGCTAGCTGGTGGACCTCGTAGGAGATCCCGACGGGGTCACGTTCCTCTTCGCGTTGGGCGGCCGCGATCAAGGCCTGGTCGGCGTCGACGCCGACGACACGGCGCGCGCCCTCTCGTCGCAGGAGGCGCGGATAGCGGCCATCGCCGCACCCGACGACCAGGACCGCCCTGCCCGCCAGGTCCGGCAGCGCTTCGAGCAGCGTCGCGACCTGGTCTGCCATACGGCCGACGCTAGCCGAGCGGCTGCTGTCCCGACAGGACCAAGAGGCCTATCTCGCGTCGAGGTCCTGCCGGGCAGAATCGGGCGAGCCGCTGCTGCGGTCTACTTGAACTTGTACTGGGGCTCAGGAGTGGCTTGGACCACCGAGGTGCCGACCGGACAAACCGCATTGGAGTAGTAGCTGGAGGAGTAGGTCTCGTAGTTCCCGAAAACTACCGCCCCGTTGCTGCACTTCGCTTGAGTTATGTAACCGGCGCTGTCACTTGGCCCGGAGTCGCATTTGAAGCTGGCGACACGCGGGTAGCTGTGGTCGTAGCAAACCTGGCCCTTGTATACGAATTCCACGGTCGCGGGGCTAGGGTTTTCCGAGGCGAAGGCGGATCCGGTGGCGACTGTTGCGCCTGTTGCGAGGGCAAGCATCGTCGCGGCTACGAGAATCCTCTTTGTCGAGGTCATGGTCTCCCCTGATGTCGATATGGCACGATGCGAGTGCGCATTTATATGTGATGCCGACAATGGCATTGAATGAATGGTCGAGCGATCCCTTGTGTGATTTCGGATTTGCTCGATGGATCAACGCTAGCTCTAATTCGTGGTGCTGCCAAGATGATCGTCATGGTTCACGCGTGTGGAGTAAGCGGGCGGATCCAGTGGTCTTCCTTGCAGGTGGAAGCGTTGACGGAGTGATCATCCGGATGGAGGTATGGGTGGATCCGCCGGATGCTGTACTAGTTGAACAACTTCCGTAATTCGGGCGCTGAGGGGAGAGTCTTGTGATGTCTAAATCGTTCGGCACCGCATTGGCGACAATGGCGATGATCGCGGCCAGTGTTATTTCGGCGCCGATGGCGGATGCTTCTGCGGAAACGTTGCTCTGGTCCTGTGGTTCATCGTGGAATCCGTATGACCCAGAGCAAGGTGGTGGCGCGGCATGGTCGTCGTGTTCGTCGGATGCGCCCGCGTCTCTGAGACATCGCGTAGGTATCTGGTGCAACGGTAGTGGTCCCTGGTGGGGCGGATGGACCACAAAGGATCGCCTTTCGACGACTTATTGTTCCGGCGGAGAGCGTGCGACGAATTCCGCGGTGGATTTCTACTACTGATCCGAATTCGGTGATGCGGTACTGCCGCATCCTCGGCGAAGCGCGAGCACAGCAAGAGGCCCCGTCGCGCACTGCGCGGCGGGGCCTCTTCCGGATTTCTGGACGGATCAGGCGGAGGCTGCGGCTCCCAGTCCGGTCTCCTCGGCCTTCTTCTCGTCGAGGTCGATGTGCTTCTTGCTGCGCCGGTTGCGCTTCTCCAGGTACGTCGCCAGCGCCGTCAACAGCAGGCACAGACAGATGTAGATACCGGTCGCGACCAGCGTCGACGGCACGATCGGCCGCCCGAACTCGCCCTGCGTGCCGATGTAACGCGCGTAGTACAGCAGTTCCTGGAACGTGATGATGAAGCCCAGCGCGGTGTCCTTCAGGAGCACCACCAGCTGACTGATGATGGTCGGCAGCATCGCCCGGATCGCCTGCGGCAACAGGACGGTGAACATCACCTGGGTCTTGCGCATGCCCAGGGCGTACGCCGCCTCCGCCTGGCCCTTCGGCAGGGCCTGGATGCCTGCGCGGAAGACCTCCGCGAGCACCGAGCCGTTGTACAGGGTGAGACCGAAGACCACGCCGAGGAACGGTGTCATCGGGACGCCGACGGCAGGAAGCCCGAAGTAGAACAGGAACATCAGGATCAGCGCGGGGATCGCGCGGAAGAACTCCACGATCGCCCCGGAGATACGCCGGATCCAAACGTGGTCGGAGAGTCGTCCGGCCGCGAAGACCGCACCGAAGATCAACGCGAGAACCGCTGCCGTCGCGAACGCGCGGAGCGTTTCCAGCACCGCGTTCAGCAGGTCGATCTGGACCTGCTGGTACTGCAGCCATTCCCACTTACGCGCGTCGAACTGGCCCGTGTCGTAGAACCGGTAGACGACGAAGGCGATGAACGCGGCGATGGCGAGGACACCGACGACCGCGTAGATGCGGTGGCGCATCCGCGCCTTGGGGCCGGGGACGTCGAACAGGACACTGCTCATCGGGCCACGCTCCAGCGCTTCTCCAGGCTCCGCTGGATGAGAGAAAGTACGGCGACGAGGATGATGAAGCCCAGGGCGACCCACAGCAGGCCGATCAACTGGTTGTCACCCCGCTCCGAGAGGTAGGACCGGATCGCGCCGGCCTCGGCGACCGAGAAGCCGGCGGCGATCGTGGTGTTCTTCAGCAACGCGATCAGGGTGCTGATCATCGGCGGCGCCACGGAGCGCAGCGCTTGAGGCAGGACGATCTGGCCGAGGATCTGACCGAATGTCAGTCCGAGCGCGCGTCCGGCTTCGGCCTGGCCGACCGGGACCGTGTTGATACCCGACCGGACGACCTCGCAGATGAACGCCGAGGTGTACACGATCAGCGCGACGACCGCGGCGGTGAAGAAGCTGAGCTTGACGATGTCCAGCAACGGGTACGCGAACACGAAGAACGCGAACACCAGCGTCAGCGGGGTGTTGCGGATGAGGGTCACATAGGTGGTTCCCGCTGCGCGGAACGCCAGGACCGGACTCACCCGCAGCATCGCCAGGATCGTGCCGAGGATCAGGCTGCCGACCGCCGACCAGAGGAACAGTTCGATCGTGGTGAGGAAGAACGGACCGTAGAGATCCAGGTTGTCGAGCAGGACGTTCATGGAGCCTTTCCCCGCTGCCGTCGACTGGAGGTGGGTGTGGAGCGGCCGGTGAACCCGTCACGGGTCCACCGGCCGCTGGTTACATCAGTACTTCTGCAGAGTGGGCTTCTGCGCCGCCGAACCCGACTTGCCGAGGGTGGCGTCGTAGATCTTCTGCCAGGTGCCGTCGTCCAGCGCCTTCTGCAGGGTGTCGTTGATCTTGTCGCGAAGGACCTTGTCGTCCTTCTTCAGACCGATGCCGTACGGCTCCTTCGAGAAGGTCTTGCCGACGACCTTGAAGCTGTCGGAGTCCTCCGAAGCGAAGCCCTTCAGGATCGCGTCGTCGGTGGTGACCGCGTCGACCTCCTTGGTGCTGAGCTTCTCGACGCACTGCGAGTACTTCTGGAACTCGACGATGTTGCCGGGCTCGGTCAGGTTCTGCTCGCGGACGCGCTGAATCGGGGTCGAGCCGGTGACCGAGCAGACCTTCTTGCCCTTCAAGGTCTCCGGGCCGGTGATCGCCGTCTCGTCCTTGCGCACCAGCAGGTCCTGGCCGGCCTCGAAGTACGGGCCGGCGAAGGAGATCTGCGCCTTGCGCTTGTCGTTGATCGTGTAGGTGCCGACGTAGTAGTCGACGTCGCCGTTCACGATGGCCTGCTCACGGGCACCCGAGTCGACCGTCTTGAAGGTGATCTTGTCTTCGCCGAAGCCGAGGCTCGCGGCGACGAGCTTCGCGATTTCGATGTCGAAACCGGTGAACTTGCCGCTCGTCGGGTCCTTCTTGCCGAGTCCCGGCTGGTCGTCCTTGGCGCCCAGGGTCAGCTTGCCCGCGGCCTTGATCTTCGCGAAGACCGGGGAGCCCGCGAGGTCGACGTTCGACGCCACCGTGTACTGGGGCAGCTGTGCGCCCGCGTTCGCGCCTTCGGAGCTGCCGCCCGGCGAGCTCGGCGTGCCTTCCTTGCCACAAGCGGTCAGTGCGAGACTGCCGACGAGCAGACCCACCGCAAGGGTGCGGATCCTCATGTGAACCTCTCCTGTTTCTTCCGTCGATGCGGCACGAGCCCGCGCCGCGGAAACGCTTAGTGGGTCAGGATCTTGCCGAGGAAGTCCTTGGCGCGATCCGTCTTCGGCTTGGTGAAGAAGTCGTCCGGGGTGGAATCCTCGACGATCTCGCCGTCGGACATGAACACCACCCGGTTCGCCGCGCGCCGCGCGAAGCCCATCTCGTGGGTGACGACGAGCATCGTCATCCCGTCCTTGGCGAGCGTGGTCATCACGTCGAGGACCTCCTGGACCATCTCCGGGTCCAGCGCCGAGGTCGGCTCGTCGAACAGCATCACCTTGGGGCGCATGGCCAGCGCGCGGGCGATCGCCACCCGCTGCTGCTGCCCGCCGGAGAGCTGGGCGGGGTACTTGTCGGCCTGGTTGGCGATGCCGACACGTTCGAGCAGGTCCATCGCGGTCTTGCGGGCCTCGGCCGAGTTGACCTTGCGGACCTTCATCGGCGCGAGCATGACGTTCTCGACGATCGTCTTGTGCGCGAACAGGTTGAACGACTGGAACACCATGCCGACGTCGGCGCGCAGCGCGGCCAGCGCCTTCCCCTCGGCGGGCAGCGGAACGCCGTCCACCGCGATCTCACCCGAGTTGATGGGTTCCAGCCGGTTGATCGCCCGGCACAGCGTCGACTTGCCAGACCCGGACGGCCCGAGCACGACCACGACCTGCCCACGCGGCACCTCGAGGTTGATCTCCTTGAGCACGTGCAGGTCGCCGAAGTACTTGTTCACGGCGGCCGCCTTGATCATCGGCGCCGCCACCTCCGCGGTCATCTGGCCTCCAGGAGCGTTCGTTTGCAGGGGACTGCGGGGTCAGGCACCACGCGATGGCGGAAACCTACTCCCGTCGGACCGCTTGTAAAGACGGCTTGACCAATACTTAGGGTTTCAAGTCCGTATCGTTCTCAAGCCACCGGACGGCCCCGGTCCACCTCCGTCCGGCGCTGATCAGCCTAGACAAGGCGGGGGTATCCCGTAACCGGGGTCACACGAGATCTGTGACGCATCGTGACCATTACCGCTCGCGACGGATCCCTCACTGGGCCGGACGGCCCACCGGTACGGGCAGCGCGAGGGGTGACTCACCCCATAGAGTCGTTCTTCACCTCGTCGCGGTGCGGGGACGGCGTGAAAGGGAAGACACGGGTGCGGGTACTGCTGGTGGAGGACGACGACCGGGTCGCGGGCGCCTTGACGCCCGCGCTGACCCGGCGCGGCCTGACGATCAAACGCCTGGCCTCCGGCGCCGGGGTGCTCGATCTGGTGCACGAGGTGGACGTCGTGCTGCTCGACCTGGGGCTCCCCGATATCGACGGGATCGTGCTGTGCCGCCGGATCCGCGCGGTCAGCGACGTCGCGGTGATCGTCGTTTCGGCGCGGGGCGAGGTCGACGACCGGATCCAGGGGCTGCGGTCCGGCGCCGACGACTATCTGGTGAAGCCCTACGACGTCGACGAACTGGTCGCCCGCGTCGAGGCCGTGCGCCGTCGCCGCGGGGAGCGGCCTCCCGCGCCCGAGCCGGCGGGTGTCATCCGGGCGGGTGATGTCTCGGTCGATATCGGGCGGCATGAGGTGCAGGTCGACGGGCAGCCGGTTTCGTTGTCCCGCAAGGAATTCCAGGTGCTCGCGCTGGTGGTCACCGCCCGCGGCGCGGTCTGTGCCCGCGACCACGTGCTGAACGAGGTCTGGGGGCATCGCGGCCCGGCGGAGAGCCGCTCGCTCGACGTCCACGTCGCCACCCTTCGGACCAAACTGGGCAGGCCCGCGCTGATCGAGACGGTCCGCGGCGTCGGGTACCGCCTCGGCGGCGCCTACGCCCCGGCCGAGGAGGGCTGAGCCGGTGCGCGTCCGGCTCCAGGCGATCGTGCTGACGCTGGTCGCGGCGCTCGTGTTCGGCCTCGGCATCCCGCTCTCGCTCAGCGTGGCGGCCAGCGCGCAGCTCGACCTCTTCCTCGACCGGCTCACCGACACCTCCCGGTTCGCGTCGCTGGCCCAGCGCCCGCTGGTGGAGAACCGCCCGGATCTGATCGAGGACGAGCTCCGCCGCTACACCGAGGTGTACGGGGTGCCGGTGGCGATCGTCGACCAGGACGGCGAATCCGTCGCCAGGGGGCCGGGGGAGACGGACGGGATCGACCTCAAGGACCCCGTCATCGCCTCGCATCTGCAGCAGGCGCTGGCCGGCCGGCGTTCGGAACCCGGGCCGCTGCTGATGCCGTGGGCCACCGAGCCGCTGGTGCTGGCCGAGCCGATCCTGATCGACGGCGAGGTGCGGGGCGCGGTGATCACCGTGTCCTCGACGGACAAGGCGCGTACCGAACTGCTGTGGTGGTGGCTGCTCATCGCGGCGGGCGGGGTGCCGGTGTTCGGCCTCGCGCTGCTGGTCGCGGTGCCGGTGGTGCGCTGGATCCTGCGCCCGGTCCGGCGGCTCGACGACGCCACCGGCGAGCTGGTCGCCGCCGTGGTCAGCGGCCGCGAGGTCAAACGGGTGGGGGAGACGGGCGGCCCGCCGGAACTGCGGCAGCTCGAACGCTCCTTCGACCGGATGGCCGCCAGCGTCGACGAGGCGCTGTCGGCGCAGCGCGCGTTCGTCGCCGACGCTTCCCACCAGCTGCGGAACCCGTTGACCGCGTTGAAGATCCGGCTCGGCAACCTCGACGGGCACGTCGACGACGACCTGGCCGCGGCGGATCTCGAAGCCGCCCTCGTCGACGCGCGACGGCTCAACCAGATCCTCGACGAGCTCCTTTCGCTGGCCAGGGCCGAGTCCTCGGGCGGCGAACTGGTGCCGGTCGGCCTCGACGAGACGGTGGGCGCCCGGGTCGCCGGCTGGACCGTCGTCGGCGCGGCGCGCGACATCACGCTGGTCGCGTCCGGGCTGGGCGGCGGGCTGAGGGTGCTCGCGCCCGCGCGCGGCCTCGAAGTGGTCCTCGACGCCCTCCTGGACAACGCGCTCAAATTCACCGAACCGGGGACCGAGGTGCGGGTCGACGTCACGACCGCGGACGGGAAGGTGGACATCGCCGTCCGCGACCACGGCCCCGGCCTGCGCGACGACGAACTGGACCGCGCGGCGGACCGGTTCTGGCGCAGCACCGCGCATCAGAACGTGCCCGGCTCCGGCCTCGGCCTGGCGATCGTCACCGAGATCCTGGCCCGATCGGACGGTTCGCTGCGGCTCGGTTCACCCGAAGGCGGCGGCCTTCAGGTGACCGTGACCCTGCCTCTAATCCTTGATTGACCTGAAGTAACGCAGCGCCCCAGGGTGCAGCGGCAGGGGAGCGGTCTCGATGGCGGGATGGACGTCGATCGACAACGCCGCCCCGGCGGCCTTGACCAGCTGATCGCGCGCGTCGAACAGCCCGCGCACCAGCGCCTCGGCGACGTCGTCGCGCATCGACGTGGGCACCACCAGGAAGTTCGGCAGCACCAGCGTCGTCACCGGCGACGGCAGGTTGTAGGCGGTCACCGGGATGGTCGCGGTCCGGTACACCGGGCTGGTGGCCCGCAGCGCGTCCGCGAGGTCGGTGATGTCGAGCAGCCGCAGGCCGACCGTGTGCACCTTCTCGGTGATCGACGGCGTCGGCAGGCCACCCGACCAGATGACGGCGTCGATCTGCCGGTTCTCCAGCGCGGGCAGCGCCTCGGGAAGGCCCAGGTTGCGCCGGTCGATCGCGCCGGTCAGCCCGGACGCCTTCAGCAACTGCTTCGACAGGAACTCGACCCCCGAGTCCGGCGAGCCGATCGCGACCTTGTGGCCGCGCAACTGCGCGAACGACTTGATCGACGAGTCGGCGCGCACGATGACGTGCAGGTAGTCGTCGTGCACCCGGGCCAGCGCGGCCAGCCCGGCGGTGTCGTCGGCGGCCACGTCGGCCGCCACGAACGCGACGTCCGCCTTCCCCGCCCGCACCCGTCCGACGTTGTCTGGCGAGCCCTGGGTCTCCTGGATCACGGGCCGCTCGGTGTCCAGTTGCGCGGCCCACGCGTCGGCCAGCGCCTCGGCCAGTTTGTCGTAGACGCCCCCGTTGAGGCCGGCCGCGATCCGCACCTTCGTCCCGGACAGATCCGGCCCGCACCCCGCGACCAGGGCACAGACCACGGCGATCACCGCCGCCAGCACCCCTGGTCTCCTCATGAGGGTCGATCGTGCCATGGAACCCCGCCCGCGTACCCTCGAAGGCGAGATGAGCGCGCGCACTTACCAGATCCGCACCTTCGGCTGCCAGATGAACGTGCATGACTCCGAACGTCTTGCCGGGCAGCTCGAGGACGCCGGCTACGTTCCGGGTGACGGCGAGGCCACACCCGACCTGATCGTGTTCAACACCTGCGCGGTGCGGGAGAACGCGGACAACAAGCTGTACGGCACCCTCGGCCATCTGCGCCCGCAGAAGACCGCGAAGCCGGACATGCAGATCGCCGTCGGCGGCTGCCTCGCGCAGAAGGACCGCGGCGAGATCGTCAAGCGCGCGCCCTGGGTGGACGTCGTCTTCGGCACGCACAACATCGGTTCGCTGCCGACGCTGCTGGAGCGCGCGCGGCATAACGCCGAAGCCGAGGTCGAGATCCTCGAATCGCTCGAGACCTTCCCTTCGACGCTCCCGGCGAAGCGCGACTCGGCGTACGCGGGCTGGGTGTCGATTTCGGTCGGCTGCAACAACACCTGCACCTTCTGCATCGTCCCGGCGCTGCGCGGCAAGGAACGCGACCGCCGTCCCGGTGAGATCCTGGCCGAGGTCGAGGCGCTCGTCGCCGAAGGCGTGCTGGAAGTGACCCTGCTCGGCCAGAACGTGAACTCCTACGGCGTCGAATTCGGCGACCGGCTCGCGTTCGGGAAGCTGCTGCGCGCCTGCGGTTCGGTGGACGGGCTGGAGCGCGTCCGGTTCACCTCGCCGCATCCGGCGGCGTTCACCGAGGACGTCATCGACGCGATGGCCGAGACCCCGAACGTGTGCCACCAGCTGCACATGCCGCTGCAGTCCGGTTCGGACCGGGTGCTGCGCGAGATGAAGCGGTCGTACCGGTCGGCGCGCTACCTCAAGCTCCTCGACCGCGTGCGCGAGTCCATGCCCGACGCCGCGATCACCACCGACATCATCGTCGGCTTCCCCGGCGAGACCGAGGAAGACTTCCAGGCGACGCTCGACGTCGTCGCGCAGGCGCGGTTCTCCAGCGCGTTCACCTTCCAGTACTCGATCCGGCCGGGCACGCCCGCCGCCGAGATGGACGGGCAGCTGCCGAAGGAGGTCGTGCAGGAGCGCTACGAGCGGCTCGTGAAACTGCAGAACGACATCTCCTGGGACGAGAACAAGAAGATCGTCGGACGGCGGGTCGAGCTGCTGGTGGCCTCCGGCGAGGGCCGCAAGGACACCGAGACGCAGCGGATGAGCGGCCGCGCCCGTGACGGCAGGCTCGTCCACTTCACGCCGACGGGGCCGCTGGTGGACCGCTCGGTGCGGCCCGGCGACGTCGTCGAGACCGTGGTGACCTACGGCGCGCCGCACCACCTCGTCGCCGACGGCGACCTGCTTTCGCACCGCCGCACCAAGGCGGGCGACAACTCCGAGGCCGGGCTGCGGCCGAAGACCAACGGCGTGACGCTGGGCCTGCCGGGCTTCGGCGCCCCGGCCGTCACGCCGGAACCGGTGAGCGGGTGTGCACTGTGACCGAACCGAAGATCGACGAACTCGCCGCCGAGATCGACGAGGTCGGTGAGCGCGCGGCCAAGACGATCGAGCTGGGCAGGCGCGGATTCACCATCGCCGTCCTGGTGTTCGTGCTGCTGATCGCCCAGCTGCTGCCCTGGGTCGGCGAGCACGCCGGCTGGGAGGTGCTGCTCGGCCGGGGCGGCGGGATCCCGCAGCTGTTCGCCGCGACCTCCACCGGGATCGGGGTGTTCGTCGGCGCCGTCACGCTGGTGACCCGGCGCTGGTGGCTGGCCTGGGTCTGCGCCGCGGGCGGCTGGTTCGCCTCCGTCGACGGGATGCTCGCGATCTGGTCACAGCAGTCCTCGAACGCGACCGGCGCGGCCGGTGGCGGTCCGGGCTTCGGGCTGATCGTCGCCTGGATCGCCACCGTCGCGCTGGCCATCTACTGGATGCGTGCGGCCTTCTCCCGCAGCTAGCCGACCCGAAGGGTGAGGTTGCTGGACGTGTAGGCGCTCGCGTAGAGCGTCGTTTCCGGGTGGTAGGCCCTCAGCGTGACCACCGCGCTGAAGGAGAAGCTCAGCTTCAACGAGAACGTCGAGTTCGGCCGGCAGGTGGTGTCGGCGATGTTCACCCACACGCTGCCCTGAAGCTGCTGCACGATGATCGCTTCGAGGCTGTCCGTCCCGTCGGCGCCTTCCGCGGCTTGCAGCGTCCCTTTGAGCGTGACCTTTTCGTTGACCTTGACCTGCTTCTTGCTGAGCGAGGCGTCGAGTTTGACCTTCTTCTTGCCCGCTTCGGCGGAGACCGGGGCCGGTGCCGGGGCGGCCGTCGCCGACGCGGCCGGCGCGAGCCCGGCCACCAGAGCACAACTGATCGCCAGGGCGGCGAACGCCCGGCGTACTGGGGGAATCAGTGTCTGGTTCATGATCGAAGTCGACCACGGTTGAGCGCGGAGAGCGCTCGAATACGCACGAAGGTGCTAGCCATCCCTCCACAGTGGAGTGACGCGCGTGCCCGCCCGCGAACGCCATGAAAGGTCCTTTCCTTGCAAAATTTGCAAGGAAAGGACCTTTCATGGCACTACAGAAGGCGGAAGACCTACCGGTCCGCGATGGCCGCTTCCGCCGCTTCGAGCCACTCACGCCACTGCGCGGCCTGCTCGTCCGCCTTCTTCGCGCGCCGCTCGTCGCCCGCCGCACGGGCCTTGGCCGCCTGCGACTCGAACTGCTCGACCCGCTCGCGGAACTGCGCCGCCCTGGCCTGCGCCTCCGGGTCGGTCCGCCGCCACTTGCTGTCCTCGGCCGACTTGATCGCGTCCTGAACGGCCTTCAGCCGCCCGTCCAGCTCGCGGATGCGCTCGCGCGGGACCTTGCCGATCTCGTCCCACTGGTCCTGGATGCGGCGCATGTGCTGCTTCGCCGCCTCCAGGTTCGCCGCGGGGTCGATCTTCTCGGCCTCGACGAGGAGTTCTTCCTTCTGCTGCGCGTTGGTCGCGAACTCGGCGTCCCGCTCGGAGAACACCGCGGACCGCCGGGCGAAGAACTTGTCCTGCGCGGCGCGGAACCGCTGCCAGAGCGCCTCGTCGCTGTCCTTGGGGGCGCGTCCGGCGGCCTTCCACTCGGTCATCAGGTCCTTGTAGCGACCCGCCGTCTCGCCCCAGTCCGACGACTCCGAGAGCGATTCCGCCTCGGCGATCAGCTCTTCCTTGCGGTGCTTGGCGCCCGCGCGCTGCTTGTCGAGCTCGGCGAAATGCGAGCCGCGGCGGCGGTTGAACGCCTCACGGGCCTTGGAGAACCGCTTCCACAGCTCGTCGTCGGTCTTGCGGTCGACGCCCTTGACGGTCTTCCACTCGTCCAGGATCGCGCGCAGGCGGTCTCCGGCGGCCTTCCACTGCGTCGACTCGGCGGCGAGCTTCTCGGCCTCGTCGGCGAGGGCCTGCTTGCGGACGACGGCGGCCGCGCGGGCCTCCTCACGCTCCTGCTTGGCCGAGGCCAGCGCCTTCTCGGCGTGGGCGATGACCTGCTCGATGCGGCCGCTCAGCGCGGCGATGTCGCCGACGACGGCGGCTTCGGCGAGGCCGTCACGCAGCTGCGTGGCCGTCGCCAGCGCGTGCTTCGGGTCGCCCGCGCCGGACTCCAGCCGGGTCTCCAGCAGCTCGACCTCGGTGCGCAGGTCGTCGAAGCGGCGCGCGTAGTGGAGCAGACCCTCGTCCGGGCTCCCGGCCTGCCAGACACCGACCGCGCGCTCGCCGTCGGGTGTGGTGACGTAGACCGTTCCTTCTTCGTCGACCCTGCCCCAAGCGGACGGGCTGGGCTCGGCGGGCGGCACGGGGGGTGCGGGATGCCCGCCACCGAGCGCGTGCGGTACCGGGTGCGGTGCCGGGGTACCGGTGGACGTGTTCTCCTGGGCCATCGCAGGCTCCTTATCGCCTGTACGCCCGCTGGCGCGGGCGCCCCGCCTAGCGGCGGGGCCGGGTAATGCGTTGCCGTCTTGCTTCCGGGGCATCAGCCCCTTGCGGCATTCAAGCAGCTCAGCGTCCACCGTGGAACCGGATGAACCACCAGAGGGCAGTGATCCTACTTCCGGAGGACCCTCCGTGTCGGTCGGTTGCGGGTCGTGGATGGCGGGGAAGGTAACGTCGGCGGCCGTGATCCGCCGTGTCGCCGTGCTCCCGCAACCCCCGCTGCTCATCCCCGAACTGGCCGCCGGAGCGGCCGACGAGTGCGCCGAGCTGCGCGAAGCCTGCCTCGCCGCGGCGAGGCGCCTGACCAGTGCCTCACCGGACTGGGTCGTCGTCGGCGCGGCCGCCGGTGCCCCCGAAGTGCCGGAACACGCGAGCGGCTCTTTCCGCGGTTTCGGCGTCGACCTCGGAGTCTCACTCAGCCGGGTGACGGCGCCCGAAACCGAGCTGCCGTTGCCCGCCCTCGTCGCCGGCTGGCTTCGTGAGCAGGCCGGCGCGTCCTCCGTCCGAGTCCATCTCGTGGATCCCGCCACCCCCTCCGACCAGTGCGAACAGTTCGCCCGAGCGGTAGGGGACCACCCCGCCGTGCTCGTTCTCGGCGACGGTTCGAGCAGGCACGGCCCCCGTTCCCCCGGCGGCGAGGACGCGCGCGCGGAAGGGTTCGACGCCGGCATCCGCGACGCGCTGGCCAAGGCCGACACGGGAGCGCTGGCCGCGCTCGACCCCGCCCTGGCCACCGAGCTCGGGGCCGGCGGCCGCGCGCCCTGGCAGGTCCTCGCCGGCCTGGCGGACGGCGACTGGACCGCCGAGGTCCTCTACTCGGCCGCGCCGTTCGGCGTCGGCTACCACGTCGCGGTCTGGGACCACGCGTGATCCGGCCGGTCGCGGTCGTCGGACCCACGGCGACCGGGAAGACCGCACTGGCGGTCGAACTCGCCCTCACCCTCGGGGGTGAGGTCGTCAACGCCGACGCGCTGCAGCTCTACCGCGGGATGGACATCGGGACGGCCAAGGCGACCGTCGAAGAGCGGCGCGGCGTGCCGCATCACCTGCTCGACGTCCTCGACGTCACCGAGACGGCGTCCGTCGCCGCCTATCAGCGCGATGCGCGTCAGCGCGTCGAAGAACTCCTCGACGCCGGCCGTGTGCCGATCCTCACCGGCGGGTCGGGCCTCTACGTCCAAGCCGTGCTCGACGACCTCAAATTCCCGGGCACCGATCCGGATGTGCGCGCCCGGCTGACCGCCGAGACCGACGAAATCGGCGTCCCCGCGATGCACGCCCGGCTCGCGGAACTGGACCCCGTCGCCGCCACGGCCATCCTGCCGACCAACAGCCGCCGGATCGTGCGCGCGCTGGAGGTCATCGAGATCACCGGCGAACCGTTCTCGGCGAATCTGCCGAAACCGGGGCCCGCGCGCTACGACACGGTTTTGATCGGCATCGACCGCGAACCGGCGGAACTCGACGCCCGCGTCGACCGCCGCGTGGAGCTCATGTTCGAAGCCGGGCTCGTCGACGAGGTCCGGACGTTGCTGGGCCAAGGACTCCGTGACGGGCTCACCGCATCGAGGGCGCTGGGCTACCAACAGGTGATCGCCGAACTCGATGGCGACGGTGACTTCGCGGCCGCGTCGGCGGCCACCGCACAGGCCACCCGGAGGTTCGTGCGGAGGCAACGTTCCTGGTTCCGGCGGGACAAGCGCATCCGGTGGTTCGACGGCGGTTCGGAGCGGCTGGCCGAGCGCGTCCTCGAAGCGGTGGCCCAGTAATCTTGGCGCCATGGGCGGCATCGAATTCCTCAAGGGACACGGCACACAGAACGATTTCGTGCTGCTTCCCGACCCCGACGGCCGCCTCGATCTGACCGAAGCGCGGGTGGCCGCGTTGTGCGACCGTCAGCGCGGTCTCGGCGCCGATGGTGTGCTCCGGATCGTGCGGTCGGCCGCACTGGGTGCCGAGTCCGGCGGCGAATGGTTCATGGACTACCGCAACGCCGACGGGTCCATCGCGGAGATGTGCGGCAACGGCGTCCGCGTCTTCGTCCGCCACCTGGTCGACTCCGGGCTCGTGTCCGAACGCGACTTCGTCATCGGCACCCGCGCCGGAGACCGGCCGGTGCGGATGCACGCCGACGGCTCGGTGACCGTGCAGATGGGTCCGGCGACGATCACCGGCACGTCGGTCACCGTGGTCGCGGGCAAGCCGTTCTCCGGGGTCGCGGTGAACGTCGGCAACCCGCACCTGGTGTCGGTCGTCGAGGACGACGTCGACGTGCTCGACCTGCGTGACCAGCCCGACTTCGACTCCGACGTGTTCCCCGACGGCGTGAACCTCGAGTTCATCAACCTGCTGGGCGAGGACGCGCTGAAGATGCGCGTCCACGAACGCGGCGTCGGCGAGACGCGGTCCTGCGGCACCGGCACGGTCGCCGCGGTCGCCGCCGCCCTGCACCTCGCGGGCACCGACACCGGTGAGGCGACCGTCGACATCCCCGGCGGCCGTGTGGTGGTCGAGGTCCGCCGCGGCGGGTCCACGCTGACCGGCCCGGCGGAGATCGTCGCCCGCGGGGAACTCGACGAAACCTGGTGGGCCGGGCTCGGTTAGCCGACCGCGATCGGCTCCTTCGGAAGGTCGCGAAGCTTCCGGATCGGCGAGAAGACCACCCACAGCAGCGCGGCCGTCTGACCGATCATCGCGAACCACACGGTGGCGCGGATCCCGATCGCCTCCCCGAGCGCGCCGCCGAGCAGGCCGCCCAGCGGCAGCATGCCCCAGACGATGAACCGCACGCTCGCGTTCATCCGTCCGAGTAGCCGGTCCGGGCAGACGGCCTGCCGGTAGGACACCTGCGCGACGTTGTAGATGATGATCCCGAAGCCCGTGAAGAGCAGCGCCCCGGGAATCAGCGCGACCATCCAGCCGGGCTCCGCCAGCGGGATCAGCAGTTGCAGCGGCCAGGTCAGCAGCGGTACCAGCCAGATCGACCGTGCCTGCCCGAGCCGCGCCGTGATCCTGCCCGCGACGACGGCGTCGAGGATCCCGCCGACGCCACCGATCGCGAGAACGATGCCGACGGCGGCCGGCGGCAGCCCCAGCGTCCGGTTCAGGAACAGGATCTGCACCGCGGTGAAGGCGCCGTTGAACAGGTTGCACGTCCCGGTGCAGGCGACGATCGAGCGCAGCGCGGGGTCTTTGAAGACGAACCGCAGCCCCTCGGCGATCTGGGGGAGCAGCTTCGCATCCTCGTTTCGCTCGGGAACCTCCTCGACGGTGCGGATCCGCAGCAGGCACAGCGCCGAGGTCAGGAAGCCCACGCCGGTCATCAGCACGGCGTTGGCGGCGCCCGCCAGCTGCACGAGCCCGCCGCCGATGCCCGGACCGGTCAGGAACGCGACCGACTGGCTCGCCTGGAGTTTCGCGTTGCCTTCGAGGAGGTGCTCGCGGCCGACCAGCGACGGCAGATACGACTGGTAGGCGACGTCGAAGAACACCGTCGCGACGCCGACGAGCGTGGCGACGATGATCAGCTGCGTCAGCGACAGGACCCCCGCCCACCACGCCAGCGGAATGCTGAAGAGCAGCGCGGCGCGCACGAAGTCGGCCCGCAGCATCAAGACCCGGCGTCGCATCCGGTCGACCCACACCCCGGCGGGCAGCCCGATGATCAGGAACGCGATGGTCTCGGCCGCGGTCAGCAGCCCCATCTCGAACGGGGTCGCGGCCAGCACGGTGGCCGCGAGCAGGGGAATCACGGTGTGACCGGCGAAGGCGCCTACCTGGCTGGCCGTGTCGCCCGCCCAGAGCCGCCGGAAGTCCGCGTGGAAGAAGAGGGAGTCTCTGCGCACGACGCCACCTTGGCGTGAGTGATTGGAAACTGTCAATCACTTATCGCTCTAGGCTGTCCCGGTGCCCACTCCACGACGCGCCGCCACCGAGGCCGAGATCGCCGCGATGGCCTCCGGAATAAGGCTGCGCATCATCCGGTTGACCTACTCCGAGGCGCTGACCAACAAGGAACTCGCCGAACGGCTCGATCGCGACCCGGCGACGACGCTGCACCATGTTCGGAAGCTCGTCGACACGGGGTTCCTCGAAGCGCTCCCGCCGCGACGCGGCACGCGCGGTGCGAAAGAAATTCCGTATCGCTCGACCGGGTTGTCATGGCATCTTGATTCCCGCGACAGGGGGATCGATCAGGCGATCTTCGAGGCATATCTGGCCGAGATCGCCGATGTGGGATTCGACGAGGTGCAGCAGACGCGCCTGGTCGTCCAGGTGCCCGACGAGCAGATCACCGAGTTCGAAACGCGGCTGATGGAGCTCGTCGACGACTTCATGGCACGGCCGGTCGACCCGGAAGCGAAACGCACGGCCATCTACCTGTCGAAGTATCCCAGCAGGTAATGAATTCGGTCCCGCCGCCGAAACGTGGGACCATGGAGGCACGATGACGGAACTGACACACAACGATCTGAACGACATGGACCCTTCGACCGGCGAACTGGAGCTCGAGGACCGCGCCTCGCTCCGCCGGGTAGCGGGCCTGTCCACCGAACTCGCGGATGTCACCGAGGTCGAATACCGGCAGTTGCGCCTGGAGCGCGTCGTTCTGGTCGGTGTGTGGACCGAGGGCAGCGCCCTCCAGTCCGAGGCCTCGCTCGCCGAACTCGCCCGGCTCGCCGAAACGGCGGGCTCCGAGGTGCTGGAAGGCCTGGTGCAGCGGCGGATCCGCCCGGATCCCGCCACCTACATCGGCTCGGGCAAGGTCAAGGAACTGCGCGGGATCGTGGCGGCCACCGGTGCCGACACGGTGATCTGCGACGGTGAACTCTCGCCCGGTCAGCTGCGTCAGCTGGAGGAGAAGGTCAAGGTGAAGGTCATCGACCGCACCGCCCTGATCCTCGACATCTTCGCGCAGCACGCCCGCTCCAAGGAGGGCAAGGCGCAGGTCGAGCTGGCTCAGCTGCAGTACCTGATTCCGCGGCTTCGCGGGTGGGGTGCGGCGCTGTCCCGGCAGGCCGGTGGCCGGGCGGGCGGCGCCAACGGTGGTGTGGGTCTGCGCGGTCCCGGTGAGACGAAGCTCGAAACCGACCGCCGCCGGATCAACAAGCGCGTGGCGAAGCTGCGCCGCGAGATCGCCGCGATGGACACCATCCGCGAGACCAAACGCGGTCGCCGGGTGGCCAACGAGGTGCCGAGCGTCGCGATCGTCGGCTACACCAACGCCGGCAAGTCGAGCCTGCTCAACGCGCTGACCGGCGCCGGGGTGCTGGTCGAGGACGCGCTGTTCGCCACGCTGGATCCGACGACCCGGCGGGCGCAGACGCCCGACGGCCGCACCTACACGCTGACCGACACCGTCGGTTTCGTCCGGCACCTGCCGCACCAGCTGGTGGACGCGTTCCGGTCGACGCTGGAGGAGGCGGCGAGCGCCGACCTGCTCGTGCACGTCGTCGACGGTTCCGACCCGACGCCGGAAGAGCAGGTCAACGCGGTGCGTGAAGTGCTCGCCGAGATCACGAAGCGCCGTTCCGAGCCGCTCCCGCCGGAGCTGCTGGTGATCAACAAGGCCGACGCCGCCGACGAGGTGTCGCTGGCCCGGTTGCGGCACCAGATGGCCGGTTCGGTGCAGGTGTCGGCGCGGACCGGTACCGGCATCACGGAGCTGGCCGAGGTGATCGCGGAGCGGCTGCCGAGGCCGGAGGTCGTGGTCGAGGTGCTGATCCCGTACTCGCGGGGCGAACTCGTCTCCCGCGCCCACGCCGACGGCGAGGTGCTGGAGGAAGAGCACGTCGAGACCGGTACCCGGCTGGTCGTCCGCGGCAGGCCTGAGCTGGCCGCGGCGCTGAGCGACTTCCAGACGAACGGCTCGGCTCTGTAGGCAAGTACGTGAAGGCCCCCTTCATCGCGTTGGACGCGGTGAAGGGGGCCTTCACGTACCCAGGCGCGTCGGGGCACCGCGGCCGGTCGCTGGAAGTGGCCTTCGCGACATTCCGCCGCATCTCGGCGTCCGCACCGAACTGCGCGCCGTCCCGCACGTCTCCGTAGTGTGGGGCTTCAGGGGTTCCACGGTACGGAGGTGGATGTGCGGGGGATTGTCGCGGCGGCGGTCGTGCTGGCGGCGTTCATCGGCGGGACGGCTCCCGCCCTGGCGCAGGGGGCGCCGGCGCCGCAGCCGGTGTGCAAGAACGGCGAATCCCGGCTCAGCGAGCTCTCCGGTCTGGTTTCCGACGGCGAGCACCTGTACGCCCTCAACGACGGCGGGACCAAGACGCAGGTCTTCGTGCTCGGCCGCGACTGCAAGGTCCAGAAGGTCATTTCGGCGGCCACGGACCCGTACGACCCCGAAGACCTCGCCCGGACGGCGGACGGCACCTTCTGGCTTTCCGACACCGGCGACAACCGCAAGCGGCGGGACACGGTCGCGCTGATCTCGCTGACGCCGCAAGGCAAAGCGACGCTGCACCGGCTCACCTACCCCGACGGGCAGCACGACGTCGAGGCGCTGATCATGGACCGCTCCGGCACGCCGTACCTGATCACCAAAGACTTCTTCGGCAACTCGAAGGTGTACCGGCCGACAGGGCCGCTCGCCAGTCCCGGGCCGACCCCGCTGGAGAGCGTGGGGTCATTGCAGATCAAAGAGACCTCGACACCCGGCGGACCCGCCGGATCGATCGGCTCGATGACCGTCACCGGCGCGGCGTCGACGGCCGACGGCTCGGTGGTCGCGTTGCGCACCTACACCGACGCCTACCTCTACGCCGTCACCGACGGAGACCTCAAGAGCGCGCTGCAGCGCGAGCCCGTACGCGTGCCCCTGCCGAATGAGAAACAGGGTGAGGCGATCGCCTTCGACCCGGACGGGACCCTGCTGTCCGGCGGGGAGGGCGTCGGCGAGCAGATCCGGTCGGTGAAGGGCGCGGCGGCACTCGCGGTGGACGCGGCGAAATCCGAGGGCAGCACGTCGGGCGGGACCTCCGCGGCCGGTGGCACGGGCCAGGGATCCGACTTCCCGTACGTGCAGGCCGGTATCGCCGCGGTCGTCGTGATCGGCGGCCTGCTCCTGGTCGGCAGACTCCGCAAACGCCGAGCCTGACCGAAGCTTGCCGGGTCTGAACTGCATTTACAGCGCGCTGACGAAAACGTTCCGCAGGGTGCCTCGTGATCAACCGGTCGCCGGCGGAGCAGGCACCCTGCAAAACGTTTCCGTGGGCCTCCGGCCGAAAGCGGGCGCGCGCGTGGTCTCGGACGACCCGGGATCCCGGCGTGCTCCGGCTCCGGGCTACAGCCTGCGAAGAACGGCGACGACCTTGCCGAGGATCGTGGCGTCGTCACCCGGGATGGGCTCGTACGCCTCGTTGTGCGGCATCAGCCAGATGTGGCCGTCCTTGCGCTTGAACGTCTTGACCGTCGCTTCGCCGTCGATCATCGCCGCCACGATCTCGCCCGGGTCCGCCGTGGGCTGCTGGCGCACGACGACCCAGTCGCCGTCGGTGATCGCGGCGTCGACCATCGAGTCACCGGTGACGCTGAGCAGGAACAGCTCACCCTCGCCGACGATCTCCCTCGGCAACGGGAAGACGTCTTCGATCGCCTGCTCCGCCAGCACCGGGCCACCGGCCGCGATCCGGCCGACGAGCGGTACGTACGCGGCCTTCGCGGCCGACTGCGGCTGCTCGACGTCGATGCCCATCGGGTTGTCGTCCGTCGTGGCGAGCACCCCCACCGCACGCGGGCGGTTCGGGTCGCGTCGCAGATAACCTTTGCGCTGCAGGGCCTGCAACTGGTGCGACACCGACGAAGTCGAGGTCAGCCCGACCGCCTCGCCGATCTCACGCACACTCGGCGGGTAGCCGAACCGGCTCACCCACAGTTTGATCACGTCGAGCACCTGCTGCTGCCGCACGGTCAGGGTCTCGTCCACCTCGTAGACCTCGGGCAAGGCGCGCACCTTGCCCGAGCCCCTAGGCGCGTTCCCCGCCTTGCTCTCCTTAGCCACCGTCTCGCTCCTTCATCTCCTGCGTCGCCTCCCAGTACGTCCGGTCGCCCGGACCGACTTCGCGTGTCTTCGCCGGTGGAGGACGATCTTCCCCGCCCACGGCATCGGCGGCGTCCGCGCAGCAGACGCCCTGGTCAACGACGTTAGCCCGCCGGGACGACGATTTCAAACATCTGTTCGATGGACACGCCGTGTCGCTCGATTTTTGTCGGTGGGAGGTGGTACACATTCGCACGGGCGTTCGATAGAACGCGTGTTCGATCTTGATGCCGGGTCCCGGCCCGGCGGCGAGTGCAGCAGGACTGCGAGGAGGTTCCGATGTCGATTCTGGCCGATCGAGGACTGGTGCGGCCCAGTTCCCCCGGGTCCGTTCCGGCAGGGGCGACCAGGCCCGTGCGGGTGGTGCGGGGCAGGCGTGCCGAGCCCCTGCGTCCGCCGACCAGGGCGCGGGTCGTGGCGGGCCGCCGCCCCGGCGTCGCCACCGTCGCCCCGGCGTGCCCGGCGCCGCGGCGGCTCCCGCTCAGGTGGCCCTCGCTCGCCGGGATGGCCTTGCTCGTCGCCGGGGTTGTCACCGGATTGGGTCTGTTCTTGGCCGGTGCTCCCGGCGTCGCGGTACCCGAACGGACCACCACGGTGTCCGTTTCCGCGGGCGAGACGCTGACGGATCTCGCGGCGCGATTCGCGCCAGGCAGTGACACGGGCGCGGTCGTCGCCAGGATCAAGGAGCTCAACTCCCTGGAAAACGCCGTCCTCGTGCCCGGGCTGCCGCTCACGGTCCCCGTCGCGGCAGAGGTCGCGGAAGGCGGGAGGTGATCCCGGAGGGTGCTCTCACCCGTCGTGGGTGAGCTCCTCTTTCGTGTCTGATCGACCCGCCCGTTGCGCTTGCGTGCGTCCGACCAGCGATCTAGTCTCCACCGCTATATGTAGTAGTTACATGGCTGTAGTTGGTCCATAGCTTGGGGTAGACTCGGTACCAGTTGTCCACAGCTGGCCGGTGTTCACCCACCGGATGTCCACAGATCGATCCACATGTCGATCTTTTCCGTCGTTGCGTGGCGACGGGGGCGGGCGTCCACTCGGGACCGGCCGGCGCGGAGGGGAAGGTGATCGGCGGATGAGGTGCCCGTTCTGCCGGCATGCGGACTCTCGGGTCGTCGACTCCCGAGAGGTGGATGAGGGTCAGGCGATCCGGCGGAGGCGCTCCTGCGCTGCTTGCGGCCGGCGCTTCACCACTTCGGAGACGATGGTGCTCGCCGTCGTCAAACGATCCGGGGTCACCGAGCAGTTCAGCCGGGACAAGGTGGTCCGGGGGGTGCGCCGCGCCTGCCAGGGCAGGCCGGTCGACGACGACGCGTTGCAGCAGCTCGCGCAGCGGGTCGAGGAGTCGATCCGGTCGGCGGGGCTGGCGGAGATCCCGAGTCACGAGGTCGGCCTGGCGATCCTGGGCCCCCTGCGCGAACTCGACGGCGTCGCCTATCTCCGGTTCGCCAGTGTCTACCGCTCCTTCTCCTCGGTCGAGGACTTCGAGAAGGAGATCTCGGACCTCCGCGAGGCCATGGCTGCCACACCGGACGAGAGCGATCAAGACGCGAAAGACGGCTGATGCCGCCTCCCGCGTGGGAGTGAGGGATAGACCCATGACCGAGACCGTGGGAACAGGCAACCCGGCCACAGCGCGGACGAACGGGAAGAAGAAGCAGGCGGGCGGGCTCACCGTGCGCCGCGTCTTCACCACCGAGGGCGTCCACCCGTACGACCAGGTCACCTGGGAGAACCGGGACGTCGTGATGACGAACTGGCGCGACGGCACGGTCAACTTCGAGCAACGCGGTGTCGAGTTCCCCGGCTTCTGGTCGGTCAACGCGACGAACATCGTCACGAGCAAGTACTTCCGCGGTGCCGTGGGCACGCCGCAGCGCGAGCAGAGCCTGAAGCAACTGATCGACCGCGTCGTCCACTCCTACGTCAACGCAGGCCGCGAACACGGCTACTTCGCGAGCCCCGCCGACGCCGAGGTCTTCGAGCACGAGCTGACCTGGATGCTGCTGCACCAGGTGTTCAGCTTCAACTCGCCGGTCTGGTTCAACGTCGGCACGACGTCGAAGCAGCAGGTCAGCGCCTGCTTCATCCTCGCGGTCGACGACACCATGGAGTCGATCCTCAACTGGTACCGCGAAGAGGGCCTGATCTTCAAGGGCGGTTCCGGTGCCGGGCTGAACCTCTCCCGCATCCGCTCCTCGCGTGAGCTGCTGTCCTCCGGCGGCACCGCGTCCGGCCCGGTCTCCTTCATGCGCGGCGCCGACGCCTCCGCGGGCACCATCAAATCCGGTGGCGCCACCCGGCGCGCGGCGAAGATGGTCGTGCTCGACGTCGACCACCCGGACGTCGAGGAGTTCGTGCAGACCAAGGCCCGCGAAGAGGAGAAGATCAAGGTCCTCCGCGACGCCGGGTTCGACATGGACCTTTCCGGCTCGGACATCGCCTCCGTCCAGTACCAGAACGCGAACAACTCGGTCCGTGTCTCCGACGAGTTCATGCAGGCCGTCGAGACCGAGGGCGACTTCGGCCTGCGCTCGCGGACCACCGGTGAGGTCATCGACCGGGTCGACGCCAAGAAGCTGTTCCGCACCATCGCGCAGGCCGCCTGGGAATGCGCCGACCCGGGGCTGCAGTACGACGACACGATCAACGACTGGCACACCTGCCCCGAATCGGGCCGGATCACCGCGTCCAACCCGTGTTCGGAGTACATGCACCTGGACAACTCCAGCTGCAACCTGGCCTCGCTGAACCTGCTCAAGTTCGCCACCGAGGACGGCGGTTTCGACGCGCCGCTGTTCGCGAAGGCCGTCGAGCTGGTCATCACCGCGATGGACATCTCGATCTGCTTCGCCGACTTCCCGACCGAGGCGATCGGCGACACCACTCGCAAGTTCCGTCAGCTGGGCATCGGATACGCGAACCTCGGCGCGCTGCTGATGGCGCTCGGGCACGCGTACGACTCCGACGGCGGCCGCGCGCTCGCCGCCGCGATCACGTCGCTGATGACCGGCGTCTCGTACCGGCGTTCCGCGGAACTCGCCGCGGTCGTCGGACCGTATGAGGGTTACGCGCGCAACGCCGAGGCGCACCAGCGGGTCATGCGCAAGCACGCCGCCGCCAACGAACTGGTGCGGACCTACCACTCGAACGACGCCGCGGTCCGCGCGCTCGCGACCCAGGAATGGAAGCACGGCATCGAGCTGGGCGAGAAGAGCGGCTGGCGTAACGCGCAGGCCTCCGTGCTCGCGCCCACCGGCACCATCGGCTTCATGATGGACTGCGACACGACCGGCATCGAGCCGGACTTCTCGCTGGTCAAGTTCAAGAAGCTGGTCGGCGGCGGCTCGATGCAGATCGTGAACCAGACGATCCCGCGCGCGCTGGCCGCGCTCGGCTACCAGGGCGAGCAGATCGAAGCGATCGTCGAGTACATCGCCCAGCACGGCCACGTCGTCGACGCCCCCGGCCTGCGCCAGGAGCACTACGAGGTGTTCGACTGCGCGGTGGGGGAGCGGTCCATCGCGCCGATGGGGCACGTCCGGATGATGGCCGCGGTGCAGCCGTTCCTCTCGGGCGCGATCTCCAAGACGGTCAACATGCCGGAGTCGGCGACCGTCGAAGAGGTCGAGGAGATCTACTTCCAGGGCTGGAAGTACGGCCTCAAGGCGCTCGCGATCTACCGCGACAACTGCAAGGTCGGCCAGCCGCTGTCCAGCGGCAAGAAGGAGAAGGCCGAGCCCGAGGCCGAAAAGGTCGTCGAATACCGGCCGGTCCGCAAGCGCCTGCCCAAGAAGCGCCCGAGCCAGACGGTGTCGTTCACCGTCGGCGGCGCCGAGGGCTACCTGCACGCCGGTTCGTACCCGGACGACGGCCTCGGCGAGATCTTCGTGAAGCTCGGCAAGCAGGGATCGACCCTCTCGGGCGTGATGGACGCGTTCTCGATGTCGATCTCCGTCGGCCTGCAGCACGGGATCCCGCTGGAGTTCTACGTTTCGAAGTTCTCCAACCTGCGCTTCGAGCCCGCCGGCATGACCGACGACCCGGACATCCGGATCGCCACCAGCGTCATGGACTACCTGTTCCGCAGGCTGGCGCTGGACTACCTGCCGTACGAGAAGCGTTCGCAGCTCGGCATCTTCACCGCCGACGAACGTTCGGCACAGGTCGAGGCGAGCTACGGCGGCGCACCCGCCGCGGAACCGGAAAACGTCGACATCGACGCCCTCCGGTCCACTGTGGACTCTTCGTCCGCGGAGCCCGCCAAGGTCGCGCACTCGACGGCGGAACTCGTGGAGCTGAACCTGGGCACCGCTTCTGACGCGCCGCTCTGCATGACCTGCGGCACGAAGATGCGGCCCGCCGGTTCTTGCTACGCCTGCGAAGGGTGCGGAGCGACCTCCGGCTGCAGCTAGGTCACAGCGAATGTCATGAAAGGGCCGTTCAGGACGATATATGTCCTGAACGACCCTTTCATGACACCGGAGGCGCGTGCGTGACCATCGTTGATCCTTTCGGCACACTCAAGCAAGCGCTCTGGATCTGCGGCGGTCAATGGGCGGGCAAGTCCACCGTCTCCCGTCTGCTCGCCCGCCGCCACGGCATCACCGTCTACCACTACGACTTCCACGACGCCCGCGCCCATCAGGACCGTCGCATCGCCCACCGCGTCCGGAACGGTTCGCCCGCCGAGGATGCCGACCCCGACACCGTGTGGGTCGAGCCCACACCCGAACGGATGGCCGCCGACACGATCGCCGGTTTCCCGCTGCGGTTCGAATGGGCTCTGGACGATCTGCGCGCGCTGGTGTCCGGGCGCCCGATCCTCGCCGAGGGCTGGGGGTTGCGCCCGGAACTGGTCGCGCCTCTCCTGGATTCACCCCGGCGGATGATCGTGCTGGTACCCACGGACGAGTTCCGTGAGCATCAGCTGCGGGTGCTGCCCCGTGCCGCCGCGATGGCGCAGCGGGTCAGCGATCCCGAGCGCGCGCAGCGCAACCGGGTCGCGCGAGACCGGCTTGTCGCCGAGGACGCCGTCCGGACCGCGAAGGGGCTCGGTATCCGGGTGCTGTGGGTCGACGGCTCGAAGGACGCCGAGGCGGTCGCGGACGTCGTCGCCGAGCACTTCGGTCCCTACCTGGCCTGAGCGAGATCCAAGACCAGGGTGACCGCGGCCAGCGCGAGGAGACCGCCCGGGGCGGCGATGTTGCCGAAAACGCGGGCTCGCACGTGGACGACTACCGCGCCGAGGTAGAACAGCACGAGCCCGGCGGCCCCCGCGATCCCGAGGTGCGGCACCCCGAGGAGGCCGAGGATGAGGCCCGCCGCACCCGCGGCCTTCACCAGTCCGAGGGGCACGAGCCAGGAGCGGGGTATGTCGACGGCGGCGGAGTTGTCGAGGACGAACGGGGCATACGCGAAATCGGCGATCGCGGCCCCGGCGGTGAGCACGATCGTCACCAGCGCCACGATGAGATATGCGGTGAACATGACCCCTGGACGAGCCCCGCGCCCGGAACGTGACAGCGGTCAGGAACGCCAGCGTTCGAGCACCGCGTCGATGGTCGGCCGGATGCGGTCGCGGGCGGCCTGGCGTTCCACGCCCGCCATGAGGAGGTCGTCGTACTCGGTGTCCAGATGCCGGATCGAGGCGACGACGGCGAGGAACACCGCTCGTTCGGCCAGTTCCCGCCCGGCGGCGGACCGGCCCACCCGGCCGCTGCCGCGCAGACCGGCGTGTTCGGCGATGGCGCGTGCCCGCTCCGGCGGGCAGCCGGGGAACAGTTCGATGATCGCGGCGTGGAACCGGGCGGTGAACTCGACGTCTTCGTGAGCGCGGCGTTCGCGGTCGCGGTCGCGACGCCGTTCCCGGACGTCCTCGTCGGCGAGGCATTGGTCCTCGGCGTCGCGCAGTGCCGCTTCTTCGACCAGGATCCCTTGCCGCTCATGACGTTTCCGGGACCGGTTGAACTTGGTGACGACGGCGGAAAGCCGGCTCGCCTTCTTCGCCCGGCGGGTCAGGGTGGCGTCGCCGGAGGGCAGGAAGACCAGGTGACCGAGGTCGGCGCAGTCGAGGCAATGCGGCTTTTCGTTCTCCAGGAATTGCAGATCGCCGGTGCCGCCGCAGTCGGCGCAGGTCCAATCCCGGAGTGCCACCGAAACGACGAGGTCGGGTGCTTTCCGTTGCCGGGCCTCGACTTGCGCTCGTTTGGCTTCGGACAGGCCCGGCATGATCCAGTGCGTCCGGAACAGCGGTTCGAGACCGGCGAGTTCGCCGGAGGTCACTCGCAGGGCCGCCCGGTCCCGGGTCGCGCCGACGTGCTCGATCTCCGACCCTTCGAGATCGTTCGCCGCGACCCAGCGTTGCAGGGCACCGAGCGCGAAGGTCAGCTTCTCCGGCGTCACCGGCAGCGCCGTCGACAGGTCGGGGATCCGGCCGCGCTGCCAGGCGTCGACGACGTTCTCCGAGAGCCAGCCGATGCCGGTGAGGATGCCGAGCGCGGTCACCGACTTCTTTTTGGCCAGCAGCTTTTCCGCCGTCTCGACGACGCGTTGCTCCAGTTTCGCTTCACCCTGCATCGCCGGGAATCCTAGCGATCACGCGGTTTCGGTGCGGGCCCGGTACGCCCGGATCTTGGCGCGGTTGCCGCAGCGCTCCATCGAGCACCAGCGGCGGTTGCCCGATCGCGAGGTGTCGAAGAACAGCAGGTAGCAGTCGCTCGCGGAACACTCGCGGACGCGTCCGGAGCGTTCGCCCGCGACCAGACCGATGGCGTCGCGGGCGACGGCGCCGAGGAGTTGCTTCCCGGTGACGGGCGGCGCCCAGGCGAGCCGCCGTGTCTCCGGGTCGACGAGTGGCCTCGGGGTGGCTTCGGTTGCGCTGTTCAGCACGGCGAGGTCGCCGGCCGACGGAGTTTCGCCCCGGGCGAGGGCGGGTGCGACGCGGTAGAGCGTGTCCCGCAGTTCCTTGAGCGCGGTGAGTTCGGCGGGCCGGATCCGGACGTCGGTCAGGGGAGCGGTCAGCGCCAGCCGGGAGCCGGTGAACCAGTCGGCGAGGGCGGACGGCGTATGCGCGATCTCGTAGCGCTCGTACGGGCCGGGGCCGCCGGTCAGCATGAGTTCGAGGCTGAGGCTGCCTGGATCGAAGCGGTACCGCTCACCCTGGGCGTTGACGAGCAGTCTTGTTCCCGGAGTCATGTAACCACTATAGTCGGTTTCAGAAACCAGGTAAGACGGTTACAGCGGAGGCGTGATGATCGGCAAGACGAAGGACGCGGGCTGGGAGATCGGCGTGTCCAAGACGGTGGCGTATCCGCTGGACGAGGTTTGGGAGTACCTCTCGGGTCCGGGCCTGGCGGCCTGGCTGGGTGACGTGCGGCTGGAGCCGGAGAAGGGCGCGCCGTACGAGACGGCCGAGGGCACGGTCGGCGAGGTCCGCGGCTACCGCGAACGCGAGAAGATCCGCCTCACCTGGCGGCCGAAGGACTGGGACCACGAGAGCACGGTCCAGGTCGGCCTCCGTCCGGCCGGGCCGGGCAAGACGACCGTGGTCTTCCATCAGGAGCGGCTCACCGGTCCGGAAGAGCGCGCCGCGCAGCGCGAGCACTGGCAGGCCGTGATGAAGCTGGTCGTCGACGGTCTCGCCGGCTGATCAGGAGAGCGTTCGCCGGGCGAGCTCGGCCAGGGTGTCGGTGATCCGTTCGACACTCAGGC
Source organism: Amycolatopsis sp. WAC 04169 (assembly GCF_003947535.1). Classification (NCBI taxonomy): domain Bacteria; kingdom Bacillati; phylum Actinomycetota; class Actinomycetes; order Pseudonocardiales; family Pseudonocardiaceae; genus Amycolatopsis; species Amycolatopsis sp. WAC 04169. The sequence goes on along the minus strand of NZ_QHJI01000003.1, from coordinate 92,616 downwards.
CGAGCTCGCCTGTTTGATGCAGGAACACCTCGACGGCGAGCGGCGCCAGCAGGACGTCGGCGAGCACGTCCGGATCCGGGGCGCTCGCCTGCTCGGCGAGATGGCGGACATGGGTACGCCACAGCCGGTACGGCCCGGTCGTGAATCGCGAGTGCCCGACCTCGGTGCCGAGGACGAGATGCGCGTGCCGGGCGAGCAGCCCGGTCATCGCCGCGTAGAACGCGGCCAGCCGCTCGGCGGGTGGCGCGCCGGGCCCCAGCGGGGGAGGGCCGGTGAGCAGCCGCTCCTGGAGCTCCCGCTCGTGCTCGTCCAGCAGGGCGACGGCGATCGCCGAGCGGTCCGGGTAGCGGCGGTACAGCGTCGCGCGGCCGACTCCGGCCGCCTTGGCGATGTCCTCCATGGTGACGTCGGCCGCCGGACGTTCGGCGAAGAGCTCTTCGGCCGCCTTCAGGATCTTCGCGCGGTTACGGGCGGCATCCGAGCGTTCCCGTCCCGGGCCGTTCGCGAGCAGATCTTCCGGCATGGTCCGCAGCCTAGGGAATATCCGGACGCGGCGTCCACTTGTACCCGGCGAAGCAAGTGGACGCCGTGTCCACTTCCTGGTCCGGGAGGCCCCGATGAGCCACCTTCTCCACCTCGACTCCAGTGCCCGCAGCGCGTCGTTCTCCCGCGAGCTGAGCGCTCGGTTCGCGGACGCCTGGCGCGCCGCGAACCCGGGCGCGGGCTACACCTACCGCGACGTGGCCGCCGACCCGGTGCCGCCGATCGGCCAGGCCTGGACCGAGATCTGCGACGCCCTCCTCCAGGCGGGGATCACGGATCCGGCCGGGTACGCCTCCGTGGTGAAGACGCCGGAACAGCGCGAAGCCTGGGCGGTCATCGAGCCGCTGCTGGCCGAACTGCTCGCCGCCGACGTCGTGCTGATCGGCGCGCCGATGTACAACTTCTCGATCCCCGCAACGCTCAAACTGTGGATCGACCAGGTGACGTTCCCGAAGATGTCCTTGGCGGGCAAGGCTTTCGTGGTCACGGGAGCGCGTGGCGGCACCTACCTGCCGGGCACGCCGCGCGAGCCGGTCGACCACCACGAGCGTTACCTGCGCGACTTCTTCGCCGGGCACTACGACGTCCGGGACGTCACGTTCCTGCACTCCGAACTGACGAACGCCCTGGTCGACCCGCGGCTGAGCCCGCGTGACCCCGACCGGATCGCGTCGCGGGAACAGGCGCTCCTCGGCGCCGAAAAAGCTGGAAGGCAGGTCTGATGGGCTGGGGAATCCTGCTGCTGGCGGGAGCCGTCGAGGTCGCCTGGTCGCAGAGCATCAAGCCGACGGAGAACTTCACCCGGTTCTGGCCGACCGTGCTGTGCTTCGTGCTCGGCGTCGCCGCGGTGTACCTGCTGTCGAAGGCGATGGACTCGATCCCGGTGGGGACCGCGTACGCCGTTTTCACCGGAATCGGCGCGGTGGGCGCGATCGTGTTCGGCATCGTGATCCACAAGGACCCGGTCAGCCTCGGCCGGTTCGGCGCGATGGCGCTGATCGTGGGAGGGGTGGTGCTCGCCAAGGTGACCGAGTGAGCCCCGGATGTCATGAAAGGGTCGTTCAGGACACAAGATGTCCTGAACGACCCTTTCATGACACGTCAGGCGAGCTTCTCCCACAGGAACTCGAACATCAGCGCCCATTTGAACGCCAGCTGCTCGTTGTCGGCGGCCGCGCCGTGCCCGCCCTCGATGTTCTCGTGGTACCGCACGTCGTGCCCCTGCTCCACCATCCGCGCGACCATCTTGCGGGCGTGCGCTGGATGCACCCGGTCGTCCCGGGTGGAGGTGACGAACAGGACCGGCGGGTACCCACGGTCCGCGTGGACGTTCTGGTACGGCGAGTACTTCCCGATGAAGTCCCATTCCGCCGCGTCGTCGGGGTCGCCGTACTCGGCCATCCACGACGCGCCCGCGAGGAGCTTGTGATACCGCTTCATGTCCAGCAGCGGCACCTGGCTCACGATCGCGCCGAAGAGGTGCGGGTAGCGCGTCAGCATGACGCCCATCAGCAGCCCGCCGTTGCTGCCGCCCTGGATCCCGAGCCGGGACGGCTCGCTGATCCCGCGCTCGACGAGGTCGGCGGCGACGGCCGAGAAATCCTCGTAGACCTTGTACCGCTTGGCTTTCGTCACCGACGTGTGCCAGTCCGGCCCGTATTCGCCGCCACCGCGGATGTTCGCGACGACGTAGGTGCCGCCCCGCGCGAGCCAGCCGCGGCCGATGACGCCGCTGTAACCCGGGGTCAATGAGACCTCGAAGCCGCCGTAGCCGGTCAGCAGCGTCGGGCCGCCTTCGGCACCGGAGGGGCGTACGACGAAGTACGGGATCTTCGTGCCGTCTTCGGACGTCGCGAAGTACTGCGAGACCGTCATGCCTTCGCTGTCGAAGAACGACGGGGCGCGCTTGAGAACCTCGACGTCACCGCCGACGTGCCCGTAGCTCAGCGTCGACGGCTGGGTGTAGCCGCTGGAGTCGAGCAGGTATTCGTCGCTGACGTCGGGGTCGGTGCCGGTGATCTGCGCGGTGCCCAGTTCGGGGGCGCCGGCGAGCGGCCGCGAGGCCCAGCCGTCGGACGGCGTGAGCACGCGCAGTTCCGTCCGGACGTCGGAAAGCGTCGAGAGCAGCAGGTGGTTGTGCGTCCACACCCAGTACTCCAGCGACGTGTGCGCGTCCGGGGTGAAGAGGGTCGTGAAGGTGCGCTCGCCCGCCATGAACGCGTCGAAGCCGGATGCGAGCAGGGTGCCGGAAGGATACGTCGTGCCTTCGACGGTCCAGTCCGAGCGAAGCCGGATCAGCAGCCACTCGCGGTGCGAGGACGTCTGGGCGTCTTCGGGGACCTCGATGCGGTCGAGACCGGCGGCCGTCCGGACGTACCTTTCCGTGCGGTAGAAGTCGATCGACCGGTAGACGAAGTCGCGTTCCCAGCCCTCGGTCGGGTCGTGGTGCGCGGACACCGAGACGTCGTCCGGTTTGCCCTCGAAGACCACCGTCGCCTCTTCGAGCGGCGTGCCGCGGCGCCATTCCTTCGCCAGCCTCGGATAGCCGGAACTGGTCAGCGTCCCCGGACCGAAATCGGTGCCGATGTACACGCGGTCCTGGTCGATCCAGCCGATCCTGGTCTTGGCCTCGGGGACGAAGAACCCGTCGTCGACGAAACGGCGCTCGTCGAGGTCGTACTCGCGGACGACGGTCGCGTCGGCGCCCCCGCGCGACAGCTCGACCAGGGCGCGGTGATACCCCGGACGGAGGACGGCCGCGCCCTGCCACACCCAGTTCTCGCCGTCGGCCTCGGCCAGGGCGTCGACGTCGAGCAGCAGTTCCCACTCCGGCGTGTCGAGCCGGTACTGCTCCAGGGTGGTGCGGCGCCACAGGCCGCGAGGGTTGGCCGAGTCCTGCCAGAAGTTGTACAGATATTCGCCGCGGCGGCGGACGTACGGGATCCGGTCGTCGGCGTCGAGGACCTCGCGGACCTCGTCGCGGATCCCGGCGAACCGCTCACCGCCTGCCAGTTCCGCCAGTGCCTCGGCGTTGCGGGCTCGCACCCAGTCCAGCGCTTCGTCGCCGGTCACGTCTTCCAACCACAGGTACGGGTCCTCGTCACTCATGCCCACAGTCTCGCCGGGTGCTCCGTCCCGGCGCCACCAGGTGTGGCATTCCGTATGCTGTGGGCTCGCACGTTTGGGGGACACCATGACCGGCACCGACGAGGTACCCAGACCGTTCGCGCCCTCGCCGTCTCGCCGGAACCCGGGGGCGGCCGTCGTCGGTCTGCTCATCGTCGCCGCGCTGACGACCACCGGGATGGCGATGGCGGGCGGGCCGCGGCAGATCGACGGCCAGGCGCTCCCGGTGTCCGGCGCGTACGCCTCCGAAGGGGCCAAAGTGCCCGCCGGGAACGCGAAACCCGCGCCCAAGGAGGTGCGGGAACTGGAGACGAACCCGCTGCTGGCGGAGGGGATCTCGCTCGGCGCCGTCACCTGCCGACTGCCCCCGATCAGCCGCGAGCCCGCGAAACTGGAGACGTACTACAAGACCTTGGTGTCCTGTCTCGCCGAATCCTGGAAACCCGCCTTGGAGCAGGCGAACGAGCCCACGCTGACGGCGACCGTGCAGGTGACGCTGCCCGAGACCAGCGCGTGCGGGAAGGCGCCGAGCGAGAACGAGGCCGTCGCCTACTACTGCGGCGGCGACACGACGATCTACGCGCCGACCGCGTGGATGCTGGGCGACGCGGGCCTCGAACGGTCGCGTCACCTCGCGACGATGGCCCACGAGTACGGGCACCACGTCCAGCGGTCCAGCGGGATCCTGTCGGCGGCCGCGGAGAAGATGTCGTCGCCGGGTGAGGACAGTCCGGCCGACAAGGAACTGGTCCGCCGCATCGAACTGCAGGCGAACTGTTTCGGCGCGCTCGCCCTCGCGGCCGCCGCCGGACGCGGCTCGATCAGCAAGTCGCTGGCGAACGCGGCCCTCGACGACTACGGCCGCGCCGACGACAGCGACACCCACGGCAGCCGTCGCAACCAGCTGAAATGGGCGAAGGCCGGGTACTCCGGGAAGACGACGTCGGCGTGCAACACCTGGGCGGCGCCCGCCTCGGACGTCAAATGACCGACGAGGTGATGGCCGAGATCAACACCGGCCTCCAGCTGCACATCTCCGGCGACCGGGCAGGCGCGCGCGAGAAGTTCGCGGCGTTGTGGGCACGGATCGGCGAGGACGGCGACCCGCTGCACCGGTGCGCGCTCGCGCACTACATGGCCGACGTCCAGGACGATCCGGCCGACGAACTCGCCTGGGATCTCCGCGCGCTCGCCGCGGCCGATTCCCTCACCGACGAACGCGCGAAGGAGTACCACGCGACGCTCGCCGTGCGCGGGTTCTACCCCTCGCTGCACCTGAACCTCGCCGAGGACTACCGCAAACTCGGCGATCACGAGTCCGCGAAGAAGCATTGGGAGCTCGGCCGGGGGACGCTCGGCGCGCTCGGCGACGACCCCTACGGCCTCGGGATCATCGAGGCGTACGGCGCGCTCGCCGAACGGCTCGGTCTCGAACCGGACTCTCCGGACTTTCGCGCTCGGCGGTGAGGCCATAACCTGGAGTGACTCAGGTCACCCATCCGGGAGGAGCGCGTATGCGGATTTCCGATCTGTTGCGGAACAAGGGGGCGGCCGTCGCGACCGTCTCGCCGGAGACGAACGTAACCGAACTGCTCGAGAGACTGGCGGAGCACAACGTCGGCGCCTTGGTGGTGGTCGACCCCGAGGGCGGGATCGTCGGGATCGTCTCCGAACGGGACGTGGTGCGGCGGCTCAACGAGCGCGGACCCCAGCTGCTCGACGGATCGGTGTCCGCGATCATGACGAAGATGGTCGCGAGCTGCACCCCCGAGGACTCGGTGGACCAGCTGTCGGTCCTGATGACCGAACGCCGCATCCGGCACGTCCCGGTGGTGGTGGACGGGAGGCTCGCGGGGATCGTGAGCATCGGCGACGTCGTGAAGACCCGGATGGAACAGCTGGAGAAGAGTCAGGAACAGCTGGAGGCGTACATCTCCCAAGGCTGACCGGCCTCCTGCGAGCGCTATGAACGGTCCGTTCCTTGCAAATTTTGCAAGGAACGGACCGTTCATTGCATCCGGAGGCGGCTACTCGCGCCACCCCGACAGCTCGACCCCCTTCGCGACGTCCACCCGGTACCCGAGCGTCACAACGCCCTTCGCGCCCGAAGCGAGCGTCAGCCGCCAGGTGAACTCGCCCAGCTCGGTCCGCTCCACCGGCTCCGGCGTGGTGCGCACGTCCCGGACGGTGATCGCGTCGTCCCGGGAGACCGGCGCCTGGTCCAGCACGGTCACGACGGCTTCGCGCGGGCTGTGGTTGACGATCGTCGTGGTGTACGCGGCTTCCCGCTTGCGCACGCCGGACAGCGTCGCCTTGCTCGCCGTGCGGTGCGTGAGCTCGCGCTCGATCCGGATCCGGTCGTCCACGCCGAGGGCGAGTTCGAGTTCCTCACCCGGCGCCCAGACGTCCAGCCGCGTGGTGCCGACGAACTCCGTCTCGTGGAACACCGACGCCTTCCCCGGCCGCAGCGTGTGCTCCGAAGTGTTGACCACGGTCGCCCGCAGGAACGCCTCCGGGGACACCGCCGGAGCGGTGACGTAGCCCAGTTTCGCCGTCAGTTCCAGTTGCGCGAGCGTCGTGCGGTGGCCCTGCGCTCCCGACGGCACCGCCACCGGGCGGCCCGGCCGGTAGGTGACCGCGGTGGTGCCCTGTTCGACGGACGCCGTCCGCGCGGCCATCGGGGGGCCGGCGGGCGCGGGCATGCCCACCGACTCCGGCATCCCGCCACCCGCGGGTGCCGCGCTGCCGTACGCCGCGCGGGCCATCAGCGGCTGGACCGGACGCACGCGGTCGAGGAACCAGGGTTCGAGTTCCGGTACCTCGACGGTGTTCGCCGGCCGCGCGGTCGAGAGGGCCAGTTCGCATTCCGGCCAGTCCTCGCCGGTGTGCTGGGTGATCCGCCCGTACCAGGTCAGCGAGACGTCCTCGCCGCGGACACGCACGTCGTAGCCGGGTTCCCAGCTCGCGTTCGCGACCACATAGGACAGTTCGAGGCCGATCTCCGCGCCGTCCTCCCCGGGCTCAAGCTCGACCGTGACCGTCGCGCTGTCCACTTCGGACGCCCCTCGTTTCGCCTCGATCTCGCGGTCCAGCGCCTTGAGGTCGTCACGGAGCCGGGCGAGGCGGATGCCGAGTTCGCGGCGCTTGCCCAGCGCCTCGGCCAGTTGCGCGCCGAGCGCGTCGGTGACCTCGGCGACGCGGGGCGGCTCCGCAGTGCCCGCCGCGAGCGCCTTCGCGAAACTCTTGCCGCTGCGCGTCGCCAGGCCGGTCAGCAGGTCGACCTTCGCCGTCTCGGCGGAGACCGCGTCCGCGACCTCGTCGACCACCGCTTGATCGGCCTTGCGCTGTTCGGTCAGCGCGCGCAGTGAAGCGTCCGCCGGCGCGGGATGGCGCTCGACGGCGACGTCGACCCCGGCGATGACCGCCGGACCGGAACCGGTGACGCGGACCGAATCCGTGTCCAGGTTCCACGGCAGGCCCGCGAAGGCGAAACGCGTTTCCCCGTCGAGGGCCGCCGAAGCCCGCCTCGTGATCCGGGCGTGGTGCGGGTAGACGGTGACGGCGACGATCGGTGCTTCCAGGGTGCTCGGCATGCCTCCGACGTTAGTCTCTTGACACCCGTTCGGGTGGCCGGAAGCCTCAGCTTCGTCTTGCCCACCAGCCTTTTGGGGGTCTTGTGAGAGTCGCCAGGCTCGCCGCCCTGTTCACCGCCGTCCTGGTCCTTCCGGCGACGGCGTTGCCCGCCCAAGCCGACGCGCCGCCGGCGCCGGTCTTCAAGGACGGCCAAGCCCAGCCGGTGTTCGACCCGGCGGACGTCATCCGGGAGAACGTCTGGGTCACCGCGCCGGTCGACAGCGACCACGACGGCAAGGACGACCTCGTGCACGCGGAGGTCGTGCGGCCCCGCGCGACGCAGCAGGGCATGAAGGTCCCGGTCGTCTACCAGGCCAGCCCGTACTACGCGGGCGGCAACGACGTCGCGAACCACAACGTCGACGTGGAGCTGTACGTGCCCGGCGCGAAGCGCGCCCCGGCGGGTCCGCGGATCGCGACGAAGACCGTCGGCCCCAACGCGGCACCGATCAGCTGGCGTTACCAGGACTACTTCACCGCCCGCGGGTTCGCCGTGGTGTACGGGGAATCGCTCGGCAGCGGTCAGTCCACCGGCTGCCCGAGCACCGGCGACGTCAACGAGACCATCGGCGCGAAGTCCATTGTGGACTGGCTGAACGGCCGGGCGACGGCGCGCGACGCGGCGGGCAAGGCCGCGGTCGCGGACTGGAGCACCGGCAAAACCGGCATGACCGGCGTCTCCTACAACGGCACGCTGCCCAACGCGGTGGCCAGCACCGGAGTCGAAGGGCTGGAGACGATCGTCCCGATCGCGGCGATCTCCAGCTGGTACGACTACTACCGCAACGACGGTGCCGTCGTCGCGGCCGGCGGATTCCAGGGCGAGGACGCGGACGTGCTCGCGGACTACGTCTACACGCGCCAGGACCGCGCCGTCTGCCGCCCGCTGATCGACCGGATCGGGGTGGACCAGGACCGGGTGACCGGCGATTACAGCCGCTTCTGGGACGTGCGGAACTACCGCAACGACGTGAACAAGGTGCGGGCCTCGGTGCTCGTGGTGCACGGCCTCGGCGACTGGAACGTCAAGACCGACCAGGGCACCCGCTGGTACGAAATGCTCAAGGCGCGCGGGGTCGAGCACAAGATCTGGCTGCACCAGGCCGGGCACGCCGACCCGTACAGCCTCCGCCGCGACGTCTGGCTCGCCACGCTGAACAAGTGGATGTCGCACTACCTCTACGGCATCGACAACGGCATCGAGCGCGAGCCGAAGGCCACCATCCAGCGCGAGGACAAGTCGTGGGTGGACGAGCCGGAGTGGCCGCTGCCCGGCACCCAGGACGTCAAGCTCTACCCGTGGCCCGGCGGTTCTTCGAAGGGCAAGCTCGACACGCGTAACCCCGTCCCGGGCAAGGCCGCCGTCGAGACGCTGGCGGACGACGCGGGCAAGACGATCGAACAGCTGGCGGCCGCCGCGTCGTCGGGCAACCGCTTGCTGTACTCGACCACCGCGGCGAAGCAGCCCGTGCGGCTTTCCGGAACGGTGAAGACCGATCTATCGCTGTCCTTCGACAAGCCGGCCGCGAACGTGACCGCCGTGCTCCTCGACCGCGCCCCGGACGGGACGGCGAAGGTGATCACCCGGGGCTGGACCGATCCGCAGAACCGGCGCGACCCCGCCCGCACCGACCCGATCACCCCCGGGGAGAACTACAAGGTCGAGGTGGAACTGGTCGCGAAGGACTACCTGCTCGCGGCCGGGCACAAGATCGAGTTCCTGGTGGTTTCCAGCGACCACGACTACACGCTCCGCCCGAAGCCGGGCGCCGGTGTCTCGGTCGAGCTGAACCGCACTTCGCTGGTGCTGCCGGTGGCGGGCGGCAAGCCCGCGCTGCGTGCCGCCTTCGGCTGAGCGAGGCCGCGCCTCCCGGATGCCACGTCCCCCTCGGGACGTGGCATCCGGCGTTTCGGATGGAAAACGCCGACCCGACCTCGGGCTTGTACGGAAAATGTATTTCCCCCGGCTTTGCTCCGTCCTGTCCGGCTTCCCCACCTGATGGAGGTCTCCATGTCCAGGTTGCGCCGTTTCGCAGTGCTCGCCGCGGCCGCCGTTCTCCCCGCGCTCGGCCTGACCCTCGCCGGTACGACGCAGGCGTCGGCCGCCCCGAACTTCCAGGTCCCCTTCAAATGCGGCGTCACGGTCACGGCGGCGACGTTCAGCGGGCACAGCCCGGCGAACTCGGTCGACTTCCAGAAGTCGGGGATCACCGGGATGGCGGTGCTCGCGTCGGCGGGCGGCACCGTCACGCGGGTCGCCAACGAAGGAAGCACGAGCTACGGGCGCTGGGTCGAGATCGACCACGGCGGCGGCTGGCGTACCCGGTACGCCCACCTTTCGACGCAGTCCGTCTCGGTCGGCCAGGCCGTCAGCCTCGGCAAGCAGATCGGCACGGCCGGCGCGACCGGTGGCGTCACCGGCCCCCACCTGCACTTCGAAGAGCGGCTCAACGGAGTGGCGCAGAAGGCGGTGCTGAACGGGGTCGCGGTGCCGTACTACGGCCACACGAACTTCACCAGCAAGAACTCGTGCAGCGGCAACCCCTACGAGGCCACCGAGGTGTGCGGCAGCGGCTTCTCCGTCGTCGACTCCCAGGGGCTCGCGAACGGTTCGGGGACCGCGTACCTGCTGTACAACTCCTCGACCAAGGCCAACTGCGTCACCACGCTGAAGGCCGTTTCGCTCGGCACCGCTTCGCCGGTTTCGGCGTTCCTCGAAGTGCAGGGCTCGGCTCGCGTGACCGATTCCGGAAGCTTTACCTACTACGCCGGACCGGTGAAGAAGACGGCCGCCGCGACCTGCGTCAAGTGGGGCGGTTCGGTCGGGTCGAACGCCTACGAGAGCCCGTTCGAACACTGCGGCTGATCCCGCGGGGCCGGGCACTGTAGAACGTTCCACCGACAGGATCGGCGTCCCGCGACCGGTCCCGCGGCGGTTGTCCACAACGGTCCCGGCTGTCCACAGATCTGTCCTGCCCCCACCCAGCGGCCCCATTCCCGCCGCAGGGTGGGGGCATGACCACTTCCACCCCGACCGGCAGGACCAAGGTCGATCTGACGGATCCGGCGGACCTGCTCGCCGCGATCCCGTACCTCCTCGGATTCCACCCCGAGGATTCCGTCGTCGTCTTCGGCCTGCGCGGCCCGGGACGAATGAAACAAGGCCTCGTCATGCGCGTGGACCTGCCGCCGCCCGGCCTGGAACAAGACCAGGCGCGTGACCTGGCGATCAGGCTCGCCGTGTCCGGCCACACCGGTGCCACCCTCGCGGTGATCGGCGGCGGCACCGCGAACAAGGCGGGACGGCCCCCGCGCCGCCGGTTCGTGCGGCGCCTGGAAGCCGCGCTGGCCGAGTACGAGATCTCGGTGACGCATTCGGTGTGGGCGCCCCGGATCGCCGCCGACGTGCGTTGGGGCTGCTATCGGGAAAGAACCTGTGGCGGTCTGCTGCCGGATCCGCGGGACTCGGTGGCCGCCGCGGTCGTCACCGGTGCCGGGCACGTCACCCACGCGAGCCGGGACGAGGTCGAGCGGCTGTTCGACCCCGTCGAGCCGGAGACCCTCGCCAGACGGGCCGATCTCCTCACCAGGATGGCCGATCCGCCGTGGCGAGGGGCGGATCCCGTCCCGGCCGGAGTCGCCGAGGTGAACGCCGCCCTCACCCGTGCCGACAGTGGCGACCGGGCGATCACCGACGACCAGGCCGTCCGGCTGGCCTGGGCGCTTTCCCTGGTCGAGGTCCGCGGCGCCTGCCTGCTCACCGCAGTCCCCGCGGATTCGGCGCTCGCCCGCGTGGCGGAGGACCTCTGGCTCACCCTGGCCCGGGAGCTCCCGGCGCCCGAAGCGGCCGAGGCGCTCGTCCTGAAGGCGCACGCCGCCTATGTCCGAGGCGACCTGGCGACCGCCGGGATGGCCTTGGCCAGGGCCGGCGAGGCCGACCCCGGGCACGGGCTGGCGAAGCTGCTGGGCACGGCCCTCAACGCGATGGTGCCGCCGGACGACCTGATCGAGGTGATCCTGCGGCAGCAGGCCGAAGGACCACCGGAGATCCGGCTCAGAGCCTGATGGCGGAGCTGAGGTTTCGTCCGGAAAGTCGCCAGACGCGTGAACCCGCCCGGCCGAAGGCCCCGCGATCGCGGGGGCAGGGCGCCTTGCACGCATCCGTGACGTGGATGACCAGGTCGCGCCCTGCCGACGTCGATAGCGGACGCGGGTTCACCAACAGGCACTCAGACGTTCTGGCGGGACCGGGTGAACGCCCACGCGTCGGCCACGATGCCGTCGAGGTCGGTGCGCTCGGGCTTCCAGCCGAGTTCGTCACCGGCCCGCTCGCTGGAGGCCACGAGCACCGACGGGTCGCCCGCGCGGCGCGGCGCGACCGCGGCGGGGATCTCGTGACCGGTGGTGCGGCGGCACGCCTCGATCACCTCGAGCACCGAGAAACCGGTGCCGCTGCCGAGGTTGTAGATGCGGTGTTCGCCGTCGGCCGCGTGCCGCAGGGCCAGCAGGTGCGCGTCGGCGAGGTCGACCACGTGGATGTAGTCGCGGATGGCGGTGCCGTCCGAAGTCGGGTAGTCGTCACCGAAGATCTGGATCCGCTCGCGGTCCCCGGTGGCGACCTGGAGCACGAGGGGGATCAGGTGGGTTTCAGTGGTGTGCCGCTCGCCGAAGGAGCCGTAGGCGCCCGCGACGTTGAAGTAGCGCAGGCTGACGGCGGCGATGCCGTGGGCACGCGAGAACGACGTGATCGCGTGGTCGATGGCCAGCTTCGTCGCGCCGTAGGTGTTGGTCGGCTGGGTCGGCGCCGTCTCCGGGATGGGGGAGGACTCGGGTTCGCCGTAGGTGGCCGCGGTGGAGGAGAACACCAGCCGCTTCGTGCCGTGGTCGCGCATCGCTTCGAGGAGGCGCAGCGAGGTCAGGACGTTGCCTTCCCAGTACTTCGCCGGATCCGTCATCGATTCGCCGACCAGCGACTTGGCGGCGAAGGGGAGGACACCGTCGAAGCCGTCGCCGAGCAGGCGCCCGGCGACCTCGGCGGCGTCGCCCTCGACGAAGGTCGCGTCCGGGTGCACCGCGTCGGCGTGCCCGGTGGAGAGGTCGTCGACCACGGTGACGTCGTGCCCGGCCTCGATGAGGCGGGCCGCGCAGACACTGCCCACATAACCGGCTCCGCCCGTCACCATCAGCTTCAGGGTCTTGGTCGGTTCGTCGGTCACGTTCGCGCCTTTCTGCTGCGGATGCGGTCGCGGCCCAGTGTCCTCGCCCCCGGGCACGGTGCGCGCCCGGGGGTGGTGCGGCGGCTAAAGCCCGTCGCGGCCCGCGCCACGCGAGGGCACGGCGGTGAACAGCCTGGGGTGGCGCAGATCCGCCGCTTCGTACGCGGCCTTCACCGCTCGGCCCACGGTGTCCACATCGGACTCCCGGACCAGCGCGATCGCCGATCCGCCGAAGCCGCCGCCGGTCATCCGCGCGCCGAGCGCCCCGGCCTCGCGGGCCGAATCGACGGCGAGGTCGAGCTCGCGGGTGGAGATCCGGTAGTCGTCGCGCATGCTCACGTGCGAGGCGTCCAGCTGAGGGCCGATCTCGGTGATCCGGCCCGCGCGCAACAGGTCCACGGTGTCGAGGACGCGCTGGTTCTCCGTCACCACGTGGCGCACCAGCGGCACGAGCTCGTCCGGCAGCTTGGCGAGCGCGGTGTCCAGCCCGTCGGCACCGATGTCCCTCAGCGCCTTCACTTCGAGCAGCTCCGCGGCGCGTTCACAGCCTCTGCGGCGTTCGCCGTAGCCGCCCTCGGCGTGCGAATGCTTCGTGCGGCTGTCCATGATCAGGATCCGGACGCCGGATTCCTCCAGCGGGAACGGCACCTGCTCCATCTCGCCGGAGCGGACGTCGAGGAACAGCACGTTCGATTCCGTGCAGCACAGGGAAGCGGTCTGGTCGAGCAGGCCGGTCGGCGCCCCGACGAAGTCGTTCTCCGAACGCTGCACCCAGCGGGCCACCTCGTGCAGGGTCGGCGCACCCGCGCCGGTCCCCGGGGTGATCCCCGCCAGCCCCAGGAGGGCGAGCGCGACTGCGCATTCGAGCGCGTGGGAGGAGGACAGGCCCGCCCCCGAGGGCACGTCCCCCGCGATCACCACGTCCGCGCCGCCGCCGAGGCCCTGGTCCCGCAGGACCCACGCGACCCCGGCCGGGTACGCGGCCCACCCCTCGACCGAGCCGGGCCGCAGATCCGCGATGGCGAGCGGGCCGGATTCCTGCACCCGGCCGTCCGAGCCGAGGGTGGCCACGGTCAGCACACCGTCCTCGCGCGGCGTCGCCGCGGCGGCGAGCCGGTGCGGGAGGGCGAACGGCAGCACGAAACCGTCGTTGTAGTCGGTGTGCTCACCGATCAGGTTCACCCGGCCCGGCGCGGACCAGACGCCGGCCGGAGCCCGGCCGTGGAGGGCCCGGAAGGTCTCCGCGGCGTCGGACGCGGCGCTCACCTGGCCTGCGCCAGCACGGCGTGCAACGCCGAGACGGGCACCTGCGCGGTGCTGCTCCCGCCGGTGACCTCGATGGTCCCGCCGGGCGCCGTCTTGCCGACCTTGACCCGGCTGCCGGGCACGATGCCGACCGACTTGAGCTCCGTCATCAGCGTCTCGTCCAGCTGCACGTGCTCGGCGATGCGGCGGATCTCGACCTCGCCGCCACCCATGCGGGCGAACTCGTCGAGCCGCACGAGGTCGGCCTCGGCGGGCGGGGCGGGATCACCGTCGCCGAGCTTGTCCAGCCCCGGGATCGGGTTGCCGTAGGGCGACGTGGTGGGGTGGTCGAGCAGCTTGACCAGCTTGCGCTCGACGGCCTCGCTCATCACGTGTTCCCAGCGGCAGGCCTCGTTGTGGACGTGCTCCCATTCCAGGCCGATGACATCGACCAGGAGGCGCTCGGCCAGCCGGTGCTTGCGCATGACCGCGATGGCGAGTTCGCGACCGTGCTCGGTCAGCTGCAGGTGCCTGTCGTCCGCGACCACGACCAGTCCGTCGCGCTCCATCCTGGCGACGGTCTGGCTCACGGTCGGGCCGCTCTGCTGCAGCCGCTCCGCGATCCGGGCCCGCAGCGGGACGACACCTTCTTCTTCGAGCTCGTAGATGGTACGCAAGTACATCTCTGTGGTGTCGATGAGATCGTTCACGCTGTCCCCTTCGTCCGCGTTGCTCATCGTAGTCGCTGGCACCGACAGCGACGCAGGCGTGGGGAGAACAAGCACCGAGGCGGGAAAAGTCCCCCAAGCTGGGCATGGAGCCGTGCGTCACGGGAAGATGGGCCCATGCGCCCCATGATCACCACCAGCGAACTCGCCGAGCAGCTCTCCGGGCCGGAATCGGCACGCTCAGTAGTCCTCGACGTCCGCTGGCGGCTCGCCGGGCCGCCCGGCGCCGATTCCTACCGTGAGGCGCATCTCCCGGGTGCGGTGTACGTCGATCTCGACACGGCGCTCGCCGGGGAGCCGGGTGAGGGCGGCCGTCACCCGCTGCCCGAACCGGAGACGCTGCAGCGGCATCTGCGGGCGGCCGGGGTCCGTGCCGGTCACCCGGTGGTGGTCTACGACGACTCCGACGGTTCGGTCGCGGCCCGGGCGTGGTGGCTGCTGCGCTGGGCCGGGCACACCGAGGTCGCCGTGCTGGACGGCGGGTTCGCCGCCTGGGCCGGGGAAGAGCGCCCGCTCACCGACGAGGTCCCGTCACCCGAGGAGGGCGACATCGTCGTCGAGCCCGGCGGCATGCCGGTGCTCGACGCGGCCGGGGCCGCCACGCTCGCCAGGGACGGGCTGCTCTTCGACGCGCGGGCACGGCCGAGGTACGCGGGGGAGACCGAGCCGATCGACCCGCGCGCCGGGCATATCCCCGGCGCGGTCAACGCGCCCTTCTCCGGGCACGTCGGGGAGGACGGCCGCTGGCGCGACGCCTCGGAGCTGGCCGAGCGCTTCGAGGGGCTCGGCGTGGCCCCGGAGACACCGGTCGGTGTCTACTGTGGATCGGGCGTCACCGCCTCGTCCGTCGTGCTCGCGCTGGAGGTCGCCGGTCATCCCGAGCCCGCCGCGCTGTACGCGGGGTCGTGGTCGCACTGGTCCCGCGATCCGGAGCGCCCGGTGGCCACGGGGGATCTGCCCGGCTGACCCGCGGAACGGCGCACGAGCCGCGTCCGGGCACTAGAGTTCGGACCATGCGAGCACCGGCCGTCGTATGGGACTCCTCGCTGCTGGGTTACGACCTCGGCGGCGAGCATCCGTTCAATCCGGTGCGGCTCGAACTGACCATCCGGCTCGCCACCGAACTCGGCGTGCTCGACGGGGTCGAACTGCTGATCCCCGGCCCGGCGGGCGAGGACGAGTTGCGCCGCGTGCACCTCGGCGAGTACATCGAGGCCGTCCGGCAGGCGCCGATGACCGGTGCCGACTTCGCGCACGGGCTCGGTACCGAAGACAACCCGGTGTTCACCGGGATGCACGAGGCTTCCGCGCTGGTCGTCGGGTCGACGCTGCTGGCCGCGCGGAAGATCGCCGAGGGCGAGGCGACCAGGGCGGTGAACATCGCCGGCGGGCTGCACCACGCGATGCCGGGCAAGGCGTCGGGTTTCTGTGTCTACAACGACTGCTCGGTGGCGATCTCGTGGTTGCTGGACCACGGCTTCGAGCGCGTCGCGTACGTCGACACTGACGTCCATCACGGCGACGGCGTGCAGACGGCGTTCTACGACGACCCGCGGGTGCTGACCGTTTCGCTGCACCAGCACCCGTTCACGCTGTGGCCGGGCACGGGCTACTCGGCGGAGATCGGCAAGGGCGGGGCCGAGGGCACCTCGGTCAATCTGCCGCTGCCGCCCGGCACCCGTGACGGTGGCTGGCTGCGGGCGTTCGAGGCGGTGGTGCCGTCGCTGCTGGAGCAGTTCCGGCCGCAGATCCTCGTCACCCAATGCGGCGTCGACTCGCACGAGGAAGACCCGCTGGCGGACCTCTCGCTGTCGGTGGACGGCCATCGCGCGATCTACCGGCGGCTGCGCGAACTGGCCGAGACGCACACCGGCGGCCGCTGGCTGGCCGTGGGCGGCGGTGGCTACCAGCTGATCCGGGTGGTGCCGCGGTCCTGGACCCATCTGCTCGCCACCGTGCTCGACCGCGACGTCGACCCGGCGACGTCGCTGCCGCCGAACTGGGTCGCGTCGATCACCAGGGCGGCGCCGAAGGCCCAGATCCCGCCCGGCATGTCCGACGACCGCGACACCGCCTTCGTCCCCTGGGGGGACGGAGAGGACGAGCCGGTCGACATCGCCATCCGCGACACCCGCCGCGCGATCTTCCCCCTGCACGGCCTCGATCCGGACGATCCGAGGGACTGAACATGGCCAGTGAGGACACCAAGCGCGACCCCTACGACTACCCGCGTGAGTGGGAGGCCGACGTCCTGCTCTCCGACGGCGGCACGGTGCACCTGCGCCCGGTGATCCCGAGCGACGCCGACGGGCTGGTCGCCTTCCATGGCCGGCTGTCCGAACGCACCCGGTACTTCCGGTATTTCGGCGCCTATCCGCGGATCCCGCAGCGCGACCTCGAACGGTTCTCCGTCGTCGACCACCACGACCGGGTCGCGTTCGTCGCGTTGCTGGGCGACGACATCGTCGCGGTCGGCCGGTACGAACGGCTCGAACAGGGACCGTCGGCCGAGGTCGCGTTCGTCGTCGACGACGCCCACCAGGGCCGCGGGCTCGGGTCGATCCTGCTGGAGCATCTGGCCGCGGCCGCCTCGGAATCCGGGCTGCGCCGCTTCGTCGCCGAGGTGCTCGCCGAGAACGCGGGCATGGTCCGGGTGTTCCGTGACGCGGGCTACCAGGTCAGCCGCGAGATCGAAGAAGGCGTGCTGCACCTGGAGTTCGACATCGACCCGACCGAGGAGTCGCTCGCGGTCGCCCGTTCCCGGGAGCAGGCCGCCGAGGCCCGCAGCGTGCACAACCTGCTGCATCCGAAGTCGGTCGCGGTGATCGGCGCGTCCACCGATCCGACGAAGATCGGGTACGTCGCCCTGACCAACCTGCTCAGCGCAGACTTCGCCGGCACGGTCTACCCGGTCAACCCGGAGCACAAATCCGTCCGCGGTGTCCGTGCCTATCCGTCCGTCGTGGACATCCCGGAAGACGTCGACCTCGCGCTGGTCGCCGTCCCCGCCGAGGCCGTCGAGTCCGTTTTGGACGGTGCGCTGGCCAAGGGGGTCAAGACCCTCCTGATCGTCTCCGGCGGGTTCGCCGAGGCCGGGCCGCACGGGCTGCACGCCGAACTGAGGCTGGTCGGGGAGGCCAGGGCCCACGGCATGCGCGTCGTCGGCCCGAACGCACTGGGCGTGCTCAACACCGACGCCTCGGTCCGGCTCAACGCCACCCTCGCGCCCCGGCTGCCCGCGCGCGGGCGCACCGGGTTCTTCTGCCAATCCGGCGCGCTGGGCACCGCGATCCTGGCCGACGCCGAAGCACGCGGCCTCGGGCTTTCGACGTTCGTCTCGGCGGGGAACCGGGCCGACGTCTCGGGCAACGACCTGCTCCAGTACTGGGAGACCGATCCCGCGACCGACCTTGTCCTGCTGTACCTGGAATCGTTCGGCAACCCGCGCAAGTTCGCGCGTCTCGCGCGGCGGCTGGCGCGGACGAAGCCGGTGGTGGCGGTGAAATCCGGCAGGCACGCCGTCCGCCCGCAGCTCGCCGCGACCTCGGCGGAGGTCGACGAATCCAGCGTCCAGGCCCTGTTCGAGCAGGCGGGCGTCGTCCGCGTCGACACCCTCGCGCAACTCTTCGACACCGCGCTGGTCTTCGCCCACCAGCCGCTGCCCGCCGGCCCGCGGATCGCCATCGTGGGCAACTCCAGCGCCATCGGGCTGCTCGCCGCCGACACCGCGCGGGCCCACGGTCTCCGGCTGACCGCCGATCCGGTCGACGTCGGGCCGCAGGCGAGTCCGGAGGAATTCGCCGCCGCCGTGCGCGAGGCGCTCAACTCCCCGGAGACCGACGCGCTCGTCGTGGTCTTCGTGCCGCCCCTGGCGATCCCCGGCACCGCCTACGCTCGCGCGCTGCGCGAAGCCGTCGTCGAGATGGACAAGAACAAGCCGATCGTGTCGACCTTCCTCGCCGTCGAGGGTGTGCCGGACGAACTGGCCGTGCTGTCGGAGGACGGCGTGCCGACGCGGGGTTCGGTCCCGTCCTACCCGAGCCCGGAACGCGCGGTGAACGCGCTCGCGCGGGTCGTGCGCTACGCCGCCTGGCGGCAGCGGCCGCAGGGGAACCTGGTGCGTCCCGCCGGCCTGCACGCCGAGCAGGCGCAGGTGATCGTCGGCGAACTGCTGGCGGCCGAGGGCGGCAAGACGACGCTGCTCTCCGACGACGACGTGGTCCGGCTCCTGGGCTGCTACGGCATCGACGTCGTCCCGTTCCGGGTCGTGACGTCCGCGGACGAAGCGGTGAAAGCGGCCGGGGAGCTGGGCTTCCCGGTCACGCTCAAGGCCGTCGACGAACGGCTGCGCGGCAGGCCGGACCTCGCCGGGGTGCGGCTCGATCTGTCCTCTGTGGACGGAGTACGCCGGGCGTACCTCGACCTGCGGGAGATCTCCGGCGACGACGACGTCTACGTCCAGCGGATGGCGCCCAAGGGCCTGTCCTGCGTGATCGGGCTGCAGGACGACCCGTCGTTCGGCACGCTCGTGTCGTTCGGGCTCTCCGGTCTGGTCAGCACGCTGCTGGGTGACCGGGCCTACCGGGCCGTCCCGCTGACCGACGTCGACGCCGCCACCCTGCTGCGCGAACCGCGGACGTCGCCGCTGCTCACCGGCTACCGCGGCGACGAACCGGCGGATCTGGCCGCGCTCCAGGACATCGTGCTGCGCGTCGCGGCGCTCGCCGAGGACAACCCCGAGGTCCGGTCGATGACACTCGACCCGATCCTGGCCTCGCCGGACGGCGCTTTCGTGGCCAACGCCCGGATCGTGCTCGGCCCGCCACCGTCCCGTCCCGACACCGGGCCGCGACGGCTGCGGCCGATCAACGCCCCTGCTTGAGCTCCCACTCTTGGGGCGAGCGGGCTGCGAGGTCCTCGTCGTGATGGGTGAACGTCGCGATATCGCCCCGGATCGTGTTATGGAACGAGACGATCAGCCCGTCACGGACGAGTTTCGTCTGCACCGCCTGCTTCTCCCCGGCGAGGGGACCGGCGGGGATGGTCAGCACGGTCGCGGTGTGCACGAGGTCGAACCCGCCGCCGAGCGGGCGGCTCGACACCTGACGGATCCGCAGCGTGCTTCCCCGGTAGATGGTGTCGAAGATGTTCTGGCTCTCGCGCGCGATCGTCGCGCGGCCGCGCTGGATCCGGCCGACGACGTCGACGAAGTCCGCGTCCTCGGCGAAGTTCGCCGCCCACGCCTCGCCGTCGCCCGCGTTCCAGGCGCGTTCCAGCGCGGTGATGATCTCCTCGGTGGTCATCGCTATCCTCCTGTAACAACGATCCATTAGTTAGAACAACGTTCCAACTTTCGAGGAGCATACATGTCGGCGGACCTTCCCGGCATCGTTCGGTTGCGCGATCGGCGTGAGGCGCTGACGCTGCGCACGATCTTGACGGCGGCTCGCGGCCTGTTCGCCGAGCGTGGGTACGCGCGGACGCCGATCCGCCTCATCGCCCAGGAAGCGGGAGTCGCCCCGCAGACCATCTACGCGCATTTCGGGTCGAAGGCCGGTGTCCTCGGCGGTCTCGTCGACCTCCTCGACGACGAGGCCGGGATTCCCGACGTCGTCGCCGAGGCGCAGCGGACCGACGATCCGGTCGCGCTGCTCGGCCTGCTGGCCACGGTCGCCCGCCAGGTCCGGGAACGCTGCGGGGACATCGTCGCGATGCTGAGCTCCGGTGCGGCCGTCGATCCGGACATCGCCGCGACCAAGGCGGAGGGCGCGCGGCGCAACCGGCTGGGTGTCGAGATGGTCATGGACCGCGTCCGGAAGAGCGGCCGCACCCTGGCGCCGAGGGCCACGGACATCGCCGTGGCCCTGATGAGCGCCGACGTCCACACCAGCCTCGTCGCCGAGGCCGGGTGGAGTCACGACGACTACGAAGCCTGGCTCAAGGACACCTTGGTCGCGTCGCTGCTCCGGTGACGCAGGTGCTCGGCGAAGAACGCCGAGAGCCGGGCGCGCTGGACGGCGACGCTTCGCGCCGGGTCGATGGTGCCGACGAACGCCGCCGGGGCGTTCCCCAGTTGCGGCAGCAGGGTCTGATAGTCGGTGAAGCTGAAGTGCTCACCGTCCGGCAGCCGCGTTTCCCCGGTCCAGCCGCGCTGATTGCGCTGGAACTCCTGCCAGGACGCGTCCGACGCCGCGCTGTGGTCGCCGGCGCTCATCAGCAGGAACGGCCGGTCCAGCCCTTCGTCGGCGACACGGCCGAAGATCCGCTGAGACTGCGAGTGGGCCATGCTGCCGTCGAGGTTCGCCCCGGCGACGATGCGCCGGTCGCTCACCATGGTCTCGCCCGCGGTGAACCCGCCTGCGGAGTGGCCGAACATGCCCACTCGGGTCAGGCCGAGCGAGTCGAGGACGAAACGCGTGTCCCGCACGCGGGTCTCGATCACGCGTCGCGACACCTCGATGCTCGACGGCGGCAAGGCCCTCTTTTCGACGCGGCCGCCGGGGAACTCCACCGCTTCCGCTTCGTGGGTGTGGTCGATGGCCACCACGACGTAGCCCTCGCTCGCGAGCTGTTCCTGGTGGGTGGTGCCGTGCGAACGCGACAACGTGCCCCCGGGCGAATACAGCACGACAGGCCGCTTGCCGCCGACCGCGGGCGCGCCGACCCGGGAGTGGGTGGGGAAGCGGTAATCGAGCCGGTCTGACGGCATGCCCAGTTTGACGGCGTCGCCTTCGGCCACCACCTTCGCGACACCTGGCGCCATGTACGGCGCTTTCGGCTTCCCGCTCGGCAGTGCCGGGTACCGGACGGTGACCATCAATTCCCTTGTGGTGCCGGGAACCCACGGATCCTGGCGGGAGTGGTCGATCAGGTGGAGGTCGGTGCTGCCGACCGCGAACGGCCCGGTCGGCGCGGGGAGGCTCAACCGGACGGGGGCCGCCGACGCGGAGGGTGCGAGGAGGACGGCGGGGAGGGCGAGCACGGTGGCGAGTACGCCGATGCGGCGCGTTGTTCGTTTCATGGCACCGAACGTAGGGAGCGCGTCCGGCCGCGGACATCGGGAAGATCACCGGTCCCGACCCTGGGATCAGCCCCGGGTCGACTTCTGCATTCAGTCCTCTGAATGCGGTAGTTGCCAGCGCGAACTACCGCATTCAGAGGACTAAATGCGGGGGTAGCGGACTTCCCAGGCGTCGGTCGTGCCGTCCGCGGCCAGTTCCCGTTTGAGGACCTTGTGCGTCGCCGTCCGCGGCAGCGCGTCGAGCACGCGGACGAACCTCGGTCGCTGCTTCGGACCCAGATCGCTTTGTGCGGCAACGAAAGCGGCGAACTCGTCCGCGGCGAGCGGCGCCCGGCAGACCAGGGCGGCCAGCACCTGGTCGCCGACGCGCGGATCCGGGACGCCGTACACGGCCGCCTCGCTGACGGCGGGATGCCGCAGGAGCGCGCGTTCGATCGGGGCGGTGCCGAGGTTCTCGCCGTCGACACGCAGCCAATCGCCGAGCCTGCCCGCGAAATAGCAGTACCCGTCCGCGTCGAGGTACGCGAGATCGCCGGTGTGGTACATCCCGTCGCGCATCCGCTCGGCCTCGGCCTCGGGATCGCCGTAATACCCGGCGAAGAAACCGGGACCACCGGTGTTGACCAGTTCGCCGACCGCTTCGGCGGCGTTGAGCAGCTTCCCGCCGTCGCCGAATTCCGCCGGGGGACAGGGTTTCCCGGTCTCCGGATGGAGGACGGCCACGCCGTCGAGCAGGCGCCCGAGCGAACCGGGCGGGGTGGTGGCGTCCCTGCCGAAGTTCACGCCA
Organism: Amycolatopsis sp. WAC 04169; assembly: GCF_003947535.1. Classification (NCBI taxonomy): domain Bacteria; kingdom Bacillati; phylum Actinomycetota; class Actinomycetes; order Pseudonocardiales; family Pseudonocardiaceae; genus Amycolatopsis; species Amycolatopsis sp. WAC 04169. The sequence goes on along the minus strand of NZ_QHJI01000003.1, from coordinate 70,317 downwards.
CCCTCGGTCGAACCGAACGCGTCGACCACGTGGCAGCCGAAGCGCCGGCCGAAAGCGGCGAGGTCGGCTTCCGCGCCTTCGTTGCCGTAGACCAGCTTCAGCGGGTTGTCGGCGTCGTCGTCCCGCGAGGGTGTGGTGAGCACATAGGACAGTGGCTTGCCGACGTAGTTGGCGTAGGTCGCCCCGAACTTCCGGACGTCCGGCAGGAAACCGGAGGCGGAGAACCGCCGTCGCAGCGCGATCCCCGCGCCCGCCGCGAGCCCGACCGACCAGCCCGCCATGATGGCGTTGGAGTGGAACATCGGCATCGACACGTAGACGGTGTCCTCTGTGGACAAACCGAACCGCGTGGCCAGCATCTCGCCGGGGTAGGCGATCTTGCCGTGGGTGCACCGGACGGCCTTCGGGTCGCCGCTGGTCCCGGAGGTGAAGATCAGCATGAGCAGGTCTTCGGGTTTCGCGGCCACCGGCACGACTGCCTCGCGGGCCGGTTCGAGATCGCTCAGCGGCAGCACCGGAACGCCGGCCTCGGACAGCAGCGGCAGGTACTTCTCCTCGGCGAACACCAGCTCGCAGTCGGCCAGTGCGATGTCACGGGCCAGCGCCGCGCCCCGGCGCGTCGGGTTCAGGCCGACCAGCACGTGCCCCGAGAGCGCCGCCCCGCCGAGCAGGAACGAGAACTCGGGGACGTTGTCCGCCAGCAACCCGAAATGCCCGCCGGGACGCAGGGTTTCGGCGAGCGCGGCCGCGTGGCCGGCGCAGGCCCGGACGTGTTCGGCCCAGGTCCAGCGCCGGTCCTCGAACAGCAACCCGGTCGAGTGGTCCTCCGCCCGCGCGAGCAGGAGTTCCGTGACCGTGGGGGTCATGCCGGAGCCGCGGCCAGGAGATCGCCGAGCCCGCCCAGCTGCGCGGTCGCCCCGCCGAGGGTGAACTCGAGCCGCTTCGCCGCGACGAAGTAGCGATGCAGCGTGTGGTCGACGTCGATGCCGACCCCGCCGTGGATGTGCACGGCGGTGTGCGCGACACGGTGCCCGGCCTCGGCCGCCCAGAACTTCGCGGTCGCGACCTCTTCGGCCGCCGGAAGCCCTTCGCTCAGCCGCCAGGCGGCCTGCCACAACGTCAGCCGGACGGCTTCGACGTCGACGTAGGCGTCGGCGAGCCGCTGCCGCACCGCCTGGAAACTCCCGATCAGGTGGCCGAACTGCTTGCGTTCCCGCGCGTACGCCGCGGTCAGCTCCAGCGCCCGTTCGACGACGCCGAGCTGCTGCGCGCAGACACCGATCGTGCCCCGGAGCCGCAGCCATTCGCCGACGTCGCCCAGCGAGGCCGTGGCCTTCGCGCCGGACAGTTCGACGAGCGCCGCGTCGGCGTGGTCGACGGTCCGCTGCGGTGAGACCGTCACGGCGTCCCGGTCGAGCAGGAACACCTGACGACCGCCGTCGATGGCGGCTTCGACGAGGAATCCGTGCGCGAACGCGCCCGACGGCACCGCGGTCTGCGCGCCGGTCAGCCGCCAGCCGTCGTCGTCGGCCTCGGCGGTGAAACCGCACGGCACGCCGTAATCCGGCAACGCCACCGCGAGGACGTGATCGCCGCGCAGGACCGGGACGATCCAGCGTTCCGCGAGCCGCCCGTCCCCGAATTCCGCTACCGCCGCTGCGCCCATGACCACCGAGGTCAGATACGGCACGGGCGCGACCGCGCGGCCGATTTCGGCCAGTACCGAACACTGCTCCAGCAGCCCGAACCCACCGCCGCCGACCGACTGCGGGAGCGCCGCGTCGAGCACGCCCGCCTGAGCCAAAGAAGTCCACAGTGGAGCGTCGAAGCCGCCGGAACCGTGTGGTCCCAGCACCTCGGGGGTGACCTTGTCCGTCAGGATCCGGCGCGTCAGCGATGCGAGGTCCCGCTGCGCTTCCGTGAGCGTGAAGTCCATCGATATCTCCTAGCGCGTGACGGGCAGGCCGAGGGCGGTCGCGGCGATCATGTCCCGCTGGATCTCGTTGGCGCCGCCGCCGAAGGTGAGGATCAGCGACGAGCGGTGCAGCCGTTCGACGCGGCCGCGCAGCTGGGCACCGGGGGAGCCCTCGCGGACCACCGCGCCCGCGCCGAGGATCTCCATCATCAGCCGGTAGGCCTCGGTCGCGAACTCCGTGCCGAACACCTTGGTCGCCGAAGCCTCTTCGGGGCCCAGCTCGCTGCTCGCGGCGGCCCAGGCGATCCGCCAGTTCCGCAGTTTCAGGTACTCGGCGTGGGCGTGGATCCGCGCCAGGTGCAGCCGCACCCACGGCTGGTCGGCGACGCGGGTGCCGTCCGGCAGCTTCGTGGTCTGCGCCCAGGCGCGTACCTCGCGCAGCGACGTCTGGATCGGCGCGGCCGAGGTCAGCGCGACCCGCTCGTGGTTGAGCTGGTTCGTGATGAGCGGCCAGCCCTCGTTCTCCCCGGCGACCCGGGAGGTCACCGGGACGCGGACGTCGTCGTAGTAGGTGGCGCTCGTGCCCGGCCCGGCGACCGTGTGCACCTTCGTCCAGGAGAAACCGGGGGCCGACGTCGGCACGATCAGCATGCTCAGGCCCTTGTGCCGATGCGCGTCGGGATCGGTGCGGGCGGCCAGCCAGATGTAGTCGGCGTACTCGATCAGGCTCGTCCACATCTTCTGGCCGTTGATGACGTAGTCGTCGCCGTCGCGGATCGCGCGGGTGCGCAGCGCCGCCAGGTCGGTGCCCGCGCCCGGTTCGGAGTAGCCGATCGCGAAGTGCAGTTCGCCCGCGGCGATCTTCGGCAGGTAGAACGCCTTCTGTTCTTCGGTACCGTAACGCATGATCGTCGGCCCGACGGTGTTCACCGTGAGGAACGGGACGGGCACCCCGGCCGCGGCCGCCTCGTCGGTGAAGATGAGCTGGTCGAGCATCGGCCGGTCCTGCCCGCCGTACTCGCGCGGCCAGCCGATCGCGAGCCAGCCCGCCCTGCCGAGGTCGCGAACGATTTCCTTGTACACCAGGCCGTTGCCGTACTCGCCGCCGTCGCCGGCCAGGGCTTCCCGGCGGTCCGGGGTCATCAGCCCGGCGAAGTACTCCCGGAGTTCGCCCGCCAGTGCCCGCTGCTCCGGCGTGTAGTCGATCCGCATCCGTCACCTCTGCCGTCGGTGCTCGTTACTGGTGCCATGGCCGCTCGCGGCGGTAGGGTAGAACCTGTTCTAGTTGTACCAGGTGTGGCGGCGAGGAGGGAATATGGAGATCGGCGTCGATCGCTCGCTCTGCGAGGCGAACGCGATCTGTGTCGGCTTCGCGCCCGAGGTCTTCGATCTCGACGACGACGAGGAGCTGGTCCTCGCGTCGGGAGAAGTTCCGCAGAATCAGGTAGAACGTGTTACTCAAGCTGTGGCGAGCTGCCCGAAGAACGCCCTGCTCATACGTGGTTAGCACCGTTCATTTAATGCTTGCATCGAGCAAGAACAGATTCTAGTGTGTGCGGAGAGGCAAGGAGGCCCGGAGTGAGTTTGGACGGCAAGACGGCCATCGTGACCGGCGCCGGCGCGGGACTCGGCCGGGCCGAGGCGCTGGCGCTGGCCGCCGCGGGAGCGTCGGTCGTGGTCAACGACGTGTCCGCCGCCGCGCGGGCGGTGGCCGACGAGATCGAGGCCGAGGGCGGCAAGGCCATCGCGGTCACCGGCGACGTTTCGGAATCCGCGACCGCCGACGCGCTGCTCACCGCCGCCGTCGACCATTTCGGCGGGCTGCACGTGCTGGTCAACAACGCGGGCGTGCTGCGCGACCGGATGCTCTTCTCGATGACCGACGACGAATGGGACACGGTGCTCCGCGTCCACCTGCGCGGGCACTTCCTGCTTTCGCGCAACGCCGGGGCGTACTGGCGTGACAAGTCCAAAGTGGACGGCGCGCCGGTGTACGGCCGGGTGGTCAACACCGCGTCGGAGTCGTTCCTGCTCGGCGCCCCCGGCCAGCCGAACTACGGTGCGGCCAAGGCGGGCATCGCCGCGCTGACCGTCTCCACCGCGCGCGGCCTCTCCCGCTACGGTGTCCGCGCCAACGCGATCTGCCCGCGCGCCCGCACGGCGATGACCGAGGGCGTCTTCGGTGCCGACGCGCCGGAGGGGATCGACCCGCTTTCGGTCGACCACGTCGCGCCGTTCGTGTCCTTCCTCTGCTCGCCGGACGCCGATCGCGTCAACGGCCAGGTGTTCCTCGTCTACGGCGGGATGGTCGCGCTGATGCGCCCGCCGTCGGTGGAACAGCGGTTCGACACCGTCAACGGCACCTGGACCGCCGAAGAACTCGCCACCAGCGTGGGCGGCTACTTCGCCGACCGCGACCCGGAACGGATGTTCTCCGCCTCCGAGATCATGTCGCTGCCGTGAATCAGAGGAGATGACGATGGGCAGGCTCGACGGCAAGGTAGCGCTGATCACCGGCGGCGCCCGCGGGCAGGGCGAGGCGGCCGCACGGCTGTTCGTCGCCGAGGGCGCGCGTGTGGTGATCGCCGACATCAACGACCTCGACGGTAAGAAGCTCGCCGCCGAGCTCGGCGAAGCGGCGGTCTACCAGCACCTCGACGTCGGCGACGAGGCCGAATGGGACGCGGCGATCGAACGCGCCCGAGCGGAGTTCGGCCCGCCGACCGTGCTGGTCAACAACGCGGGCATCCTGCACTTCTCGGAACTGGGCAAGACCACGCTCGCCGACTACGAACGCGTCATCCGGGTCAACCAGGTCGGGGCGTTTCTCGGGATGCGCTCGGTCGTTGAACCGATGACCGGGGCCGGAGGCGGCTCCATCGTCAACGTGTCCTCAGTGGAGGGGCTCGCCGGGATGCCGTTCCTCGTCGCCTACACCGCGAGCAAGTTCGCGATCCGCGGGATGACCAAGGTCGCCGCGCTCGAACTCGGCGCGAAGAACATCCGGGTCAATTCGGTCCACCCCGGCGCGATCGACACCCCGATGGTCGCCGCCGCCGCGGGCGGGCAGAAAGTCGACATGTCGTGGGTGGGCAAGAAGGTCGCCCTCGGCCGCGTCGGGCAGCCGGAGGACATCGCGAAACTCGTGCTGTTCCTGGCCAGTGACGAAAGTTCGTACAGCACGGGCGCGGAGTTCGTCGCCGACGGCGGCGCGACCGCGACGCACGCTCTCAAGTTCTGACGCGGAGGTGCCGAGAGCAAAGTGAACACCGCTAACGCAATGGGGCGTTGACAGGTGGAGTAAGACTCGGGACAGGCGACTGGGAGGTTCTGTGGGAGCGACGGTGTCCGTCCCCGGTACGGGTGCGCTCACACAGGTCGGCAGGCTCGCGACGCTGTCGTGGGAAGTGCTGCGCGCGATCTTCAAGCGACCGTTCCAGTTCCGCGAATGGATCCAGCAGTGCTGGTTCTTCGCCAGTGTCACCATCCTGCCCACGGCGCTCGTGGCGATCCCGTTCGGCGCGGTCATCGCGCTGCAGCTGGGTTCGCTGACGCAGCAGATCGGCGCGCAGTCGTTCACCGGCGCGGCGAGCGCGCTCGCGATCGTGCAGCAGGCGAGCCCGCTGATCACCGCGCTGCTGGTGGCCGGCGCGGGCGGCAGCGCGGTCTGCGCCGACATCGGTGCCCGCAAGATCCGCGAAGAGATCGACGCGATGGAGGTGCTCGGGGTCAACCCGATCCAGCGCCTGATCGTGCCGCGCGTGCTCGCCGCGATCGTGGTTTCGGTGCTGCTGAACGGTTTGGTCAGCGTCGTCGGCGTGCTCGGCGGCTACTTCTTCAACGTCGTCATGCAGGGCGGCACGCCGGGCGCCTACCTCGCCAGCTTCAACGCGCTCGCGCAGGTGCCGGACCTGTGGATCAGCGAGATCAAGGCGTTCCTCTACGGTTTCGTCGCCGGGGTGGTCGCGGCGTTCCGCGGGCTGAACCCGGCGGGCGGGCCGAAGGGCGTCGGCGACGCGGTGAACCAGGCCGTGGTCATCACGTTCCTGCTGCTGTTCCTGATCAACGTCGTGCTGACCGCGATCTACCTGCGGATCGTGCCACCGAAGGCGATGTGACATGGCAGGCGAACCCGCTGTCTCCGACCGGACGCTCGAGATCATCGCGCGTCCCGGTGCGATGCTCGAAGGCTTCGGCGGCCAGCTGTCGTTCTACTTCCGTGCGCTGGCCTGGACCCCGCGCACGATCCGGCGCTACGGCCGCGAGATCTTCCGCCTGCTGACCGAGGTCAGCTTCGGCACCGGCGCGCTCGCGGTGATCGGCGGGACGCTCGGCGTGATGATCGGGATGACGCTGTTCACCGGTCTCATCGTCGGCCTGCAGGGGTATTCGGCGCTGAACCAGCTCGGCACCGCCGCGCTCACCGGATTCATCTCGGCCTACTTCAACACCCGTGAGGTCGCGCCGCTTTCGGCCGGGCTCGCGCTTTCGGCCACCGTCGGCTGCGGGTTCACCGCGCAATTGGGCGCGATGAAGATCTCCGAGGAGATCGACGCGCTCGAAGTGATGGGCGTGCCGAGCATGCCGTATCTCGTGACGACGCGGGTGATCGCCGGCGTCACCGCGGTCATCCCGCTTTACGCCGTCGGGCTGCTTTCGTCCTATCTCGCATCGCGGCAGATCACCATCTGGCTCTACGGCCAGTCCGCGGGCACCTACGACCATTACTTCACGCTGTTCCTGCCGCCCGAGGACGTGCTCTGGTCGTTCCTCAAGGTGATCATCTTCAGCGTGCTCGTCATCCTGTCCCATTGCTACTACGGCTATACCGCCAGCGGTGGGCCCGCCGGTGTCGGCGTCGCGGTCGGCCGCGCGGTGCGGACGTCGATCGTGCTGATCTCGGTGCTCGACTTCTTCCTGAGCCTCGCGATCTGGGGCGCCACCACGACAGTGAGGATTTCCGGGTGAACAGGAGGATGCTGCTGCAGCGGCTCCGGCACCAGGTGCTGGGGCTGATCTTCCTCGTGGTGGTCGTGCTGTTCTTCGTCACCACCATCGCCTTCTACCAGAAGGCCTTCACCACGGTGACCCTGGTGAAATTGGAAACCGACCGCATCGGCAACCAGATGCGCGAGGGCGCGGACGTGAAGGTGCGGGGGATGGTCGTCGGCGAAGTCCGGTCGATCCAGGCCCACGGTGACCGCGCGACGATGGATCTGGCGCTGCAACCGGACAAGACGCCGGTCATCCCGTCCAACGTGTCCGCGCGGCTGCTGCCGAAGACGTTGTTCGGCGAGCGGTATGTCGCTTTGCAGGTACCGGAGAAGCCGGAGCGGCACATCGCCGAGGGCGACGTCATCCCGCAGGACCGCAGCAGCAGCGCGATCGAGCTGGAAACCGTGCTCGGCAACGTGATGCCGTTGCTGCAGGCCGTCCAGCCGGAGAAGATGGCCAGTACGCTCAACGCCGTCGCGTCCGCTTTGGACGGTCAGGGCAAGCAGCTCGGTGCGACGATGGCGGGGCTTTCGGAGTACCTGGGCAAGGTGAACCCGTCGCTGCCGGACCTCAAGGCCGACATCACCGGGGTCGCCGACGCCGCCGCGATCTACGACAAGGCCGCGCCGGATCTGCTGGCGGCGCTTGCGGATCTGACCACCACGAGCAAGACGCTGGTGGAGAGCCAGCGCGGTCTCGCCGACGTCTACTCGACGGTGACCGCGGCCTCGATCGACCTGATGAGCTTCCTGAAGGTCAACCAGGACAACCTGATCCGCCTCACCACCAATCTCCAGCCCACTTTGGACGTCCTCGCGAAATACGCGCCGGAGTACCCGTGCCTGCTCAAACAGCTCGCCGGATCGGTGCCGCGCGCGGAACTCGCGTTCGGCAAGGGCACCGCGCATCCCGAGGTCAGCCGGGTGACGATCGAATTCACGCCGAGCCGCGGCAAGTACCTGCCCGGCGTCGACGAGCCGAAGTACAACGACAAACGCGGGCCCCGGTGCTACCCGGAGGTCCCGCCGCCGGGCCGCTGGCCGCAGTATCCGCCGGACGGCGCGATCGACGACGGATCGTCGAAACCCGCGCCGCCGCGCGACCCCGACGGCACCCTGCCCTCGAACGGGACCATTCCCGCGGGCGGGAACGCGGGTGGTTCGGTGGTGAACTCGCCGGACGAGCAGCGGCTGATCGACCTGCTCGTGTCGCCGGCGATGGGCACGACGCCGGACCAGGTGCCGAACTGGGGCAGCCTGCTGGTGGGGCCGCTGTACCGCGGGGCGGAGGTGGAACTGCGATGAGGACTGTGCGCGCGGCGACCTCCCGCCGCCGGGGCGACCTGAAGGGGCCCTTCACCGCATGTGACGCGGCGAAAGCGTCCTTCAGCACACGAGACGGGAGGGGCGCCCGATGAGGTCCTTCGTCCCGGATCTGGTCAAGATCCTCGTCTTCGCCGTGGTGACCGTGCTGCTCACCGCGGTCCTCGGCGCCACCATCGCGAACACCAACTTCGGCGAGACCTCGGGTTACACGGCCAAGTTCACCGACGCGTCCGGTCTCAAGGAGGGCGACGACGTCCGCATCGTCGGCGTGAAGGTCGGCCAGGTCGGCAAGATCGAGGTGGAGGAGGGCGACAAGAACTTCGCCCAGGTCCACTTCGACGTCCAGACCTCGCACCGGTTGCCCGCCTCGGTGACCGCGACCATCAAGTACCGCAACCTGGTCGGGCAGCGGTATCTCTCGCTCGGCACGGACATCGGGGACGAGAAGTCGTTGCCGCGCGGCGGGATCATCCCGCCCGAGCGCACCAAACCGGCACTGAACCTGACCGTGCTCTTCAACGGGTTCAAACCGCTCTTCCGCGCGCTGAACCCCGAGGACGTCAACAAACTGTCCTACGAGATCATCCAGGTCTTCCAGGGCGAGGGCGGCACGATCACCAGCCTGCTCGCGCACACCGCGTCGGTCACGTCGGCCATCGCGGGCAAGGACAAGATCATCGGCGAGGTCATCGCGAACCTCAACACCGTGCTCGGCACGGTCGAGCGTCGCTCGCCGCAGCTGGGCGAGCTGATCGACCAGACCCAGCGGCTGGTCACCGGGCTTTCGGAACAGCGCCAGCCGATCGGGGAAGCCGTCAAGGCGCTGGGCGATCTCACCGTCGCCACGACCGGCCTGCTCGCCGACGCGCGGCCCGCGCTCAAGGACGACGTCGCCCAGCTCGGCGCGCTGTCGCAGAACCTCGGCGATTCCGAACAGCTGCTCGATCATCTCCTGCAGGTGCTGCCGGGCAACCTGCAGAAGTTCACCAGGACGCTGAGCTACGGCAGCTGGTTCAACTACTACCTGTGCGGGATCTCCGGCAGCATCGGCATCAAGTCGCTCAACATCGAACTGCCGATCACGCCGCTGCCCGGCACGCAGCGACCGGAGAGGTGCGGGCCGTGAAGCCGCTCAAGGAACGCAACCAGGCCGTGGTCGGCGGCGTGACGCTGATCCTGATCGTGCTGATCACGGCGACGACGTACTTCTCCGACCGGATCCCGTTGTTCGGCAGCGGGACGACGTACTCCGCGTACTTCGGCGAGTCGGCCGGGCTGGCGCCGGACAACGAGGTGCAGGTCGCCGGGGTCAAGGTCGGGCAGGTCAGTTCGGTCGAGCTGGCAGGCAAGAAGGTGCTGGTGAAATTCCGGGTCAAGGACGTGCGGGTCGGTGACGCGACCGCGGCGTCGATCGAGATCAAGACGCTGCTGGGCGAGAAGTTCCTCGCGCTCACGCCTAAGGGCAAGGGGAACCAGGACCCGAACACCACCATCGGGCTCGATCGCACGCGGACGCCGTTCGAACTGCAGGACGCGTTCCAGGAGCTGTCGGGCACGGTCGGCGAGATCGACACCGCGCAGCTGGCGACGAGTTTCACCGTCCTGTCCGACGCGCTCAAGGACAGCCCGCAGTACCTCAAGGACGCCCTCGGCGGGCTTTCCGCGTTGTCCAAGACGGTGTCCTCACGCGACAGTGACCTGAAGTCGTTGCTGGCCAACACGAGCAAGGTCTCCAAGACGCTGTCCGATCGCAACGCGCAGCTGAAACGGATCCTCGACGACGGCAATCTCCTGCTCGCCGAACTGCAGAACCGGAAGGACGCGATCAGCACCTTGCTCAAGGGCACGCAACAGGTTTCCGCGCAGCTGTCCGGTCTCGTCGCCGACAACCGGCAACAGCTGAAGCCGACGCTGGAGAAACTCGGCAAGGTCACCGACATCCTGCAGCGCAACCAGGACAACCTCAGCCGCAGTCTCGCGCTGATGGCGCCGTTCGCCCGCGTCGGCGCCAACGCCACCGGCAACGGGCGCTGGTTCGAGGGCTACCTGTGCGGGCTGCTGCCGCCGACGATCATCGCGGGCGCGTTCCAGGTGAACCCGGAGGGCTGCACCCCGCCGATCGCGGCGCCGAACCAGGGGGTGGGCGGACGATGAGCACCCGGACCCGCACGCTGTGCCAGCCCCTCGCCCACCACCACCCTCAACGGAGGCGCTTCGCGCCCAGCCTTCAACATGGGGTCGCGTTCGCCTGCGTCCTCGTGCTGCTCCTGACCGCCGGGCTGTGGCTGGCGTTCAAGGAACCGGGCGGAACCAGGATCAGCGCCTATTTCGGCAAGACCGTCGGGCTCTACGCGGGTTCGTCGGTCCGGGTGCTCGGGGTGAAGGTCGGGGAGATCACCGGCGTGACCCCGCAGGGTGAGGCGGTCCGGGTCGACATGCGGATCGACGGCGACACGCCGATCCCGGCCGACGCGGGCGCCGTCGTCGTCGCGCCGAGCCTGGTCAGCGACCGCTACGTCCAGCTGACCCCGGCCTACGAGAGCGGCCCCGAAATGGCGACGGGCACGGTGATCGCCAAGGAGAAGACGGCGACGCCCGCCGAACTCGACGACCTCTACACGAGCCTCGACAAGCTCTCGACCAGCCTCGGGCCCAACGGCGCCAACAAGGACGGCGCGCTGTCCGGCGTGCTCGACACCGCGGCGGCGAACCTCGCCGGCAACGGGAAGAACCTCAACACCACCGTGACGCGGCTGTCCGAACTGGCCAAGACGCTGGACAGCTCCAAGGGCGACCTGTTCACCACGGTGCAGAACCTGAACTCCTTCACCGGAGCGCTGGCCGAAAGTGACAAGCAGCTCAACGAGTTCTACCGCAGGGCGGCGGACGTGAGCGGCTTCCTGGCCGCGGACTCCGCCGACGTCGGCTCCGCGCTGAGCTCCCTGGCGACGGCGATGGGCGACGTCGAGAAGTTCGTCGCGGAGAACAAGGAGCTGCTCTCGTCCAATGTGGACAAGCTGGCCGGGCTGACGAAGGTGCTCGTGGACCAGCGTGCCTCGCTCGCCGAGGTGATCGACATCGCGCCGACCGGGGCGACGAACTTCATCAACTCCTACGACGCCGCGTCCGGCACGATCGCGGTACGGGACAACCTGAACGAGCTGACCCATCCGCCGATCCTGACCGTGTGCCGGCTGATCAGCGCGAGCACGCCGAAACCGATCCCGGACGCGCTGGGCAACATCTGCAAGCAGCTCGCGCCCGTCCTCGACGGCACCCTGAAACTCCCGTCGGTCCCGCAGGTGCTGGCCTCGCTGCAGAGCGGTGAACTGCCGCCGTTGCCGCTCCCGCTGGTCGACGTGATGACCAAAGGACTCCCGAAATGAGGCGGCAGCGGCAGAAGATCGCCGGGGTGATGGCGGGCGTCCTCGTGCTCGCCGGATGCAGTGACGGCGGGTTTTCGGGGCTGTACAACACTCCCTTGCCGGGTGGCGCGGATCTCGGCGACCATCCGTACCGCCTCACCGCGCAGTTCTCCGACGTCCTGGACCTCGTGCCGCAGGCGAGCGTGAAGGTCAACGACGTCCCGGTCGGCCGCGTCGAGAAGATCGACCTCGCGCCGGACACGCGTTCGGCGTGGGTGAGCATGGTGGTCAACGGCGACATCGCGCTGCCCGCGAACGCGCGTGCCGAACTGCGGCAGTCGAGCCTGCTGGGGGAGAAGTTCGTCGACCTGCACGCCCCCGAAAAGCCCGAAGGAACGCTCGCCGAGGGCGCGAAGATCCCACTGGACCGCACGAACCGCAACCCCGAGGTCGAAGAGGTCCTCGGCGCGCTGTCCCTGCTGCTCAACGGCGGCGGGGTCGAGCAGATCCAGAAGATCAGCCATGAACTCAACGAAGCGCTCACCGGCAACGAGGCCGAGGTCCGCTCCCTGCTGTCCCGCGTGGACAAGCTGGCCACCGAACTCGACGGGCACAAGGGCGAGATCCTGCGCGCCATCGACGGTCTCGACCGGCTGTCCAAGACCCTGACCGGCCAGACGCAGAACCTCACGAACGCGCTCGACAACCTCTCGCCGGGGCTCAAGGTCGTGACCGAGCAACGGGATCAGCTCGTCGGCATGCTGCAGTCGCTGAACACCCTTTCCGGCGTCGCGACCGAGACGATCAAGGCGAGCAAGGACACGCTGGTCGCGAACCTGCGCGCGTTGCAGCCCACGCTGAAGAAGCTGACCGAGGCGGGCCAGGACCTGCCGACGGCGCTGCGGATCCTGCTCACGTATCCGTTCCCGGACTACGCGGGCAACGTGATCAAGGGCGACTACGCGAACGTCGAGGCCAAGATCGACCTGAACCTGGACACCTTCCTGGAGAACATGAACAACTCGTCGCAGCCGATCATCCAGCTGCCGGGCACTCAGGGCACCGGCACACCTGGCGCGATCCCGTTCTCTGGCGGTGCCGCCCCGCCGGTGCTGCCGTTGCCCGGTGAGCTCCCGCAAGCGCCTCCGGCCGCGCAAGGGGACGTGCTGGGCGGCGTGCTCGGCGGGATCCTCGGGCCGCTGCTGGGAGGTGGCCGGTGATCACGCGCAAGATCAGGATCCAGCTGGCGGTGTTCGTCGTCATCGCGGTGGTTTCGGTCGTCTACGCGGGCGGCAACTACGCCGGGCTGGACCGGCTCTTCGGCACCCGCGGCTACCTGGTCACCGCGCAGCTCGTGGACTCCGGCGGGATCTTCGTCAACGCCGAGGTGTCCTACCGCGGCGTCGCGGTCGGCAAGGTCGCGTCGATGACGCTCACCGAACACGGCATCGACCTCGGCCTCGACATCGAGTCGGGTGCGCCGAAGATCCCCGCCGACACCAAGGCCGCGGTCGCGAACCGGTCGGCGGTGGGGGAGCAATACGTCGATCTGCTGCCCATGCACGAAAACGGGCCCTACCTGGCCGAAGGTTCGGTCATCAAACGTGACAAGACCTCGATCCCGCTCGCGCCGGACACCGTGCTGTCCAATTTGGACAAACTGGTGTCGAGTGTGAAGCCGGAATCGTTGCGGACCGTCGTCGACGAGACCTACGAGGCGTTCGCGAACGCCGGCCCGGATCTGCGGCAGCTGCTGAACAGCACCGGTTCGCTCACCGCGACCGCGACGCAGTACCTGCCCGACACCCAGGGCCTGCTCGCCAACTCGCGGACGGTGCTGGACACGCAGCGGCGGCAGGCGGACAACATCACCCAGTTCTCCAGCGGGCTCAAGACGATCGCCGCGCAGCTGAAGACCTCCGACCCGGATCTGCGGCGCGTGATCGACGAGGCGCCGAAGCTGAGCCGCCAGATCAGCGACGTGCTCGCGGTGTCCGGGACCGACCTCGGGGTGCTGTTCGCGAACACGCTCACGACCGCCCAGATCACCTCCGCCCGCACCGACGCCATCGAGGAACTCCTCGTGGCGTACCCGATCATCTCGGCGTTCTCGCGTTCGACGTCGCCGGACGGCACCGGCCACCTCGGCGTCGTGTTCAACTTCTTCGACCCGGTCTCGTGCACGAAGGGCTACGAGGGCACGAAACAGCGTCCCGCCAACGACACCACCGAGGCACCGGTGAACACCCAGGCGTACTGCGCCGAGCCGCCAGGAAGCCCCACAGGTGTGCGAGGCTCGCAGAACGCCCCGTACGCCGGGAAGCCGCCGGCGGTCCCGGAGCGGCCGAAGCAGACCCCGCAGGCGGCGGAATCCGCCCAGCTGCCGGGTGTGCTGAGCCTGCTCACCGGATCCGCGCCCGGCGGACTCGGCGCGTTGCTGGGCGGGAAGTGATGCTCACCCGCGCCCTCACCGTCGTGGCCGCGCTGGCGGTCCTCGCGGCCGCCTGGTTCGGCTGGTCGTGGTGGCGCGCCGCGGGCGACGACGGCCTGGCCAGGGGCCGCGAGCGTGAGGCCGTCCTCGCCGCCGCGTCCGGCCAGCTGGAGGTGCTCAACACGATCGACTACCGCAGCGGCGCGAAGGACGTCGACCGCTGGCTCGGCGTCACCACCGGACGGCTCGGGAAGGACCTCACCGGCGACCGGCAGATCCAGATCGACCGGGCGACCGCGAGCAAGACCGTCGCCACCGCGAAGCTCAAGCAGGCCGCGGTCACCGAACTCGACGCCGTCGCCGGGACGGCACGGCTGATGGCCGTGCTGGACGTGCGGGTCAGCACCGGCGGCGGGTCGGCCGTGCCGAAGGTGAGCCGGCTGACCGTGGACTACCAGCGCGTCGAGGACGGCTGGAAGGTCGGCGCGGTCCAGGCGGCGGGCTCATGACCGGACGCGTCCCGCGGATCCTGCTCGCGATCATCGTGGTGGCCACCGGCTGCGCGGTGTGGTTCGGCCTCCAGGCGTCCTCGCTGGGTTCGGACGGCAACGCGGCGCTGGTGGACCAGGCCGCCACGGCCGAGGTCGCGGACCAGGTCGGCGCCGGGGTGAAGGCCGTGTTCTCCTACGACTACAGCAACCTCGCGCGCACCGAGCGGGCCGCCGCCGACGTGCTGACCGGCGAGGCGACCGGGCAGTACCGGGACCAGTTCGCGTCGGCCCGGAAGCGGGCGGAGGAAGGGAAGCTGGTGCGCACGACGACGGTGCGGTCGCTGGGCGTCCGCTCCCTGCGCGGCGACCAGGCCGAGGTGCTGCTGTTCCTCGACCAGCAGACGCTCACCGCGGGCGGTGGCGCCCCGCAGTCTTCGGTGTCCCAGCTCTCGGTCACGGCGGTGCGGATCGACGGCCGGTGGAAGATCTCCCAGCTCGTCCCGCTCTAGGAGAGGCGTTTCATCTTCGCTCCGGTGATCACCCCGTCGGAAACGGTGTAAGAACCGGAAAAAGTGCGGAGTGAACCGTCGGTCTGCCGGGCCGAAAGGTCGACGTACACGGTGTTCCCGCTCACGCTCCGCACGGTGACGCCGGCCCACGAAGTCGTCGCGTATCCACTGGACCACGAGGCATAAGTGCCGCCTTTCGCCAGCCGTTGCCCACCGAGATTCCACGCGGTGAGGAAATCACGCCGGTTGATCGCGTCGTAGAAGGCGATCACCGTTTGCGCCACGGGAACCGCGGGGGTGACATAAACCGTCCGCGGCGGCGCCGCCACCGCGGGCGGCTGGACCACGATCGTGTTCGGGGGAACGGCCACCGTGACGGCGGGCAGCGCGGTTCCCTGATTCGGTACCGCGCAAGAGACCAGCGCGCCCGCCGCCAAGGTCGCCGTCAACCACTTCTTCGCACCCATTTTCTCCCCTTTTCCTCGTGCTATCGAGAATGCGGGAACGATGGCGAGATCAATAGGGGATTAGGCCTCGTTACGATTGCTGAAAAACGCGCCGGAACCGTTATCGGATCATGTGCGCGCGGGCCTAGGGCCACCCTCGTCTCACGCCGGACCGCCGCCGGGTTTAGCGTTAGGCATGACCACTGCACCTGTCGATGTCGAGAGCGCCCGCCGCGACTACGCGGCCCTCGTCGACCGTGGCCTCTCCCTGGACATCACCCGCGGCAAGCCGTCCCCTCGCCAGCTGGACCTCGCCGACGGGCTGCTCGCCCTCCCCGGAGACGTGCGCAAGGCCGAGGACGGCACGGACGTCCGCAACTACGGCGGCCTCAAGGGCCTGCCCGAGCTCCGCCGCATCTTCGCCGGGCCGCTGCAGGTCCCGGCCGAGCAGCTGCTGGCCGCGGGGAACTCCAGCCTGGAGCTCATGCACGACTCGATCGTGCAGGCCTTCCTCAGCAAGCTCCCGGGCGCCGAGCGCCGCTGGGCCGACGAGCCGAGCGTCAAGTTCCTGTGCCCCGTGCCGGGCTACGACCGCCACTTCGCGCTGGCCGAGCGCTTCGGGATCGAGCTGATCCAGGTGCCGCTGACCGAGACCGGCCCGGACATGGAGGTCGTCGAGCGGCTCGTCGCCGAGGACGCCGCGGTCAAGGGCATCTGGTGCGTGCCGAAGTACAGCAACCCGACCGGTGTCACCTACAGTGACGACACCGTGCGCCGCCTGGCGACGATGACCACGGCCGCCCCGGACTTCCGGATCTTCTGGGACAACGCCTACGCCGTGCACCACCTCACCGAGGACGAGGCGCCGCTGGCCGACCTGCTCGCGCTGGCCACCGAGGCGGGCAACGCCGACCGCGTGTTCGTCTTCGGCTCCACCTCGAAGGTCACCTACGCGGGTGGCGGTGTCGGCTTCTTCGGCGCGTCCGAGGCGAACCTGGCCTGGTGGACCGGCCTCATCGGCAAGCGGACCATCGGCCCGGACAAGGTCAACCAGCTCCGCCACGCGCAGTTCCTGCGCGACGAGGACGGCGTCCGCGAGCACATGCGCAAGCACGCCGAGCTCATCGGGCCGAAGTTCGCGGCCGTCGACGAGATCCTCACCAAGGAACTGGGCGAATCGGGCCTCGCGTCCTGGACCAAGCCGACCGGCGGGTACTTCATCTCGCTGACCGTGCCGTCCGGGACCGCCAAGGAGGTCGTGCGGCTGGCCAAGGAGGCGGGGATCGCCCTGACCCCGGCCGGCGCGACCCACCCGTACGGCGACGACCCCGAGGACGCCGTCATCCGCATCGCGCCGACGTACCCCGAGCTGGCCGAGGTGGAAGAGGCCATCCGCGGTCTCGCGGTCTGCGTTCGCCTTGCCGCGGCGACGAAGAAATAAGTTCGAGATCTTCTCCAATCCGGGTCACGGGTGGTTCCGAACGTCCGAGTGGGTGGGTGTGCACCGCAAAGACGAGAGGAACCACTCGTGTTCGGAAAGCCCTTCGTTCGTACCCTGATCTCCCGCAGCGCGGAGAACCGCACGGATCGCCGCCGGTTCCTGAAGGCCGCGGGCGCGGCGGGGCTCGGTGTGGTCGGCGCGACCTACCTCGGGGTCCAGGCCACTTCGTCGGCTTCGGCCACGGGTGACGCCGCCGCTGCCGCCGCGGGTGCGCCCAGCGACGCCGCCGTGCTCAACTTCGCGCTCAACCTGGAGTACCTCGAAGCCGAGTTCTACTCCTTCGCCGTCCACGGCCGCGGGCTGCCGGACGACCTCACCGGCGGCGCCGGCACCCAGGGCGGTGTCTCCGGCGGCAAGAAGGTGATGTTCCACGACAAGGCGCTGCACCAGTTCGCGAAGGAGATCGCGGGCGACGAGGTCGCGCACGTCAAGTTCCTGCGCGGGGCGCTCGGCGAGGCCGCGGTGTCGCGGCCCGAGATCGACCTGAAGAACAGCTTCACGGCCGCCGCTCGCGCCGCCGGGCTGGTCAGCGAGTACCAGCAGTTCGACCCGTTCGCCAGCGAGAAGAACTTCCTGCTGGCGGCGTTCCTGTTCGAGGACGTCGGCGTGACGGCCTACAAGGGCGCCGCCCCGCTGATCACCAACAAGACGTTCCTGGACGCGGCCGCGGGCATCCTGGCTGCCGAGGCCTACCACGCCGCCACCATCCGGACCGCGCTGTTCGACCGGGAACTCGGCGACGCGGCCGCCAAGATCTCCAACGCGCGCGACGCCCTCGACGGCCCCGGTGACGACGACCAGGGTGTCCTGCTCGGCAACCAGGCCAACATCGTGCCGACCGACCAGAACGGCATCTGCTTCGGCCGCGGCGCCGACCGCGTGCTGAACGTCGTCTACCTGAACCCGGGCGCGGTGAAGGAGGGCGGGTTCTTCCCCAAGGGCGTCAACGGCGACATCGTCGCCAGCGGCGGCGCGTGATCTCCCTCTGTCGTGTCGCCGTTTCCCGGTACCGTCGAGGACCGGCGACACGACAGGGGGTTCGCGGTGAAGGCAGTGATCATCGGCGGCGGCATCTCCGGCACGGTGACCGCGATGGCGTTGCGCCGGGCCGGGATCGAGGCGAGCGTCCACGAGGCGTACCCGTCCGGCGGCGAGGACGCGGGCGCGTTCCTGACGATCATGCACAACGGCATGGACGCCCTGCGCGCGATCGGCGCCGAGGCACCGGTGATCGACATTTCGTTCGGCGCGGGGGGTCTGGAACTCGTGACGCCGGACGGGCGGACCGTCGATCGGCGTTCCTTCGACATCGACGGCCTTGCCGGGCCGCGCACGATGAAGCGGGCGGCGCTTTACCGCGCGTTGCAGGAGGAGGTGATCTCGCGCGGGATCACCTTCGAACGCGGGAAGCGGCTGGTTTCCGCGTCGCCGGGGATCGCCCGGTTCGAGGACGGTTCCGTGGCCGAGGGCGACATCCTCATCGGCGCCGACGGCCTGCGGTCGGTCGTCCGGACGATCATCGACCCGGACTGCCCGCCGCCGCGCTCGACGGGCCTCGACGTCGTCTACGGCTACACGACCGACACGAGCATCCCGCAGGCGCCTTCCCTCTATCGGATGATCCAGAGCCTGCACGCCTACTTCGGCTACACCAGCACTCCCGACGGCTCGACGTACTGGTTCGCGCGGCTTCCCACGGCCGAAGGCGTGCGCTCCGGCCTGACCCCGGCCGAATGGCGCGCGGCCGCTTTCGCCGCTTTCGACGGGGAACCGTTGCCCGCCGCGGAAATCATCCAGTCCACCGGGGACGAGGTCTTCGGCGGACATTCCTACGACGTGCCCTCGACACCGGTGTGGTTCACCGAGTCGATGGTGCTCGTCGGCGACGCGGCGCACGCGGCGTCGCCCGCAGCCGGGCAGGGGGCGTCGATGGCGCTGGAGGACAGTGTCGTGCTGGCCCAGTGCTTGCGGGATCTTCCTGACGCGCCAACGGCTTTCGCGGCCTACGAGCGGCTGCGGCGGGCGCGGGTGGAGCAGTTGGTGGCCAGCAGCGCGGCGGTGTCTGCGAGCACGACGTCCGATCGGGACCGGAACTGGCTTTATCGGCACCATATCGAATGGGACGCGAAGATCACCGGGTGAACCACCACTGTGATGCCGGTCATACGTCGCGAGATTCCCAGGTGATGCTTGTCGATCATCAGTACGGTACGCGGCGTACCGACCAAATCACTCCTGGGGGTCAATGATGTACAACAAGGTTCGTGCGCTCCTGCTCGCCACCTTCGCGGTGACGGGGCTGGCCGTGGTGAGCGCGCCGGCCGCACACGCCGCCACGTACACGCAGGTGGGCTATGCGAGCTCGTTCGGCAGGCAGGTGTACCTGTGGCGCAACAACGACAACGGGTGCATCCACGCGCAGGGCAAGAGCATGCGCATCGGTGACGAGGTGATCCTGCAGGTGGTCAGCGGCGGCATGCTCATCGACGACGATGTGCAGCGCGCCAACGCCACCGGCGTCTCGGTCAACACGCAGTCGCTGTGCAACAAGGGTGGTGCCGGCTTCCGGGGTCTCGTGAAGGACGCGAACGCGAACGGACCGCAGACCGGGACTTACCAGAACTGGTAGCCGGAAGTACGTGAAGGCCCCCTTCCCTCGGCTCAGCCGAGGAAAGGGGGCCTTCACGCGCGAAAGGCTACTTCTTGTAGAGGGCCTCGATGTCGGTCGCGTAGTTCTTGTTCACGATGTTGCGCTTCAGCTTCAGGCTCGGCGTGATCTCCCCGCCCGCCTCGGTGAAGTCCTTCGAGAGGATCGTGAACTTCTTGATCGCCTCGGCCTGCGACACCGCGCTGTTGGCCTGGTCCACGGCCGTCTGGATCTCGGCGCGCAGTTCGGCGTCGTCGGCCAGATCGGACACCGACGCGTCGGAAGGCTTGCCGTGCTGCGACTTCCACGACGGGAAGTACTCCTCGTCGATGGTGATCAGCGCGCCGATGAACGGCCGCTGGTCGCCGACGACCATCGCCTGGCTGACCAGCGGGCTGGCCTTGATGGTGTCCTCGAGCCCGGACGGAGCGACGTTCTTGCCGCCCGCGGTGACGATGATCTCCTTCTTGCGCCCGGTGATCTTCAAGAAGCCGTCGTCGTCCAGCTCGCCGAGGTCGCCGGTGTGGAACCAGCCGTCCTCCAGCGCTTCGGCGGTCGCTTCGGCGTTGTTGAAGTAGCCGCCGAACACGACGTCGCCCTTCAGCAGGATCTCGCCGTCTTCGGCGATCCGGACCGAAGTGCCGGCGACCGGGCGGCCCACCGTGCCGACGCGGAACCCGGTCTGGGTGCCGACGCAGGCCGCCGCGGAGGTCTCGGTCAGGCCGTAACCCTCGAACACCGGGACACCGATGCCGCGGAAGAAGTGCGCCAGCCGCACGCCGAGCGGGGCACCACCGGACACCGCTGCGACGCACCGGCCGCCGAGGGCCGCGCGGAGCTTGCTGAACACCAGCTTGTCGAACAGCGCGTGCTTGACCTTCAGGCCCAGCCCGGCGCCGCCGGTGTCCTGCGCCTGGCTGTAGGCGACCGCGGTGGCTTCGGCGGCGTCGAAGATCTTGCCCTTGCCGTCGCCGTGCGCCTTCTGCTTCGCGCCGTTGTAGACCTTCTCGAACACGCGCGGCACGGCGACGACGAACGTCGGCCGGAAGGTGCCGAGGTCGGCGACGAGGTTCTTGACGTCCGACGTGTGCCCGAGGGTCACGCGCGCGCTGAGCGCGGTCACCGCGATGGCGCGCGCGAGGACGTGCGCGAGCGGCAGGAACACCAGCAGCGAGTTGCCCTGCTCCATCAGCTGCGGGAACGCGGCGATGTCGGCACGGATCTCGGCGAGGAGGTTCCGGTGGGTCAGCTCGACGCCCTTGGGGCGGCCGGTCGTGCCCGAGGTGTACACGATCGTGGCCAGGTCGCCGGCCTTCACCGTGCGGCGGCGCTCATGCAGATCGTCGTCGCCGAGGTCGGCGCCCTGCTCGGTGAGCTGGTCGACGGCACCCGCTTCGATCTGCCAGGTGTGCTCCAGCGCGTCGAGGCGGCCCTTGACGGTTTCCAGGGTCGCGACGTGCTCGTCGGTCTCGACGAAGACGGCCTTCGCGGCCGAATCCGAGAGGATCCAGTGGACCTGCTCGGCCGACGAGGTGTCGTAGATCGGGACGGTGACCGCGCCGGCGGCCCAGATCGCGAAGTCGATCAGGGTCCATTCGTAGCGGGTCTTCGACATGAGCCCGACCCGGTCGCCCGGAGCGATGCCCGCCTGTGCCATTCCCTTGGCCACGGCCAGAACCTGGGCGGCGAAGTCTTTGGCGGTGACGTCCAACCAGGTACCGTCGACCTGACGGCGGAAACTCACCACATCGGAGAACCGCTCGGCGTTCGCCCAGACGACGTCGGCGAGATTTTCGTCGTCGGTCACCGGAGTGGCGGCGGGGGCGCTGTATTCGCGCACGAGGAACCTCCGTGTTCGCGTGCAAGTGGTGTGACCGGTGTTACCCGCCAGTCAACTTAGCGTGCCGTGCACCTTAAGACCATGCTGACGAATCGGCCATACCCAGGGCATGACATTCTGCCGCTGTGAACCAGGCGCCGCCAGCTCTCGACATCGTCGACGAGACCTTCCTCGTGGTCCCGCCCTCCACCGTGGCCGCCGCTTTCGCGGATCCGCGATCTTGGTCACGTTATTGGCCGGACCTCGTCCTGGAGGTCTACACCGACCGCGGGGACCAGGGATTGCGCTGGACCGTGCGCGGTGCCTTGATCGGTACGATGGAGGTCTGGCTCGAGCCGGTGCTCGACGGCACCTTGCTGCACTACTTCCTGCGCGCCACCCCCGCCGGTCCCGACGGGGAGCCGATCGGCCTGGCACCACGGGAATTGCGCCGCGAGTTCGACCGCCGTGCCCGTGCCGCCAAGGCGATCGCGCTCGGGCTCAAAGAGGTCCTGGAGGACGGGCGGGAGCCCGGGGTCGGCCCCCGGGCCGAGTAGGGGAGAGCATGCGGGTTCACGTGGTGTCGGACGTGCACGGCAACGCCGACGCGCTCAAACGCGCGGGTGACGGCGCCGACGCGCTGATCGTCCTGGGCGACCTGCTGGACTTCGTCGACTACCGCGAGCACGACAAGGGCATCATGGGCGCGCTGTTCGGCGCCGAGAAGGTCGGCGAGTTCGCGCGCCTGCGGCGTGAGGGCACTCGTGATGAGACCGTTGCCTTCTCGCGATCGTTGTGGGCCACTTTGGCCGATCCGGCCGCCGCCGTCGGCGAGGCGATCCACGACCAGTACGGCGTCCTGTTCGGCGCGCTGACCGCGCCGACGTTCGCGACCCCCGGCAACGTCGACGACCCCTCGCTGTGGCCGGAGTTCGCCGGCGACGGCATCACCGTCCTCGACGGCGAGGTCGCCGAGTTCGGCGGCCTGCGGCTGGGGTTCATCGGCGGCGCGCTGCTCCCGCCGAACGTGGTCCCGCGCCGCAACGGCTTCTGGCGGCCGTACCTGCGCACCCGCGAGGAGTACGACGCCGCGGTCGCCGGGCTGGAGAACGTCGACGTCCTGTGCACCCACATCCCGCCCGCCGTCCCGGAACTGACCTACGACGTGATCGCGCGGCGGTCCGAGATCGGCTCGGCGGCGCTGGTGGACCTCATCCGCGAGCAGCGGCCGCGCTGGTCGGTCTTCGGGCACGTCCACCAGCCGCTGACCCCGAGGACGAGGCTCGGCAGGACCGAATGCCGTAACGTCGGTCACTTCAAAGAGACCGCACAGCCGTACGTGCTGCGCTGGTGACCCTCGGCTCCGGCTAGGCTGCGTTCATGGCCGAGCAGTCCACGCAATCCATCGAGGTCGACGCCGAGCCCGAGCGGGTCATGGCCGTCATCGCCGACTTTCCCGCGTACCCGGAATGGGCCAAGGCCGTCCGGGAGACCGAGGTGCTCGGCGAGGACGCCGACGGCCGCGCCAAACAGGTGAAACTCACCCTCGACGCCGGACCCATCAAGGACGTCTACACCCTCGAGTACGACTGGGACGCCGACGGCCACGGAGTCAGCTGGCACCTGGTCAAGGGCCAGATGCAGAAGGCCCAGAACGGCCGTTACGCCCTCGAAGCGCTGGGCGCCGGGCGCACCAAGGTCACGTATACGCTGTCCGTCGAGCTGGCGCTGCCGATGATCGGGCTGCTGCGCCGCAAGGCCGAGAAGATGGTCATGGACACCGCGCTCAAGGAGCTCAAGAAGCGCGCTGAAGCATCCTGAGTCGAAGGGTAGGCATGCGGATCCTGCTGTTCACCGGCAAGGGGGGTGTCGGCAAGACCACGCTGGCCGCGGCGACGGCGGCGGCACTGGCCGGGCGGGGCAGGAAGACGCTCGTGGTCTCGACCGACCCGGCGCATTCCCTCGGTGACGCCTTCGGCCGCCCGCTCGGCGGTGAACCGTCCGAAGTGGACACGCTGCTCCACGCCGCCCAGATCGACACCCGCGGCCTCGTGGACAGCACCTGGCGCGAACTCCGGCGGGAACTGCAGACCGCGCTCGCGGGAGTGGGCCTCGACTCGCTCGACGCCGAGGAACTCACCGTGGTGCCCGGCGTCGACGAACTCCTCGCCCTCACCGAGGTCCAGCGTCTCGCCGAGCACGGTCCCTGGGAGACGGTCGTCGTCGACTGTGGACCGACCGCGGAAACGCTGCGCCTGCTGGCCTTGCCCGAAGCCGTCTCCGGCTACCTGTCGAGGATGTTCAAACCGGGCGCGCGGCGGACGGCGGCCGCGGTGCGGCGGCTCGGCGCGCATCTGGAGTCGCTGCGCGCGCTGCTGACCGATCCGGCCACCACCACCGTGCGGCTCGTGCTGACGCCGGAGCGCGTCGTCGTCGCCGAAGCCCGCCGCACGCTCAGTTCCCTTGCCCTGCGCGGAATCCTGGTCGACGGCCTGATCGTCAACCGGCTCATGCCCGCGCCCGGGTTCTGGCGCGGCGCCGCGGCCACGTGGATGCGGACCCGGCGCACCCAGCAGAACGCCGTCCTCACCGAACTCGCCGACGCCGGTTTCGGGCCGGGACAGGTGAAACCCGTCGAGCATCGTGCCGTCGAGCCGGTGGGGCTCGAAGCCCTGCAGGAAATCGCGTACGAGCTTTACCAAGGGCTGGATCCCTTGGCAGGGAACGAAAAAGGGGTGACCCCGCTGCTGCAGGTGTCCGAATCGGACGGCGGCTACGAGCTGCGCATCGCGGTGCCCCTGCACCTCGATTCCGAAGTGGACCTGGCCAGAGTGGACGATGATCTCGCCGTCACCGTGGACGGTTTCCGGCGGCTGATCGCGCTGCCGGAGATGTTGCGCCCGTGCCGGATCACCGGTGCGGAATCCGACGCGCACGGCCTGGTCGTGAGCCTGGCCGGGAACCGGGGACCCGGGTGAGCGAGAACAACGAGTACACCGGATCGAAGCCGCTCGAACTGGCCGAAGAGATCCGGCTCCTGGTCGAACTGGTCGTCGAGCACGCCGCGCCGTGGCTGGAGGGCCTGATCTCCGCCGGGCACGGCTGCACCGACCACGACGCCGACGGGTGGTGCCCGCTCTGCGCGATCGTCGGGGTCTTCCGCGGCGAACGGCCCGAGTTCGTGGCCCGCCTGATGGAGCAGGCCGCGCAGCTCGTCGCGTTGCTGCGGGCGGTGCTCGCCGATCGGTGGGAACCCGAGGCAGGCGTACACATGCCGGGGTTCCAGCCTGCGCGGAAGGAGCCCGCGGCCGAAGATGAGCCGATGGGAGCTTCGCGGGTCCAGCACATCACGGTGACCAGGCGCGACGCTTGGCAGCCGGACCGGGAGAACTGAGTTGCTGACGGTAGGGGTGGACGTCGGGGGCACGAGTGTGCGCGCCGGCGTGGTGGACGAGCACGGCTCGCTGATGGACACCGCCAGGGTCGGGACGCCCAGCGGGGAGGACGCGCTCGAAGACGCCATCGCCGGGGTCGTCGAAGACCTCCGCAACCGGCACGACGTGTCCGGCGTCGGGCTCGCGGTCGCCGGGTTCGTCGCGAAGGACCGGCGGACGGTGATGTTCGCGCCGCATCTGTCCTGGCGTGCCGCGCCGGTCGCCGAGCGCATCGAAAAGCGGGTCGGCCTGCCGGTGACCCTGGAACACGACGTGAACGCCGCCGCGGTCGGCGAATACCGCTTCGGAGCCGCCCGCGGCGCTCATGTCGCCGCGCTGATCGCCCTCGGCACCGGGATCGGCGCGGGACTCCTGCTCGACGGCAAGATCTACCGGGGCGCGTACGGCGTCGCACCCGAACTCGGGCACCTGACCGTCGTCCCCGGCGGCAGGCCCTGCCCGTGCGGGAAATACGGCTGCTGGGAGCGGTACTGCAGCGGGACGGCGCTGGCCGCGACGGCGGTGGAACTGCTCGCCCGGCATCCCGGCCGCTCGACCGTGCTCGCGCGCGAGACCAGGGGAGACCCCGGCTCGGTCACCGGCCGCCGGGTCGCCGGGGCCGCCCGCGACGGCGACCCGATCGCCCAGCGCGCGATGACCGAACTGGCGAAGTGGCTCGCCGAGGGGCTGGCGCTGGTCGCCGACGTCTTCGATCCCGAGCTCATCGTGATCGGCGGCGGCGTGTCCGAATCGGCTCCGCTGTTCCTCGACGAGGCCCGCGAGCACTACGCGGACAAGATCACCGGCGCCGGGCACCGTCCGCTGGCACGCATCCGGGCCGCGCACCACGGCGACGATTCGGCGATCGTCGGTGCCGCCGCCCTCGCCGCCGACGCGGCGAAGGCTCCCGGTGCCGAGATCGGTGTGACACGCTGAAGCGGTGACCCGGCAGGACGGCAACGGCTTCGTGAAGTGCGACTTCGGGCATCTTCACTGGGGCTTGAACGGCGCGGCCGGCTTGCTGCTGTCCGATCCCGCACGCGGGGTCCTGCTGCAGCGGCGGGCCTGGTGGGTCCACCATGGACGCACCTGGGCGCTGCCCGGTGGCGCCGTCGAGGCGGGGGAGAGCCCGCGCGAGGCGGCCACCCGCGAGGCGCACGAGGAGGCCGACATCCCGCCCGCCCGGGTCCGGCCGCTGGCCGCGTCGCACGTCGACCACGGGAACTGGCGCTACACCACGGTGCTCGCCGCGCCGATCGGCCCGCTTTCGGCCAGGGTGAAGAGCGCGGAGAGCGCGGAACTGCGATGGGTACGCGCGGGCGAGGTCGCGGACTTCCGGCTGCATCGCGACTTCGCGGCGGCGTGGCCGGGATTGAGGGAACACTTGGATCGCGGGCTGGTACTGGTGGTCGACGGCGCGAACGTCGTCGGATCGCGGCCGGACGGCTGGTGGCGTGACCGGCGCGGCGCCGCGGAACGGTTGCGGGACAAGCTCGTGAGCCTGTCCGAGACCGGGCTCGCCGATCCGGCCCTGCCCGGGGGCGGCGGATGGTCGTGGTGGCCGAAGGTCGTGCTGGTCGTCGAGGGCAAGGCGCGGGGAGTCGAGCCGGTGCCGGGTGTCGAGGTCGTCGAGGCCGACGGCGAAGGCGACGACACGATCGTCGCCGTCACGCGTGAAGCCCGCGCCGCGGGCCCGGACGACCACGTCGTCGTGGTGACCGCCGACCGGGAGCTGCGTTCCCGCGTCGAGGCCCTGGGCGCTTCGACCTTCGGCCCCGGCACCCTTTTGGGACACCTCGACTCCCGCATTTAGTCCTCTGAATGCGGTCCTGGTCAGGGACGCGCGATCTTCCCGTCCCGCATCTCCGCGATGAGCGAAGCGACGACGGCGCGCAGGCTGCCGTTGTACTGCTTCGCCACCGCGCGCTGACGCAGGTAGCTGGGCCCGTAGGCCAGGATGGTCTCCACCGACCGCAGCTCGTCGGCGCAGTCCAGGCGCCGGGCCACCGGTTCGAGCCGGTTCAGCAGGTCGTAGGTGTCGTCGGTGACGAGCCGCTCGTTGCCCGCCGCGTCGAGGATGACGATCGCGTCGACGCCGTACCGCGCCGCGCGCCACTTGTTCTCCTGGACGTGCCACGGCGGCAGCGTCGGCAGGATCTCGCCGTCGTCGAGGCGCGCGCTGAAGTCGTCGACCAGGCATTGGGTCAGCGCGGAGATCGCGCCGACCTCCTCCAGCGTCGGCAGCCCGTCGCACACCCGCATCTCGACCGTCCCGAAATGCGGCGCGGGCCGGATGTCCCAGCGGATCTCGGAGAAATGGTCGATCACGCCCGTGGTGAACATGTCGTCGACGTAGCTCTCCAGCTCGGTCCACTTCCGGAACTGGAACGGCAGCCCGGCCGTCGGCAGCTGCTGGAACATCAGCGCGCGGTTCGACGCGTACCCGGTGTCCTCCGCGCCCCAGTACGGCGAAGACGCCGAAAGCGCTTGCAGATGCGGCGCGTACTTGAGCAGGGCGTCGAGGATCGGCAGGGCCTTGTCCCGGTGGTCGACGCCGACGTGCACGTGGACGCCGTAGATCAGCATCTGCCGTCCCCACCACTGGGTCCGGTCGATGAGCTTGGCGTAGCGCTCCTTGTCGGTGACCTTCTGCTGGTACCAGGTCGAGAACGGATGCGACCCGGCGGAGAACAGCTCGACGCCCAGCGGGTCCAGCACCGAATGCACCACGTCCAGCGAGTCGTTCAGATCGGCCTTGACCTCGGCGATCGTGTCGCAGATCCCGCTGATCACCTCGATGGTGTTGAGCAGCAGTTCCTGCTTGATCTTCGGATGCTCCTCCCGGCCGTCGGGCCGGACGGCGTCGAGCACCTGTTCCGCGACCGACGAGAGCTCACCGGTCCGCCGGTCGACGAGGGCGAGTTCCCATTCCGCGCCGACCGTCGACCGGCGCGAGGGAGTGAAGTCGATCTTCATCTTCCGAATTGTCCGGCAGATCAGACCTGGGCGCCGTTGTGCGGATCCGCGCCGGGCGGCGGCCCCTGGCGCACCCGCAGCAGGAGCAGGGCGATCGCGGTCGCGAGGGCGAGGATCCCGAGCGGCGTGCCGAGCCGGGTGCCCATGCCGATCAGGGTGGGCGCGATCAGCAGCAGCAGGCCGAGCAGGAAGAACAGCAGGACGATGAACGCGCCCTTGCGCGGACGCGGCAGGGGCGGCGGCTCGGGCGGCACGAAGTGGCCCTCGTCGTCGCCCGGCCCGGCCGGGTCGTCCTCGAAGAGGGTCTTGTCCCAGCTGGTGCCGCCGCCGCGCCAGCCCGGTTCGGGTTCGGCGTCCGACGGCTCGGGGCGGGGTGCCTTCTCGGCGGGCTTCTCCGCCGTCTTCCCGGCCGGTTTCTCCAGGTCGTCTTCCGGGAAGAGGCCGACGCCCTCCGCACGGAGGTCGGCCACGATCTCGGCGAACGTCGCGTCGACGTCCTCCGGCCCGTCCTTGCCTCTGCTCATCCGGCGTCCACCTGTCCCGCCCGGCGCACGGACCGGGCGAAGTCCACCGTACGCGTGAAGATCAGGCCCGCGTCGTGGTCTTGCGTGGCGACGTGGAAGCTGTTCTCCAGCACCACCTCGGTCACGTCGTCGCTGCCGATCCCGTCCAGGATCACCTGGGAGTTGACCGGCTCCACGATGTGGTCGACGGCCGAGTGGAGCAGGAGCACCGGCTGGGTCACCTTGCGCAGATCCGCGCGGGTGAGTTTCCACAGCTTCGCCAGGCTGGCCGCGGCGCGCACAGGCGTCCGCGAGTAAGCCAGCTCGGTCTCGCCGGGCTTCGCGATGTCGTTGGCCACGCCCGGGACCGAGGGCAGGACCCGCGAGAGGACGGGCAGCAGCTTGGCGTCCCAGCGCAGCGTCATGACCGACGGGTTCACCAGCACGATGCCGGCGATCCGGTCGCCGAACTCCTCGGCCAGCCGCAGCGTCAGCGTCCCGCCCATCGACATCCCGGCGACGAACACCGTGTCGCAGGTCGCGAAGAGCGCCAGCAGCTCTTCGCGGACCGCGCCGTACCAGTCCTCCCAGCCGGTCCGGTTCATGTCCTGCCACCGGGTCCCGTGCCCGGGGAGCAGCGGGCAGCGCACCGTGTAACCGGCTTCGGCCAGATGGTCGCCCCACGGCCGCATACTCGCGGGAGTGCCGGTGAATCCGTGGCACAGCAGGAACCCTGCTTCGGTCGAACCGGTGTGAGCGAACGGTTCCGCGCCGGCGAGGACGGCCATGCGATCGCCTTCCGTGAGAGCTGGGTAGGTCTACTATGTTCGCACGACCGGAGCGGCTTGTGGGGCCCCGGCCACTGCCGGAATCGGGCCGGATCGGGTGTGAGATCCGTCGCTGGGTGCGGGTAACCGGGTGGACTTCGTTGTGCCTGAGGTGCGCGATTCGTAGTCTTGACCATCGGGCGCAGGGGTTGAGCTGCTAGGAGGAGTTTTCGCAGTGCTGTACTGGCTCATGAAACACGTGTTTATCGGGCCACTGCTCAAGGCGCTGTGGCCCACCAAAGTCGTCGGCGCGGAGAACATCCCCGACGACGGCGGCGCGATCCTCGCGGGCAACCACCTCGCGGTGGCCGACTCCTTCTTCATGCCGCTGCGCGTCAAGCGCAAGGTGACCTTCCCGGCCAAATCGGAGTACTTCACCGAAAAGGGCTTCAAGGGCCTGCTGAAGAAGTGGTTCTTCACCGGCGTCGGCCAGTTCCCGATCGACCGCTCCGGCGGCAACGCCGCGCAGGCCGCGCTCGACACCGCGACCCGGCTGGTCCGCGAAGGACACCTCCTCGGCATCTACCCCGAAGGCACCCGCTCTCCGGACGGCCGCCTGTACAAGGGCAAGACCGGCGTCGCGCGGATCGCGCTCGAATCCGGCGGCGTCGTGGTCCCGGTCGCCATGATCGGCACCGACAAGGTCAACCCGATCGGCTCGAAGATGTGGTGGCCGCGCCGCCTCGAGATCCGCTTCGGCAAGCCGCTCGACTTCTCGCGCTACGAGGGCCTCGCCGGCGACCGCTTCATCGAGCGGTCCATCACCGACGAGATCATGTACGCGCTCATGGAACTCTCCGGCCAGGAGTACGTCGACATCTACGCCGCCAAGGCGAAGGAACTGCTCGCTGCCGAGGAGGCGGGAGTCCGCCCCAAGGTGCCCGCGCAGCCCTCCGCCCAGGACGTCGCCCGTATCCCGGACACCAAGGTCGGCTGAGGGCCCACTAGGGTTCTCCGGTGCGCTTTTTCTACGACACCGAATTCATTGAGGACGGCGTGACCATCGATCTGGTGTCGATCGGTGTCGTGGACGAAAGAGGCCGCGAGTTCTACGCGGTCTCGACCGATTTCGATCCCGGCAAGGCCGGCCCCTGGGTCCGCGACAACGTGCTCCCGAAACTCCCGTCGCCCGCCGACCCGGCGTGGCGCAGCCGCGAAAAGATCCGCACGGACCTGCTCGAGTTCTTCGGCAAACCGCCCGGCGGGATCGAACTGTGGGCCTGGTTCGCCGCCTACGACCACGTCGCGCTGGCGCAGCTGTGGGGGCCGATGCCCGCGCTGCCGCGCCAGCTGCCGCGTTTCACCCGTGACCTGCGGCAACGCTGGGAGGACGCGGGCAAGCCGAAGCTGCCGTCGGCCCCGGACGACCAGCACGACGCGCTGGCGGACGCGCGGCACAACTACCAGCGGTGGCAGATCATCGAGTCCTACTGGCACCGGTAGGCCTGTCCGGTCCGGATGTCATGAAAGGGCCGTTCAGGACGTTTTGTGTCCTGAACGGCCCTTTCATGACACCTGGCGCTGTGCCGGGCCTTCGGGGAGGCGGCCCGCCCCTGGAACGCAATGAACGGTCCTTTCCTTGCAAAATTTGCGAGGAAAGGACCGTTCCTAGCGTTCGCGAGGGCACTCAGCGGCGTGAGTCGACCGCCTCGGCGAGGGTGTCCAGCAGCTCCGCCGTCGTCTCCCACCCGAGGCAGGCGTCCGTGATCGACTGCCCGTACGTCAGCGAAGCGGCCGACCCCAGCGTCAGGTCCTGGCGCCCCTCCACCAGGAAGCTCTCCAGCATCAGCCCCGCGATACCCCGCTCACCGGCCCCGATCCGCCCGGCGAGCTCGCGCACGACCGAAGCCTGCCGCACGTGGTCCTTCGCGCTGTTGCCGTGGCTCGCGTCGATGATCACGCGTTCCGGCAGCCCCGACTTCGCCAGCCGCGCCAGCGTGTCGGCCACCGTCGCGGGGTCGTAGTTCGGGCCCGCGGAGCTGCCGCGCAGGATGACGTGGCAGTCCTCGTTGCCCGCCGTGGTGATCAAAGCGGCGAGGCCGTCGGGGTTGATCCCGGCGAAGACGTGGCTCGCGCCGGCCGCGCGGGTGGCGTCGACGGCGACCTGGACATCGCCCTCGGTCGAATTCTTGATCCCGACCGGCATCGACAGCGCGCTGCACAGCTGCCGGTGCACCTGGCTCGCCGCGGTCCGCGCGCCGATGGAACCCCAGGTCACGGTGTCGGAGATGAACTGCGGGGTGATCGGGTCGAGGAATTCGCAGCCCACCGGCAGGCCGAGCGCGGAGATGTCGAGCAGCAGTTTGCGCGCCATCCGGAGGCCCTGGTTGACCTCGTAGGTGCCGTCGAGACCGGGGTCGTTGATGAGGCCCTTCCAGCCGAGCGTGGTCCGCGGCTTCTCGAAGTAGACGCGCATGACGATGTGCAGGTCGCGGCGGTGTTCTTCGGCCTTCGCGGCGAGGCGGCGGGCGTAGTCGAGCGCGGCGTCCGCGTCGTGCACCGAGCAGGGCCCGACGACGACGAGGAGCCGGTCGTTCCGGCCGTCGAGGATGTCGACGGCCGAGGCCCGCCCGGCTAGGACGGTATCGGCGATTTCCGCCGTCATCGGATGTTCGTGCCGCAGCATCGCGGGCGACAGCAGCGGGCTGATGGCCGCCGTGCGGTGCCCGTCGAGGGCGATCAGGGTGTCAGCGGAGGGAGACATCGCGGGTCTGGTTCCTTTCGAAAGGGATACCGACCCGCGGGAACTCGCCGAGCCGGTGGGAAATCCGGCTCGGGGTGGAGGTCAGCGCAGGTTCACGCCGCCGTGCCCACCCGGGGCCGGCTTCGTAAACCAGAAATAGCGCTGCACGACGCCAAGCTAGCACATCCGCCGCGCGTACCGATTCCCGAGGTGGTCCGCCCTGCACCGATCCAGAGAACTGCCGCTACGCTGGCGTCGGGACATGTGACTGTCATCTCTACGGAACACAAGACGGAGGCTTCTGATGCGTGTCGGTGTGCTGACCGGCGGTGGGGACTGCCCGGGGCTCAACGCGGTGATCCGCGGTGTGGTGCGCAAGGGCATCGAGGTGCACGGCTGGGACATCGTCGGGTTCCGCAACGGCTGGAACGGTCCCCTCACCGGGGACAGCCGCCCGCTCGGCCTGAACGACGTCGAGGACATCCTGACCCGCGGCGGCACGATCCTGCGCTCGTCGCGGACCAACCCGTACAAGGTCGACGGCGGCGTCGACAAGATCAAGTCCGTGCTCGCCGAGCAGCAGGTCGACGCGCTGATCGCCATCGGCGGCGAGGACACCCTCGGCGTCGCGAAGCGGCTCACGGACGACGGCGTCGGCGTCGTCGGGGTGCCCAAGACGATCGACAACGACCTCGGCGCCACCGACTACACCTTCGGCTTCGACACGGCCGTCTCGATCGCCACCGAGGCCATCGACCGGTTGCACACCACGGCCGAGTCGCACCACCGCGCGCTGGTCGTCGAGGTCATGGGGCGGCACGCGGGCTGGATCGCGCTGCACTCGGGCCTCGCCGGCGGCGCGAGCGTGATCCTGGTGCCGGAGCGGCACTTCAGCGTCGACCAGGTCGTCTCGTGGGTCGAGCGCCGCTTCGAGAAGGAGTACGCGCCGATCATCGTGGTCGCCGAGGGCGCGCTGCCCGAGGGCGGCGAGGAGAAGCTGCTGACCGGGGAGAAGGACGCCTTCGGGCACGTCCGGCTCGGCGGCATCGGCACCTGGCTGGCCGACGAGATCGCCGCCCGCACCGGCAAGGAGTCGCGTGCGGTCGTGCTCGGGCACGTCCAGCGCGGCGGCACTCCGACGGCGTACGACCGCGTGCTCGCCACCCGGTTCGGGCTCAACGCCGTCGACGCCGTGGCCGACGGCGACTTCGGCGTGATGGTGGCGCTGCGCGGCACGGACATCGTCCGCGTCAAGCTCGCCGAGGCGACCGCCGAACTGAAGACCGTCCCGGTCGAGCGGTACGAAGAGGCCGAGGTCTTCTTCGGCTGAGCCCTGTTTCAGGAGAAGGCCCCTTACTTTGTGCTGACCTCGGGTAAGGGGCCTTCGCTTTTCTTGCGGCCCCGCCATCGCGGCGAGTTGAATCGGCCACCTGGGGGATCAGGGGTGGAAGGGCGGCGGTGCGCATGGGATCCAGCAGACGCGAGTTCCTGAGGTGGCTGGCCGCGGGCGGGACCGGGGTGGCGCTCGCCGGGTTGCTGCCCGGCACGGCCGCCGCGGAAACCGGCGCGATCGTCGTCATCACCCACGTCACGCTGATCGACGGCACGGGTTCGGCGCCCCGGCGTGACGTCTCGGTCGTGCTCGTCGGCGACCGGATCGCCTGGGTCGGCTCCGGTCCGGTCCCGGAAACCGGCGGCGCGCGGGTGATCGACGGCCGCGGCAAGTACCTCATCCCGGGACTGTGGGACATGCACACCCACGGCGCGGACCTCGAGGAGATCGTCCCGCCGCTGCATCTGGTGCACGGCGTCACGGGTGTCCGCGAGATGTGGGGGTACGCGGAAAACCGTGCCACGAAGGCCAAGATCGAACGCGGCGAGCTGCTCGGCCCGCGTGTCGTGCTGGCGAGCGGGATCGTCGACGGGCCGGTCACGCTCCTGGGGCCGCCGGTGCTCCAGGTGTCGACGGAGGCCGAAGCGCGGGCCGCCGTCCGTGCCGAGAAGTCCGCGGGCGCCGAGCTCGTCAAGATCTACTCCTACCTCGCACCCGAGGCCGTGCGCGCGATCGCGGACGAGGCCCGTGCCCAGGGCCTGCGGTTCTCCGGGCATTGGCCGTACAAGCTGTCGCACCTCCAGGTGAGCGACCTCGGCCAGCACAGCCTGGAGCATTTCTTCGGGGTGTCCATCCACTGCTCGTCCCGGCGCGACGAGATCCTGGCCAGGCTGAAGGCGACGCCCTACGACCCCGCGGCGCCGCGGGACTTCTTCAACCTGGCGCGGCGGCTGGAGTTCGAGTCGGTCACCACGTACGACCGCGGCGCGGCGCGGGCCTACTTCGAGCGGCTGCGGTGCAACGGCACCTGGCACTCGCCGACGCTGACGATCAACCGGGTCGTCACGCAGCCCGCCGAGACCCACCAGCGCGACCCGCGGCTGAAGTACGTCCCCGCGGACGTGCGCGAGAGCTGGGCCGTCGGCATCGAACGCTTCGCGCCGAAGACCCCGGCGGACATCGCCCTCCAGGAGCGGTACTACCGGGAGACGCTGCGGCTGGTCGGCGTCGCGCACGACGCGGGTGTCGGGCTCATCGGCGGCACCGACTGCCTCAATCCGTACACCTTCCCCGGCAGCGGGCTGCACGAGGAGCTCGCGTTCCTGGTCGAAGCCGGGCTCTCGCCGGTGCGGGCGCTGAAGACCGTCACGGCCGACGCGGCGAGGTTCCTCGGCCGGGAAGGGACGTCGGGCACGGTCGCGGTGGGGAAGGAGGCGGACCTCGTGCTGCTGGACGCGGACCCGGCCGCGGACATCCGCAACGTCGCGAAGATCGACACGGTGATCACCCGCGGCCGGGTGCTCGACAGGGCGGAGCGGCGGCGGATGCTCGACGCCGTCGAGGCCGCCGCGAACCGGCCGGCGCCGGTGAATGCCCGGCTCCGCTCCCTCGCGCGCCGCGGTTGCTGCTGTTGACCTCCCGCGTTTCGTCCTCTGGATGCGGTAGTTGGCATCCCCAACTACCGCATCCAGAGGACGAAACGCGGGGTTCAGACGCGGGCGAAGGTGTCCAAAAGGGACACGGCGCGGGCGATGTCGTCGGTCAGCGGCCGGTCTTCGACGCTCGGGTCGAGCACGGCCGCAGCGGTCTCGTAGGCGTCGCGCGCGGGCAGGGAGACGAGTTCGGCCTTGCGCATCCGCAGTGCCCGGACGGCCGCGACCAGTTCGCACGCCAGCACCTGCTGGTACGCCGCCCCGGCCGCGGTCGCCGCCCGCGCGGCCTGGGTGGAGAAGCTCGCGTGGTCCTCGATCCCGCGTGAGACGACGGCCGTGCCCAGCGTCGCCGGGAGCGCGGCCTGCCGCAGTTCGGTGAGCGCGTCGTGCGCGACGTACTCCAGGATCATCACGCCCGAGCTGCCCGACGGCCCGGCCGCCAGGAACGGCCGCAACCCGGTGAACTCCGGCTCCACCAGATCACCCAGCCGGGCCACCGACAGCTCGGCGACCTGATGGACGGTCGCGCGCACCTGGTCGAGCGCGGTCGAGACGTACGCGGTGTGGAAATGCGCGTGGTGATAGGCGTCCTGGTGCACCGTCGAGATCATCGGGTTCTCGGTGCTGGCGTTGATCTCCACCGCGAGGACGTCGCGCAGGTAGTGGATCGCGTCCAGCGCGGGCCCCTGCACCTGCGGGAAGGCGCGGAGCCCGAACGGGTCCTGGATCCGCCTGCCGGGTTTGGGCGTGCCCTCCATCCCGAGCAGCCGCCGCATCTCCGCCGCGCACGCGACCTGCCCGGCGTGCGGACGCGCCTCGTGCACGGGGGTCGCGTACGCCTCCGGATTCCCGTCGAGCGCGATGTAGGTCAGTGCCGCGACGACGTGACTCGCCCGCGTCAGCGTGTCGAGCCGCATCGCGGCGAGGGTCGCCTCGGCCAGCGTCGCGGCGTTGCTGCTCATGAACGCGAGCGCGTCACCCGCCTGCACCGGCACCGGGGGCACCCCGCCGGTCAGCCACGGCCGTTCGCCGGTGAGGGCGAGCGCGGTCTCCGCGAGCGGCGCGAGGTCGCCGGTGCCGATCGCGCCGAGCCGGTGCACGAGCGGCAGCGCCCCCGTCCTCACCGCGTCGGCGAGCGCCCCGATCAGCACGGGGCTGAGCCCGGCGCGCCCGGCCAGCAGCTGGTTGAGCCGGATGAGCATCATCGCCCTGGTCTGGCCGGGGGACATGACGTCGCCGCTGCCGCCCGCGTGACTGCGCAACAGCCGCAGCCCGTGATCCGGCGACTCGCCCTCGCCGACCGGGTCCTCTTTGTTGGCGCCGACGCCGGTGGTGCGGCCGTAGACGATCCTGCGCGTGCTCAGTTCTTCGGCGAGCTTCCACGCGCTTTCGGCGCCGCGCAGCGCGGCGATCGAAACGTCGATGCCCAGCGGGCCCTCGGTGCTCGCGGCGGTCACGACGTCCGCGCAGCGCAGGGTCCGGCCGTCCACCCGGATCACGGCGGCCTCCTTTCACGACCGCCCCACTATGAACGCCTTCAGTCCGACGGCGGCTGCCAGGGCGGCCGGTTGCCCCAGTCCCATTTCGGCATGGGCTCGGGAACGGTGACCTCGCGGCCCGGTTGCGAGAACATCACCGCGAGCCTGCTGCCCCATTCGACGTACGCGGCGAACGCGGAGCGGAACTCGGGATCGGCCGGGAGCCCGGCTTCGTCGGCGGCGTCGAAGAGCAGGTTCACCCAGCGGCGGCGCTGTTCCTCGGTGATGGCCCGGCCCAGATGCCGTCCGACCATGTGCCGGTGCCCGCCGTGTTCGCCGCTGTAGGTCTCCGGCCCGCCGAACACCTCGGCCAGCCAGACCGCGACGTGCTCGGGATGGCCGGGGTCCATGTGGCGGAAGACCGGCTCCAGCAACGGGTCCTTCAGCACGTGGCCGTAGAAGACAGTGGTCAGCCTGCGCAGGGCGTCCAGCCCGCCTGCCCATTCGTACAACGTCGGTGTCCCGGTCACGTAAGGTCCTCCCAGCGGCGACGATCTTCCGGTCCGGCAAAGGCAACCACCCCGGATCGCCGGGGACAACCGCTTACTTTCCGGTGCGTGCCAAGGGGAGCGGCGATGAAGCGGTACCACTGCGCGGTCGAGCTCGCGGTCGACGTCATCGGCGGCAAGTGGAAGCCGGTGATCCTGGCGCATCTCAAAGAGGGCGTGCACCGCTACGGCGAACTCCGGCGGCGGATGCCGGGCGTCAGCGAGAAGATGCTGACCCAGCACCTGCGCGAGCTGGAGGCGGACGGCCTCGTGCTCCGGGAGAGCCGCGAGGGCCGGGTGCCGCACGTCGAGTACCGGCTGAGCGAGGAAGGGGAGCGGTTACGCCCCGCACTCCAGGCGCTCTACGACTGGGGGACGCGGCGCGCGGCCGACCGCGGCATCGCGTTCGAGCCGTTACCTATTCACTGACTGTCGTCGTCGAGGTGCCGTTCGAGCGCGTCGATCCGTCCTTCCCAGAACCGGCGGTACGGCGCGAGCCACGCGTCGACCTCCGCGAGCGGTTCCGGGCGGAGCCGGTAGCAGCGGCGCTGGGCGGCGACGCGGACGGTGACCAGACCGGCCTCGCGTAGGACGCGCAGGTGCTTCGATACGGCCGGTTGGCTCAATTCGAGCACCTCGACCAGCTCGTTGACCGATTTCTCGCCGCCGCGCAAGAGGTCGAGGATGGTCCTCCGCCGCGGTTCGGCGAGGATCTCGAAGGTCTGCATCATCCGGGAAATGTGCCCCGTGCGGCATATTTCCGTCAAGGAATGTTCGAAAATGTCCATCCGAAAGTCTTGGTCTGAACCATTGACGGAGTGGTCTAGTCCACTTAGCTTGTGCGTGTCCCGCCGCAGTCCTCTCGTCACCCCTGGTGACCGTGAAGGGAGAACGCATGCCCCGTTCGAAAAGGCTCACCGCGGTCCTGGGTGCCGCGGCCGTCGCGCTCGGCGCGCTGGCCGTCGCCGCGCCGGCGCAGCAGGCCTCGGCCGCACCGGAAACGCCGGACGCCTCGGTCGGCAAGGTACTCGGGTACTTCGCCGAATGGGGCGTCTACCAGCGGAACTACCATGTGAAGAACATCGACACGTCGGGTTCGGCGAGCAAGCTGACGCATATCAACTACTCGTTCGGCAACGTGACGAACGGTGGCTGCGCGATCGGTGACGCCGAGGCGGCGACCAGCAAGTTCTACGACGCCGCGGGCAGTGTGGACGGCGTCGCCGACAGCTGGGACACCGGCGCGCTGCGCGGGAACTTCAACCAGCTGAAGAAGCTCAAGGCCAAGTACCCGAACCTCAAGGTGCTGTGGTCGTTCGGCGGCTGGACCTGGTCCGGCGGGTTCGGCGAGGCCGCCAAGAACCCCGCCAAGTTCGCGGAGTCCTGCTACAACCTCGTCAACGACCCGCGCTGGGCCGGTGTCTTCGACGGTATCGACATCGACTGGGAGTACCCGAACGCCTGCGGGCTCTCGTGTGACACCAGCGGCCCGGCCGCGATCAAGAACCTCGCGCAGGCCCTGCGGGAGAAGTTCGGCTCGAAACTGGTCACCGCCGCGATCACCGCGGACGGTACCGACGGCGGCAAGATCGACGCCGCGGACTACGGCGGCGCGGCGCAGTACTTCGACTGGTACAACGTCATGACCTACGACTACTTCGGCGCCTGGGCCGCGCAGGGCCCGACGGCCCCGCATTCGCCGCTGACCGGCTACGAGGGCATCCCGACCGCCGGCTTCCACTCCGACGCCGCGATCCAGAAGCTCAAGGCCAAGGGTGTCCCGGCGAACAAGCTGCTGCTGGGCATCGGCTTCTACGGCCGCGGCTGGACCGGTGTCACCCAGGAGGCCCCGGGCGGCACGGCGACCGGTCCGGCGGCGGGCACCGAGCCGGGTATCCAGGATTACAAGGTCCTGAAGACCACCTGCCCGGCCACCGGCACCGTGGCGGGCACCGCGTACGCCAAGTGCGGCAGCGACTGGTGGAGCTACGACACCCCGGCGACCATCGGCGGCAAGGTCACCTACGCCAAGAACCAGGGTCTCGGCGGTGCCTTCTTCTGGGAGCTGTCCGGTGACACGGCCGACGGCGAACTGATCACCGCCCTGGCCAAGTAAGGCTCTCCGGCGGAAGCGCGTGAAGGCCCCCTTCACGCGCTTCCGCCGGTGGCGAGGATTACGGTCACCCCATGGGTTTCGAGGGTTTCGGCGAGTACGCCATCGACTTCTACGACGGTCTCGAGGCGGACAACTCCAAGTCCTACTGGGACGCGAACCTCGCCACCTACAAGGCCGACGTGCGCGCGCCGATGGAGGCGCTGCTCGCCGAACTCGTCCCGGAGTTCGGCGACGGCTTCGGCGAGGGCAAGGTCTTCCGCCCGTATCGCGACGTCCGGTTCGCCAAGGACAAGACGCCGTACAAGACCCACTGCGGCGCGGTGATCGAGCAGGGCCGCGGCGGCGGCGCGTACTACGTCGAGGTCGGCCCGGCCGGGCTGCGCGTCGGCGGCGGCTGCTTCCACTTCGAGTCCGATCAGCTCGCCCGCTTCCGCAAGGCCGTCGACACGGAACTCCGGGGCGCCGAGCTCGCCAAGATCCTCGCGAAGCTGGAGAAGGCGGGCTGGGAGGTCAAGGGGGACAGGCTCAAGTCGAAGCCGCGCGGCTTCGCCGAAGACCATCCCCGCATCGACCTGCTGAAGTACCGCTCCGTGTACGCCGTCCGCGGCTGGGAGCCGGACGACGTCCTGCACGAACGCGGCGCCCTCGACCGGGTGCGCAAGGCGTGGCGGCAGGTCCGCGCGTTCAACGAATGGGCGCGGGATCGCGTCGGGCCGAGCGAGAAGCCGCGTCGATAACCGCCGAACCGGGTTCGGCGGTTTCCTCGTCGCCCAGGTCAACTGACACTTTTCTTGAACTTTCGGTATCGGTACAGACGTAGCCACGATGAGGGACTACGCTGTGCGAACGTGAGCCGACGCGCGAAGATCGTTTGTACCCTGGGCCCCGCGACCGCTACGCCGGAGAAGATGCGGCAACTCGTCGACGCCGGGATGGACGTCGCGAGGATGAACTTCAGCCACGGGACGCACAGCGACCACAAGCAGGTCTACGACCTCATCCGCACCGCCGCCGCCGAATCGGGCCGCGCGGTGGGCATCCTCGCCGACCTCCAGGGGCCGAAGATCCGTCTCGGCACCTTCGCGGGCGGGCCGGTCGAGTGGCACAACGGCGACATCGTGCGCATCACCGTCGAGGACGTGGCCGGTACGCACGACCGCGTCTCGACCACCTACAAGGGACTCGCCGACGACGCGAAGCCCGGCGACCGTCTCCTCGTGGACGACGGCAAGGTCGGCCTCGTGGTCAAGGAGGTCGACGGACCGGACGTCGTCTGCGAGGTCACCGAAGGCGGCCCCGTCAGCAACAACAAGGGCGTCTCCCTGCCGGGTATGGACGTCTCCGTGCCGGCGCTGTCCGAAAAGGACATCGAAGACCTCGAGTTCGCGCTGGAACTCGGCGTGGACTTCATCGCGCTGTCGTTCGTCCGCTCGCCCGCCGACATCGACCTGGTCCACCAGGTGATGGACCGCGTCGGCAAGGGCCGCCTCCCGGTGGTCGCGAAGATCGAGAAGCCCGAAGCGGTCTACAACCTCGAAGCCATCGTGCTCGCCTTCGACGCGGTGATGATCGCCCGCGGCGACCTCGGCGTCGAACTCCCGCTGGAGCAGGTCCCGCTGGTGCAGAAGCGCACCATTCAGATCGCCCGCGAGAACGCGAAGCCCGTCATCGTCGCGACGCAGATGCTCGAGTCGATGATCAACAGCTCCCGCCCGACCCGCGCCGAGGCCTCGGACGTCGCCAACGCGGTGCTCGACGGCGCGGACGCGCTCATGCTCTCGGGTGAGACCAGCGTGGGCCGCTACGCCATCGACGTGGTCAAGACCATGGGCCGGATCATCGAAGCCGTCGAGACCGACTCGCCGGTCGTGCCGCCGCTGTCGCACGTCCCGCGCACCAAGCGCGGCGTCATCTCCTACGCGGCCCGTGACATCGGGGAGCGGCTGAACGCCAAGGCCCTGGTCGCCTTCACCCAGTCCGGTGACACCGTCCGGCGGCTCGCGCGGCTGCACACGCGGCTGCCGCTGCTGGCGTTCACGCCGGAGGAGAGCGTCCGCAGCCAGCTTGCGATGACCTGGGGCACCACGACGCGGATCGTGCCGAAGGTGGGCTCGACCGACCAGATGATCCAGCAGGTCGACCACGCGATGCTCGAAATGGGCAAGTACGCCAAGGGTGACCTGGTGGTCATCGTGGCCGGTTCGCCGCCCGGGACCGTCGGGTCGACCAACCTCATCCGGGTGCACCGCCTGGGCGAGGACGACCACGCCTGACCCTCCCTGCCGACGCTATGAAGGACCCTTTCCTGGCGAAATTTGCCAGGAGAGGGTCCTTCATAGCGTTCGAGGTGTCCCGTCCGTGCGGCGAAGGGGCCTTTCGCCACATGCCATGCGGTGAAAGGCCCCTTCGGCCCGCCGGCGCGTGCTAGGAACGGTCCTTTCCTGGCAAATTTCGCAAGGAAAGGACCGTTCCTAGCGTCCCAGGTGTCCCGAAGGTGGCCTTCGCGACAAACGTCCCGCCTCACGGGGGCTCCGAGCACCCGCACGGCCTAAAGTTCAGGACATGACTGAGATGGCCAGGGAAGCCGCGGCCGGTTTCGACAACGCCGGCGGGGTGGGCGGACAGCCCGTGCTCGACCGGCTGGTCGCGCTGCTGGACTTGGAGAAGATCGAAGAGAACATCTTCCGCGGCGTCTCGCCCGCCCACTCGCCGGTGCGGGTGTTCGGCGGGCAGGTCGCGGGGCAGGCGCTGGTCGCCGCCGGCCGCACGGTCCCCGAGGAGCGGAAGGTCCACTCGCTGCACGCGTACTTCATCCGCGGCGGCGACCCGAGCGTCCCGATCGTCTACGAGGTCGACCGCATCCGCGACGGCCGCTCGTTCACCACCCGCCGCGTCGTGGGCATCCAGCACGGCAAGGCGATCTTCTCCCTGTCGGCCTCGTTCCAGAAGGACGAGGGCGGCATCGAGCATTCCGAGGCCATGCCGGACGTCCCGGCCCCCGACTCGCTGCCGACCCTGCAGGAACGCGCCGAGGGGTACTTCATGGGCCATCTCGACCGGCCGCGTCCGATCGACCTGCGGTACGTCAACGATCCGCCGTGGGTCACCAGGAAGACGGGCGACCGGCCCGCCAGGAACCAGGTCTGGATGCGGGCCGACGGCAAGCTCCCGGACGAGCAGTTGCTGCACGTCTGCGTCCTGACCTACGCCTCCGACATGACGCTCCTGGACTCGGTCCTCGCGCGCCACGGCGTCTATTG
This sequence comes from Amycolatopsis sp. WAC 04169, assembly GCF_003947535.1. Taxonomy (NCBI): domain Bacteria; kingdom Bacillati; phylum Actinomycetota; class Actinomycetes; order Pseudonocardiales; family Pseudonocardiaceae; genus Amycolatopsis; species Amycolatopsis sp. WAC 04169. The sequence continues at coordinate 28,063 of NZ_QHJI01000003.1, read as the reverse complement.
GGATCTCGACAAGGTGCTCGGCGCGAGCCTCGACCACGCGCTCTGGTTCCACCGTCCGTTCCGGGCCGACGAGTGGTTCCTCTACGACAGCGCGTCGCCGACGGCGTCGGGTGCCCGGGGGCTGGCGACCGGCCGGTTCTTCGCCGCGGACGGAACGCATATCGCCACCGTCGTGCAGGAAGGTCTTCTCCGAGTCGTGTGACGTTCCGCAGTCGAGAGCGGGAGTTGTCCACCCTTTAGAGGGAATGGCGAAACGCATTAACATCTGGAGCCAGAGCATTACGAATTAAAGGGAGGGCCGGAACCGATCGGGGGACGGCTCCGGCCCTGCACCGGGGGTGAATCCGGCTTCGACGGGTATCCTTCCGGAAGCCCATCGGTGCAGCTCGCGGCCCCGCGCCCGTGCCGCGAGCGGATCCGCTGACGCCGGTGAGGGCGGGCGTACCGCGTTGCACAATGCTCAACCTACAACGGCAATCTGCAAATTGCAGGATGAAAATCGACGCCTGGGTGAAAATGGCCGTGTGACCATCTCACCGAATGTGTCTCGGGCTGGTTAGATGTGCTTCGTGCGGGGTTCCTGAACACTGTTCTCCGCGATGTCGCGATCGTTGGTGCTCGGACAGCTTGTGGAGGTGCCGTGATGACGAGGGGTCAGGGACCCACCGTGCGCCGCCGGAGGTTGGCGAGCGAGCTGAGGCGGTTGCGCGAGGCGGCCGATCTCACCATCGACGAGGTGAGCGAGAAGCTCGAATGCTCGGCGTCGAAGGTCAGCCGTATCGAGACGGGGCACGTCGGCGTCACCCCGCGCGACGCGCGCGACATGCTGGAGCTCTACGGCATCGCCGGTGACGAGCAGGAGGCGCTCGTCCAGCTGGCGAGGGAAGCCCGTAAACGCGGCTGGTGGCATGCGTATAACGAGGTGTTCACCGGCACCTTCGTCGGTTTGGAGGCGGACGCGAGTTCGCTGCGGGCGTTCCAGGCGCTTTTGGTGCCGGGCCTGTTGCAGACCGAGCGCTACGCCAAGGCCGTGATCAGGGCGATGCGGCCCGACGCCGAGGACGCCGAGATCAGGCGCCGGGTGGCGGCGCGGATGGCGCGGCAGGAGCTGCTGACCGATCCTTCGCCCCCGGAGTACTGGGCCGTCATGGACGAGGCGGTCCTGCATCGCGTGGTCGACGGGCCCGAGGTGATGGCGGAACAGCTGTACCGGATGGTCACGATGGCCGCGCGGGCGAACGTCACCGTCCAGATCGTGCCGTTCGGCGCGGGTGCCCATCCCGGGATGGAGGGCCCGTTCCTCATCATGGGCTTCCCCGAACTGGCCGACACCGACGTGGTCTACGTCGACAGCACCTCCAGCGGGCTCTACCTGGAGGAACCCCCGGACGTCCGGCGATACGCGTTGATGTTCGACCATCTCCGTGCCGCCGCGTTGAAGCCGGACGACTCGGTCGAGGTGATCGCCGAGGCCGCCGGGAGGTTCGCCGAACAGGCGGCCCTTCCGGAAAGTCACTGGAAACAAGTAAGGAGTGGGGAGCATGACGCCCAACGATGACCTTTCCCAGGCCCGGTGGTTCAAGAGCAGCCACAGCGGTGGCGGCAACGACTGCGTCGAGGTCGCCTTCACCGGTTCCGGTGCCGCGCTGAGGGACTCCAAGGACCCTGAGGGAGGTGCCTTCCGCCTCTCCCCGCAGGCTTGGCGCGGGCTGCTCGGCGCGGTGCGCGCGAGTGGCCCGGATCACGGCTAGCCACCCTCGAACTCGACCCCTTACGCCCCCCGAGCAGGGGATGGGCCGGCGTAAGGGGTCGAATCGCGTCCGGGTGTAGGTGATCACCCGATGCCTCAGGCCACCCCTCAGGACGAATCTCTTCACTACCAACAACGCAGTGAAGTTCCTAAGGGGAAAAGATGAACACGAACGACGCCCTCCTCACCGGCGTACTGGCCGAGGTCGAATACCGGAGGGAAGAGCTGCAGCGAGCGGGCCGCAGCATGTGGGTCGAGCGGGCCCGCCGGGCGAGCAAGCGGATCCGCGCGCAGCGCGCCGAGGTCCAGGTGCCCGCCCAGGAGCGCCGCGAGGTCCGGCACGTGCCCGCCCGCAGCGGCGACATCACCCGGTAGAGGTCGAGTGCGATGAAGCTCTCGGCGAAAACACAGGCGAAGTTGTCGGTCCGGTAGGCAAGAATGCACCTCGTGCCCCGTCTTGGCTCCGGAATCCCGATCGTCGCCCGCACACAGGAGATGCGGCAGCTCCGCGCCGCCTTCGCCCGTGCAGAACGGGCCGAGGCCGGCGCGGTGCTGCTCTCCGGTGACGCCGGCGTCGGCAAGACCCGCCTGCTGACCGCGCTCGGCGAGTACGCCGCGGGCGCGGGCGCCCTGGTGCTCACCGGGCGCTGTATCGACGTCCATGAGGGCGGTCTTCCTTATCTTCCGTTCGCCGAGGCGCTGGCGCCGCTGGCGACGACCTCCGATCCCGCGGTCACCGCCGCGGTCCGGGCCCGGCCGGCGCTGGGCAGGCTGCTCCCGCAGATGCAGCAGGCGGAGGACTATCCCGCCATCGAAGACGGTCAGCTCACCGCGAGCGAACGGATGTCGACGCAACGGCTCGGGCCCGAGCAGGACCTCGGCCAGCTCCAGCTGTTCGACGCGGTACTGGGGGTGCTGACCGTCATCGCTCAGCGCCGGCCCGTGGTGATCCTCCTGGAGGACCTGCACTGGGCCGACGGTTCCACCCGGAACCTGCTGTCCTTCCTCTTGACGAGGCTGCGCACCCAGCGGCTGCTGGTGGTGGCGAGCTATCGCGAGGAGGACGTCCACCGGCGGCATCCGCTCCGCGCGCTGCTGTCCGAGGTGGTCCGGCTGGGCGCGGTCGAACGTGTCGAGGTCAAGCCGTTCAGCGCCGAGGACGCGCGCGCCTTCGTCGAGGCACTGGCCGACGAGCCGATCGGCCAGGACATGATCGCCGACATCGTCTCCCGCTCCGAGGGCAATCCGTTCTTCGTCGAGGAGCTGCTCGCGTCCGCGAAGGACTGCCGGGACCTCCCCGCCGGGCTGGCCGAAGTGCTCCTCGCCCGGGTAGAACAGCTTTCCCAGATCACGCGCCGGGTGCTGCGCGTGGTCTCGGTCGCCAAGGATTCGGTGGCGCACGCCGCGCTCGCCGAGATCTCCGGGCTGGACGAGCTCGAACTCGACGAGGCGCTGCGCGAGGCCGTGCAGCATCACGTCCTGGTGATCGAGAACGGTTTCTACACCTTCCGCCACGCCCTGTTGCAGGAAGCGGTGTACGGCGACCTGCTGCCGGGGGAGCGGGTCCGCATGCACGCGGCGTACGCGGCGCGGATCCGCGACCGGGCACAGGGCCGCGGCCAGCAGGCGCGGCTCGCGCACCACAGCCTGGAGAGCAAGGATTTCGTCTCCGCGCTGGCCGCGTTGCTGCGCGCGATGGACGAGGCGGAGAAGCTGGGCGCGCCCGGTTCCGCGTTGCGGCACGTGGAGCAGGCACTGTCCATTTGGGACGCCGTGCCCGCGGCGGACCGGCCGTCGGACGTCGACGAGCTCCGCCTCCTGCACGAGGCGTCGTATTTCGCGAGCACGTCGGGGGAGCCGGAGCGCGCGGTCGCCTATTCGCGATCCGCGACCGAGGCCCTCGGCCCGGACACCGGCAACGAGCGGGCCGCCAAGGTCTGGCGACGGCACGCGGAGGCGCTGCTTTCGGTCGACGGCACGCTCGACGAGGTCGTCGAGGCGATCGACAAGGCCTGGGAGCTGGTCGAACACACCGAGGCGAGTGCCGCGCGGGCCTGGGTGCTCGCCACCCGCGCCGGGATCCTGCGGCTGATCGACCGGCACGACGAGGCACTGCAGTGCGCGCTGGCCGCGGTCGCCGACGCCAGGGCCGTCGGCGCGGGCGGGGCGGAGGCGGCGGCGCTGGTCTCGCTCGGGACGCTGGCCGATTCGGCGGGCGACGTCGAGCTGGCACGGGAGCGGCTGCGCGAGGCTGAGCGGAAGGCCAGGGATTCCGGCGCCCTCAACGGCGAGCTGCGGGCGCTGCACTTCCTCGGGCTGAGCTACGACGACCGCGCCGAGATCCGGTCCGCGCTGAAGTACTACGCCAAGGGCATCCAGCGGGCCAAGGAGACCGGGCTGACCTGGAGCTCGTTCGGCATCGAGCTGCGGACCAAGCACCTCACGCTGCGGTACGTCAGCGGGGATTGGCCGGAAGACGACGACGCGGGCCGCGCGGGCCGCGGGGTGTCGAGTGTCGTCGCCGGACGCTTCCTGGGGATCTGGGCGCAGTTCGTGGTCGGCCGCGGCCGGTTCGCGGACGCGGACAAGATCCTGCCGAGCCTGCGCCAGCACTGGGCCGCGGACTACTCGATCGCGCTCGCGTCGGCCGACGCCGCGATCCAGCTCGCGTCATGGCGAGGCGACCACGCGGGCGCGGTGCGGCAGGCGCGGGAACTGATCGACTGGCTCGAAGAGATCGAACCCGCGCTGCTCGGCGGGATCCGGATCAGTGTGCACGGCCTCACCGCGGCCGTCGCCCAGGCCGCCGAAGCCCGGGTGCGCGGCGATCTGGCGACGGCCGAGGCCGCGGTGGAAGCCGGTGAGAAGCTGCTCGCCCACGGCCGGCACTGCGCCGAGCACGGCATCCCGCGTTCGGTGTCGCTGGGCCCGGAGGCACTGGCGTGGCTCGCCCGGATGGAGGCGCTCGGCGCCTGCCTGCGCGGCGCGGGGGATCCCGAGTTGTGGGCGAAGGCGGTCGAGGCGTTCGGGTACGGCGCGGTGTACGAGCAGGCCATGTGCCGCCTGCAGCACGCGAAGTCGTTGCTGGCTTCGGACGGCGACACCGCCGACGCCGCGTCGGAGCTGCTGGCCGCGCACGCGGTGGCCGACCGGCTCGGCGCCTGCCCGCTGCGGGAAGCCGTCCGGGAGCTCAGCCACCGGGCGCGCGTCGAGCTGCCCGGAGAGGCCGTGGCGCCGCGTCGTGACGTCGTCGACCCGCTGACCGACCGGGAACGGGACGTGCTGGAGCGCGTCGCGCTCGGTCGCACCAACCGGCAGGTCGGCGAAGAGCTGTACATCAGCGAGAAGACGGTGAGCGTCCACCTTTCGCGCGTGATGGCGAAACTCGGCGCGAGCCGCCGGGCCGAGGCCGTCGCGATCGCCTACGACCGAGGCCTGCTGGCCGCTCCGTCTTCCTCCTCCTGATCGCGTTTCGTCCTCTGCCGCATTCAGAGGACGAAACGCGGGGGAGGGTCAGCGGCGGGGGAGGCGGCGAAGGGCCTTCAGGCTCGTGCTCAGGGTCCGCACCCACAGCTTCGGCGGGATTCCCTTGCCGGGGCGCAGCGGCATCCCGCGCTGCACCGCGATCGCCTGGGCCTCGGTGTACTTGAGCAGCCCTTCGGCGCCGTTGCGCCGTCCGACACCCGACTCCTTCATCCCGCCCATCGGCAGCCCCACGGTCCCGAAGGTCGCCGCGAAGCCCTCGTTGACGTTGACGGTCCCGGCCTTCAGTCGCGCCGCGACCTCCCAGCCCGCCCGGCCGTTACGCGACCAGACGCTCGCGTTCAGCCCGAACTTCGTGTCGTTGGCGCGTTCGATCGCGTCGGTGACGTCGGTGTAGCCGTAGATCGACACGACCGGCCCGAAGGTCTCCTCGGCGAACAGCTTGACGTCCTCGGTGACGTCGGTGAGCACGGTCGGCTCGTAGAACAGCGGGCCGAGGTCGGGCCGGGCCTTGCCGCCGGTGAGCACCTTCGCGCCCTTGGACCGGGCGTCCTCGACGTGCGCCGAAACGGTCTCCAGCTGGGCCTCGGAGGTCAAAGATCCCATCTGCGCCTGGTAATCCAGCGCGCCACCGAGCCGCAGCGCGGCGGTCTTGGCGACGAAGGCGCGGGTGAACTCCTCGCGGATCGACTCGTGGACGTAGATGCGCTCGACCGAGACGCACAGCTGCCCAGCGGAGGAGAAGCACGCGGTCACCGCGCCCGTGGCGGTCTTGGCGATGTCCGCGTCGGGCAGCACGATCATCGGGTTCTTGCCGCCGAGTTCCAGCGAGTAGCTCGTCAGCCGCTCCGCCACCTTCGCGGCGAGCCCCTTACCTGTCGGCGTGGACCCGGTGAAGCACAGGTAGTCCGACTCCTCGACCAGCGCGTCGCCGATCTGCGAACCCCGGCCGAGCACGATCTGCCAGACACCGGCGGGCAGCCCGGCCTCCTCGGCGAGCTCCTGCAGCCACAGCGCCGAAAGCGCGGTCTGGTTGTCCGGTTTCTGCACGACGGCGTTGCCGGCCGCGAGCGCGGGCAGGACGTCCATCGCGGTCAGCGCGAGCGGGTAGTTCCACGGCGAGATGATCCCGACGACACCCTTGGGATGCCGGATCTCGCCGACCTTGGTCAGCACCGGGATCAGCCCGGCCGCACGGCGCGGTGAAAGGAACTTCGCGCTGTGCTTGCCGTAGTAGGCGGCCACGAGCGCGGTGGCGCTGACTTCGTCGAAGGCGTCCATCCGGGCCTTGCCCGCCTCGATTTGCACGAGGTCGAGAGCCTCTTCCTGACGCTTCAGGACCAGATCGTGCAGGCGGATCAGGATGCGCTGGCGGTCCTCGACCGGTCGCTCGGCCCAGGCGCGCTGCGCTTCCCTCGCCTGGTCGAACACGGCGCGGACGTCGGCGTCGGTGGCCTGGGGGAGGGTCGCGATCGGCTGCCCGGTGAAGGGCGCGCGCATCTGGACCGGCGCGGAGTCCGCACCGCCCACGACCCGGCGCACGAGCCGTTCCGCCCTGGCCGCGGCCGGGGCGCCGGGGACGTCGCCGATGGTGGCCGGTCCTTCGGTGTGGTGGCCCGCGCTCGCCGGTGTCGTGCTCGTCATGCCGTCTCCGTTCCATACCGCGCGGAGCCGGGGGAGGCGCCACGCAGAGCCCAGGTGTTACCGACGAGTACAGCATACTGCCGGTATGGAGACTGTCCACCGCTGATATGAATAAGTTTCACATATTGTCGGTGCGGGGCGGGTTGTCCGGGGACGGGCGCAGGATGTCCTGCTGCTGCAACGCGGACCCCGCGGGCGGGGTCGGGGGAGACGGCGGCTCCTGGGGCCGGGCCTGCTGTTGCTGCTGATATTGCTGCTGGGGGACGCCGGGTGCGTACGGCGGGTACGCACCCGGATAAGGGACTTGCCGGGGCGGCGCCGGTTCACGCCGGTTGGCCACGACCGCCAGCGCGATGGTGAGCAACGCCACGAGCCCGCCCGCGAGCAGGATCCAGAAACCGCTGCCGGTCCCATACCGCGAGACGAAGCGGCCGGTGTCCTGTCCGAAGCTCAGGCTCGCCGAGATGTCCATGCCGAGCATCCAGACGCCGATCGCGGTCCCCGCCCCGCCGGCGACCAGCAGCGTCCTCGACGTCGTCGCGGCGATCGAGGTCGAACTCCGCCGGTACGCGGCGAAACCCACCGCGGCCCCCGCGAACAGCGTCAGCGCGGCGGCCGACAGCGGGATGCCGTAGCGGGCGACATGGGTCTTGTCGTAGAACTCCTTTTCCTCCGCCGAAGGTTCGATGTCGAAGGTCCGCGTCCAGCCGGTTTCGGCGAACTTCGACACCGGCTTGCCGTCGGAAAGCTGTTCGTAGGTCGATTGCGGGAGAAAAGTCGCGAGAAGGACCAGCAGGCCGGCGAAAACCCCCATCATCGCGGCGAAAAGGCGGGGAAGCCGCGTGTCGGCGGGCGGGCGCGGCGGGGCGGCGGGCGGGATTGCGCTGAACGGGCCAGTCGGTTGGTACGGCTGCTGCTGCGGCGCGCTCATGGTCGGCTCCTCCGCCGGTTTTGTTGGCCAGCAAGGAATTCCACCACGAATCGGCCGGGGAGATAAGTGTCACCAGTGCTCTGGTCAACCGCTTTCGCGCGTGCTACGCGGAGGTGTCCTCGTACAACATGACCGCGACGCGCTTCCACTCGTCGAGCAATTGCCGCCGCCGCTGGGGATCACCGCCGAGTTCGGCGTCCAGCGCCAGCCCGCGGGTGAGGTTCACGGTGAGCCAGAAGAGGATCTCCGCGCGTTCCTTCGGGAGATCGCCGGCGACCGCGGTGACGTGCTCCAGGGTCGAGCGGCCCAGCGCCCGGTCGACCGGGCGGATCGCCTCGCGGAGTTCGGGGTCGGTGCGCGCCGCGACCCACAGTTCCGTGGCGGCCGTGGACAGCGTGCCGGAGTAGCCCTCCCAGAGTAGGTCGATGGCCGCCGCGACACCCGAGGCGCCGCCGGGGAGCGCTGAGATCGACTTCGCGAGGCGTCCGCGCAGCTTCTCCGTCAGATGCTCGACGGCCGCGGCCATGAGTTCGGCCTTCGCGGAGAAGTGATGCTGCACGGCGCCCTTCGAGACGCCGGCGCGGGCACAGATCTCCTGCACCGAGGTGCGCGCGTAGCCGAGGTCGACGAGACAGTCGATGGTCGCGTCGAGCAGGGCGGTGCGGGTCTGCTCCCGGCGCTCGGCCTGCGTGCGGTGGGTCCTGCCGAGCACACTCACCGGTTCCGGCCCCCTTTACGTGCAGCTCGGTACGGATGTACATTCCGCATGGAACTTACATCCTAAGCGTCATGTTTTCCAGGTCCGATCAGGAGGCGTTGGCCGTGCCCTTGCAGATCCAGAAGAGTTCGTGGAGCACGACGGAGCTCGAAGACCTCCGGGACCTCGCCCGGACCTTCTGCCAGAAGGAACTCGCGCCGAACCAGGAGCGCTGGGCGGCCGAGAAGAAGGTCGACCGCGAGCTGTGGACGAAGGCGGGCGAGGTCGGCCTGCTGGCACTGTCCATCCCGGAGGAGTACGGCGGTGGCGGCGGCACGTTCGCCCACGAGGCCGTGCTCTACGAGGAGCAGGCCCGGTCCGGTGACAGCGCGTGGGGCGTGACCGTCCACAATGGAATCGTCGCGCACTACATCCTGGAGTACGCGAACGAAGAGCAGAAGAAGGCGTGGCTGCCGAAGTTCGCCTCCGGCGAGATGGTCGGCGCGGTCGCGATGACCGAACCCGGCACGGGTTCGGACCTGCAGAGCATCAAGACCCGCGCGGTGCGCGACGGCGACCACTACGTGATCAACGGCGCGAAGACGTTCATCACCAACGGTTTCCACGCCGATCTCGTCGTCGTCGCGGTGAAGACCGACCCGGACGCGGGCGCGCAGGGTGTCTCGCTGATCGCCGTCGAGACCGACACGCCGGGCTTCAGCCGCGGCCGTGTCCTCGACAAGATCGGCCTCAAGGGCCAGGACACCGCGGAGCTGAACTTCGACGACGTCCGCGTCCCCGCCGCCAACCTCCTCGGCGCGCAGGAAGGTCTCGGCTTCATCCAGCTCATGCAGCAGCTGCCGCAGGAACGGCTGATCATCGCCGTCACCGCGGTCGCCGGGATGGAGGCCGCGATCGACCAGACCATCGCCTACACCAAGGACCGCCAGGCCTTCGGCCGCCCGGTCTACAACTTCCAGAACACCAAGTTCAAGCTCGCCGAGGCCGCGACCGAGGCCGCGGTGTCCCGCGCCTTCCTCGACCAGTGCATCGAACGGCATCTGCGCAAGGAACTCGACGTGCAGGGCGCGGCGATGGCGAAGCTGTGGACCACCGAACGGGTCAACAAGGTCGTCGACGACTGCCTGCAGCTCTTCGGCGGCTATGGCTACATGACCGAGTACCCGATCGCGCGCGCGTGGGCCGACATCCGGATCTCCCGGATCTTCGGCGGCACCAGCGAGATCATGAAGGAAATCATCTCCCGCACGCTGTAGAAACCGTTGGCGTAGGAAGGAAAGACGTGGCGAAGAAGGCCGGCCCGCTGAGCGGGCTCAAGGTCGTCGAACTGGCCGGGCTCGCCCCGGCGCCGTTCGCCTGCACGATCCTCGCCGATCTCGGCGCGGAGGTCGTCCGGATCGACCGGGCGACACCGGGCAACGACGTCATCGGGTTCCCGAACGATCCGCTCGCCCGGGGCAGGCGGTCGATCGGGATCAACACCAAGACCCCCGAGGGGGTCGAGCTGGTGCTGAAACTCGCCGACGACGCCGACGTGCTCATCGAGGGTTTCCGTCCCGGTGTCGCCGAGCGGATGGGCATCGGGCCGGAACAGGTCCACGCCCGCAACCCGCGGCTGGTCTACGGCCGGATGACCGGCTACGGCCAGGACGGCCCGCTGGCGACCGTCGCCGGGCACGACATCAACTACATCGGCATCTCCGGCGCGCTCGAACCGATCGGGCACGCCGGGCAGCGGCCGGTGGTGCCGCTCAACCTCGTCGGCGATTTCGGCGGCGGTGGCCTCCTGCTCGCGATGGGTGTGCTCGCGGCGTTGTTCGAACGCCAGACGTCCGGCAAGGGGCAGGTGGTCGACGCGTCCATGGTGGACGGTGCGGCGCTGCTGACCACCAGCCTGCACGGACTGCTGGACTCCGGGCTGTGGTCCGGCGGGCGCGGCGAGAACATGCTCGACGGCGGCGCGCCGTTCTACGACACCTACGAGACCTCCGATGGCAAATACGTCGCCATCGGCGCGATCGAGATGCGGTTCTGGGGCGATCTGGTGAAGGTCCTCGGGCTCGACCCCGAGGAGACGCCGGTCCACGTCGACAAGAACGAGTGGCCGAAGCTGCGCAAGATCGTCGCCGAGGCCGTCGCGAAGCACACTCGCGACGAGCTGGTGGCGAAGGCCGAGGGCACCGACGCGTGCCTGACGGCGGTGCTCTCCCCGAAGGAGGCGCCGTCGCATCCGCACAACGTCGCGCGCAAGACGTTCGTCGACGTCGGGGGCATGCTGCAGCCCGCTCCGGCGCCGCGGTTCGACCGCACGCCGGCCGAGACGCCGGAACCGCCGCGCCCCAAGGGCGGCGACACCGCCGAGGTCCTCGCCGAACTCGGCGTGGACGCCGACGGGATCGAACGGCTCCGGGCCGCGGGCACCATCGCGTGACCTGAAAGCTCCCTTCACCGCGGCCGATGCGGCGAAGGGAGCCTTCAGCCCGTCCGGCGCCGACACACGCGTGATTGAGGCCGTAACTCACGTGACTGAGGCCGGAACTCGCGTGATCAGAGGCGGAACACCGAGTGCGGCATCCAGTCACGCGAGTTACGTGCCCGATCACGCGAGTTACGTGTCTGATCACGCGAGTCACGGGCTTCGGACCAGTAGGTACAAAGGGCACAGTTGGCTCTAGCCTGAATCGGCCCGCTTCAGTCCGCGTCGAGATCGGACCGCAGCATTGAGTAGAGGACGTGGTCGCGCCAGGCCCCGTCCCGGAACCCGTAGCCGCGCAGCACACCCTCCCGGGTGAAGCCCGCCTTCGCCAGGGAGCGCTGCTCGGCGACGTTGCCGGCCTCGGTCGACGCCTCGACCCGGTTCATCTGCGTGTGCGCGAAGAGATAGCGGACCAGCAGCCGCTGCGCCTCGGTCCCGTAGCCGTGGCCGCGTGCCTCGGGGATGAGCACGAGCCCGGCGTTCCAGCAGTACGACGTCGAGCCGGTCCTGGTCTTGTGCCACGAGACGAACCCGAGCCGCTGCCCGCCGAGGTCGATCATCAGCATCCCGTTGTCCGCCGCGAGCATGCCGGTCTCGGACCAGCGGCGGCGCAGGAAATGCGGATCGTGCCAGCCGTGCCACTCGAACGGGCCCGCGGCCCGTGGATCGTTCGTGAGCGCTTCGAGCATCGGCAGGTCGGCTTCGGACACCGGTCTGAGCGCGACTCCGGTTTCTGTCATCCGACAGACCCTAGGGTCGAGGGCCGTCGAAACTGCCGTGACGCCCCGCGCCGTCACTGAATCGGCTGGCGCCCGCGACAGCCTCCTCGGCGAGCCCGCCGCCGATCAGCGCGTTCGAGAACTCCGCCCGCATCGCCTCGTCTTCGGTGAGCCCGTACTGGCCGTACGCGGACTTGCGATCCGCGCGCAGGCACGCCTGGGGGAACGCGGCGAGTTCGCGCGCCAGCGCTTGCGCGGCCGCCAAGGCCTCGCCGTCCGGCACGACCCGGTTCGCAAGCCCGATGGCGAGCGCCTCGTCGGCGTCGACCGGCCTGCCGGTGAGGATCAGGTCCATCGCCCGCGAGTGGCCGATCAGCCGGGGGAGGCGCACCGTACCCCCATCGATGAGCGGCACGCCCCAGCGGCGGCAGAAGACGCCGAAGACGACCGTCGTGTCGGCGACCCGCAGGTCGCACCACAGCGCCAGCTCCAGCCCGCCCGCGACGGCGTGCCCGCGGACCGCGGCGATCACCGGCTTCGACAGGGCCATGCGCGTCGGGCCCATCGGCCCGTCACCCGCCGGGCTGAGCGCGTTGGTGCGGTCGGTCCCGACGGCCTTCAGATCGGCTCCGGCGCAGAAGGCGTCACCCGAACCGGTGAGGACGGCGACCGCGGCCTCCTCGTCCGTGTCGAACGCGCGGAACGCGTCCGCCAGCGCGGCCGCGGTCGGCCCGTCCACCGCGTTGCGGGACGCGGGACGGTTCAGCGTGATCGTCGTCACCGGCCCTTCCCGGTGGACGAGAACGTTTTCGCTCATCGATCGCTCCCTCAGGCGGATACGGGTGGGCAACGGGGCCCGATTCTCCTTAAAGTGGTGACAAAGTCCGCAGTGCGCGCGGAGTCATCGTCTGGACACTACGGTGTGATGGGATGGAGCCATGTCGCCCGGCTTGAAGAAATTCGTTGTGATCGCCGTCGTCGCGCTCGTGCTCTTCTTTCTGATCAGCAGGCCGACGCAATCCGCCGATGCCGTCCACACCGCGCTCGGCTGGCTCCGGTCCGGTGCCGAAGCCATCGTGACCTTCGTCCGGAGCCTCTTCTCCTGACCCCTCGTCCGGGTGATCACCGGCGTCCTCGGCGACGCCGGTGATCACCGTGCGCAGCCACCTGCGGTTATCACTCAGCGTCACCCGTCTCGGATTTCGGTCGGACGACTCGACCATCCGGGTGGATTGCCCCCGAAAACCCGCTGGTCGACGAATTCGTGCCCTGGAAGCTCTGGCGGAAGAGACCTCCGCGCCCCTACGGTGCTCACATTGCGTGATCGGTTGGTCCTCCAGGCGCCGGAGCCGGCCTCCTGGGCGAGGAGTTTTCGCAGGTGCAAGCCCCAGGGCAGCGGGAACTTCCAGCCGGGCAAGTAAGTCAGGACTTGTCAGTCGGGGAATCATGAGGAGGCAGGGATGACCGGAGATCCCGGAGTCGATGCGTTGATCCGGCAGTGGGCGGCCGAGCGTGAGCAGACCCCCGAGGAGCAGGAGGCCGACCGCATCGCGTCGGCGTGGCTGGCCGACGTGCCAAGGCAGGCTCCCGGAATCCCCGGCCAGCGTCAGCAGTCCGGCCAGGCGCGCTGGGCGCCGGTCGAGGCCGCCGACCCCGGCTACCTCGACGCCATGAGCCGCCGTCTCCCGGAGGTCCCGCAGGAGCTGCTCGTCGCGGCCGCCGGCTGGTGGCAGATGGTGGGCGGCGTCGCCGAGGCCGAAGCCTGGTGGGACGCCGGGATCAGCCCGCTCGACCAGCGCGCGCTCGACTACCGCGCGGCCGGGCTCGCCCCGTCCGACCTGAGCCGTCGTCTCGGCCCGATGACCGTTTTGCAGCACCTCCGCCGCGGCAGTGCCCCGGCCTGGTGCGTCGCGCGGCTGGCGAGGCAGCAGAAGTCCGCCTGATGAGAACTTCTCGCACGCGCGGGTGAACCGGCGTGGCAAGGGCGATCTCGGCTACCGCGTAACGCTAACCTGCGCGGGCTCGTTGTTCGAGCATCGGTCGTGATCGCCGCCCACGCTGGAGGACCCGCTTCGTGCGCACCACCCCGGAAAACGACGAGCTCGTCGACGACCCGGCCACGCCCGCTCCGCCACGCCGCGGGGTGGGCGCCGCCGTACTCGGCAGGCTGGTGATCGTGCTGGCCGTGCTCGGCCTCGCCGGGGGCGGGATCTGGCTGGTGACTAAGGCGTCCGCCCCGGTCGCGAGCCCCACGACGATGGAGATCCCCGCGCTGCAGGTCAAGGCGGCGGACGTCAAACCCGGTTCGGTCGCCCCGGTGAACGCCACCCTCGCGGGTGGTGCGACCCAGCAGACCTCGCCGCAGCAGGCGCAGCCGAAGCCGGGCAAGGACCCGCTGACCGCCTGGACCGAGCGGGCCGCGCAGGCCACCGGCATCCCGGCCAGGGCACTGCTCGCCTACGGCAACGCCGAACTGGCGATGCGGCAGATGCAGCCGAACTGCAAGATCTCGTGGGCGACCCTGGCGGGCATCGGCCGGATCGAGTCGAACCACGGCCAGTACGGCGGCGCCGTCCTCGGCCAGGACGGACGGCCGTCGAAGCCGATCATCGGCGTCCCGCTCGACGGATCGCCCGGGGTGAAGGCGATCGGCGACACCGACGGCGGCCAGTTCGACGGCGACGCGTCCGTCGACCGGGCGGTCGGCCCGATGCAGTTCATCCCCAGCACCTGGCGCCGGTACGCCGCCGACGGCAACCGCGACGGCCTCGGCGACCCGCAGCAGATCGACGACGCGACGCTGGCGGCGGCGCGCTATCTGTGCGTGAACAACCGCGACATGTCGGCCGCCTCGGGGTGGTGGCAGGGGATCCTGTCGTACAACAACTCGACCGAGTACGCGCAGAAGGTCTTCGGGCTGGCGGACGGCTACGCGAAGTCCGTGGCCGCCGCCAAGTGACCCCGACGCGGGACGCGTAGGAGCGGCCGGGACCAAGGTCCCGAACGCCCAGGTCGGCGACGATTCGCCGCGCACCCAGTGCTAGCGTCGATGTGTGTCCGCTTCGTCCGTCATCCTGCGCCGTCTCGGCATCGCCGGCGTCTGCCTGGTGAGCCTGGCGCTGTGCTGCGGGCTCGCCTGGTGGCAGTGGGAGCGGTTCTCCTCGGCCAGCGGGACGTTCCAGAACCTCGGCTACGTCCTGCAGTGGCCGTTGTTCGGGCTGTTCCCCGCGTTCATGTTCTGGCGGATCCGCAAGCTCCGCCGCCGCGCCGCCGAGGCCGACGCCCAGGAGACGGTGGCCGAGACCGCCGTGCCCGAGGTGCCCGCGCCCCGGCGGCGTGCCCCGGTGCCGCCGCCCCCCGAGGACGACGAGCTCGCCGCGTACAACAGGTACCTGCGCGAACTCAACGCCCGCGACAAGTAAGTCCCCAGAGAGGTTCGACCCTATGACCACCCGAACTGACGACGCCGCCCCGGCCCGCCCGGTCTCGCTGGGCGGACCGCTGATCCGGTTCCGCGTCGCGGCGTACGCCACCGGTGTGGCCCTGCTCGGGCTGGTCGTCGAGATGCTGCTGCAGTACGTCTTCCGCGTGGAGCTTCCCCAGTTCGTGAAGCTGATCCCCATGGTCCACGGCGGGCTCTACCTGATCTACCTGCTGCTCGCGGTCGACCTCGCGATCAAGGCCCGCTGGTCGATGAAGGGCACCCTGCTCGTGCTGATCGCCGGCTGCATCCCGTTCTTCTCGTTCGTGATGGAGCGCAAGGTCACGCACAAGGTCCAGGCGGGCGCGAAGCTCTAAGCCCGGCGCCGGAAGGTCAGCGCCACCAGGAAGGACAGCGCCGTCACCACGGCCGCGGCGGTGAAGGCCGCGGTCATCCCGTCGACGGTGGTCTCGGCCGGGCTTCCGGACGGCGTGCGGGTCACCGCGCCGAACACGGTGATCAGGATCGCCAGTCCCAACGTGCCCCCGACCTGCTGCAACGTCTGCAACGCGCCGCCCGCGGCCCCCGCGTCGCCGGTGGGCACGGTCGCCATGATGATCACGCTGAGCGGGGAGAACGCCATCCCCGCGCCCACGCCCATCAGCAGCATCGGCCCGAGCAGATGCGAGAAGTAGCCGCTGTCCGTGGTGAGCGTGGTCAGCCAGGCGACCCCGCCGGTCATCAGCGCGGTGCCGGTGAGCGCGAGCGGTTTCGGCCCGAACCGGGGGAGCAGCTTCGGGATCAGCCTGCTCAGCAGGAACATGCAGACCGCCATCGGCAGGAACGCGAAACCGGTCTCCAGCGCGGCGAAACCCGCGATGTCCTGCAGGAACTGGGTCAGGAAGAAGAACATCGACATCATCGCCATCGGCCCGAGGAAGAAGTTGACGTAGGCCGCGGCCCGGTCTCGTTCGGCGAACAGGCGCAACGGGATCAACGGCTCGCTCACCCTGGTCTCGATGGTGAGGAACGCGGCCAGCAAGGCGAGCCCGGCGGCGAGGCTGCCGAGGGTGATCGTGTCGCCCCAGCCGTGCGACGCGGCGTGGGTGAAGGCGAACACGAGCGAGCCGACACCGAGGGTGCCGGAGAACGCGCCGGGGAGGTCGAGCCGGGCGCGCCGCCGGGGAGGATCGGCCACGTACCGCGTGGCGAGCAGGACGATCGCGAGCCCGAACGGGACGTTGATGTACAGCGCCGCGCGCCACGAGATCCATTCGGTCAGCAGCCCGCCGAGCAGCAGGCCGATCGCGAAACCGCTGCTGGACATCGCCGAGAACAACGCCAGCGCGCGCACCCGCGCCTTGGCATCGGTGAACGTGCTGGTGATCAGCGCCAGCGTGCTCGGCCCGGCGAGCGCGGCGCCGACGCCCTGCGCGACCCGGGCGGCGATCAGCAGTTCCGCCGACCCGGCGAGACCGCCGAGCAGGGAGGCGGCGGTGAACACGGCCGCGCCGGCGACGAACGTCCGGCGGCGGCCGAACAGGTCGCCCGCCCGGCCGCCGAGCAGCAGCAGACCGCCGAAGACCAGGCTGTACGCCGTCATCACCCAGGACAGGCCGGTGTCGGTGAAGCCCAGTTCGGACTGGATGCGGGGGAGCGCGACGTTCATCACCGTCGCGTCGAGGATGAGCATGAGCTGGCAGGTCAGGATGATCGGGAGGACCAGCCGGTGCGGAGTTGGTGGGGACCCGGCCGTCTCCGGCCTAGGCTCGGCACGCAGGGTTCGCTCGGTCAAGGAATACTCCAAAGACGTAACGAGATGAAGCGGAGAGACTCTCCACTTGAGGTCGTGAGCGATGATATGGAGACAGTCTCCGCTTACGCAAGTGAATTCGGAGAGCTTCTCCGTTTTCGTCGCCCGAGGAGGTGCAGATGGTCACGGCCGATCCGGCCCGCCCCATGCGTGCGGACGCGCGGCGCAACTACGAGCGCATCGTGGCCGTGGCGAAGGAGGCGTTCACCGCCGATGGCATCGACGTGCCCGCCGACGACATCGCCAAACGCGCCGGGGTCGGCGCGGGCACGTTGTACCGCCACTTCCCGACCCGCGACAAGCTGATCGAGGCCGTCTACCGCGACGAGATCGACGGGCTGGCACAGCAGGCGTACGACCTCCTCGACGAGCTGCCGCCGGGGAAGGCGCTCGAGACGTGGCTGGCCACGCACGTCATCTACGTGGTCGAGAAGCACGGGCTCGCGATGACGCTGAAGGCGTCGGTCGACGCCGGCTCCGAGGTCTTCGCCTGGTGCCAGGCACGGTTGCGGGCCGCGGCCGACACGATCGTGAAGGCGGCGCAGGACGAGGGAGTGCTCCGGGCCGACGTCGCCGGTGTCGACATCCTGCGACTCGGGCACGGGCTGGGGTCGGCGGCGAGCAAGGCTTCGGAGGAGGACACGAAGCGGCTGCTCACGATCGTGCTGGACGGCCTCCGGATGCAATGAACGGTCCGTTCCTTGCAAAATTTGCAAGGAACGGACCGTTCATGGCGCGTGCGTCAGGAGCCGATCCCGGTGAGGGACCGCACCTCCATCTCCGCGTGCTTGACCGGATCGGCCTTCGACCGGCCGACGAACGTGCCCACGAACCCGCAGAGGAACGAGAACGGGATCGACACCAGGCCCGGATTCTTCAGCGGGAACCAGTGGAAGTCGACGCCGGAGATGATCGAGTCCGCGGAGCCGGACATCACCGGCGAGAAGAACACGAGCACCAGGCTGGCGATCAGCCCGCCGTAGATGCCCCACAGGGTCCCGGTGGTGTTGAAGCGTTTCCAGAACAGCGAGTACAGCAGCGTCGAGAGGTTCGCCGACGCCGCGACGGCGAATGCCAGCGCCACCAGGAACGCGATGTTCTGCCCGTTCGCCAGGATGCCGCCGATGATCGCGAGCGCCCCGACGGCGACCGCGGTCAGCCGCGCGACGCGGACCTCCGCGGCCGGTTCCGCCTTGCCGCGCTTGAAGATGTTGGCGTAGACGTCGTGGGCGAAGGAGGCCGAGGCGGTGATCGTCAGCCCGGCGACGACGGCGAGGATGGTCGCGAACGCCACCGCCGACACGATGCCGAGCAGCAGGGTGCCGCCGATGTTCAGCGCGAGCAGCGGCGCCGCCGAGTTCTCCCCGCCGGGCGCGTTCTTGATCGCCTCCGGGCCGACCAGCGCGGCCGCGCCGAAGCCGATGACCAGGGTGCAGAGGTAGAAGATCGTCATGCACGCGGTCGCCCACACCACCGAGCGCCGCGCCTCGCGCGAGTTCGGCACCGTGTAGAAGCGCATCAGCACGTGCGGGAGCGCGGCGGCGCCCAGTACCAGCGCCAGCGCCAGTGAGACGAAGTCGAGCTTCGTGACCTCGCTCTTGCCGTAGGAGCCGCCCGGCTCCAGCAGTTCGTCGCCGAGCGGGCTGTTGTCGGCGGCGGCCGAGAGCAGGTTCGAGAAGCTGAACCCGAACTTGCCGAACAGGAACACGGTGATCAGCGCGCCGGTCAGCAGCAGGATGGTCGCCTTGATGATCTGCACCCACGTGGTGCCCTTCATCCCGCCGACCAGCACGTACAGCACCATGACGACACCGACCACGCCGATCACGAGCGCCTGGCCGATCCCGCCGTGGATGTCCAGCAGCAGCGCCACCAGCCCGCCGGCGCCCGCCATCTGCGCGAGCATGTAGAAGAAGGAGATCACCAGGGTCGACGTCGCGGCCGCGGCGCGGACCGGGCGCTGCTTCATCCGGAAGCTCAGCACGTCGCCCATGGTGAAGCGGCCGGTGTTGCGCAGCAGTTCCGCGATCAGCAGCAGGTCGACCATCCACGCGACGAGGAACCCGATCGAGTACAGGAAGCCGTCGTAGCCGTGGATCGCGATCGCCCCGGCGATGCCGAGGAACGACGCCGCCGAGAGGAAGTCACCCGACAGGGCGATGCCGTTCTGGCGTCCGGTGAAGGCGCTTCCCGCCGCGTAGTAGTCCGAAGTGGACGAGTTCCGCGTGCTGACGCGGTACACCACGTACAGGGTGATGGCGACGAACAGCGCGAAGACCGCGATGTTCAGCACCGGGTCGTTGTCGGGGATGCTCATCGCTCACCCGCCCGGACGGAGGCGCGCAACGCCTCGACCTTCGGGTCGAGCCGCTTGTTCGCGAACTTCAGGTAGGCGATCGTGATCAGGATCGTGCTGGCGAACTGGCCGAGCCCGAGCAGCATGCCGACGTTGACCTCGCCCCACACCTTCCGGCTCATGAAGTCGTGCGCGTAGGCCGCCAGCAGCACGAACGTCATGTACCAGGTGAAGAAGAGCAGGCTCATCGGGAACACGAAGCGGCGGAAGGTCTTGCGCAGCGCGACGAACTCCTTGCCGTGCTGGATCCGGTCGAAGTCCGGGCCGGTGGCGCGCGGCGGCGGCGGGGGAGTGGGCCGGCGCTCGCGGACGAACAGCGCGGGCATCTGCCCGGTGTCCTCCAGGGCGTTGCTCGCCGCGTAGGGACGCGCGACGTCGGGCATGGGTTCCTCCGGGGCTTGCATCCGTGGCGCGGTACGGGGAGCGCACATACTAACTACGGCTTCACCCGCTCTGAATAGGCGACCCCGGTTCCGCGAAGGCGTGAGGCGGTATTCCGTTTTACCTCGTATTAGTGTTTCGGAAAATCGTTTCGGCCGGAATGAACCGGCTTTCTCACTCGTCATAGTGAGCGGGGTTGTCACGCGCGGTCGTCGCCCGAACGGCCCACTGCGGCAAACGATGGACGATGACCACGCTCTGTCGCTCAAATTGGTGACAGATCGTAGTTTCGCTACCCGTGGGCGCCGGGTTTCGATACCGTGCCGCCATCCCGGACCGGGGAAGATCCCCCGCTTCACGGGGCTGTCTCGAAAGAAATCACCATGTCGGGCGACATCGAACCGGCTTGGGCGGCAAGGCCACAACATCGGGCACATATTTGAGCTTGACCCACCCGTTGGGGGCACGGAAAGTAGTTCGACCGGGCGACGCGGCTACCGTACGTAGGCTGATCGGGTGATTAGGACACCCTGTGCATCCGCGCAACCCGTAACCGGAATTCCCTCGTTTGTGACGCACGGGCGGTTTTCCGGCCTCGCGGATCGTTCGGAAGCACACTTTTCGCTGGTCAGCACCCGTGTACTGAACGGAATTGACGGCACCCGGATTGGTGTACGATTCTTTGGCCCGGCCGACCCGCAGTGATCGATTGGCAAAGAAAAGTTGATCTCGACGACCATGCACTTCGCAGGTTGCGACCTGCACGTGCAGGTGCAAGACCTCCCGAAGCGGACCGGTGTTCCTGGGGACACAGAGAACACCAGGATCGCCGGACGGGGTCCCTCACGTCGCGATCGATCACGTGGTCAGGCCGGGGTCGAGTTCCCCGCAGGCAGGTACCTCGCGGGAACGGACGCCTCAGACCGTGCCAGGACGCCGGACAGGGAGTCACCTACGTGACCGTTGCAGGAGAAGGCCAAGTGCCGGTCGGGGAGCTGCTGGGACGCACTCCCCGGCCATCTCGGTGGGCCACCGGCTGGCGCACGCTCGTGCGCTGGCGGGACTGGAGCCTGCCGGTGAAGCTGTCGGCCGTGACGCTGGTGCCGATCCTCATCGCGCTGGCACTGGGCATCGCCACCATCGCCGGCCAGGTCGGCCGTTCCGACGGCTACCAGCGGCTCGACCGTCTCGTCGCGCTGAGCGGGCATATCCGCACGCTCGCCGACGGCCTCGGCCGCGAACGCACCCAGTCCGCCGCCGGGCTGACCGCCGGCACCGTCGGCGGGACCCTGGAGCTCGGCTCGGCCCGCGCCGACGTCGACACCGCCATCCCCCTCTACGGTGCCGCCGCGTCGCGGGCGGTGGAGAACGAGCCGTCGCTCCGCCAGGCGCGTGAAGCGGCGGCCGCCCAGCTCGACCGGCTGCCCGACATCCGGCAGCGGGCGTCCTCCGGCCAGCTCGACCCCGTCCAGGCGATCGGCGAGTACACCGAGGTGACCACCGCGCTGCTCGCCCTCGACACCGCGCTGGCCGCCGGTGCCGGCCAGGACGACCTCGGCGGCACCCCGACGGCGCTGCACGACCTCGCGATGATGAAGGAACAGCTGTCGCTGAGCCAGGCGCTGGTCTCCTTCGGCATCGCGCGGTCGAGCCTCGCGCCGAGCGAGCTCGACCAGCTGCGCACCGCCGAACTCCGGCTGACCGACCGGCTCACCGACTTCCGCGCCGCCGCGTCGGAACAGCAGCGCCGGGAATTCAGCGCCGCCGTCACCGACCAGGCGATGGAAAACCGTGACAGGCTGGCGAAAACCGCGCTCGGCGAGCAGGGAACCCCGTCGGCGCAAGCGTTCCGCACGTTGTCCGCGCAGGGCTGGACCGACGCGTCGACCGCGGTGATCGGCAAGGTCGGCGAGGTCGCGAACAAATTCGGCGCCGAGACGAGCGCGGTGTCGGCCGAACTGGTCGACGACGCCAGCAGCGGCGCGGGTCTGCTCGCGGTCCTGCTGTTCGGCGCGATGGTGCTCGCCGTCGCCGTCGTCTTCCTCATCACCCGTCAGCTGCTGCGTTCGCTGAAGGTGTTGCGCGCCAGCGCCCTCGACGTCGCCGAGAAGCAGCTGCCCGACGCGGTCCGCAACATCCAGGAGGGCCGTTCGCAGGGCACCGACGTGCGGCCGGTGCCGGTCGGCAGCGACGACGAGATCGGCGAGGTCGCCAGGGCCTTCGACAAGGTGCACCACCAGGCACTGCGCCTGGCCACCGAGCAGGCCTCGATGCGCACCGGCTACAGCAACGTGTTCGTGAACCTCTCCCGCCGCAGCCAGAGCCTCGTGCAGCGGCAGCTGCAGCTGATCGAGCGGCTGGAGCGCGACGAGGAGGACGCCGACCAGCTGGCCACGCTGTTCCAGCTGGACCACCTCGCCACCCGCATGCGCCGCAACAACGAGAACCTGATGGTCCTCTCCGGCGCCGAGCCGGGCAGGCGCTCCGGTCAGCCCGTCTCCGCCACCGACGTGGTGCGCGCGGCGGTATCCGAAATCGAGCAGTACCAACGGGTCACCGTGCAGAACCCGCCGCCGGTGCGGCTGGTCGGGTACGCGGCCAACGACCTGATGCGCCTGATCGCCGAACTGCTGGACAACGCCACGGCGTTCTCCGCGCCGGAGACCCAGGTGACCGTCGCGACCAGGCTCGTCGAAGACGGCTCGTTCGGCATCGACATCCTCGACAAGGGCATCGGCATGAACGAGGCCGAGGTCGCCGAGGCCAACGCCCGGCTCACCGAAGCCCCCAACGTCGACCTCACCACTTCGCGCCGGATGGGCCTGTTCGTCGTCGGACGGCTGGCCAGCAGGCACCGCATCGGTGTCTCGCTGCACGGCGGCAAGGACATCGTCGGTGTGCGCGCCACCGTCTCGGTCCCGGCGGATCTGGTGATGGTCCCGCCCGGGGGAGACCCCGGCCCCGCGACCGGCCCGATCACCCAGCGGCTCGCGCCGTTGCCGCCGCAGCAGCCGGGTGGCCTGCCCCGCCGCCAGCGGCCCGCGAACGGTGCACGCCCGGCGATGCCGAGCGTCCCGTCGCAGGGCGGCGAGCGGTGGCCGTCGGCGGGCGATCTGGCCGGGCACACCAAATCCGGGGTGAACGGGCACAGCCACCCGCAGGAGGCGCGGCCGCCGTCCGATCTGGAGATCTCGGGAACGGCGCTGTTCAGCCCGATCCCCAAGGACGAGACGACGCCGCCCGCGCCGGAGCCCCGCCGTCCCGAACCGGAACCCGCCGCCGAGCCCGAGCCGGTCGCCAAGGAAGCGGACAAGCCCGCCCCGGCGGACGGCGATCTGCCCAGTGGCAAGGAACTGTTCGAGGCCAAGAACAACACCACGCTGAGCGAGTGGTGGAACCAGGCGGCCACCCCGGCCCCGGCGCCTGCCGCACCGGCGGCGCCCAAATCGGAGACGACGCCGATCTTCGACGAGATGCTCTCGGCGTGGTTCCGTTCGCCCGCGCCGGCCCCGGAAAAGGCCGCGGCCGAACCCGCGGCCAAGAAGGAGAAGCCGGGCGCGAAGGAGCCCGAAGCGGAGAAGGCGGCCGAGGCCGCGCCTACCGCCGAACAGGAAGCCCGCAACTGGGACTTCGCCAGTGACAAGGCCTTCCGCACGGTGCAGGAGGTCTCCCAGAACGCCCCGTCGACGTTCACCCAGGCCGGATTGCCGCGTCGCCGCAAGGGCGAGCAGCTTCTGCCGGGCAGCGCGGCGTCCTCGATCCCGGCCGCGGAACCCGCCGCCAAAGCGGAACTGCCGGTCCGCGACCCCGCGAACGTGCGCGGCAGGCTGAGCAGCTTCCAGCAGGGCGTCAAACGAGGCCGCAAGGAAGCCGCGGACAAGGCGGCGCCGGCCGCCGAGGCGGCGACCGCCAAGCCGGACACGAAGCCCGAGCCCGCGAAGGCGCCCGAGCCGTCGAAGGCACCGGAAGCGGCGAAGGCGGCCGAGCCCGCGAAGACGCCGGAGACGGCCGAGTGTCCGGCGGCCCCGCCCGCCGCGTTGCCCAGCCGGAAACCGCAGGCAGCGAGCCCGGAACCGGAGCCGGTCGCCGCCACCGAGCGGACGGACGCCTGGAACTTCGGCTCCGACGAGGGCTGGAAAGCCGCCCAAGCGGTGTCCCAGTCCGTGCCCTCGCGGATGACTTCGGCAGGATTACCCAGGCGCCGTCGCGGGGAGCAACTGCTCCCGGGCAGCGCGGGACCGCCCTCCGGGGCGGTCACCCCCCGACCACAGCGAGACGCGCACGACGTGCGCGGTCGCCTGAGCAGTTTCCAGCAGGGCATCCAGCGCGGACGGCACCACACAGCCCAGGCGACCGAAGCCAACCACGAAACCCTGGAGGGTGAATGACCTCGCCGAACCCGGCCCAGCCCCAGCAGAACCAGTTCGGGTGGCTGGTGAACGACTTCGCCGAGCGGGTACCCGGAGTGGCGCACGCCGTGGTCGTGTCGGCGGACGGCCTCCTGCTCACGGCGTCCAGCAGGCTTCCGCTGGACCGCGCCGATCAGCTGGCCGCCGTCGCGTCCGGCCTGGTGAGCCTGACCCAGGGCGCCGCGCGCTGCTTCGAGGCGGGCGCGGTCAACGAGACCGTCGTCGAGATGGAACTCGGCATCATGGTGCTGATGTCCATCAGCGACGGCTCCTGCCTGGCCATCCTCGCCGCGCCCAACTGCGACATCGGACAGGTCGCCTACGAGATGACGATGCTCGTCGATCGCGTCGGCCAGATCCTCACTCCGGAACTCCGCGCACAATTGCAGGGCGCCGGTGGGTCGCTGATCGGCGAACCGGTGGGATGATGTCCCGATGAGCACCGGATCCGGATCCTTCGGCGAACCGCCGGGGACGGGTGAACACCAGCCTCCGCACGCGGGGGCTGTCAATCCTGCCGGTTCACGGGACGACGGCACGTTCGCCGACGTCCTGAACGGCTTCACCTTGGATTCGGGTCGTGGTCGTCGGAAGCGCAAGAAGAGCAAGCAGTCAGAGGATTCCCAGGTGGGCGGGGCACACGCCACCGGGGATCCGGCAGTCCCGCAGCCGACCGATCAAGGAGACCGCGTGACCTCACTTGCCTCTCCACCCGACAGCGGCGCAGGTGCCGTCGGGCCGAGACCAGGTGGTCTTTTCGACCCGGGCCCGCCCAGCGGCGAGTTCATCATGCCCGCCGTCTTCGAGCAGTCGCCGTCACCGCTCGAAGAGACGGCGATCGTCCGCCCCTATGCCCTCACCGGGGGCCGGACCAAGGCGAACTACGCTCTCGAGCTGGAGACCCTCATCTCCACCAAGGACCATGTCGCGGCGGGTAGCCTCCCCGCGGTGGCCGCGGACCAGATCGAGTGCATCTCGATCATCGAGGAGTGCCGCACCCCGCGTTCGGTCGCCGAGATCGCGGCGACCCTGCGTGTACCACTGGGTGTGGCACGCGTGCTGATCAGCGACGCGGCGGACGCGGGGCTGGTCAGCGTGCACAAGACGATTTCGGGCAATGACGGCGCCGAGGCACATCTGGTGTTGATGGAAAGGGTTTTGAGTGGACTCCGTCGGCTTTAAGGCACCGCGGGAAACCGCGCCCCCGACCATGACATCCGCGAAGATCGTCGTGGCGGGTGGCTTCGGTGCGGGTAAGACGACCTTCGTCGGTTCGGTGTCGGAGATCGTCCCGCTCACCACCGAGGCGATGATGACGGACGCCAGTCGGGGGATCGACAACCTCGACCAGACGCCCAACAAATCGACCACCACGGTCGCGATGGACTTCGGCCGGGTCTCCCTGGACGCGGACCTGATCCTCTACCTGTTCGGCACGCCCGGGCAGCAGCGGTTCTGGTTCATGTGGGACGACCTCGTCCGCGGCGCGATCGGCGCCGTGGTGCTGGCCGACACGCGACGGCTGGCCGACTCGTTCGCGCCGATCGACTTCTTCGAGGACCGGGGCCTGCCCTACATCGTCGGGGTGAACACCTTCGACGGCATCCTCGAGCACGACATCAACGACGTGCGTGAAGCGCTGTCCATCGACCCCAACATCCCGATCGTCCGCTGTGACGCGCGGGAGCGGGAGTCGACGAAGCAGACGCTGATCACGCTGGTCGAGTACGCGATGCGGCAGTGGATCGCGTTGCGGGCGAGCAACGCGAGGTGATCCTGACGGCGGCAGCGTAGGGGCTGCCGCCCAGGTTTCACGCCTTTTCGTAGGTCAGCAGTACCGCGCGCCCGTCCATCGTCCGGGTGCCGGTGAGCCGCAGGTCCGTGCGCACGCCGCCCCCGAACACCTGCTTCCCGCCGCCGAGCACCACCGGGTGCACGACCACGTGGGCCTCGTCGATCAGGCCGCGGTCCGACATCGCCGTGGCGAGTCCGGCCCCGCCCATCAGCAGCAGATCCTTGCCGGGCTTGCTTTTGAGCTCGGTGACCTGTTCGGTGAGGTCACCGCCGATCACCTCGGTGTTCCAGTCGGCCTTGTCCAGCGTCCGGGAGAACACGATCTTCGGCGTCTCGCGCCAGATCGGGGCGTACTCCAGGTCGTGCGGGTGGTCCGAGATCGTCTCGGCCTCCGGCCAGTACGACGACATCATCTCCCAGACGCGCCGCCCGTAGACGAGGGTGTCGGCGCGGTCGGTGAGTTCCTGCGAGTGGGCGGACAGCTGCGGGCCCATGTCGGCCCAGTCGAACTCGCCGCCGGGGCCTTCGATGCGGCCGTCGAGCGAGGTGTGGACGGCGTAGACGAGCTTGCGCATGGCTTGATCCCTTCGGTGTGGCGCCCGCCTTCCGGGCGCCGGACACCGAGGGGTCGGAGCGGCCGAGGAGTTCTCGACATGCCCCCGACACATTCAGAGGACTAAATGCGTCAGTACTCGTCGTGGCGCTTCCACCAGTACCCGGGGCCGTCGGTCCCGCGGCCGCCTTCCTCCCAAGCCTCCTGCCGTCCGAGCGGCGTCAGGTCCAGGTAGCGCAGCGTCCCCACCAGCTGATCCCCGCCGCGACCGGTGGTGAAGTAGGTCCGGAACACGTCGTCGCCGTCGCGCAGGAAGACGCTGACGCCGAACCCGCCGTCGACACCGCAGTCCCGGTTGAAGTCGCCGAGGGTCGAGACCCAGGGCACGGTCCAGCCCATGCGCTCCTTGTACCGCTCGATCTCGGGCAGCGTCGCCGGCGCGACGACGTAGAGCGTGGTGTCGCGGGCGTGCAGATGGGCGGGGTGGCCGATGTTGTCCACGAGCATCGAGCAGCCGGGGCAGCCCGCCTTCTGCCCGGGCGCGAGCATGAAGTGGTAGACGATCAGCTGACGTCGTCCCTCGAAGAGGTCCAGCAGGGTCATCTTGCCCTGGGGGCCTTCGAATTCGTATCCGGAGTCGAAGCGGACCATCGGCAGCCGTCGCCGTTCGGCGGCGATCGCGTCCGCGGCGCGGGTGAGTTCCTTTTCCTTCACCAGCAACGCGTCTCGGGCGATCTGCCACTCGTCGTGCGAAACGACCGCGGGCAGGGTGGTGGTCTCAGACATCGTTTTCGCCTTTCTGAAGTTCGGCCAGGTGTTCTTCCATGCGGTCGAAACCGCCTTCCCAGAAGCGCCGGTAGCGCTCGACCCACTCGGAGACGTCGCCGAGCGGTCCGGCCTCCAGCCGGCAGGGCCGCCATTGCGCCGTCCGGCTCCGGCTGATCAAGCCCGCGCGCTCGAGCACCTTGAGGTGTTTCGAGATGGCCTGGAGGCTGACCGGAAAGGGTTCGGCCAGCTCGTTGACGCTGGCCTCGCCGGTGGCGAGCCGGGCGAGGATCGCCCGCCGGGTGGGGTCCGCCAAGGCGGCGAACGTGGCGCTGAGCTGATCAGTGGTCATCGCTGCTCAATCAATCGGTTGTTTAACCCTTAGGTTGAATATACTGGTGCGAGTCGATCTGTCAAGGACGAGTGAGAGCGCCGTCACGCGAGTGGATGGGTTTAAAACAGTAGGAAGTCCTAGTATTTTGAAGGGATGAGCAGCGACCTGCACCGCCCGGTGAACCCCGTTCGTTTCGTGACGGCGTCGAGCCTCTTCGACGGGCACGACGCGTCCATCAACATCATGCGGCGGATCCTGCAGTCGCAGGGCGCGGAGGTCGTGCACCTCGGGCACAACCGGTCGGTCGACGAGGTCGCCACCGCGGCCATCGCCGAGGACGTCCAGGGGGTGGCCATCAGTGCCTATCAGGGTGGGCACGTCGAGTACTTCAGCTACCTGGTCGAGCTGCTCAACGAGCGCGGCGCGGGGCATATCAAGGTGTTCGGCGGCGGTGGCGGCGTCATCGTCCGCGAGGAGATCGACCTGCTGCACTCGCGGGGTGTGGTTTTTTTTTTC
>NZ_QHJI01000010.1:0-478513 GCF_003947535.1 Amycolatopsis sp. WAC 04169 | reverse complement strand
TAGTGTTTCGGTGGTTATAGCGTCAGGGAAACGCCCGGTCCCATTCCGAACCCGGAAGCTAAGCCTGACAGCGCCGATGGTACTGCAACCGAAGGGTTGTGGGAGAGTAGGACACCGCCGGACTAACTTCAGGACAGGGTCCTGACCAGGGTCGAGAACCCCAACAGGTTCTCCCCGGTCAGGGCCCTGTCTCTTTTCATGTCCAGGCACGGACTAGAATGGTCCGTTGGTCCGCCTTGAGGTGGGCCGGTATCGAAACTTTTCAATAGTGGCAGGAGGCCAGGTGTCCGAGTTCGGTCGACGTGACTCAGATGATGGCGCGTCCGGCCGGTCGGGTCGCCGGGACGACAGTCCCCGCGGAGGCCGGTCTGACGCGCAGCGAGGTGACCGGCGTGGTTCCGCCGGCGGCAGGCAGGACCGGGGCGGCCGCGACGGCGGCTACCAGGGCCGCCCTCGCCGTGACGACCGCGGAGCCCGCGGTTCGGGCAGCTATCCCGCGCGCAGCGGCGACGGCTCTCGCGACCAGCGGTCCGGGGGTCGTTTCGGCGGCGGCCAGGGGCGCGACGAGAACCGCCCGCGCTACAACAACGACCGGTCGGGTGGCCGCGACAACGACCGTCGCGGCGGCTACCGCTCGGACGACCGTCGCGACAACCGCGACAACCGGGGCGGCGGCTACCGGTCCGACGACCGTCGGGACAACCGCGGTGGCGACCGTGGCGGATACCGCTCCGACAACCGCGACAGCCGGGACAACCGCGGCGGCGATCGCGGTGGCTACCGTGGCGGCAACGACCGCGGCGGGTACCGCTCGGACAGCCGGGGCAGTGACGACCGCGGTGGCTACCGGTCCGACGATCGTCGGGACAACCGCGGTGGCGATCGCGGCGGGTACCGCTCGTCCGACAGCCGTCCCGAGCGTCGCTACGACAACCGTTCGGACAGCCGCTCCGACAACCGTTCCGAGGGTCGCTACGAGAAGCGTTCCGACAGCCGCCCGGCCCGCTCCGGCTACGGCTCGGACAACCGCGGCCGGTCCGACGACCGCCCCTCCGGAAACCGCTACGAAGGACGTCCCCAGGGCAAGTCCTACGGCGACCGCGACAACCGTGGCGGCGACGACCGGCGTCCGTCCTACCGCGACCGTGACGATCGCGGCGGTTCCCGTTCCGGCGGGTACAACGGCGACCGGCGAGGCTCGTCCTCGGGTGACCGCCGTCCCAGCGGTGGTGGCTACGAGCGCAAGTCCTACGGCGACCGGCCGGAGAAGCGCTACGACGATCGGCGCGGCGGCGAAGGCCGGTTCGAGCGCAAGCGCGACGACCGTCCCCAGCGTGACCGCTCCGAGGGCCGCAAGGACTTCCGGTCCTCGCCGCGCACCGAAGACAGGCCGGTGGACGACGAGACCTTGGCGCGTGAGCTGCTCGAGGCTCCGGAGCTGCCCGAGGGCATCGAGTTCTCCGATCTCGACGAGGACGTCCGCCGGGAGCTGCGCACCCTGCCCAAGGCGCTCGCCGAAACCGTCGGCAAGCACCTCGTGGCGGCCGGCGGGCTCGTCGACGAAGACCCCGAAGCCGCCATGGAGCACGCCAAGTACGCGAAGGCCAAGGCGTCGCGGGTCCCGATCGTCCGTGAGGCGCTCGGCCTGGTCGCCTACCACGCGGGCAACTGGTCCGAGGCGCTGTCCGAGCTGCGGGCCGTCCGCCGGATGACCCGGACCGACGACCACATCGCGATCATCGCCGACGCGGAGCGCGCCATCGGCCGTCCGGAGCGGGCGCTCGACCTCGCGAAGGAGGTCGACAAGGAGCGCCTGAGCAAGGCGACCCAGATCGAGCTCGCGATCGTCGCCGCCGGTGCCCGGCGGGACCTCGGTCAGCTCGACGCCGCCGTCGTCTCCCTGCAGGGCGACGACCTCAAGGCGGAGAAGCGCGACCCGTGGAGCGCCCGGCTGTTCTACGCCTACGCCGACAACCTCGCCGCGGCCGACCGCAAGGACGAGGCGATCCGCTGGTTCCTGAACGCGGCCGAGGCCGACGAGGAGGACGAGACCGACGCCGCCGAGCGCGCCGCGGAGCTCACGAATGGCTGACGCCCTGTCGGCCGGGTACGACGCGGTCCTGTTCGACCTCGACGGCACGGTCTATCACGGCAGCAAAGTGGTCCCGGGCGCACCGGAAGCACTCCGGGCGCTCCGGGACCACGGCACGGCGGTCCGTTGGGTGACCAACAACGCCTCCAAGGCGCCAGTGGAGGTCTCCGCGCACCTGGAGGCACTCGGACTGCCCGCCACCCCCGAAGAGGTCCACACGAGCTCTCAGGCCGCCGCCGCCCTTCTGGGTGAGCGGCTGCCTCAGGGCGCGGTGGTCCTCGTCGTGGGCACGGACTCGCTGGCAGCCGAGGTCGAGTCCGTCGGCCTCGAGACGGTCCGCGAAGCCGGTCCGGACGTGGCCGCCGTGGTCCAGGGGCATTCCCCGGAGAACACCTGGGCCGCCCTCGCGGAGGCGTGCCTCGCCATCCGCGCGGGCGCGCTATGGGTGGCGACCAACGTCGACGCGACCCTGCCCAGCGAACGCGGTCTCCTGCCGGGCAACGGGTCGATGGTGGCCGCGTTGCGCCACGCCACCGGCGTCGAACCGCTGGTGGCGGGCAAGCCGGCGCCCGGGCTCTTCTCCACGGCGGCGCGGGACGCGGGCGCGGAGCGTGCCCTCGTCGTGGGCGACCGGCTGGACACCGACATCGAGGGCGCGGTCGCGGCCGGGATCGATGCGCTGTGCGTCCTGACCGGTGTCGCCGACGCGGCGTCCCTCATCGCGGCGAGGCCCGAGGAGCGGCCGCGCTACCTCGCGGCGGACCTGTCCGGGCTGAGCAGCCGGGCGGAGCTGCTCGAGATCGGGCCCAAGGACGGCTGGCGTGTCACCGCACAGGGTGACGTGCTCGAAGCCGACGGTGAAGGCGACTCCCTCGACCTGTTGCGCGCGTTGTGCGCGGCGGCCTGGGAGTCGGGGATCACCGAGGTCCGTGGTGTGGGCGACACCGCCCGCGCCGCGCTCGGCGAGCTGCGCCTCGCCTGACCAGCGCTGCTAACTTGGTGGGGTGCAAGACCACTTCCACCCCGTTCCGCGACCCCCGGTTCCCGGCCCGCCGCCGGTGCCGGGACCGCCGCCGGACCAGTTCGCGCAGCAGGACACGGATCCCCGGGCCGGCATCGACGAAGCCGTGGCCGGTCTCGACGACCTCACCGCGCTTCCGCTCTCGGAGCACGTCGACCGGTTCGAGGCCGTGCACACCGAGCTGACGGTGGCGCTGTCCACCATCGACAAGGTCTGACCGCGTGCCCAAACGCGCCCGCCTGGACGCGGAGCTCGTCCGGCGGGGTCTCGCCCGGTCCCGGGAGCAGGCGTCGACGCTGATCGCCGAGGGCAAGGTCACCGTGCGCGGGATGGTGGCCACCAAACCCGCGACCGGCGTCGAGTCCGGCGCGCCGATCGTGGTGCGCGACGGTGACGATCCCGGCTGGGCCTCCCGCGGCGCGCACAAACTCCTCGGCGCGCTCGAAGCCTTCACCCCGCAAGGTCTTTCCACCGAAGGAAAGCGCTGCCTCGACGCGGGCGCCTCGACCGGTGGCTTCACCGACGTCCTGCTGCGCAACGGCGCCGCCACCGTGATCGCCGCCGACGTCGGCCGCGGCCTGCTGGACTGGCGGCTGCGCACCGACGACCGCGTGGTCGTGCTCGACAAGACGAACGTCCGCAACCTGACCCCGGAGGACCTCGGCGGGCAGGTCGACCTCGTGGTCGGGGACCTCTCGTTCATCTCGCTCAAACTCGTACTGCCCGCGCTGGCCGCCTGCGCGCGGGACGGCGCGGATCTGGTGCCGATGGTGAAACCGCAGTTCGAGGTCGGCAAGGACCGGCTCGGCAGCGGCGGCGTCGTCCGTGACCCGGAGCTGCGGGCCGAATCGGTGCTCGGCGTGCTCGCCGAGGCCGAGAAGCTGGACCTGAGCCTGCGCGGCGTCGTGGCGAGCCCGCTCCCCGGGCCGTCCGGGAACGTCGAATACTTCGTCTGGCTTACCCGCGGGGCGGGGGAGACCGCCGGCACCGACGCCGAGCGGCTCGTCCGGACCGCAGTCCTGGAGGGACCCCAATGAGCGATCGCGAGGTGCTGCTCGTCGTGCACCCGGACCGGGACGCGACCCGGGACGCGGCACGCGAGGTGTCGGCCCGGTTCGCCAAGGCCGGTGTGCGGCTGCGGGTCCTCGACGAGGACGTCCGCGAGATGCTGGAGGCGGACGGTGGGATCGGCGCGCCCTGCACGGTCATGGCGCCGGAGCAGGATCCGGCCGCCGGCACCGAGCTGGTGTTCGTGCTCGGCGGTGACGGCACGCTGCTGCGGGCCGCGGAACTGGCCAGGCCGAACGGGGTCCCGGTGCTCGGCGTGAACCTCGGCCGCGTCGGCTTCCTGGCCGAGGCCGATTCGGACAAGCTCGCCGACACCGTCCAGCGGGCCGTCGACGGCGACTACCAGGTCGAAGAGCGGATGACGGTCGACGTCGTCGTCACCGTCGACGGTGAAGAGACCGTCAACACGTGGGCGCTCAACGAGGCCAGTGTCGAGAAGAGCTCGCGTGAGCGGGTGCTGGACGCGCTCATCGAGGTCGACGGGCGGCCCGTGTCGTCCTTCGGCTGCGACGGTGTCCTGTGCGCCACTCCGACCGGTTCGACGGCGTACGCGTTCTCCGCGGGCGGGCCGATCATCTGGCCGGACGTCCAGGCCCTGCTGGTGGTCCCGAGCAACGCGCACGCGATGTTCTCGCGGCCGCTGGTCGTCTCGCGGGACTCGGAGATCACCGTCGCCATCGATCCGGACGGTTCGCCCGCGGTCCTGACCTGCGACGGATCGCGGACCTTCGATCTTCCCGCCGGCGCGGCCGTGCGGGTCACCTGCGGGCGGGTGCCGGTGCGCCTGGTCCGGTTGTGGGAAGGCCCGTTCACCGACCGGCTGGTGCACAAGTTCTCGTTGCCGATCAAGGGCTGGCGGGAGCGGCACGCCCGCTGACGGATGTCATGAAAGGGCCGTTCAGGACAATTTCTGTCTTGAACGGCCCTTTCATGACGTGCCGGGTGCGGGAATGGTCGGGGTGGGCCGCTACGGTGGGCGTCGTGCTGGCCGAGATGCGCATCCAGGGCCTCGGAGTCATCGAGGACGCCCTGCTGGAACTGCACGCGGGCTTCACCGTGGTCACCGGTGAGACGGGTGCGGGCAAGACGATGGTCGTCAGCGGGTTGCACCTGCTCTCCGGCGGCCGAGCCGAAGTGTCCAAGGTGCGGACGGGAATGCTGAAGGCCTTCGTGGAAGGCCGATTCGAACTGGGCGGTGCCGAGGGCGCCACCCGGATCGTCACCGACGCCGGGGCGGAGGTCGACGAGGACGGCAGTGTCATCGCGCTGCGCGCGGTCTCGGTCGACGGCCGGTCCCGTGCCCACCTCGGCGGCCGTTCGGTGCCGGTCGGTGTGCTGGCCGACCTGTCCGAGCAGCTGATCGCGGTCCACGGGCAGAACGATCAGCTGCGGCTGCTGCGGCCCGCCGAGCAGCGCGCGGTGATCGACCGGTTCGCCGGTGAGGCCGTCACCGAGCCGCTCGAGCAGTACCGCGCGGTCCGGGACGAATGGCTCGCCGTCGTCGCCGAGCTGACCGAGCGCTCCACCCGCTCCCGCGAGATGGCCCAGCAGGCCGACCTGTTGCGCCACGGGCTCGCCGAGATCGACGCCGTCGCGCCGGAGCCCGGCGAGGACACCGAGCTCACCGAGCAGATCAAGCGGCTCGCCGCGGTCGACGAACTGCGGTCCGCCGCGAGTGCCGCGCAGGCCGCCGTCTCGGGTTCGCCCGACGGCGACCCGGACGCGCCCGGCGCGGTCGGGCTGATCGGGGAGGCGAGCCGCCACCTGACCGGTTCCGAGGACGCCGTCCTGCGTGAGCTCGGCCCCCGGCTGGACGAGGCTTCGGTGCTGTTGTCCGAAGTGGGCGCCGAGCTGGGCAGCTACCTCGAGACGCTCGACGCCGATCCCGCGTTGCTGGAGAAGGTGCTCGCGCGCCAGGCCGATCTGAAGCGGCTCACCCGTAAGTACGCGGCGGACGTGGACGGTGTGCTCGCCTGGGCCGACGACGCCCGCCGCCGGATGTCCACGATGGACACCTCCGAGGAGGCGCTGGCCGAGCTGGCCAAACGCCGCGACGAACTCGCCGTCACCCTGGCGGAACACGCGCTCACGCTGTCGGAGGCGCGGGTCGAGGCCGCCGCCGAACTCGCCGAGGCGATCACCGCCGAGATGTCCGGGCTCGCCATGGGGCAGGCCGAGATCGAGATCACCGTCGAGCGGCGCACCGTCGACGAGAGCGACGCGCACGCGGTGAAGGTCGGCGGCAGGCTCGTGCACGCCGGGCCGGACGGCGTCGACGACGTCGAATTGCTGCTGCGGGCGCACAACGGTGCTCCGCCGCTTCCGGTGCACAAGGCCGCTTCCGGCGGTGAGCTCTCCCGCGTGATGCTGGCGATCGAGGTCGTCCTCGCCCACGCGGACACCGTGCAGACACTGGTGTTCGACGAGGTCGACGCCGGGGTCGGCGGCCGCGCGGCGGTCGAGATCGGCAGGCGGCTGGCGCGGCTGGCGCGTAGTCACCAGGTCCTGGTGGTCACGCACCTGCCGCAGGTGGCCGCGTTCGCCGATCAGCATCTGGTGGTGGACAAGGGCACCAGCGGCGGGGTGACCCGCAGCGGGGTGCGCGTGCTCGAACAGTCGGAGCGCGTCGTCGAGCTCGCGCGCATGCTCGCCGGGATGGAAAGCACCGAAACCGGCCGGGCGCACGCGGAGGAATTGCTCGCCGTCGCCGAGGCCGACAAGAGCGCGCCGGACAAGCCCAAAGCCCGTCGCGGCGGGAAGCGAAAGAAGGCGAAGTAGTCCCTGTCACGACCGGGTGGCCCGATCCGGTGTGGGTTAATCGGCGTGTTTCCATCGGCGTGGCGGACGCAGAAGGCCGCGCGGATTTGTCACTATCGGTCGCATGAAGCTCACCGGCTTGCTCTCGCGTAACCAAGAGACCCTCCCCGGGATCACCGGCGTCGCCAGGGTCGACAGGCGTACGCGTGAGCTGCTCCGCCGGCTGAGCCCGG
This sequence comes from Amycolatopsis sp. WAC 04169, assembly GCF_003947535.1. Lineage (NCBI taxonomy): Bacteria > Bacillati > Actinomycetota > Actinomycetes > Pseudonocardiales > Pseudonocardiaceae > Amycolatopsis > Amycolatopsis sp. WAC 04169. The sequence goes on along the minus strand of NZ_QHJI01000010.1, from coordinate 471,342 downwards.
GCGACATCGTCGTCCTCGACCAGCTCGACCTCGATCGCTCGACGGCCGATGCCTTGGTGGAGGCCGAAGTCGCGGCGGTGGTGAACGCTTCGCCGTCGATCTCCGGCCGGTTCCCCAACCTGGGCCCGGAGATCCTGCTCGAGGCGGGGATCCCGCTGGTCGATTCGGTCGGCGGCGAACTGCTGCGCAAGGTCAAGGACGGCACGAAACTCCGCCTGCACGAGGGCGTCGTCTACATCGGAGAGCGCCAGCTCGGTTCGGGTGTCCAGCAGACGCGGGAAAGCGTCGCGGACCAGATGATCGAGGCCAAGGCCGGGATGTCCACCCAGCTGGAGGCGTTCTCCGCGAACACGATCGAATTCCTCCGCCGGGAACGCAGTCTCATCCTCGACGGCGTCGGCGTTCCGGAGATCCGTGTCCCGCTGCGGGATCGGCACGCTCTCGTGGTCGCGGGCGGCAACGGGCACGCCGAAGACCTCAAGAAGCTGAAGAAGTACATCTCCGAGCACCGGCCGGTCCTGATCGGTGTCGATGCCGGGGCGGACACCTTGCGCGCGCAGGGTTATCAGCCGGACGTCATCGTCGGCGACCCGCACGGCATCGGCGCCGAGACGCTGCGCAGCGGTGGCGAGGTCGTCGTCCCGGCCCAGCCGGACGGGCACGCGCCGGGTGTCGAGCGCATCCAGGACCTCGGGATCGGCGCGGTCACCTTCCCCGCGACGGGCAACGCCGAGGATCTGGCGCTGCTGCTGGCCGACGCGCACGAGGCGAGCCTGGTGGTCACCGTCGGATTCCAGGCGACACTGCGGGAATTCCTCGACCACGGCCGGTCCGGGTCGAACCCGTCGACGTTCCTCACCAGGCTCAAGCTCGGCACGAAACTGGTCGACGGCAAGGCGGTCGCGACCCTGCACCGCAGCCGGGTGTCCATCGGCGCCATCGTCCTGCTGGTCGTCGCGACCTTGGTGGCCGTCGCGGCCGCGCTGCTGGTGTCCGATGTGGGTTCGGTGTACCTCGACTGGATCCGCGACACCTGGAACTCGTTCATCGCCTGGGGCAAGGGACTCTTCACGTGATTTCACTGCGGTACCACATCGTTTCCATCGCCGCCTGCTTCCTGGCGCTCGCCATCGGCGTGGTGCTCGGATCGACGGCGCTGAACGGTTCCCTGCTATCGGGTCTCGCCAGCCAGAAGGAGGATCTGGGTTCCCAGGTCGCGGATCTGGAGGCGCAGCGCAATTCGCTCAACGCCAGGCTCGGCGACGCGGACGCGTTCGCCGGCGCGATGGGGCCGAAGGTCGTCGCGGGGCAGTTGGACAAGCGTTCGGTGGTGCTGGTGACCACTGAGGACGCGAAGCCCGCGGATCGCGACGCGCTCAAGCAGCTCGTCGGGCAGGCCGGTGCCTCGGTCACCGGTGAGATCCAGCTGACCGAGGCGTTCTCCGACCCGATGCGGTCGGATCAGCTGCGTGACGTCGTGTCGCGTCTTCAGCCCGCCGGTGTCCAGTTCCCGACCGCGGGCGACCCCGGCACCCTCGCGGGCGCGCTGATCGGCTCCGTGGCGTTGCTGAACAAGGACAACGCGCAGCCGCAGTCCACCCCGGTGGAGCTGGCGGCCGCGCTCGGCGGGCTCACCGACGGCGGATTCCTCAAGACCGGCGGGGACGTGAAGCCCGCGCAGCTCGCGATCGTGCTCACCGGTTCCAAGTACACCGGAGACGGCGCCGGTGACCGCGCGTCGACCATCGCGCGGTTCGCCGCGCAGCTCGACCGTTCCGGTGCGGGCACCGTCCTGGCGGGCGACGCGGGATCCGCCGACGGCACCGGCGCGATCGGTGTCGTCCGTGCCGACACCTCGTCGACCTCCATCCTGTCCACCGTGGACAACGCGGAGACCGCGGCTGGCCGGGTCACCACGATCATGGCCCTGCGGGAGCAGCTCGAAGGCGGTGCCGGGCGCTACGGCATCGCCGGCAACGCGCAGGCCCCGGCCCCCGGGATCGCCGCCGCCGGCAACTGACCCGACCGCATTCAGAGGACTAAATGCGGGGCCAGAGGCGGGTTTTCGGGAGTGGGCGGGCGTAGGAACCGGCCCGGCTGGTCTTGAGGTTCAGGGCCACCAGCGATTCGGCGAGGCGGACGGCGGCGGCGACGCCGTCGATCACCGGGATGTCCAGCATCGCCGAGATCCGGCGATCGAGTCCCGTCATTCCCGCGCAGCCGAGGACCAGGACTTCCGCCCCCGCGTCGCGGGCGCGGCGTCCGGCGGTCAGCAGAGCGGATTCCGTCCGGCGTTCGTCAGTCAGTTCGAGGACGCCGAGCCCCGCGCCGAGGACGCCGACACAGTTCTGCGCGACGCCCGCGGCGTGCAGGCTGTCCTCGATGAGCCCGCACGTCCGGTCCAATGTGGTCACGACGCCGTAGCGTCTTCCCAGCAGACAGGCCAGATGCGCGGCGGCCTCGGTGATGTCGACGACCGGGACGTCGAGCAGTTCCCTGGCGCCTTCCCGTCCGTGCTCGCCGAAACCGGCCATCACGAGCGCGTCGAAGGGCTCGTCCAGCCCGTTCAGAAGGTCGAGGACGGCCGCGGCGCTCAGGAAGCTGTCCAGCCAGCCCTCGGCGGATTCCGGGCCCCACAACGGTGTTCTGGCCAGGATCTCGGTGCCCGGGCTCGCGGCGGCGCGGGCACCCGCCTCGATCTCCTTGGTCATCGCCTCGGTGGTGTTGCAGTTGGTGACCAGGATCCGCATCACGCGACCCGCTGCTTACGCGACACCACGAAATAGAGGGCCGCGGCGGAAGCGGTGCCGATGAACCACGAATACGGCGCGGCGGGGGCGAAGAACGGCACCAGCGCGATGATCGCGGACAGCGCCGCCGTGGGCAGGAAGGTGACCATCGCCCGCGGGTTGAATCCGCGTTTGTAGTGGTACGGCGAACCGGGTCCGGCCACGAACAGCTTGTCCACGTCGACCCGGCCGCGTTTCACCAGGTAGTAGTCCACGATCATGATGCCGAACAGCGGGCCGAGGAAGGCCCCGAGGCCGCCGAGGAAGTAGTTGACCACCGCGGGCGACGAGTACAGCTTCCACGGCAGCACGCACAACGCCGCGACCGCGCTGATCATCCCGCCGATGGTGAAGGTGATCCGTTTCGGCCAGATGTTGGCCAGGTCGTAGGCGGGGGAGACGAAGTTCGCGACGATGTTCACGCCCATGGTGGCGATCGCGAAGGTCAGCGCGCCGATGATCAGCACGGGCGTGTTGTCGATGCGGGCCAGCAGTTCGGCGGGGTCGGTGATGGCCTCGCCGAACACCTGAAGGCTGCCCGCGGTCACCAGCACCGACAGCAGCGCGAACGCCGTCGAGTTGATCGGCAGACCCCAGAAGTTCCCGCGCCGCACCGTTTTCTGGTTCGGGGCGAACCGCGAGAAGTCGCAGAAGTTGAGCATCAGGGTGCCGTAGATGGACAGGATCAGGCCGACGGCGCCGAACCATTGCCGTACTTGCTCCCCTGTGGACAGTGCCTTCGGGTTACTGGTCAAGGAAATGTTCCAGTCGGCGGCGGCCAGGATCCACGCGGCGAGCGCGATCATCACGACCCAGATGCCCGGACCGCACCAGTCCTGGAACTTGCGCACGGCCTCCATGCCGCGGGTGAGCACGAGCGCTTGGGCGAGCCACAGCGCGATGAAGCAAATCCAGCCGAGCGCGTGTAGGCCGAGGAAACCCACCTCTGTCAACGGTTTCAGCCCCGGATCGATCGCGAGCACGAGCAGCGTGATGGCCACGGAAGCGAGATAGGTCTGGATGCCGTACCAGAAGATCGCGATGATCGCGCGGATCAGCGCGGGCAGGTTCGCGCCGAAGGTGCCGAAGCTGATGCGGGCGACGACAGGGAAGGGGACGCCCGTCTTCTGGCCGATCCGGCCCATCAGGTTCATGCCGAAGTAGATGAGCACGAAACCGGTCAGCAGGGCGGTGAACACCTGCCACGCCGAGAGCCCGAGGACGAACAGGCCCGCCGCGAAGGTGTAGTTGCCGAGGTTGTGCACGTCCGACATCCACAGCGCGAAGATGTCGTAGACCTTCCAGCGGCGTTCTTTCGCCGGGGCGAGGTCTTCGTTCCAGAGCCGGGGATCGGCGTTCTCGGTGGTAGGCGCTTCGGACCGGGTTGCTGGGGCGGCGGTCATGCGGGCCTCCGATCGACGGGGAGTCCGGTCGATTTGGTATCCCAAAATTTGGCATCCCAAATATCACCCCGCGGTGGCCCGTCGTCAAGGTTTCTGCCGATAAACTCGGGTTACGAGCTGTTACGGCAGTGTTGAAGAGGGGGTCAGGTGGCCGAGGAAGGACAGCGTCAGCCGCTGGCCGCGACCCGTCAGCGGGTCCGCGACGAGCTGCGTGAACGTATCCTCGCCGGACGGCTGAAGCCGGGGGACAGGCTGGTCGAACGCGAACTCGCCGAGGATCTCGGCGTCTCGCGCGTGCCGGTGCGCGAAGCCATCCGCAGCCTGGAGGCCGAAGGGTTCCTCGCCGTCCAGTCGCCCCGCCGGATCGTCGTGCGCCAGCTGGCCAGGGCCGACGTCGAGGAGCTGTTCGACGTCCGTGAGGCGCTCGAAGGACTCGCCGCCGGGCTGGCCGCCGAGCGGGCGGGCAAAGCCGAACTCCGCACGCTCGAACGGCTGCTCACCGACGCCGCCCGCGCGACCGAGAGCGGCGACCCGGCCCGCATAACCCTGCTCAACACCCGCTTCCACGATCAGATCGTCGCGCTCGCCGGCAACGGCCTGCTGCACGAGATCCTCCGCCCGCTGGAGGGCAGGCTGCGCTGGCTGACCAGCCAGAACGAGCACTGGGGCGAACTGCTCGACGAGCATCGCCGCCTCTACGACGCGATCGCCTCGGGTGACGCCGACCGTGCGCGCGCCCACGCCGTCGAGCATGTGCGGGTCAACCGCGACGTGACGTTGAAGACGCTGTTCCCCGAAGATGACGGAGAACGCTCCGCGGGCTGAAACGGACATGTCAGACTCGCGGGCATGATCACCGACGAACAACGGGCCGCCCGCACCGCGCGGGCGGTGGCCGCCGCGGTCACCGCGGGCCGCGACCTGGGTATCACCGTCACCGAACCCGAGGTTCTGTACGACGTTTTCTCCGTCATCGTGCGGCTGGCGCCTTCGCCGGTCGTCGTGCGGGTGCCGACCGTGCTGCCGCGCACGACGACACCGGAGACGCAGCTGACCGATCAGCGGCGCGAACTCGCCGTCGCCACCTGGCTCGGCGAGAAGGGGCTTCCGGTCGTCAAGCCGAGCTCGTTGGTGCCGGCGGAACCGGTTCAGCGTGACGGTTTCTCGATGACCTTCTGGGAGCTGATCGAGTTCGTCGAGGACGCGAACCTCGCCGTGGAGCACTCGGCCAAGCTCGTCGCGAAGCTGCACGCCGCGCTTCGCGACTATCCCGGCGAGCTGGCCTTCCTGAACGGGCTCGACCCGTTCATCCCCGACGGCCTCGCCCAGCTCGAAGGCAGGCCGGACCTGCTCGACCCGGCCGACCTCGACCGTGCCCGCCGCGAATGGGAGGTCTTCCGGCCGCTGCTCGAATCGGAGGAGGCCTTCGCCAAGGCGTTCCCGAACGCCACCGTGCAGCCCGTCCACGGTGACGCGCCGGGCTACAACCTGATCGTCACCACCGAAGGCGAGCTGTACTCCGACTTTGAACTGGTCAACCGCGGGCCGATCGAACGCGACCTCGCCTTCAACGGACCCGAAGGCATCGCGGCCTACAACGCCGCCGCCGCCGAACTCGGCCTGCGCGAGGTCGACGAAGGCGTGCTGCGCACTTTCGAGGCGCTGGGCCTGCTCCAGGTGGTCGCGTGCCTGTCGATGGCGCCCGACCTGCCGATGCTGGTGGACGGTATGAAACCGATGATCGACCAGTGGCGGGCGACCCCGTTCGCCGGCGGGCTCGCTTAGCCGAGCATCGAGGTCCAGGCCTCGGCGAATCCGGGGAAGGTCTTCCCGACCGTCCCCGGGTTCTCCACCTCGACCCCTTCGACCTTCAGTCCGAGCACCGCGGCCGCCATCACCAGCCGGTGATCGTCGTAGGTGTGGAACTTCCCGCCGTGCAGCGGCGCCGGCGTGATCCGCAGACCGTCCTCGGTCTCGCGGACGTCGGCGCCGAGCGACGACAGTTCGGTGGCGAGCGCGGTCAGCCGGTCGGTCTCGTGGCCGCGCAGATGCGCCACCCCGGAGATGACCGACGGTCCCTCGGCGAGGCACAGCAGCGCCGCGATGACCGGCGTCAGCTCGCCGACGTCGTGCAGATCCAGTTCGACGCCGGGGATCGTGCCGCCGCCGGTGACCGTCAGGCCCGCCGCGTCGAGTTCGGCGGTGGCGCCCAAGACGGGCGCCAGGCTGCGTAGCCAGTCCCCGGGCTGCGTCGTCCGCTGCGGCCAGCCCGCGATCCGCACCGTGCCGCCGGTCGCGATCGCGGCGGCGACGAACGGCGCCGCCGTCGAGAGGTCCGGCTCGACGATGTACTCGGGGCAGGAAAGCCGAGTCGGCGCGACATGGAACTCGGTGCCCTCACGCTCCACAGTGGCCCCGAAACGGCGGAGCATCTCGACCGTCATCGCGATATGCGGTTCGCTCGGCACCTGGCCGCCCACCAGGCGCACGGTGACACCCTGCTGGAACGACGGCCCGGCGAGCAGCAGCGCGGACAGGAACTGGCTCGACGCCGAGGAGTCCAGATCGACCCTGCCGCCCCGCAGACCGCCTTCGCCGTGGACGGTGAAGGGCGGCGCCTCGCGGCGGTCGTCGTCGATGCGGGCACCGAGGTCGCGCAACGCCTTCAGCAACGGCCCGATCGGACGGCGGCGGATGGCCTCGTCGCCGTCGAAGAGCGCCGGGCCGGTGCCCAGCGCGGCGAGCGCGGGGGTGAACCGGGCGACCGTGCCCGCGTTGCCGAGTTCCACCCGGACGGTCTCGTCGGGATGGACGCGGCCGGGGCCGAGCGGATGCACGAGGTAGCCGCCGATGCTGCCCTGCGAGTGGGCGCCGAGGGCGTAGATGGCGCCGAGCATGAGGCGCGCGTCCCGGGAGTCGAGCGGGGTCCGCACCCGCGTCGGCGCGCTGGCGAGCGCGGCGAGGACGTAGGCCCGGTTGGTGATCGACTTCGAGCCGGGGACACGGATGTCCGCGTCGAGCGGGCCTTCCGCGACCGGTGCGGTCCAGGTGTCGTGCGCGTCTGTCACGCCGCGAGGGTAGCGGTTTTCCACTCCATCGGACGCTTGCGGCGTGGCCGATGAGCGCTACGGCGGGCGTGCGATAAGGTGGAAGCCCGTGGGACTTCAGTCGCGGGCTACCAAGTATGTCTTTGTCACCGGAGGCGTTGCCTCCTCTCTGGGTAAGGGACTCACGGCTTCCAGCCTGGGTCAGCTCCTTACCGCACGTGGGCTCCGGGTCACGATGCAGAAGCTGGATCCGTACCTCAACGTCGATCCGGGCACGATGAACCCGTTCCAGCACGGTGAGGTGTTCGTCACCGACGACGGCGCCGAAACCGATCTGGACATCGGGCACTACGAGCGTTTTCTCGACCGGGCTCTCGACGGCAAGGCGAACGTCACCACCGGGCAGGTGTACTCCGAGGTCATCGCCAAGGAACGCCGCGGTGAGTACCTCGGCGACACCGTGCAGGTCATCCCGCACATCACCGACGAGATCAAGGCGAGGATCACCGCCGCGGCGGGCGCCGACGAGGACGGGAACAGCCCGGACGTCGTGATCACCGAGGTCGGCGGCACCGTGGGCGACATCGAGTCGCTGCCGTTCCTGGAGGCCTGCCGTCAGGTCCGCCACGACGTCGGCCGCGACCAGTGCTTCTTCCTCCACGTCTCGCTGGTCCCGTACCTCGCCCCGTCGGGTGAGCTCAAGACCAAGCCGACCCAGCACTCGGTCGCCGCGCTGCGCAACATCGGTATCCAGCCCGACGCGCTCGTCTGCCGCGCCGACCGCGAGCTGCCGGAGGACCTCAAGCGCAAGATCGGCCTGATGTGCGACGTCGACACCGAGGCCGTCATCGCCTGCCCCGACGCGCCGTCGATCTACGACATCCCGAAGGTGCTGCACCGTGAGGCGCTCGACGCCTACGTGGTGCGCCGTCTCGGGCTGCCGTTCCGCGACGTCGACTGGACCGTGTGGGGCGACCTGCTCGACCGCGTGCACAACCCGTCGGAGACGGTGCGGGTCGCGGTCGTCGGCAAGTACATCGACCTGCCGGACGCGTACCTCTCGGTGACCGAGGCGTTGCGCGCGGGCGGGTTCGCCCACCGCGCCAAGGTGCAGATCGCCTGGGTCCCCTCGGACTCGTGCGAGACCCCGGCCGGTGCCGCGGCCGCGCTGTCCGATGTGGACGGTGTGCTGATTCCCGGCGGGTTCGGCATCCGCGGTATCGAGGGCAAGGTCGGCGCCATCGCGTACGCCCGCACCCACGGCGTGCCGCTGCTGGGCCTCTGCCTCGGCCTGCAGTGCATGGTGATCGACGCGGCGCGGAACCTGGCCGGGATCAAGGACGCGAACTCGGCCGAGTTCGAGGACGGCCCGAACCCGGTCATCTCCACGATGGCCGACCAGCGCGACGTCGTCGCGGGTGAGCGCGACATGGGTGGCACGATGCGTCTCGGCGCCTACGTCGCGAAGCTCAAGCCGGGCTCGCAGGTCGCGAAGGCGTACGGCAGCACCGAGGTCTCCGAGCGGCACCGTCACCGCTACGAGGTCAACAACGCCTACCGCAAGCGCCTTTCCGAGGCCGGTCTGGTGTTCTCGGGTACCTCGCCCGACGACCACCTGGTCGAGTTCGTGGAGCTGCCCGCCGACAAGCACCCGTTCTTCGTCGGCACCCAGGCGCACCCGGAGCTCAAGAGCCGCCCGACCCGGCCGCACCCGCTGTTCAGCGCGTTCGTGAAGGCCGTCGTGGACCGCAAGGTCGCCGAGCGGCTGCCGGTCGAGCTGCCCGAGACGGCTCAGACGGGAGCCCGGTGACCGAGCCCGGCAAGCACGAGTTCACCGTCGCGTCCACAAAGGACGTCCACATCGGACGTGTCGTGGGGCTGCGGGTCGACGAGGTCGTGATGCCCGGCGGCGGCACCGCCCGCCGTGAGGTCGTCGAGCACCTCGGCGCGGTCGCCGTCGTCGCGCTGGACGCGGACGGCATGGTGACGCTGATCCACCAGTACCGCCACCCGATCGGGCGGCGGCTGTGGGAACTGCCCGCCGGCCTGATCGACAAGGCGGGGGAAGACCCCGTCGGCGCGGCCAAACGCGAACTGGTCGAGGAGGTCGGGCTCAGCGCCGAGCGCTGGGAGACCCTGGTCGACGTCGCGGCGTCGCCCGGCTTCACCGACGAGGTCGTCCGCGTCTACCTCGCCCGCGAACTGTCCGAAGTGGACAGGGAGGTCCTCGGTGACGAAGAGGCGGACCTCGTCATGCGGAAGTTCCCGCTCGCCGAGGCGGTGCGGATGGCGCTGGCGGGTGAGCTGGTGAACGGGTCCACCGTCGGTGGTGTGCTCGCCGCGCACGCGGTGCTTTCGGGGGCGGCTTCGTCGCGGCCCGCGGACGCTCCTTGGGAGGACAGGCCGACGAAGTTCGCTTCGCGCGGTCTCTGACGCTCGTGAGTGGTAAGGACGGTTCTAACCGTCCTTACCACTCACGAGACGTGCGGTGGCGCCGCACTCGCGTGCCTGAAGCCGTAACTCGCGTGATCACCGGCGTAACTCGCGAGTGGCCGCTTCCAGACACGCGAGTTACGCCTCTACGCACGCCGCACACCCCCTATTCCCAGTCCGTGAAGGCCTCCTTGAGGGACTCTGGGTCCCTTAAGGAGGCCTTCACGGACTTCGGACCAGCAGGGACTCAAGCCACGGTTGGTTCTAGCCGCCCTTACCGCTCACGAGGCTCTAGTCGCGGAGACGGCGGCCCTGCGCGTCCGTGCCGCCGTTCGCCAGCAGCACGATCCCGTCGACCATCGGCCAGACCACCCCGACGCCGCAGGTGACCAGCACGACCGCCAGCTGGCCGAGGGCGAGACCGACGTGCCCGGTGTAGAACCGCCCGATCCCGAACGGCAGCACGATCTGCAGCACCCCGGCGGCGATCTTCGACTTCGGTGAGTACGGCAGCACCGCGGCGGGCTGCTGGTACACGGGCACGAACGGCGGCGGGTCGAACCGCGGCGCCAGGGACGCCGGGTGCGGCGCGGGCAGGTCCTGGAACAGCGGCCGGAGTTCGCCGAGCGTCACGGCCTCGTACGCGGCGAGCACGCGGCCCTCGTACTCGTCCGGCGTGATCCTGCCCTGGCTGTAGTGGTCGCCGAGCAGCCGCGCGGCCTCTTCGCGCTCGGCGGTGCCGACGCGCATCTCGTCCGGGTCCGGTTGCTGGGACATGCTCCCAAGGTAGCCCGTTTCACACCCGCGGCGCGGCACGCGCGGCGAACCCCCGATCGGGTCGCGGTGGTCCTAGAGTGTCCGTGTGTCACGGGCCGGCGGTAGCGGAGTCGCCCAGGTGGTCGCCGCGTACCTCGACCATCTGGTGGTCGAGCGCGGAACCGCGAGGAACACCCTCGACAGCTACTCCCGTGACCTGCGCCGGTACACCGCGTACCTCGGCGACGCCGACGTCGAGCACTTCGCCGACGTCACCTCGGCGCACATCACCTCGTTCGGCGCGGCGCTGCGTGAGGGCGACGAGGAGCATCGCCCGCTGGCCGCGTCCTCGGCGGCTCGCGCGCTGGTCGCGGTGCGGGGACTGCACAAGTTCGCGCACGCCGACGGCATCACCGAGCACGACCCGGCCCGCGAGGTCCGCCCGCCGGCCGCGGCCAAACGGCTCCCCAAGGCACTACCGGTCGGCGACGTGCTGAAACTGCTCGAAACCCCACCGCCCGAGGGCGAACGGCCGCTGCGGGACCGGGCGCTGCTGGAACTGCTCTACTCCACCGGCGCGCGGATCTCCGAGGCCGTCGGCCTCGACGTCGTCGACATCGACGACGCCGAACGGACCGTGCTGCTCGACGGCAAGGGCGGCAAACAGCGCATCGTGCCGATCGGCCGTCCCGCGCTGGAAGCGGTGCACGCGTACCTCGTCCGCGCGCGGCCCGCCCTCGCCACCCACGGCCGGGGGACGCCGGCGATGTTCCTGAACGCCCGCGGCTCCCGGCTTTCCCGGCAGAGCGCGTGGCAGGTTCTCAAGGACACCGCGGAATCCGCGGGGATCACGGCGGGCGTTTCGCCGCACACGTTGCGCCATTCCTTCGCCACGCATCTGCTCGAAGGCGGCGCCGACGTCCGCGTCGTGCAGGAACTGCTCGGCCACGCTTCGGTGACCACCACCCAGGTGTACACGCTGGTCACGGTCAACACGCTGCGCGAGGTTTACGCGACAGCACATCCGCGGGCGCTCGGTTAGGCGCTGTTCTGCGGCTCTGTTCGATGAGCTTCGTGATCCAGGTGGTTCCTGGCGGTGCGGGCGGTTCTCCCTCGTACCGGGTCGTACTCGGGTGAACCGCCCGTGCCGTCAGGGGCCGCCTGGGCGCGAAGACCGCGGACAAGAGTCGCAGGACAGCGCCTAAACGACCCGGTCGGTCCCGGCGTGCCTCGTTGGCTCGACTCCCGGATCGCGCATAGGCTGCCGAGGATCCTGCCGAAGAGGAGCTTTCGCGTTATGTCGACACCGAACGAGCCGGCGAAGCCGTCCGCGTCCGCCGGTTCGGCTGCCGCGAGCCTCAGCCAGGTGACCATCGCAACCCCCGCCGAACACGACGGCGACGAACCGTCGGAGGACACGATCTCTTCCCGCGGCCGCAAGGCCAAGCGCGCCAAAGAAGCCAAAGACGCCAAGCAGCAAGAACGCGACAACGACGGTATCGGGCCCACCGGCCGTCCGTATCGCGAGATCCCCGACCCGCCGCCGCTGGACCGGCACGGCCCCGCACTGGTGATGGCCATGTGCAACCAGAAGGGCGGCGTCGGCAAGACCACCTCGACCATCAACCTCGGCGCGGCGCTGGCCGAATGCGGCCGCCGGGTGCTGCTGGTCGACTTCGATCCGCAGGGCGCGCTCTCGGTCGGCCTCGGCATTCAGCCGCACGAGCTGGACCAGACGGTCTACAACGTCATCATGGAGCGCTCGGTCAGCATCACCGACGTCATCCGGAAGACCCGGGTGGACGGCGTCGACCTGCTGCCGAGCAACATCGACCTGTCCGCGGCCGAGGTCCAGTTGGTCGCAGAGGTAGGACGCGAACACACTTTGTTACGGGTCCTTCGTCCGGTCATGAACGACTACGACTATGTTCTTGTCGACTGCCAGCCCTCGCTAGGCCTGCTGACGGTGAACGCACTGACCGCCGCGGACGGTGTGATCATCCCGCTGGAGTGCGAGTTCTTCAGTCTGCGAGGCGTAGCGCTCCTGATCGACACCATCGAGAAGGTGCAGGAACGCCTCAACCCCAAACTGGACATCACCGGGATTCTCGCCACCATGTACGACCCGAGAACCCTGCACTCGAAGGAGGTCATGGCGAGAGTGGTGGAGGCATTCGGCGACACCGTGTTCGACACGGTGATCAACCGCACCGTGCGGTTCCCCGAGACGACGGTCGCGGGCGAGCCGATCACGACCTGGGCTCCCAAATCAGCGGGCGCGGCGGCCTATCGCGCGCTGGCACGTGAGGTGATCGCTCGGTGAGCAGGCGAGCTTCCCTGCCCGGAGCGTCCGAACTTTTCAGGATCACCTCCAGCCCCGCCCTCGATCTCCCGCCCGCGCCCGAACAGCCCGCCCCCGCGAAGGGGAACGGCAACGGGAACGGTTCCGGGAACGAGACGGGCCACGCGCACAAGGAACAGCTGACCCGTGCCGCGCGCAGCGGTTCCGGGCGGACCAAGCACGACGCGAAGATCACCGTCTACGTCTCCGGCGACGAACTGCTGGCGATGGAGCAGGCCAGGCTGAACCTCCGGGCGAAGCACGGCCTCGTGCTCGACCGCGGCAGGCTGGTCCGCGAGGCGGTGGCCGTGCTGCTGGCCGACTTCGACGCGGCGGGCGAGGACTCGGTCCTCGTCCAGCGCCTGCGGGCGGGCAGCGAGGACGGGAAAGAGACCGAGAACTGATGGACGACCCGGCCGCGGCTGCTCCCAGCGGCCCAGAGCCGGTCGAGCGGACAGAGGCAGACGAGACCCCCGCCGTGCACGAGACCGTGCACGGCGGGATGGTCCCCGAAGGACTGGCCAGTGAAGAGCTGAGCACGTCCAAGTTCAAGGTGCACCTGGAGAACTTCGAGGGCCCCTTCGATCTGCTGCTCCAGCTGATCTCGCAGCACCAGCTCGACGTCACCGAAGTCGCGTTGCACCGGGTCACGGACGATTTCATCGCCTACACCCGTGCGCTCGGCACGGAGTGGAACCTCGACGAGACAACCGAGTTCCTGGTCATCGCGGCGACCCTGCTCGACCTCAAGGCGGCGCGTCTGCTGCCCGCCGCCGAGGTGGAGAGCGAGGACGACCTCGCCCTGCTCGAAGCACGGGACCTGCTGTTTGCGCGCGTACTGCAGTACCGGGCGTACAAGCAGGTCGCGGCGCTGTTCGGGGAACTGGAGGCCGGCGCGCTGCGGCGCTACCCGCGTTCGGTCGCGCTCGAAGACCGGTTCATGGGGCTGCTGCCCGAGGTGATGCTCGGCGTCGACGTCGGGAAGTTCTCCGAGATCGCGGTCGCGGTCTTCAAACCGAAGCCGCCGCCGCAGGTGTCGATCGCGCACATCCACATGGGCCGGGTCTCGGTGCGCGAGCACGCCGCGCTGCTGCGGCTCAAGCTCGCGGAACGAGGCGAAGCGACCTTCGGCGAACTGGTCGAGGACTGCGAGCACACCGTCGAGATCGTGGCGCGGTTCCTCGCGCTGCTGGAGCTGTACCGGGAGTCCTCGGTCCAGTTCGAGCAGCTGGAGGCGCTCGCCGAACTGCACGTGCGCTGGACCGGCGGGTCCGTGGAGGAGGCGTCGGTGGCGGCCGAGCAGGACCGCGCCGCCGCCGAGGACGAGGAGTACGGGTGACCCCGGAGAACACCGAAGAGACAGAGACGACCGAAGACGCCCAGGCGGAGGCTCCTGCCGTCGAAGCGGAGCCGCCCGCCGACGAAGGTCTCGTCGCGGCCGGTGACGGCGACTATCCGGACGTCACCTCCGACGAGGCGCTCGAAGCGGCTCTCGAGGCGTTGCTCCTGGTCGTCGACTCGCCGATCAGCGAGGAATCGCTCGCCGAGACGGTCGCTCAGCCCGTGTCGAGGGTGACCGTGGCGCTGCGCACGATGGCGCAGAAGTTCACCGAGCGGACCAGCGGAATCGACCTGCGCCGAGTCGGCGAAGGGTGGCGGTTCTACACTAGGGACGTCTATGCCCCGTTCGTGGAGAAGCTTCTGCTCGACGGCCAGCGTTCCAAGCTGACGCGAGCCGCACTGGAGAGCCTCGCCGTGATCGCCTATCGGCAGCCGGTGACCAGGGCCAGGGTCGCCGCCGTCCGAGGGGTGAACGTGGACGGGGTGATCAGGACGCTGCTGGCGCGCGGCCTGATCGAGGAGATGGGGACCGACCCCGAAACCACTGGCACGCTGTACGTGACGACCGAGCTGTTCCTGGAGCGACTGGGCCTGTCGTCCCTGGCCGACCTTCCGCCCATCGCTCCGTTGCTACCCGAAGTGGACACCATCGATGACATCTGACCCGCATCCCGACGGCATTCGGCTGCAGAAGGTCCTTTCGCAGGCGGGCGTCGCCTCGCGGCGCGCGGCCGAGGACCTGATCGTGCGCGGTCGCGTGAGCGTGGACGGCAAGGTGGTCACCGAACTCGGCCGCCGGGTCGATCCGGACAACTCCGTGATCCACGTCGACGGCACCCGCGTCCAGGTCCGCGAGGACCTCGTGTACCTCCTGCTGAACAAGCCCAAGGGCGTGCACAGCACGATGAACGACGACCGTGGCCGTCCGTGCGTCGGCGACTACCTGCGCGGCCGGTACGAGGAGACGCCCGGCATCGTGCACGTCGGCAGGCTCGACGAGAACACCGAGGGGCTGCTGCTCCTCACCAACGACGGCGACCTCGGGCACCGGCTGATGCACCCGTCGTTCCGGGTCCTGAAGACCTACTTCGCCGAGGTCGAGGGCATCGTCCCGCGCGGGCTCGGCAAGGAACTGCGCGCGGGTTTCGAGCTGCCGGACGGCATCGTCAAGGTCGACCAGTTCCGCGTCAAGGACATGCTGGCCGGGCGCACCCAGATCGAGCTGGTCATCCACGAAGGACGCAAGCACATCGTGCGGCGGCTGATGGCGGCCACCGGGCACCCGGTGCGCAAACTGGTCCGGACCGCGCTGGGTGACGTCCAGCTCGGTGCCCAGCGGTCGGGTTCGATCCGGCGGCTGAACCGCGGTGAGGTCGGCTCGCTGTACCGCGCCGTCGATCTGTAAGCCCGGACCCCGCCCCACCACCACCCTCAACGGACAGGCTGCGCCTGACTGTCAGACTTTCCGCCCTACTGCACAAGTGATCACCGCGTTTAGCTCTCCCTGACGGGCTTTCAGCCGACGGGGAAGGGCTCAACCGTGAAAACAGTTGTGCTGGCAGGGATCTTGGCGGTCGCCGCGGCCGTGGTCGCGGCACCGCAGGCCGCGGCGAAACCGCGGGCTAGTGAACCGGTCTACGACTTCGCCCAGGCCGTCCGCGAGACGGCCTGGGTGGACATCGGGCTCGACGGGGACGGCGACGGCCGTTCGGACCGGGTCGCCGCCGACATCATCCGCCCGAAGGAACCGGCGGCGCGGGGCAAGAAGGTCCCGGTCATCATGGACGCGAGCCCGTACTACTCGTGCTGCGGGCGCGGCAACGAGAGCGAGCTCAAGACCTACGACTCGGCGGGCAGGCCGGTCGGTTTCCCGCTCTACTACGACAACTTCTTCGTCCCTCGCGGGTACGCCGTGGTCCTGGTGGATCTGGCCGGTACCAACAAATCCCGCGGCTGCACCGATATCGGCGGGCCTTCGGACGTCAATTCGGCGCGCAAGGTCGTCGACTGGCTGAACGGCCGGGCGAACGGCTACACGACGGCGACCGGGCCGGCCAGGACGAACGCGACGTGGTCGACGGGCGCGGTCGGCATGATCGGGAAGTCCTACGACGGCACGGTGGCCAACGGCGTCGCCGCGACCGGTGTCGACGGGCTCAAGACCATCGTGCCGATCGGCGCGATCAGCTCCTGGTACGACTACTACCGCTCCGACGGCGCGAACCTGCGCCAGGGCAGCCCGGCGGGGCTCGCGCAGACCGTGTCCCGGCGCAACGGCGGACAGAACTGCGGTGCGGCGAACCAGAAGCTCACCGCGGGCGCGACCTCGAACGGCGACTACAACGCGTTCTGGCTCGACCGGGACTACGTGCAGAGCGCCTCGAAGGTGAAGGCCAGCGTGCTCGCTTCGCACGGCCTCGGCGATCTCAACGTCAAGACCATCAACTTCGGGCAGTGGTGGGAGGCGCTGAACGTCGAGCGCAAGATCTGGCTGACGCAGGCCGGTCACGTCGACCCATTCGACTACCGCCGGTCGGCTTGGGTCGACACCCTGCACAAGTGGTTCGACCACTACCTGCTCGGCGTCGACAACGGCATCGAGAAGACCCCGGGCGCGAGTGTGGAACGCGAACCCGACGTCTGGGTGGACCAGCCGGCGTGGCCCGCGGGCAGCGCCGTCACCCTGCGCCCCGCGTCCGGCAGCACCCCTGGGGTCGGCACGCTCGGCACGACGGCGGGAACGGGAACGGCGTCGTTCACGGACTCCTCCGGCCAGTCGTCGAACACCTGGGCCGCGAAGCCGACGGAGACTTCGGCCGGGCGCGTGCTTTTCAGCACCGGCGCGCTGGCGAAGGACCTTCACGTGTCCGGAACGGCGAAGGTGACCGTGACCGCGACGCCGTCGACGTCCACTGCGCGGCTCTCGGCGATCCTGGTGGACTACGGCCCGGCGACCATCCGGAACTACACCGGACCGAAGGAAGGCATCAAGAACGAGCTGACCCAGTCGTGCTGGGGTTCGAGCGCTCCCGGCAACGACGCCTGCTATCTGGACACGAGCACCGACGCGGTCTCGGTGGGGCTGAACATCATCAGCCGCGGCTGGGCGGATCTGGCCAACCACGGTTCGCTGACGCAGGAATCGCCGCTGACGCCGGGGCAGCCGTACACGATGACGTTCCGGCTGGCGAGCACGGATCACGTCGTCCCGCAGGGACATCAGCTCGCGCTGATCATCGGCGGGACGGACGGCTCGTTCATCTCGGGGCCGGCGCAGTACCCGAAGATCACGGTGGATCTGGGCAAGACCTCGCTGGCGCTGCCTGTCGCGGGCTCGGGTCCGTCGGCGGTGCCGGCGGCGCTTCCGGTGGCTCCGGCGCAGGTCGCTCCTGTCACCGGTTCGGGGCTTGAGCGCGGCTAGCCGAATGCTAGGAACGGTCCTTTCCTTGCAAATTTCGCAAGGAAAGGACCGTTCCTAGCGTGTGTGGGGAGGGGATCAGCCGGTTTGCGAGGCGGGGCTCTTCGACCCGAAGGGCTTCCGCTGCAGAGCACGGGCGACCGGTTCGACGATCCGCGCGGCCGTCGGGCCGAGGATCGCCATCAGCAGCACGTACGCCGTCGCGAGCGCCGCGAGTTCGCCGGTCACCGCGCCCGCGGCCACCGCAAGCCCGGCGATGACGATCGAGAACTCGCCTCGCGCGACCAACGCGGCTCCGGCACGGGCGCGGCCCATCTTCCCGATGCCCTGCCGCCGCGCGGCCCACCAGCCGGTGCCGACCTTCGTGAGCGTGGTCGCGACCGCCAGCACGACCGCCCAGCCGAGCACGGGCGGGATCGAAGCGGGGTTCGTGTTGAGCCCGAACACGACGAAGAACACGGCGGCGAACAGGTCCCTCAGCGGTTCGAGCATGTGCGTCGCGTTCTCCGCCGTCGAACCCGAGATCGCGATACCGAGCAGGAACGCGCCGACCGCGGCCGAAACCTGCATCGCCGAAGCGACACCGGCGACCAGCAGCGCCGCGCCGAGGACCTTGAGGAGGAACACCTCGCGATCCGGGCTGTCGACGGCCGCGGAGACGTAGCGGCCGAACTTCAGCGCGATCACCAGGACCACGGTGATGACCATCAGCGAGATCCCGACGGCCTTCATCCCGCCGAGGAAGCTCACCCCGCCGAGCACCGCGGTGAGGATCGGCAGGTACAGCGCCATCACCAGGTCCTCGAACACCAGGATCGACAGCACCACCGGTGTTTCCCGGTTACCGAGCCGTCCGAGGTCGCCGAGCACCTTCGCGATGATCCCGGACGACGAGATGTAGGTGACGCCCGCCATGACGATCGCGCCGATGGGCCCCCAGCCGAGGATGAGCGCGACGATCGCCCCCGGAGCGGCGTTCAGCACGATGTCCACGACACCCGCCACCCACGAGCGTTTCAGCCCGGTGAACAGCTCGGCCGCCGAATACTCCAGGCCCAGCAGGAGAAGCAGCAGGACGACACCGATCTCGCTGGCGAGATGGGTGAAGTCGCCGATGTCGCCGAGCGGGATCAGCCCGCCCTGCCCGAAGCAGAGGCCACCGATCAGGTACAGCGGAATGGGGGACATCCCGATCTTCCCGGCGAGGCGGCCCAACGCGCCCAGCCCGAAGAAGACCGCCCCGAGTTCGATCAAGGACAGTGCGGTGTGATCCATCCGCGATCAGCCGTACTTCAAGATCTTGACGGCGGCCTCGAGTCCTTCGGAGGTGCCGACCGCGACGAGCACGTCGCCCGCGGTGAGGTTGAAGTCCGGGTTGGGGGAGGGGTGGACCTGACCGGCCCGCATCACCGCGACCACCGAGACGCTCGTCCGCGTGCGCATGGCGGTGTCGCCGAGTGTTCGCCCGTCGAACGGCGACGACGCCTTGATCGGCAGCTGCTTGGTGTTGATACCGGGCAGATCCCGGTGCTCTTCGGTGAGCTGGGCGACCAGCTGGGGCGCGCCGAGCAGGTTCGCCAGCGCGCCCGCCTCGTCGGTGGTGAGCGGAAGTGACGCCAGGCAGGCGTCGGGATCGTCCGTTTTGGACACGATCAGCTCGACGTGTCCATCGCGATGGGTCACCACCCCGACACGGCGGCCGTTGCGGGTGGCGAAGTCCTTGCGGACGCCTATTCCGGGGAGCGGGGTCACTTCGACGTTCACGTGAACAACACTAACTCACTGTCCGTTTCGCGCCGGACGGATCAGGAACAACGCCGAGATCACCAGCATGAGGGCGCACGTCGCGCCGTGGATGCCGAGCGCGGCGCCCACGGATCCGTTGTGGGTCAACACGATCAGCATGTCGCCGAACGGGATGAAGGCCAGTGCGAGCATCGCCCAGCCCAGTGCGCGGGCGTTCCGGAACAGGATCAGCGCGAGCACCACGAGCGCCGTGCCGATGTCACGGACGCCCTTGACCGCGAGGATCGGATCGCCCTCGGAAGGCATCACCGGCAGCCCGAAGCCGCCCGTCTGGGTCGCCGGGAAGAACACGTAACCGCTGCCGAAGTAGAGGACGAAAAGCACGAGGGCGGCGGACAGGACGTAGGCGATCTTGATTCGGGTCATGGTCTCCGACTCCAAAAGCTAGCAGTGCTAGGAACGGAGCCGACAGTAGCGCTAGCAGTGCTAGCTTGTCTAGCGGTGCTAGCATGTCCGTATGGTCACGAACCCCCGGCGCGAGCGGGACCGCTCGCAACGCGAACAGCTGATCGTCACCACGGCTCGCGAGATCGCCGAAGAAGAGGGCTGGGACGCGGTCACCACCCGGCGGCTGGCGGCGAAGATCGAGTACAGCCAGCCCGTGCTCTACAGCCACTTCTCCGGCAAGGGGGCGATCATGGCGGCCGCGGCGCTCGAGGGCTGCACCGAAATGGCCGCCGACATGCGGAGAGGGGCCGGAACGGCGGAGGGCTCCCGTGACGCGCTGCTGCGGCTGGCCGAGAACTACTTCGACTTCGCCGACCGCAAACCCGCGCTCTACGACGCCATCTTCACCCTCGCCAGTGAACTGAGCTTCGCCAGCCCGGACAGTCCTGCGCCGTTGAAGGACGCGTTCGGCGCGCTGCTCGAAGTCGTCGGCCCGGTCGCCGGCGAATACGACCCCGCCCTCTACACCGAGACCTTCTGGGCCGCCCTGCACGGCCTCGTCACCCTCGAACGCAGCAGCCGGCTCCCGGCGGCCGCGCGCGCGGAACGCATCGGCATGCTCGTCGACCGGTTCGCCGTGGGCGGCTGAGGAGTGTCGTTCGCCACCAGGCAGAATGGTCGTCGATCAGATGAGCGACGGATGAGCTGAGGAGTGTTTCGGTGGCGGGAGCCCTGCGTGGTGTGGTCGCGATGGACGGCCCATCCGGAACCGGGAAATCCACGGTTTCGCGGAAGCTCGCGACGAAACTCGGCGCCGGTTACCTCGACACCGGCGCGATGTACCGCATGGTCACCCTCGCCGTCCTGCGCGCCGGAACCGACCTGACCGACCCGGACGCGATCGCCGACGTCGCCCGGAAAGCCGAATTCGGCATCGGGACCAGCCCGGACGAAGCGACCGTGACCCTGGCGGGTGAAGACGTCTCCGCCGAGATCCGCGGCGCGGACGTCACCACCGCGGTGTCGCCGGTTTCGGCCGTCCCCGCGGTCCGCGAACTGCTGGTCGCCCGGCAGCGCGAGATCATCGCCGAGGTGCTCGGCCGCGTCGGCGGCATCGTGGTCGAAGGCCGCGACATCGGCACCGTCGTCTCGCCGGACGCCCCGCTCAAGATCTTCCTCACCGCGTCGGCCGAAGTCCGCGCCGCACGCCGGAGCGCGCAGGACTCCGCCGCCGGTCGCGAGTCCACCGTCGACGTCGCCAAGGCGGCGGTGGAACGGCGTGACCGCCTCGACTCCACGCGGGCGGCTTCGCCCTTGCGCGCGGCCGAGGACGCCGTCGAGGTCGACACTTCGGCGCTCAATATCGACCAGGTGATCGTGGCGCTGGCGGAACTCGCGCTGCACCGCGGCCTTCTCGAGGGTTGCCCGGCCGAGGCGACGAGGTGACCGCGCAAGGGCTTCCCGAGGGCGCGAGCGGCCCGATCCACACGTTCGGCCGCGGTATCGCGAAGTTCATCGTGCGGCCCGCCTTCCGGGTGCGGGTGCACGGTGCCGAGCGGGTTCCCGCGTCCGGGCCGGTGGTGTTCATCGCCAACCACAGCTCGATGGTGGAACCGCAGCTGCTCTTCGGAATGTTGCCGAGGCGCACGGCGTTCCTGGTCAAGGAGGAACTCTTCCGGGGGTTCGTCGGCTGGTTCTTCCCGAAGCTGGGCCAGATCCCGGTGAAACGGGGGGCGGTGGACCGCAAGCCGCTGATGGCGGCGGTCAAGGTGCTCGAGGACGGCGGTGCGGTCGGGATCTTCCCCGAAGGCACCCGCGGCCTCGGTGACGCCGAAAACTTCGAGCGCGGCGCGGCCTTCCTGGTCCGCGCCGGGAACGCGACCGTGGTTCCGGTCGCCACTCGGGGGACGTACAAACCCGCCGGCGCCAAACGGCGTTGGCGGCCACGCGTCGACATCATGGTCGGCGAACCTTTCACTCCCAACATCGGGAAGGGAAGGACAGGGCTGGAGGAGGGAACCGAGCGGCTTCGCATCGCGCTCGCGGACCTCGTGAAGGCACTGGACGAATGGCGCTTGGAGCACGGGCTCCGAGACACGCGACAGGATTGAGAAAATGACAGAGCTTGACGGAGTCGGCGAGGTCGACGGCTCCTGGTCCGACGAGTCCGAATTCACCGCGCTCGACGCGCAGATCGCCGCGGGCGAGGCCGAGGAGGAGGCGCAGCTCGCGCAGCCGGTCCTCGCCGTCGTCGGCAGGCCGAACGTCGGCAAGTCCACCCTGGTCAACCGCATCCTCGGCCGTCGCGAGGCGGTCGTGCAGGACGTCCCCGGCGTGACCAGGGACCGCGTCGCCTACGACGCGTTCTGGGCGGGCCGCCGGTT
Organism: Amycolatopsis sp. WAC 04169; assembly: GCF_003947535.1. Classification (NCBI taxonomy): domain Bacteria; kingdom Bacillati; phylum Actinomycetota; class Actinomycetes; order Pseudonocardiales; family Pseudonocardiaceae; genus Amycolatopsis; species Amycolatopsis sp. WAC 04169. Next base: position 449,237 of record NZ_QHJI01000010.1, on the reverse strand, counting down.
CACACTGGTGGACACGGGCGGCTGGGAGCCGGACGCGACCGGGCTCCAGGCTTCCGTCGCCGCGCAGGCCGAGATGGCGATGGCCACCGCCGACGCGGTGCTGCTGGTCATCGACGCCAGTGTCGGCGCGACGGCCACCGACGAGGCCGTCTCCAAGGTGCTGCGCCGCTCGAAGAAGCCGGTGCTGCTCGCCGCCAACAAGGTCGACGACGACCGCCTGCTCGCCGACACCGCGTCGCTGTGGTCGCTCGGCCTCGGCGAGCCGTATCCGGTCAGCGCGTTGCACGGGCGTAGCTCGGGCGATCTGCTCGACGCCATCGTCAAGGCGCTGCCGTCGATGCCGCGCGACGGCGACCGCGCCACCACCGGCCCGCGCCGCGTCGCGCTGGTCGGCAAGCCGAACGTGGGCAAGTCGAGCCTGCTGAACAAGCTCTCCGGCGAAGAGCGGTCCGTCGTGGACTCGGTCGCCGGCACCACCGTCGACCCGGTCGACTCGCTGGTCGAGCTCGACGGCGAGACCTGGCGGTTCGTCGACACGGCCGGCCTGCGCAAGCGGGTCAACTCGGCCAACGGCGCGGAGTACTACGCCTCGCTGCGGACCAAGACCGCGATCGACGCGGCCGAGGTCGCGATCGTGCTGCTGGACGCGGCCGAACCGCTTTCGGAGCAGGACCTGCGGGTGCTGACCATGGTCGTCGAGGCGGGCCGCGCCTGCGTGCTCGCCTTCAACAAGTGGGACCTCGTCGACGAGGACCGCCGTCACGCCATGGTCCGCGAGCTGGACCGCGGCCTGGTGCGGGTCCCGTGGGCGGACAAGGTCAACATCTCCGCGCTCACCGGCCGGTCGGTGCGCAAGCTCGCGCCCGCGCTGCGGACCGCGTTGAAGTCCTGGGACCAGCGGGTGCCCACCGGCCAGCTGAACGGCTGGCTGGCCGACCTCATCGCCGCGACCCCGCCGCCGGTGCGCGGTGGAAAGCAGCCGAAGGTGCTGTTCGCGACCCAGGCCGGCATCCGGCCGCCGACGCTGGTCCTGTTCACCACCGGCTTCCTCGAGGCGGGCTACCGGCGGTTCATCGAACGGAAGTTCCGTGAGCGGTTCGGTTTCGAAGGCAGCCCCGTTCGGGTGAATGTGCGGGTGCGGGAAAAGAAGCAAAAGCCCAAGGCCGGTGGTAAAGCGGCGGGGAAACCACAGGGTAAGCCAAAAGCGCGCTGATTTTCTCACGATGTAGGTGAATATTTCACTGGGTGGACACACCGATGACCTCGGGTTTCGGCGTGTCCACCGGTGAGTTTCGACACTCTGCCGAGACCCTGCCGAGATATGTCGTTCACCTGCGGTAAAGTCATTGGTCTGCTAGCGGGCGCCTCATTCGGAGAGCGAGCCCGAATGACGCACTTCGCGAAAGGTGTGTGATGGGCTTGCGCGCCCATGGTTCTGCCGTGCCCGTGGTGATCTCCCGATGACCCTGACCGCCGACTCGCGACCGATCGCCTGCGTCGCGGACGTCACCGTCGCCCCGTCGCCCGCCCCGGTCGCCGATCGAGCCCTGTTCTGGTCCGGTCTCGGCGCGGGCGAGCGCACCCTGATCGACATCCTCGCCGAGACCGCCGCCCGCCACCCCAACGCGGGCGCGATCGACGACGGTGAGACCACGCTGTCCTACCGCAAGCTCGTCGAGGAGATCGACGCCTACGGCCGCAAGCTGACCGCCAACGGCGTCGGCGTCGGCTGCCGGGTCGGCGTCCGGATCTCCTCCGGCACCGCAGAGCTCTACGTCGCGATCCTCGCGATCCTGTCCGTCGGCGCCGCGTACGTGCCGGTCGACGCGGACGACCCGGAGGAGCGCGCCGAATTGGTCTTCGGCGAGGCCGACGTCGCCGCGGTCGTCACCGACGGCGGCGCGATCACCGTGCTCGGCTCGCCGAGCGGCGTCGAGGGCTCGCCCGCGCCGACCGACGACGCCTGGATCATCTTCACCTCCGGATCGACCGGCAAACCGAAGGGCGTCGCGGTCTCGCACGCCTCGGCCGCCGCCTTCGTCGACGCCGAAGCTCAGCTGTTCCTCACCGAGGAGCCGATCGGCCCCGGAGACCGCGTGCTCGCCGGGCTGTCCGTCGCGTTCGACGCGTCCTGTGAAGAGATGTGGCTCGCCTGGCGCCACGGCGCCTGCCTGGTCCCGGCGCCGCGTTCGCTCGTGCGCACCGGCGTCGACCTCGGCCCGTGGCTGGTCGCGCAGGGCATCACCGTCGTGTCGACCGTGCCGACGCTGGCCGCGTTGTGGCCCGCCGACGCACTCGAAGACGTCCGCCTCCTGATCTTCGGCGGCGAAGCGTGCCCGCCGGAGCTGGCCGAACGCGTCGCCGTCGAGGGGCGCGAAGTCTGGAACACCTACGGCCCGACCGAGGCCACCGTCGTCGCCTGCGCCGCGCAGATGACCGGCGAAGGCCCGGTTCGCATCGGCCTGCCGCTGGTGGGCTGGCAGCTCGCCGTGGTCAACGAGGCCGGCGAGCCGGTCGCGATGGGGGAGACCGGCGAGCTGGTCATCGGCGGCGTCGGCCTGGCCCGCTACCTGGACCCGGAGAAGGACGCCGAGAAGTTCGCGCCGCTGCCTTCGCTGGGCTGGCGCCGCGCGTACCGCAGCGGCGACATGGTCCGCGCGGAGGCCGAGGGCCTGCTGTTCCTCGGGCGCCTCGACGAGCAGGTGAAACTTGGCGGCCGCCGGATCGAACTCGGTGAGGTCGACGCCGCGCTCCAGGCGCTGCCCGGGGTTCAGGGCGCCGCCGCCGCGGTCCGCCGCACCAAGGCGGGAAACCAGGTGCTCGTCGGGTACGTCGTGCCCGCCGAAGGTGTTGAGTTCGACCACGACGAGGCCTCGACCCGGCTGCGCGAGCAGCTGCCGGCCGCGCTCGTCCCGCTGCTGGCGCTGATCGACGATCTGCCGACGCGTACCTCCGGCAAGGTCGACCGCAACGCGCTGCCCTGGCCGCTGTCCACTGTGGACGCCGCGAAATCCGGTCTGTCCCCGACGGAGAGCTGGCTCGCCGAAGGCTGGGCGGAGATCCTCGGCGTCTCGGTCGACAGCCCGAAGGCCGACTTCTTCACCAACGGCGGCGGAAGCCTGACCGCCGCCCAGCTGATCGCGCGGATCCGCACCCGCCACCCGCAGGTGTCGGTGAGCGACATCTACGCGAACCCGAAGCTCGGCGCGCTCGCGTCGATGCTGGACGCGCTGAGCGGCGAGAAGACCGAACGCCGTGACATCGCGCCGACGCCGCGCAAGGCCGGGATCATCCAGTCGCTGCTGATGATCCCGCTGATGGGCCTGGTCGGGCTGCGCTGGACGACGATCGCCGCGACGCTCTCGAACGTACTGTCGCTGGCCGGTTTCGCTTGGGCGCCGACGCTGAACTGGGCATGGATCGCGGCCGCGTGGATCGTGCTGTTCAGCCCGGCCGGGCGGATCGCGATCTCCGCGACCGGCTCCCGGCTGCTGCTGCGCGGCGTCCGTCCCGGCAGCTACCCGCGCGGCGGGAGTGTCCACTTGCGACTGTGGACCGCCGAGAAGCTCGCCGAGTTCAGCGGCGCGGACAGTGTCGCGGGCGCTTCCTGGATGACGACGTACGCCAAGGCCCTCGGCGCGCGGATCGCCAAGGACGTCGACCTGCATTCCCCGCCGCCGGTCACCGGCATGCTGAAGCTCGGCCGCGGTGCCGCCGTCGAGCCCGAGGTCGACCTGTCCGGCCACTGGGTGGACGGCGACCTCGTGCACATCGGCAAGATCCGGATCGGCGCCGACGCGCGGATCGGCGCGCGCAGCACCCTGTTTCCCGGCGTGCGGATCGGCAAGGGCGCGGAGATCGCGGCCGGGTCGACCGTCCGCGGCAACGTGCCCGCCGGGCAGCGCTGGGCCGGTGCGCCCGCCGCGCGTGCCAGCAAGGACGCGCTGAAGTGGCCGTCGAGCCGCCCGCCGCGGTCGCGGTTCTGGGCTTCGGTCTACGGCGCGACTTCGGTCGCGCTGGGGCTGCTGCCCGCCGTCGCCGCGCTGCCCGCTGTCGCCGTGCTGGGCTACGCGATCGCCGGTGCGCCGTCGCTGGGCGCCGCGCTCGGTCAGGCGCTGCTGTTCACGCCGCTCGCGACCGTCGCGTATTTCCTGACGTACGCCCTCCTCGTGCTCGTCGGCGTCCGTTCGCTGAGCATCGGCATGGTCGAGGGCTATCACCCGGTGCACGGGCGTGTGGCGTGGCAGGTCTGGGCGACCGAACGACTGATGGGCATGGCGCGTGAAGGGCTGTTCCCCTTGTACGCCAGCCTGTTCACCCCGGTGTGGCTCCGGATGCTCGGAGCGAAGGTCGGCCGCAACGTCGAGGCGTCCACCGTGCTCGCGCTGCCGAAGATGACCCAGGTGGACAGTGGCGCGTTCCTCGCGGACGACACCATGGTCGCCACCTACGAACTCGGCCACGGCTGGCTGCACGTCGCGCCGGCGCGGATCGGCAAGCAGGCGTTCCTCGGCAACTCGGGGATGGCCGCGCCGGGACGTTCGGTGCCGAAACGCGGTCTCGTGGGGGTGCTGTCGTCGGCCCCGCTCAAGGCGAAGAAGGGCTCGTCGTACCTCGGGATGCCGCCGCTGCCGGTCCGCCGGTCGGTCGGCGAGGCCGACACGAGTCGTACTTTCACCCCGCCGCTGCGGCTGAAGGCGGCCCGCGCGCTCGTCGAACTGTGCCGCATCGTGCCGGTGATGTGCGGTGTCGCCCTGACCGTGCTGGTGGCCGCCGGGATCTTCGCGCTGGCGTCGTCGTTCGGTTTCCTGGTCGCGGTGCTGCTCGGCGGGCCGCTGCTGCTCGCCGCCGGTGCCGTCGCCGCGCTGACCGCCACCGCGATGAAGTGGCTGCTGGTCGGCCGGTTCCGCGCGGTGGACCACCCGCTGTGGAGCTCGTTCGTCTGGCGCAACGAACTCGCCGACACGTTCGTCGAGGCGCTCGCCGTGCCGTGGCTGATCGGTTCGCTCGGCGGCACGCCGCTGCTGCCGGCGTGGCTGCGGACCATGGGCGTCAAGATCGGGCGCGGTGTGTGGCTGGAGACGTACTGGCTGCCCGAGTCGGATCTGGTGAGCCTCGGCGACGGCGCGACGATCAACCGCGGCTGTGTCGTGCAGACGCACCTGTTCCACGACCGGATCATGACGATGTCGCCGGTGACCCTGGACGAGGGAGCGACGCTCGGGCCGCACGGTATCGTGCTGCCTGGCGCGAGCATCGGCGCGCGGACGACCGTCGGACCGGGCTCCCTGGTGACCCGGGGCGACGCGGTGCCCGCCGACTCGCGCTGGCTGGGTAATCCCATCTCGGCCTGGACGAAGTAGGAACGGCTGGCGGAGCTGAGGTGCGTTCGGAATGGTGACCACAGGGGTGAACCCGCCCCGGCCGAAGGCCCCGCTATCGCGGTGGCAGGGCGCCGTGTCCACGCACCGTGACGGTCTTCTGTCAACCAGCGCCCTGCCGACGTCGATCGCGGCCGCGGGTTCACAGACAGACACAATGGAAAGCGGGGTTCTTCCCGGGTGATTTCGAAGGCCTCCGCGCAGCCCTCGCCCGGCGCGGACACCTCCGGCGACTCCTATCTGCCCCGTCACGGTAACGGCGGTTACCGGGTCCGGCACTACGACCTGGAGCTGGACTACAAGATCGGTCCCAACCGCCTGTCCGCCTCCGCGGCCATCACCGCGGAGGCGACGCAGGCGCTGTCGCGGTTCACGCTCGACTTCGGTGATTTCCGGATCAACCGGGTGCTGGTCAACGGGAAACCGGCCAAGTACCTCCGGCGCGCGCACAAGCTGCAGGTGAAGCCGGCGAAGTCGCTGGCGCTCGGCAGCGAGTTCCTGGTGGAGGTCCACTACGTCGGCAATCCGCGGCCGCTTCCGGGGCTGTGGGGCGACATCGGCTGGGACGAACTGACCGACGGCTCGCTCGTCGCGAGCCAGCCGGTCGGGGCGCCGTCGTGGTTCCCGTGCAACGACCATCCCGCGGACAAGGCGACGTACCGTGTCGCGCTCACGACGTCGTCACCGTATCTCGTGGCCGTCACGGGGAATCTCGTCTCGCGGTACACGCGCGCGAGCACCACCCAGTGGATCTTCGAACGGCCCGAGCCGACGCCGACGTATCTGATGAGTGTCCAAATCGGACGGTACGACGACATCGTGCTCGCGTCCGGCGGTGTCCCGCAGCGGGCCGCCGTGCCGCCGCGCCTGCGCCGGGCCTTCGCGCGCGATTTCGGGCGGCAGGGCCAGATCATGGAGTCGCTGCAGCGGATGTTCGGGCCGTATCCGTTCGGCGAGTACGTCGTCGTCGTCACCGACGACGACCTCGACGACCCGATCGAAGCGCAGGGCATGTCCATCTTCGGCGCCAACCACGTCGACGGACGGCGCACGCACGAACGGCTCGTCGTCCACGAACTGGCGCACCAGTGGTTCGGCAACAGCCTGACCGTCGCCGACTGGCGGCACATCTGGCTGAACGAAGGCTTCGCGACGTACGCGGAATGGCTCTGGTCAGAGGAATCCGGCGGCCAGAGCGCGCACGCGTGGGCGAAGACCTGGCACGCGCGGATGAAGGCGAAGCCCGCGGACCTGCGTCTCGCCGACCCCGGCGTGGCACGGATGTTCGACGAGCGGGTGTACAAGCGGGGCGGGCTTTTGTTGCACGCCTTGCGTTGTACGGTCGGCGACGCGGTCTTCTTCCCGCTGGTGAAGGCTTGGGCGATGGAGAACCGGCACGGTCTGGTGACGACTGCCGGGTTCGTTGCGCTCGCTGAACGCTTTGCCGGGCGTTCGCTGGGTGGGTTCTTCGACGCTTGGCTGGACGCTCCGGCGCTGCCTCCGCTTCCTCTCGCTTGAAGGTTCCCAATGTCGCATTTGAGACGCTCAGCGTCTCAAATGCGACATTGGGAACACCTGGAGGGTTGTCCACAGGCGGCGCCAGTGGGGCGAGTTGTCCACAGGGGAGCGGATCGGGGCTGGCGCGGAGTGGACCGGTGGATCCACGATCGCGTATGTGGTGCGAACCGGCGAATGGCGAGACGATCGCGAGGCTCTATGGGGGCTCAGTCGCGGCGGAGTGATCACTGTCGCGCGGCTGGTGGAGTTCGGCGTTCCCAGGAAGACGTGTTATCGGCGGTGCCGACCAGGGCAGCCGTGGCAGCTCTTGCTGCCAGGAGTGCTCCTGCTCGGTTCCGGTAAACCGACCCGGCGTCAGTTGGTCGACGGTGCCTTGCTCTACGGCGGGCCGCAAGCACTCGTCACAGGCCTCGAAGCTTGCCGCCGCCAGGGCTTGCGGGGGTCGGGAATCGCGGCGAGCAGGATCCAGCTTCTGATACCGGCCTCGTGCAAGGTCAGCAGCGTGGGTTCGGTGACCGTGGAGCGGACCACACGAATGCTCCGCCCCGTCGTCGTGGACGGGATGCCGATGGCGCCCCTCGTCCGGGCGGTTCTCGACGAGTGCCGTCGCTTCAGCGCGCATGACCCGGTCCGGGCATTGCTGACCGAAGCCGTCCAGAGAGGAAGACTGAATCCCGAGGCGCTCATCAGGGAACTCGAAGCGGGCAGTGACCGGGGCAGCGCGTTGCCTCGCGAAGTGCTGCGTGACGTCCTCCGAGGCGCACGGTCGGTGGCCGAGGTCGACGCGATGGCGGTTTGGCGGCGGACGGGTCTCCCGGAGCCGTTGTGGAACCACGAACTGCGGGACGCCTCCGGCCGCTACATCGGTACCCCCGACGGCTACTTCAAGAAGGTCCGGCTCGCATGGGAGGTCGACTCGTACGACTTCCACTTCGCGCGAGAGCAGTATGCCGGCACGCTCGAAAGGAACAGCCGGTACGCCGCCGAGGGGATTCTCGTACTCCAGACCCTGCCCAGCCGGTTGCGCTCCGAGCCCGGCAAGGTCGCCGCCGAACTGGTCGCCGCGTACAACGCCGCGAATTCCCAGAACGTACTTGAACTCAACCGAGGTTGAGGAGGCAAGCTCAGGCCAAGCGAATTCCCTGGGAGGTAACGAAAGTGATTCTCCAGCTCGCCGAAGCGAGAGGCTGCCCCCGCGACCTCGTCGGCGGCAAAGCCGCGAATCTCGCGGAGATGATTTCGGCGGGTTTCCCGGTGCCGGAGGGTTTCTGTATCACGACCGCCGCGTACCGGCGGATTCTTCCGGACGTTGCCGCGCCGCTTCCGGCCCGGCTCGAAACCGGGATCGTCGAGGCGTACGAACGGCTTTCGCGGGGCGGTCCGGTCGCGGTGCGGTCGTCGTCGACCGCCGAGGATCTGCCGGACGCCAGTTTCGCCGGCCAGTACGACACGTTCCTCGACGTCCGGGGTGCGGACGAGGTGCTCGCGGCGGTGCGCCGGTGCTGGGCCTCGTTGTGGTCCGATCGGGCGACGAGGTACCGGGCGGCGCACGACACCGGTCAGGCTCCGGCCATCGCGGTGATCGTGCAGCGCCTGGTCGACGCCGAGTGCGCCGGGGTGCTGTACACGGCGAATCCGGTTTCGGGTAAACGGTCCGAAATCGTCGTCGACGCCGCACCCGGGTTGGGTGAAGCGGTGGTTTCCGGTGCGGTCACGCCGGATCACTACCGGCTGAGCGTCGAAGGCGAAACCGTCGAGGGTCCGAGCGAAGGTTGCCTGACGCCGTCACGGCTGGGTGAGCTCGCGGCCGTCGGCAGGAGGCTGGAGAAGCACTTCGGCGCGCCGCAGGACGTCGAGTGGGCGTTCGATGGCGACGGTGGACTGTGGCTGACCCAGTCGCGGCACATCACCACGTTGTTCCCGGTCCCGGAGACCGCGGGGGAGCCGCGCGCGTACTGGTCGGTCAACGTCTACCAGGGGATCAACCGCCCCTTCACACCGATGGGCGCGTCCATGATCCGGGAGCGGCAGCGCGGGATGGCGACGTACATGAGCGCGCTCGGCTTCTCCGACGAGATCATCGACGTCGATGGGTGGTTGTTCTGGGACATCACCGACGGCGTGCGGAGCCCGGTGAAGCGGCCGAAGATGGCCGCGTTCATGGACAGCCTCGCGGCGCCGTCGGGTCGGTTGGTCGAACAGCTCGGCCGAGACCAGCGGTTCCCTTCCGTACCGCCCGGTTCCGACGAGGACACCCCGCCGAAGAAACGGCGCCGCCGCTGGGACCGGATGATCGCCGCGTGGCTGTGGCCGGATCAGGCCCGCGCCAGGGTCGTCCGCGACGCCGAACGGCGGATCGCCGCGTTAGCGGGGCCGGACGACGCGACGGCCCGCCAACGACTGTCCTTTGTGGAGTCAATTCGCGGTGACGTCTGCCGGATCGAGGCGAATCTTCCACGTGACGCCAATACCGCGGGTGCGGTCGGCGGGCAGCTGGCCGGACGGTTGCTCCGGGGCTACGTGGACGAGGCGGAGATCGCCACCGTTTTCCGCGCTGTCCCGCACAATCCGACCACCGAGATGGATCTGGCGTTGTGGCGCACGGGAGAGTCGATCCGACGCGACGACGGGGCCCTCAGACTGCTGTTGGACACCGCGCCCGACGAGCTGGCCGCCAAACAGCTCGCGGGGACCCTGCCGGACGTCATCCAGCACGGCGTCGCGGCGTTCCTGGCGGATTACGGTTGCCGCGCCACCTCGGAGATCGACTTCGGCGTACCCCGCTGGGCCGACGATCCCGAGCCGGTCTTCGCGATGCTGGTGAACCTGCTGCGTGCGGAAGCCCGCTTCGAAAGCACGGCCGCGACGGCCGAGACACGGATCGTCGAACTCACTCGCCGACTTCCGGTGACCAAGGCGCACCGGACGCTCTTGGCACGTTTCCTGCTGCGTCGGTCGAGGCGATTGCGCGGCCTGCGCGAGTTCCCGAAGTTCTGTCTCATGCGCGGTTTCGCCGCGCTCCGGAAACAGTTGCTCCTCGTCGGCGAGGAGATCGTCCAGGCGGAGCGGCTGGACCGGGCAGGCGACGTGATGTTCCTCGACCTCGCCGAAGTCCGCGAAGTTCTGGACGGCAAGGACTTCCGGACGACCGTGGCACGACGGCGAAAGGTCGGGGAGCGGGAGGCGCGCAGGCCCCGGGTGCCGTCGGTCCTGCTCTCCGACGGCACCGTGCCCGCACTCGAGTCCGATGCGGGCGAAGGTGACCTCGCCGGGCTGGCCGCGGCGGCGGGGGTGGTGACCGGCCGGGCGAGGGTGGTCCGCGATCCCGACGGGGCGCGGATCGAACCGGGCGAGATCCTCGTCGCCGCGACGACGGATCCCGGCTGGACACCGCTGTTCCTCACCGCGGCCGCGCTCGTGACCGAAACGGGCGGGATGATCTCCCATGGCACCACCGTCGCCAGGGAACACGGGATCCCGGCCGTGGTCGGTGTCCCCGGCGCCACCACGCTGATCACCACCGGCCGGGTGATCACCGTCGACGGCTCGGCGGGAACGATCACGTTCGGCGAGGAGCACCGGTGACTTCCACGCTCACCGGCGCGTTCAACTTCCGCGACACCGGCGGCGGGCCGATCCGGCGGGGGCGGCTGTTCCGCAGCGACACTTTGCAGGCTCTGACCGGCAGGGACAAGGACCTCCTGCTCGACCGGTTCGGTATCGAAGGCGTCCTCGACCTTCGCTCCAGCGCCGAGACGGCCGGCGAGGGCCGTGCGGCACTGCCTGGAGCCCGCTACGCGAACGTGCCGTTGCGGACCGTCCAAAGCGGACGGTCGTTGGAGGCGGTTTACGCCGACCATCTCCGGCTCGACGACAACCTCCCGGTCGCCATCGAGATCCTGGCGGTCCTGCTGGCCCGGCCCGTCGTGGTGCATTGCGCGTCGGGCAAGGACCGGACCGGGATCGTCACGGCCCTCGCGCTCGGTCTCGCCGGTGCGCCGCGGGAGCTGATCGTTCAGGACTACCTGCGCAGCGCGTACAGCCTTCCCCGGGTGATCGAGCGCATCCGCGCGCTCCGGTTGCCGGAGGAACTGTTCCGGTGCACCGAAAGCACGATCAACGCTCTGCTGGACAGCGTCGAGGACGATTTCGGGGGTTTCGCCGGCTGGGCGCGGCAGCGTGGTGTGTCCGACGCGGCGGTCCGGACACTGAAGGCGCGTTTGCTCGAACCTCCCGACCTGCGGCAGCCCCGGTAAATCGGTGGTCGGCGGCCCGGACGTCTCGTTATCGTCCTTTCTCCGACGTCAGGGGGAGAAGCATGGGACGGAAGAGTCCGCAGGAGAAGAAACGGCTGAGCTACGCCAAGGACCGTCGCAACCATTACTGCGCGAACGACAAGGCTTCGCGCAAGAACCTCCCGCGTCACAAACGCCGTGTGAACAAGGCGAACCGGCACCGCGATCAACAGATGCTGACCGCGGCCCGCGGTCCGGTGGACCTCGAACATGCGGCGACCGCCGAGGAGCACCTGTTGAAGGTCCGGCCCCAGCGGTGGCGGAAATGGCCCGATACCCCGCTTGGCGGGGTCGTGCGGGGAAAGCTGGACCGGATCGATGTGCGCCGGTCGTTCGAGGCGGCAACACTGTCCCCCTTGGCCGACGGCGAACTGCGCGAGATGCTCTCCGCGGCGGCGCATCTTTTGTCGACCAAGGACGTGGCGGTCCTGCACTTCCTGGTGCACACCGGTGTTCGGGTCACCGAACTCTCCGCACTGGACCTGCGGGACGTGTCGACCGGCTCGGTCATCGTGCGCGGCGGCCGACGGCGGACGATTCCGCTGCCGCCCGAGCTTCGGCCGCCGCTCGACGCCTATCTCCGGGTCCGTGCCGAGCGGCCGGGTGCTGACGAGGAACCGGCGTACTTCCTCAACGCTTTCGGCTGCCGAGTGTCTCCAAGGTCGGTCAATGACGTCGTGGCCACATTCGGGACCTTGATCGGCATGCCAGGGCTCTCCGCGCGAACTCTGCGCAAGACCTTTGCCATCGACCTGCTCCGCGCCGGAGCCGACCTCGGCACCGCCTCCGAAATGCTCGGTCACGCCTCGCCTGACGCTACTCGTGCCTACCTCGCCCGCTGACCGATAGGTCGGATGTATCTGCCGCTTTCCGGGTGAGCGTACTGGTCAAAGCGCGCTGATCTCTGGAAACATGCCGGTCGCCAGGACTTGATCTGCGGTAAACGTAGTATGAATCTGGAGGCGACCCATGGCCGAGCTGTCCAGGCGATCGATGCTGAGGGTCGCGGCGGGGGCGGCGGCGCTCGGCGGCCTCTGGGCTCAGGGGGCGCCACCGGCGCTCGCCGGTGAAGACGTCCGTCGCCGGATCGTCGACGACGCGCGCATGGTCTGGAAGCGGCTGCCGACGGGCTGGCAAGAGGGCCCGTTCCTCGCCAACGGCTTCCTCGGCGTCCAGTTCTACGCGGGCGCGCAGCCGAACGTCCTCAAGGTGATGCTCAGCCATTCGCGTGTCCAGGACCAGCGCGGGCAGTGGGAAGCGGCCATCGGGTACTCGCGGCTCCCGATCGGCTACCTCACCCTCACCTTCGAGGGCGCGATCACGGCGGTGGACTGGCACCTCGACCTGTACAACGCCGAACTCGGCGGCACGATCACCACCACCCGCGGCTCGGTGCGCTTCTCCGCGCTGGTCCACAACGACCAGGATCTCCTCCTCGTCTCGCTCACCGGGGAAGCGGCGGCGGACTGGGGGTTCACGCCGCTCAAGTCGGCGACCACCCGGACGATCCGCAAACCGCCCGACTACACGGCCAACCCCGATCCGAAGCTCGCCAGTGCGGGCGCCGTCCGGTACTGCGAGCAGCCGCTCCACGCCGGCGGCGGATACACGACGGCGTGGCGCGAGCGGACCATCGGCACGCGACGGCTTCTGGCGGCGACGGTCGCGTACGGGTTCCCCGAGCCGACGCACACCGCTGAAGCGATCACCAGGGTCAATCGGGCGTCGACAGTGGTTCCGGACCTGCTCGTCGCCGGGCACCGGCGCTGGTGGAACGCATTCTACCGGCGCAGTTTCGTGTCCATTCCGGACAAACGGATCCAGCGGTTCTACTGGATCCAGCTGTACAAGACCGCGTGCGCCACCCGCGCGAGCGGCCCGGTGGTCGCCGAATGGGGGCCGTGGTTCCCGGAGGTCGGCAACAGCTGGACGGCGGTGTGGTGGAACCTGAACGTCCAGGTCACGTATCCGATCGTCAACAGCAGCAACCATCCCGAACTCGACGCCGTCACCGAGACCTTCCGCCGCGACCATGCCAACCTCGAACTCTCGGTGCCTCCCGCTCACCGGGACGGCGATACGTACGCGCTTTCGCATCCGGGCGACTGGCGGCTGCGGCCCGGCGGCACCCGCGCGGTCGGGATCCCCGGGCCCGCCACCAAGAACGACCAGACCGGAAACCTGATCTGGGGCCTGCACAACGTCTGGCTCGCGTACCGGCACAGCATGGACCACCGGGTCCTGCGCGACGTCCTGTATCCGACGCTCGCCAAGGCGCTCAACTACTACCGGCATTTCCTCGCGACGGGCCCGGACGGCGCCCTGCATCTGCCGATGACGAGATCGCCCGAGTACGCGGACGCGGCCGACTGCACCTACGACCTGTCGTTGATCCGCTGGGCCGCGCGCACGCTCGTCGAATCGGCGGCCAAGCTGCGGATCGACGATCCGCGGGTGCCGGCGTGGCGGGAGATCGGCGAGAAGCTGGTGTCGTACCACCAGGATCCCGCCCAAGGCGTGCTGATCGGCGACGGCGTCCCGCTGGCCGATTCGCATCGGCACTTCTCGCATCTGCTGTGGCTCTACCCGCTGCGCGAGAAACTCTGGGATCGGCCCGGAGACCGGGACATCATGCGCCGCACGTTCGCGCATTGGTCGAGCTTGCAGGAGAAATGGCACGGTTACAGCTTCGCGGCGGCGTCGTCGATGTGTTCCGTGATGGACCAACCTGAAGAAGCCCTGCGCTATCTGAAGATCTTCCTGGACGGAACCGTCGTCGCGAACACCCAGCTGACGCCGAACACGATGTACCGCGAGGGGGCGAACCTCGCGATCGAGAGTCCCATCACCGCCGCACAGTCCGTTGTGGACATGCTCCTGCAGGGTGACCACGGCGTGCTCAAGGTCTTCCCGTCGGTCTCGTCGGCGTGGCCGGACGCGTCGTTCGAAAGCCTGCGCGCGGAAGGGGCGTTCCTCGTGGACGCGTCCCGGCGGAACGGCGCGACCGAATGGATCCGCGTGCGCAGCGAGGCGGGGGAGCCGCTCACCCTGCGGCACGGGATTCCCAGCGACATCGAGGTCCGTGACGCGCGCGGACGACGGCTTCCTTGGCGCCACACAGGTCCCGGCGCGATCTCCATTCCGCTCCACCGCGGCGGGACAGCCGTCGTCACGCGACGCGGCACGCGTCCGGAACTGGAACCGCGGGACGTGCCCGGCGACCGTTCGACTCCGGCTTGGGGGATCTGAGCATGGACATCACTCGCAGGACGGTGCTCGGCGGGGCGTTGGCAGGCGTGGCCGCGGCCGGATTCGCGCCGTCCGCGTCGGCGGTGGAGAACGACTTCGCGCTCGGCGGCCTCGACTGGGCCGGATTCCTCGGCACGGCCGACCTGATCTGGCGCCGGATGCCGAAGACCTGGTACGAGGGCCCCTTTCTGGGCAACGGCTTCCTCGGCTCGGGCATCTACGCCGAACCAGGCCGGAACGCCGTCCGGTTCAACGTCCAGCATAGCGAGGTACAGGACCACCGGCCGGAGTTCGGCTCCCTGTTCGGGCTGGCGCGGCTGCCGATCGGGCATTTCACCCTCGAACCGGTCGGCGCCATCACCGGGATCGACTGGCGGATGGACCTCTGGAACGCCGAGCTCAGGGGCACCATCACCACGGCCGCGGGCAGCCTGTCGCTGCGCGCGATCGTCCACACCGGACAGTCGCTGCTGGCCGTCGAGATCGAGCCGACCGAGGGGGAGCGCGGTTTCGCCTGGGTCTTCCATCCGGCGGAGGCGGTGAGCCCGAGAACGGATCCGAAGTTCGGGAAGCCGCCGCCCGCCGGGTATGCCGCCAACCCGCCCGCGACTCTGGAAAGCAGCGGTGACAGCAGGCTTTCTGTGCAGAGCCTGCTGTCTGGCGGCGAACACGTCACGGCGTGGCGCGAGGTCGCCCAGGGCTCGAAGCGGACGCTGTACACGTCCGTGGCCTGGTCGTATCCGAAGCGGACCGCCGTGCGGGAGGCGTTGAACACGGTCCGCCGCGCCGAGCCGTTCTTGGCGCTGACGGCCGGACATCGCAGATGGTGGCACGACTACTACCGGCACGGTTTCCTGTCCATTCCGGACACCCGCCTCCAGAGCTTCTACTGGATCCAGCTGTACAAGATCGCCTCCGCCGCGCGCCGGGAGGCTCCGGTGATGGCGACCTGCGGACCGTGGCTGGAGCCGACCCCGTGGCCCGCGACCTGGTGGAACCTCAACGTCCAGCTCGAGTACTGGCTGATCCACGGGTCCAACCACCTCGAACTGGACGCCGTCGGCCACGCGCTCGGCAAGTATCGGGCGAACCTGACGAGCCAGGTCGCCGAGCCGTACCAGCACGATTCGGCGGGCATCCCGCGTACGACGGACATGAACCTGCTCAACGGCGCGGTCGGGACGAACGCGGGCTTCCCGGTCGGCATCCCGGGCAAGGCGACGCCGACGCCGGAGGTCGGCAACCTCACCTGGGCGCTGCACAACGTCTGGCTGTCCTATCGGCACACGATGGACCGGCGCCTTCTGCGCGACACCCTGTTCCCGTTGCTGCGCAAGGCGATCAACTACTACCTCCACTTCCTGGCACCCGGGGCGGACGGGAAACTGCACCTTCCGGCGACGTTCTCGCCGGAGTACGGCGTCAACGCGCCCGACTGCAACTACGATCTGGCACTGATCCGATGGGGCTGCAAGACCCTGCTGGAGTCGGCGGCGGAACTGCGCGTCGACGATCCGCTCGCACGACGGTGGCGGGAGGTCCTGGCGACGCTCGTCCCGTACCCGGTCGACGCCAACGGCTACATGATCGGCGCGGGGGTGCCGTTCGCGAAGTCGCATCGGCACTATTCGCATCTGCTGCAGATCTACCCGCTGTACGAGATCACCTGGGAACGGCCGGAGCACCGGCGGATCATCGAGACCTCGCTCGATCACTGGGTGGGCTTCGAGGGGGCGTTGCAGGGCTACACGTTCACCGGGGCCGCGTCGATGTCGGCGCAGATGCTGCGCGGCGAGAAGGCCGAGTTCTACCTCGGCGAACTGCAACGGCGCTACATCCAGCCGAACACGATGTACAAGGAATCCGGTCCGGTGATCGAGACGCCCCTTTCGGCCGCGCAATCGCTGCACGACATGCTCGTGCAGAGCTGGGGCGGCGTGATCCGGCTCTTCCCGGCGGTGCCCGCGAAATGGGCGGACGCCGCGCTGCGCGACTTCCGCACGGAGGGGGCGTTCCTGCTCAGCGCCTCTCGACAAGGCGGGAAGACGCGGTGGGTCAAGATCACCAGCGAGGCCGGGGCGCCGTGCGTGCTGCGGACGGATCTCGACGGCGAACTGACCGTCCGTGACCGGTGGGAGCGGCCGAAACGCTGGCGGCGGCTGCCGAACGGAGACGTCCGGATCGACTTGCGGCGCGGTGAGGAGGCTGTCGTGCACCGTGCGGGCGACCGGCCGGACTTCGAGATCCGGCCCGTGCCGTCGAACGGCGACGGCACGCCGTGGGGGATGCCGTGACCTCCTGAAGGGCGATACGCAAGAGTGTTCTTGTACTTCCTCCGGACGACAGGAGCACAGATGTCCCAGCCGCCGCAGCCGGGCGAGCCCGAAGGCCAGGCGCCCGCCCCAGGCCCTCAGCCGGGGCAGCCTTATCCGCAGCAGCCTTATCCGCAGCAGCCGTATCAGCAACAAGGCTGGTACGGCGCGCCGCAGCAGCCGCCGCCGTCTTCGAACAAGACGGCGCTGTGGGTCGGGCTCGGGGTGCTGGGACTCGTCGTGGTGGTCGCCGTCGTGGCGATCCTCGGGTTCGTGGCGCCCGGGTTCTTCCTGTCGGACTCGAAGGACAAGGGCGCGGTCGCGTCGTCCTCGTCGGCTCCGGCCTCCAGTTCCCAGGAGACGGCGACGCAGAGCCCGGTGAACATCCCGTCCGCGCGCACGGAACTGCCGAAACGCACGACCCCGCTCGCGGATCCGACGGAGTGCGCCTACCCGGCGGACACCTCCGGTCCGGTGCCGAAGAAGGTGAACCCGCCGGCGGCGGGACCGACTCCGGCTTCCGGCACGGTGGCGCTCACGGTCAAGACGACCGCGGGCGACATCGGGCTGACGCTGGACCGCGGGCTCGCGCCGTGCACCGTGGCGAACTTCTTTTCCCTGGCGCAGCAGGGGTACTACGACGGCACTTCGTGCCACCGCCTCGGTGTCTCGGGGCTGCAGATGCTCCAATGCGGCGACCCGGAGGGCACCGGAATGGGCGGACCGGGTTACACGGTCCCGGACGAGGTCTTCTCCGGGCTCAAGTACGGCCGCGGCATTCTCGCCATGGCGAAGAAGCAAGCGCCGGACTCGGGTGGCAGCCAGTTCTTCATGGTCTTCGGTGAAGCGGAACTGCCGCCGGACTACACGGTGTTCGGGAGCATCTCCGACGAGGGCCTCCAGACACTGGACAAGGTCGCACGCGGTGGCGTGGACGATGCGAAGGGGCCCGGAGACGGGACGGGGCCGCCGCGGATCGCGGTGCAGTTCCAGTCGATCGTGGTGGGCTGAACGCGCGGTTGCCAGGAAAGGACCTTTCCTGGCAACCGCCGTCTCACGCGGCGGTCCGCGGCTCTTCGCGCAGGATCCGCCGGCACAGATAGAGGCAGACGCCCGCCGCATGCGTATCGAGCCGATCGCGTCTTCGTCCGTCGACGAACTGGCCGCCACGTTCGGCCCGCTCGTGCAGCACTGCCTGACGGGGCCCACGACGCGCGCGTGATCGCTCTTGTATCTCCCCCGAGGGGAGGTGCGAGGGTGGGCGGATGGACGACCCCCGGTACTCGATCGGCGAGCTCTCCCGGCGGACCGGGCTGACCGTCAAGACCATCCGTTTCTACTCCGACCGAGGCATCTTGGCCCCGTCCGGCCGCACCGCGTCCGGGCACCGGCGCTATGGCGTCGACGCGCTCGCGCGCCTGGAGCTCGTGCGCACGTTGCGTGAGCTGGGACTCGACCTGGGCACGATCCGGAAGGTCGTCGAAAGCGAAGCCGCCCTTCCCGATGTCGCCGAGACCCACCTGCGGGTGCTGGAAGCGCAGATCCACGTGCTGCGTCTCCGTCATGCGGTGCTGAAAGCCGTGACCCGGCGCGGATCCACTCCCGAGGAGATCACTCTGATGCACGACTTGGCCAAACTGACCGAGGAGGAGCGACGTCGGCTGATCGACGACTTCCTCGACGCCATCTTCGGCGGTCTCGAGCATCCCGGGTTCGCCGGGATCGCCCGCTCGATGACGCCCGAACTACCCGAAAGTCCCGCGGTCGAACAGGTCGATGCCTGGGTGGAACTCGCCGAACTGGTGAGGGATCCGGATTTCCGCGCCCTCATGCGACGCCTCGCCGAAGGGTACGACGCCGCCCCGCGGCGGGATCTGCCGTGGCTGGACATCGCCGATGATCCCCGGCGGGAGCGGTATCTCGAGCTGCTCGCCGTGATCAACGGGTGGGCGGCTCCGGATCAGCGCCGCGTTCCCTGATCGGGGGAGAGGATCTCGGCCAGCCGGAGGGTGTCTTCGAGGTAGCGCTCGTAGGGGAAGCCTGCCGCGATGAGCCCGGCGCGGAACTCGTCGTAGAGCGGTTTTCCGGCCGCATGGAAGGCTTTCCGGCCGACCTCGGTGAGGCGGACGAGCCTCCGGCGCGCGTGCTCGGGGTCGACGGTGACCTGTACCAGGCCGTCCGCCTCGAGCGGTCGTAGCGCCCGGCTGATCGCCGGGTCGGACACCGAAAGCGCCTGCGCGAGCCGATGCTGCGTCGCCGGTTCGATCTCCTCGAGCGTGCCCAATAGCCGTATCTGGCTGTACGTCAAGCCGTCGGTGCCTTCGGTGCGCCGCCGGGCGTTCTCGCCCAGCAGCATGACCACGCGGTGCAACAGGTCTGCGAGTCCGTCATCCACGAGGGTCACTATACCTGATTGTTGACGAGTTAATATTAACTAGGTAAGACTGAATGCATGGACAACTTCTCTTACCTCGCCCAATCCGCCTTCCCGCTGGTCTGGATGCTGGTGCCGGCCGTCGGGGCGTTCCTGCGAGCCCGCCACGCTCCGACGGCCCACGAACGGCTGGAGATCTGGCAGCGCTGGTGGGCGATCGGCGCCCTGGGCTTCGGCAGCCTGTGGATGACGGTCGCGTTCCTCGCGTTCCCGGATGTCATGGCCACCGCCATCGGCTTCGACCGGACGCCCTTCCTGTTCGAGATCGCCTTCGCGAACCTCGGGCTGGCCGTCATGGGATTCCGCGCCGCCTCGGCGTCCGCGCGCGAACGCGTCACCATCGGGCTCGGCGCCGGGATGTTCCTCTGGGGAGCCCTGGTCGGCCACGTCTACCAGTGGTTCGCCAACGGCGTCCACAGCCCCGGCAACACCGGCGGTGTCCTCGCCAACGACCTGCTCATCCCCGCCGTCATGATCATCCTGGCCGTGCGGTCCCGGAAGCTCCGCCCGGCAACCGTCGCCTGACGCAGAGGGAGATTTCCGCATCATGGCGACTCAGGCCCCGCCCGAGCGGCTCACCATGTTCATCGACGCGGTGAGCGCGATCGCGCTCACCCTGCTGGCGCTGGAACTCCCCGTCCCCGCCGGCGACACCACCGCCGCGATGCTGAATTCGGTGGCGGATCACGGCAAGGAGTATCTGGCCTTCGGCGTCAGCTTCGTGGTGATCGCCGCCCATTGGCGCGCCCACCACGAGATATTCGGCCATGTCCGCTCGCTGAACAGTCGCCTGATCAGCCTCACCCTGGCCTGGCTGTTCATGCAGGTCCTGACGCCGTTCGCGACCCGGGTGATCACCGCGGACGGCGCCTTCCCGCCCCGGTTCAGCCTGTACGCGATCGTGCAGGTGCTGGCGTCCGCGTCGTTCGCGCTGATCATCCGGGAGATCCGGCGCGAACACCTCTACCGCGCGGACACGCCGCCGTGGGCGTTCAGTCAGAACCTGGTGCGGAGTGTGTGCCTGGCGGTTGTGTTCGGGGCTTCGGTTCCTGTTTCGTTCGTTACCGCGGGCACTTGGGCGTACTTGTGTTGGCTGGCGGCGCCGGTTGTGCTCGCGGTGGCAGGGCGGGTGCAGGGGCGTGCGAGGTGAAGTGCTCGCCGGGCTGGCACTGTGTGGATTTTGGGGCGTTAGATGACCAGAAATCCACACAGTCCAGTAGAAACGGCCCTCACCCGGCGTCACCCCGACAGCTCTCCGCTACCAAACGAAAGACGTCAGAGCGGGTTGTACGCCCCCAGCGGCGCGGTGCAGAACGGCCCCCCGACGTACTCCGCCGCCACCCCGGTCGGCGCGGGCATGTCCGCCAGCTGGTCCGCGTAGGTCTCGGCGTTGTCGAGCGACTTGTAGCCCAGCTCCTCGGCTTCGGCGAGCGAGTAGATCCGGCGCGTGTTGTCGGAGACGCCCCAGATCAGCCGGTAGCCGGGGGAGGGGTAGCTCAGGCAGGCCTCGAACATCCTGGCGCCGTCGTCGGGGGAGAGCCACGTCGTCAGGCCGCGCGGGCCGAGGACGAGCGGGCTTTCGAAGCAGGAGCCGATCCGGATGACGATCACGTCCATGCCGAAGCGCGAGTGGTACAGGCTGCCGAGCGCTTCGATGGCCGCCTTGCTGACGCCGTAGTAGGTGTCGGGACGGGGCGTGGAGTCGGCGGGGAGACCGTCCGGGCCCGCCTCGTCGTTGCGGCGGAAGCCCACGGAATGGTTGCTGGAAGCCAGAATCACCCGCGGCACACCGGCGGCGCGCGCGGCTTCGAGGACGGTGTGGGTGCCGTTGATGTTCACGTCGAGCGTGGCTTCCCACGAGTTCTCGCGGCTGTGCCCGCCGAGGTGGATCACCGCGTCGACGCCGGCGCAGGCCTTCGCCATCGCCTCCGGGTCGGTCACCGAAGCGGTGATCAGCTCGACGTCCTCGCCGCCCGAGGCTTCGGGTTGCGCGGCCAGGTCGAGCAAACGCAGCACCCGTCCGGAACGGCGCAGCCGCGGCCGCATCAGGGTGCCGACGATGCCCGCCGAGCCGGTGATCAGGACGCGCTGGTCTGCCATGGGGACCCCTTGTCAGTGAAGGAAAGTGGGAAACAGGTCAGCGGATGCCGGCGCGGCGCAGTTGCTGGCCGAGCTCCGCGGTGATTTCGGCGAGGAGTTCGCCGACGCGCTGGGCATCGGCGTCGGTGACCTCGGTGACCGGCATGGAGCAACTGATCGCGTCGGTGCCGGGGATGCGGTACGGGATCACGGCCGCGACGCAGCGGACGCCGAGGCTGCCTTCCTCGATTTCCGAGGCATAGCCGCGTTCGCGCGTCTTCGCGCATTCGGCGTGCAGCGCCTCGACGGTGGTGATGGTGTTCGGGGTGAGCGCCGGCAGCTCTCCGGTCAGGAGGCCGTCGATCTCGTCGTGCGTCAGTTCGGCCAGCAGTGCCTTCCCCAGTGCGGTCGCGTGGGTGGGCAGCGTGCGGCCGACGCGGGACACGAGATGCGTCGAGTGCCGGGACTCGCGCGTCTCCAGGTAGACGACGTCGGTGCCCTCGCGGCGCGCGAAGTGTGCCGTGTAGCCGGTCTTCTCCCGGATCCGCTCCAGCGCTTCGGTCGCGTACGGGACGACCGGGTCGCGGTCCAGGTAAGCCGTGCCGCAGATCAGCGCGCGGACGCCGAGGCGGTAGCGGGCGGTGTTGGTGTCCACTTCCAGCCAGCCGGCTTCGAGCAGGGTGCGGAGCAGGCCGTGCAGGCTCGACCTGGGGAAACCGGTCCGCGCGTGGAGATCCGACAGGGAGAGCCACACGTCGTTCGCGGCGAAGGTCTCGATGAGGTCGATCGCCCGCCTGGCCGACTTCACCCCGGCGGGTTCAGGCGCGCCGTTCGCCACCGTGACGGCGGCTTCCTGCTGCGGCATCCGCGCTCCTCCATCCGGCCGTTGACTTGTGACTCCGGCCATATTAGCGTCCCGAACAGCGTTCTTATGGATGAACATAATCACTATAACAGACTCCGTTCATGGATGTGAACAGGTCGGGCTGGGCCTTCGTGAACGCGGAAAGGAGTCAGCGGTGCATTTACTGGACTGGATCATGGTGTCCGCGTACTTCGTCCTGATGGTGGTGATCGGCTTGTGGTCGCACAGCCGGGTCAACACGGTCAGTGACTTCTTCACGGCAGGCGGCAAGATGCCGTGGTGGCTGGCCGGTATCTCCCACCACATGTCCGGCTACAGCGCCGTGCTCTTCGTCGCGTACGCGGGCGTCGCGTACACGGACGGCATCACCGTCTACTTCTGGGGCATGGCCAGCATCGGCATCGGTGTCGGCATCGGCAGCTGGCTGTTCGCCTCACGGTGGAACCGCCTGCGTTCGAAGCTCGGTGTCGCCTCTCCGCTCGAGTACCTGGCGAAG
Source organism: Amycolatopsis sp. WAC 04169 (assembly GCF_003947535.1). NCBI lineage: Bacteria > Bacillati > Actinomycetota > Actinomycetes > Pseudonocardiales > Pseudonocardiaceae > Amycolatopsis > Amycolatopsis sp. WAC 04169. Next base: position 426,608 of record NZ_QHJI01000010.1, on the reverse strand, counting down.
CGCTTCAACGTGCCCACCCAGCAGGCGCTGGCCTGGAGCGGCAGCCTCCTGAAGATCTTCGACATCGCGGCCAAGTGGTTCGCCGTCGCGACGATCCTCAACGTCTTCGCGGGCGTGCCCTACACCTGGGGCATCATCATCACCGGCACGATCACCCTGATCTACTGCACCGTCGGCGGTCTCTGGGCCGACGCGCTCACCGACTTCGGCCAGTTCGTCATCCAGGCCATCGCGGCGATCGTGATGCTGTGGGTCGTGCTGGACAAGCTCGGCGGCGTTTCCGGGCTGTGGACAGTATGGGGCGACCTCCCGCCCGCCCACCTGAACCCGACGACGTCGAAGTTCACCACCATCGTGTTGCTCGTCTACGTGCTGGTGAAGACGCTGGAGTACAACGGCGGTATGTGGAACCTGGCGCAGCGCTACATGGCCGCGCCGAACACGTACGAGGCCCGTCGCGGCGCGCGGCTCTCCTCGATCCTGTACCTGGTGTGGCCGTTGGTGATGATGTTCCCGATGTTCGCCGCCCCGCTGCTGATCCCGGACATCGACAACCCCAACAACGCCTACGCGATCATGACCACGACGTTCCTCCCGCCGGGTCTGGTCGGGCTGGTGCTGGCCGGGATCTTCTCGCACACCATGGCGATGGTCTCCTCGGACGCCAACGCGATCTCCGCGGTCATCACCCGCGACATGCTGCCCGTGCTGTGGAAGAAGGCCAGGAACTTCACCGAGTCGCAGGGGCTGCTCGCCGCCCGTGTCTCCACCGTGCTGTTCGTCGCCGCCACCATGGCGGTGGCCACGCAGGCCGAGAAACTCGGCGGTGTGCTCGGGATCGTGGTGCTCTGGGTCGCTGCCCTGATGGGCCCGATCTCGGTGCCGCTGCTGCTCGGCATGCTGCCGGCGTTCCGCCGCTCCGGCTCCCGCGCGGCGCTGATCTCGTGGGCGGGCGGTCTCATCGCCTACGCGATCGCCTACTACGGCTACAACGCCACTCTCGCGGTCACCGTGTCCACCCCGATCCTGGTGTCGCTGGGCTTGTTCATCGGGCTCGGCTACCTCATGCCCGAGCGCAAGGCCTCCACCGACGAGATCATCGACACGATCGACCGCGACGACGACGTCACACCCCGCAAGTCGCAGGACGGCACCACCGTGCCCGCCTGACCGGGCCCGTACCCGGGACCATCCACAAAGAACGAAAGAGAAATCCATGGCACAGCCCAAGATCGAACTCGACGGCCTACTGGCGTTCCCCCTGACCCCCTTCACCGAGGGGCTGGAACTCAACCTCGACGCGTTCGCGGAAACCGTCGAGAGCCACGTGGCCGCCGGAGCCGGTGCGCTGTTCGTCGCCTGCGGTACGGGCGAATTCAGCTCGCTGTCCCCGGACGAGCACGCAGCGATCCTGCGCAAGGCTCGTGAGGTCGTGGCCGGGCGCGTGCCCGTCTGGGTCGGTGCCGGCGGCGGTGCGGCCTCGGCCCGAGCCGGGATCGCGGCGGCGGAGGCGGGCGGCGCGGACGGCGTCCTCCTCCTGCCGCCGTACCTGGTCACCGGCCCGCCGTCCGGGCTGGTCGACCACGTCCGGTACGCCGTCGGGGATTCCTCGGTCCCGGTGATCGTCTACCACCGGTCCACCGGCGTGTTCACCCCGGACTCGGCGGTGGAACTGCTCGACATCCCGTCGGTGGTCGGCATCAAGGACGGCTTCGGCGACGTCGAACTCATGAGCCGGATCATCACCACGATCCGCTCCGCCGGCACCGACCGGGCCAAGGATTTCCTGTTCTTCAACGGTCTTCCGACGGCGGAGGTCTCCGCGCGCGCCTACTCCGCGGTCGGCGTGGCGCGGTACTCCTCGGCCGTGCACTGCTTCGCGCCCGAGATCGCGGCCCGGTTCCACCGCGCGCTCGCGGAGAACGACGACGCCGTCATGGAGGCGCTGCTCGCCGGGTTCTACCTTCCGCTGGTCGCGTTGCGGGACGAGGGACAGGGCTTCGCCGTGTCGCTGGTCAAGGCCGCGGCGCGGCTGCGCGGGGACAAGGTCGGCTCGGTCCGGCCGCCGCTGGTCGAGCCCACCGCGGACCAGATCGCCCGCCTGGAGAAGATCATCGACGACGGTCTCGCCGTCCTCAAGTCCGTCGAGGCCGGTGCCTGAAGATGAAGGTTCTCGACGTCGTCCTGACCCCGGTCGCCTTCGCCGACCCTCCGCTGCTCAACGCGATGGGCGTGCACGAGCCCTTCGCGTTGCGCGGTGTCGTCCAGCTGATCTGCGAAGACGGCGTGGTCGGTCTCGGCGAGTCCTACGGTGACCTCGCCTTCCTCGACCAGGTCAGGAAGGTGCTCCCGGAGCTCAAGGGGCACGACGTGTTCGACCTGCCCGGTCTCCGCCGGAAGGTCGCCACCACGCTGGGCGAGGTCGTCTTCGCCGACGCGCACGGGCTGACCGGCGGCTTCTCCGTCAGCAAGACCGTGGCCAGCGTGTACTCGCTGTTCGAGGTGGCGGCGCTCGACGCGCAGGGCCACTACCTCGGCAGGCCGGTCGTGGACCTGCTCGGCGGCAAGGCACGCGACGCCGTCGACTTCTCCGCCTACCTGTTCTACAAGTTCGGTGCCCACCTCGGCGCCGAGGAGGACTCGTGGGGCGAGGTGACCACGCCGGACGCGCTCGTCGGCGAGGCACGCCGCATGGTGGAGGAGTACGGCTTCGGCTCCATCAAGCTCAAGGGCGGGGCTTTCGACCCCGACCAGGAGATGGACGGGATCCGCGCGCTCGCGGACGCGTTCCCGGACCACCCGCTCCGCATCGACCCGAACGCGGCGTGGACCGTCGAGACCGGGATCCGGGTCGCGGAAGAACTCGACGGCGTCCTGGAATACCTCGAAGACCCGACACCGGGTATCGAGGGCATGGCACGGGTCGCGGAGAAGGCGAATATGCCGCTGGCCACGAACATGTGCGTCGTGCGCTTCGCGGACATCGAGCCCGCCTTCCGGCAGCGCGCGGTCGGGGTCATACTTTCGGACCATCACTACTGGGGTGGTCTGCGGGACACCCAGGCCCTCTCCATCACGGCGGAATGCTTCGACGTGGGCCTTTCCATGCATTCGAACAGTCATCTCGGGATCAGTCTGGCCGCTATGGTGCACGTGGCCGCGGCGACGCCGCACCTGACCTACGCCTGCGACACCCACTGGCCGTGGAAGACGGCCGACGTCATCGCCCCGGGTGCGCTGGAGTTCGCCGACGGTGCGGTCGCGGTGCCCGACAAGCCGGGGCTGGGGGTCGAACTCGACCCCGACGCGCTGGCACGGGCCCATGAAGACTATGTCCGAAGTGGACAGACAAAACGGGATGACGTGACCTATATGCGGAAGTTCGTGGGAAGCTTCGAACCGAACACGGCACGGTGGTGACAGGGTGAAGGTCACCGGATACGCCTACCCCTGGGACGTCGTCGACGATCCCGGCTTCGTCGAGCGCGTACGGGAACTCGGCGTCGACGAGGTCGCCGTCGCCGTGTCCTACCACAGCGCCCGCGCGGCGACGCCCTGGTCGCCCGAGCGCACCTCGGTCGTCGCGCGCCACGCGGCGCTGTACCGGCCGGTGCGCGAAGAGGCGTGGGGTGAGCTGAAGCCCGCCGAGCCGGACTGGGTGGAAAGCCGCGACAGCGCGGGCGACGCCGTCCGGACGCTGACCGAGGCGGGGATCCCGGCCGCGGCGTGGATCGTGCTGACGCACAACTCGCAGCTGGGCACGGAATTCCCGGATTTCACCGTGCGCAACTGTTTCGGCGAGCGGTATCCGTGGGCGCTGTGCCCCGGCGCGCCCGCGGTCCGCGAGTACGCGGCGAACGTGACGGCGGAGAGCCTCGCCGGGCTCGACTTCGCCACCGTCATCCTCGAGGCCTGCGGTCCGCTCGGCGCCGTGCACCAGCACCAGCACGAGAAGACCGACGGCGTCTGGTCGCCCGCGGTGGCCCGGCTGCTGTCGATCTGCTGCTGCGACGACTGTCTCGACGCCTGGGCGGCGGCCGGGCAGGATCCGGTGAAGGCGCTGGGCAAGCTGCGGGCCGAGGTCCGGCGGCTGATCGACAGCGGCGACCTGCGTGCCACCGAGGACAAGATCCTGCCCACACTGCGGCAGGTCCTGCTCGACACGCGCCAGAACGCGACCGACGCCCTCCGGCGCGCGGTACTCGAGAAGATCCCGTCCGGGCCCAGGATCGTGCTGCACGGCGCGATGGACCCGTGGGTCACCGGCGCGCTGCCGGGGCTGACGCCGTCGGCCCCGGACGACGTCGACGCGGTGGTGCTGCAGAACTGGGCACCCGGCCGCCCCAGCGTGGGCGCCGTCGAGGCGGCACGGGCGAAACTGCCGGAGAAGGTCGCCGTCGGCAGCTACATCACCGCGGTGGCGGCGAGCCCGGTGCCCGACATCGAGGCCTACACCACCGAACTCGGCAAGGCAGGCGCCACCGAGCTGCACCTGTACCACCTCGGCCTCGCCGGCCCGGGGCGCTGGGCGGATCTCATCGCCGCCGTCAGCGCCGCGCAAGAACTCTAGGAGAAGCAGGAAATCATGAGCCAGGCAACGGATCCCGCCACGCTCGAACAGATCCTCGCGGCCGCCGCCGATGCGGCAGGCACGACGGCGGCCGCGACCCCAGCCCAGCGCGCCGGATGGCTGAACGCGGCCGCGGACGCCCTCGACACGGCCGCCGAAGAGCTGATCGCGCTGGCCAACCAGGAGACGCACCTCCCGGCCGCGCCGCGGCTGCAGGGCGAGCTGAAGCGCACGACGTTCCAGCTTCGCCTGTTCGGCGAGGTGCTGGCGGACGGCGAGTTCCTCGGCGCCACCGTCGACCACGCGGACGCCGCGTGGCCGATGGGGCCGCGGCCGGACATCCGGCGGCTGCTCACCCCGATCGGGCCGGTGCTGGTGTTCGCCGCCAGCAACTTCCCGTTCGCGTTCAGCGTCGCGGGCGGCGACACCGCGTCGGCGCTGGCCGCGGGCTGCCCGGTCGTGCTCAAGGCGCACTCGGGGCATCCGGAGCTCTCCGCCCGCACCGGCGAGGTCCTGCGTGACGCGCTGGTCGAGGCCGGTGCGCCGGAGGGGATCTTCGCGGTCATCTACGGCCAGCAGAACGGCGTCACGGCGTTGAAGGACCCGCGGATCCAGGCGGCGTCGTTCACCGGCTCGGTACCGGGCGGGCGGGCGCTGTTCGACATCGCGACCTCGCGGCCGTCGCCGATCCCGTTCTACGGCGAACTCGGCAGTGTCAACCCCGTCGTCGTCACGCGGGCCGCGATCGACGCGCGCGGCGAGGCGATCGCCAAGGGCTACGCGGGTTCGTTCACCCTCGGCGCCGGGCAGTTCTGCACCAAGCCGGGGCTGCTGTTCCTGCCCGAGGGCCACGGCCTCGAAGACACGCTGCGCGAGGCCGTCGCGGCGATCCCGGCGCAGCCGATGCTCAACGAGCGCATCGCGGCGGGCTTCGCCGACGGATTGGCGAAGCTCAGCGAGGTCGACGGCGTCGAGGTGCTGTCGGAATCCGGTGGCGCGGAAGGGATCTCGCACGGCGCGACACTGCTCGCCACCACCGCCAAGGCGTTCCTCGCCGACGCCGACACGGTCCGCGAGGAGTGCTTCGGCCCGGCGTCGCTGATCGTCACCTACACCGATCAGGCCGAGCTGATCAGCCTGCTCGGGGTGATGGAACCGGGGCTCACCGCGACCATCCAGGGCGAAGAGTCCGATGTGGACTGGATCCGCCCGGTCCTCCCGTCGCTGACCCGGGTCGCCGGCCGTCTGCTGTGGAACGACTGGCCGACCGGCGTCACCGTCACCTGGGCACAGGAACACGGTGGTCCCTACCCGGCGACCACCGCGCCGACCAGTACCTCGGTCGGCACCGCCGCGATCGAGCGGTTCCTGCGACCGATCGCCTGGCAGGGCTTCCCCGACGCGCTGCTGCCGGAACCGTTGCAGGAGAACAACCCGTGGGGCCTGCCTCGCAGGACCGACGGGAAACGCTAGAAACCTCGTGAGTGGTGAGGGCGGTTAGAACCGTCCTCACCACTCACGAGCCCCAGCATCCGCCGCCGCCCCTGATCCGTCTCGACGCACTTTGGGAGGCACTGTCATGTCCGGATTCGGTTACTTCGACAGGAGAACGGCCTTGCGGGGAGGCGCGGCAGCGGCCGCTTCGGTGGCCCTCACATCAGCACTCGCGGGCACCTCGTCCGCGCAGCCCGCGGCTCCGGGCTCGTCGTCCATCGTGACCGGTTACCGCGAACTGCAAATCGGTATCAACCGGCCGTCGGCGGAGCGCTCGGCCGCGCTGGCGAATCTCGACAGGGTCGCGAAGGCGTACCACGACAGCATGACGGTCGGCGACGGTCCACTGTGGAAGGACCTGCCGCTCGGCCCCGGCAGCGAGTTCACGACGTCGATGTACGCCCGGCTCCGCGCGATCGCGGTGAACTGGGGTACTCCCGGCGGCGTGCTGGCGGGTGATCCCGCGGTGCTCGCCCGGATCAAGGGCGCGCTGGAACTGCTGTACACCAGCGATCAGTACAGCGAGAAGACCGCCGAGATCGGCAACTGGTACACCTACGAGATCGGCATCCCGCTCTACCTGCTGCACATCCTCGCGACGGTCGCCGACGAGCTCACCCAGGACGAGCTCGCCAAGTATCTGAAGCCGGTGCTGAAGTTCTCCGGCGATCCGAACCGCCGCACCAACAACCCGAGCGTCGTCGAGACCGGCGCCAACCGCGCGGACAAGTCGACGATCGCCATCGTCTCCGGCGCGATGCTGGGCGACGCCGAGCGGATCAAACGCGGTGTCGGTGCGTTCACCGACGTCGAAGGCGGGGGAGCGGCGAGTGTCATCGCGAAGCTGCACCGCTCCGGCGGCGACGGCTTCCACACCGACGGTTCGTTCCTCCAGCACGATTCGGTGCCGTATCCCGGGCACTACGGGATCATCCTGCTCACCGCCGTCGCGTCCGCCGTCCACGTCACCAAGGGCACGGAGTTCGAACTGCCCGCCGACGTCCGCGACGCGGCGTACGCGCTGGTCTCCGACACGTTCGCGCCGTTCGTGTACGCGGGCGCGCTGATGGAGTCGGTTCGCGGCCGGTTCCTTTCCCGGCAAGGGGAATCCGCGCACGACATCGGGCACCAGCTCACCGGCGCGGTGGTCCTGCTGGCCCGGTCGGCGAGCGGGAAACGCAAGGAGGAACTCGGCGATCTCGCCGCGAAGTGGATCACCGAGGACACTTTCGCGCCGTACCTCGAGATCCCCGATCCCGAAAGGTTCGCGCCGGGGCCGGATCTCGTCGGCATCCCCGGCATCGAGTTCGCGCAGGAACTGCTGGCGACCAAGGTGCGGGCGACCCGGACGGTCGCGACGCATCGTGTGTTCGGCCAGCAGGACCGGATGGTGCACATCACCGAAGGCTGGTCGGCCTCGCTCGGCGTCGCCTCGACGCGGATCTCGCGGTACGAGTCGATCAACTCGATGAACCTGCACGGCTGGTACGTCGGCGACGGTTCGCTGTATCTGTTCCTGCCCAAGGCGAAGGGGCACTTCACCGACGCCTTCTGGCCGACGGTCGATCCGCTGCTGCTGCCGGGCACGACCACCAAGAGTGGCCCGACCCCGAAACTGGAGTCGGTGCCGCTGACCGGCAAGGATCACTGCGGTGGTGTCCGGTGGGACGCGCGGCACGGCGCGCACGCCCTCGACTTCGTCTCGCAGGACGGCACGCTGACCGCGAAGAAGTCGTGGTTCTTCACGCCGTCCGGTGTGCTGTGCCTCGGTGCTGGGATCACCGACACCTCCGGCGAGCGGATCCGGACGACGATCGAGAACCGCAACCTCGGCGAGAACGGCACCGGTGTCCTGCTGGCCGACGGTCATCTCGTCGAGGGTTCGGAGTCCTTGCGGCGCAAGCGATGGCTGCACCTCGAACGGGTCGGCGGTTACGTCCTGCTCGACGACGCCGAGGTCACCGCGCTGCGTGAGGACCGGACGGGGACTTGGCGCGACATCGACAAGGGTGCCAACACCAAGGGCACCACGGTGCCGTACACGCGGCGCTACCAGAAGCTGGTCATCGAGCACGGGAGCAAGCCGTCGAACGCGAGTTACGCGTACGCCGTCCTGCCGACCGCGTCGGTACTGCAGACGATCGCCTCGGCCTGGTCGTGGCGCGTGCGGTCCAACACGGCGACCGTGCAGGCCGTCCGGCTGTGGGACGCGACCCTGCTGGCGAACTTCTTCGCGGCCGGGTCCGTCGACGAGGTGTCGGTGTCCGGTCCGGCGTCGGTGGCGCTCGGCCGGACGGGGAACGGCTGGCAGCTGGCGGTTTCGGATCCGACGCAGCGTCAGGAGGTCCTGCGCGTGACCGTGCGCCGGAAGACCTTCGAGGTGCCGGTGAAGGACACCTTCGGCGCTACGCAACTCGTCCGCGTTTAGTCGGCCAAGTGCGGGGTCGTCGGTCGGCAATCTCAGGCCGGTCCGTGAAGGCCTCCTTGAGGGACCCTGGGTCCCTCAAGGAGGCCTTCACGGACGAACGCGGCGATCGCCACGGTGGGCCAAAAACAGTTTTGCGAAGGGGACTTTCGTCGCATCGGATGCAGGGAAAGCTCCCGTCGCCCCTCCGCGATCGCCAGGGGTTGGGTCGCGAAAGCCACTTTCGGGACATCAGACGTCGCGAAAGTGGCTTTCGCGACATGCTTGACCACGAGTCCGCATTTAGTCGGCTAAGTGCGGGGCCATTTAGGTCAGGATCTGGCCTGAATGGCCCCTACGGTCATCTCATGACCGACATCGAGCAGTTCCGCATCGACATCCCGCAGTCCGATCTGGACGACCTGACCGACCGCCTGGCCCGCACCCGCTGGCCGTCGGCGCTGCCCGGTGCCGAGTGGAGCCGCGGCGTCCCCGTCGCCTACCTCAAGGACCTGGCCGAATACTGGCGAGACGGCTACGACTGGCGCGCGTGGGAGAAACAGCTCAACGAGTTCCCGCAGTACCTCACCGAGATCGACGGTCAGCGCGTGCACTTCCTGCACGTCCGGTCGCCGGAGCCGGGCGCGATCCCGCTGATCATGACGCACAGCTGGCCCAACTCCATCGCCGAGTTCCTGAACGTGCTCGGCCCGCTCACCGACCCGCGAGCCCACGGCCTCGACCCGTCACGCGCCTTCCACGTCGTCGCGCCGTCCTTGCCGGGCTTCGGTTTCTCGCCGTTCCCGGAACCGGCCGACGAACGTCCGTGGGACATCGCGCGGGTGGCGCGGACCTGGGCGGAACTGATGAGCCGTCTCGGTTACGAACGGTATGGCGCGCACGGGAACGACGCCGGCGCACTGGTGACGCCGTGTCTCGCGGCGCACGCGTCCGAGCACGTCATCGGTTCGCACATCACGTCCGGCCTCGGGGTGCCGATGGGCGATCCGGCCGACTTCGAGGGGCTCACCGAACAGGATCAGGCCGATCTGGCGGGCTTGATGGAGCGCTTCGCGGGCGGCAGCGGATACGCGCCGTACCTGACGAACAGGCCGCAGACGCTGAGTTTCGGCTTCCTCGATTCGCCGGTCGCGCAGCTGGCGTACCTGGTGGAACGGTTCAAGGAGTTCGACGGCTGGCCCGACGGCACGGCGCCCGCCGAGCCGATCGACCGCGACCTGCTCCTCACCAACGCGACGCTGTACTGGCTGACCGGGACCGGCGGCACGTCGCTGTGGCCCTACTACGAGGGCCAGGCCGCGATGCCGATGGACCAGACGGTGGTGCCGACCGGCGTCTCCCACGGCGGACCGTCCGCGCTGCGCACGATCGCCTCCCGCAAGAACGACGTCGTGCGCTGGGCCGATCACGACAGCCCCAGTCACATGGTCGCGATGGCCGTGCCGGACGACGTGGTGGCCGAGCTCCGGGAATTCTTCGGAAATCTCCGGAAGTGATGTCGAGCGGTGGTCATCGGCTCCGACCCAGTGCCGAAGCTAGAGTGAAGCGACCCTGCGGAGGACCTGATGACCACCTCGTTCGAGACCGTGACTTCGGCCGACGGCACCCCGATCGCCTTCGAGCGCACCGGGGAGGGCACGCCGGTGATCCTGGCCGGCGGCGCGTTCAACGACCGGACGACCGTCGCCGGCCTGGCCGCCACCCTGGCGCCGGAGCACACCGTGATCGCCTACGACCGTCGCGGCAGGGGTGACAGCGGAGCCGGCGCGGTCTATTCGGTGGAGCGCGAGGTCGAGGATCTCGCCGCGCTGATCGAGCACGTGGGCGGCTCGGCGGCGGTGTTCGGGCACTCGTCGGGTGCGGTGCTGGGGCTGGAGGCGGCGGCCAGAGGCGTCGCCATGACCAGGCTCGCCGTGTACGAGCCGCCGTACGTCGTCGACGACAGCCGGGAGCGGCCCGGGGCCGACCTCTTCGACCGGGTCCGTGCGTTGATCGCCGACGGCGACCGTGACGGCGCGGCGGAACTGTTCCTGGTCGAGGGGACGGCGACGCCGGAAGAGGTCGTCAAGGGGATGCGGGACGACCCGTTCTGGGCGTGGTTCACCGGGCTCGCCCACACGCTGCCCTACGACCTCGCGCTCTGCGGTCCCGGAAACGTGCTGCCCGCGGAAAGGCTGGCGAAGGTCTCCGTGCCCACGCTGGTCATCGACGGCGGGGAGAGCGACGCCTGGATGCGGGCGGGCACCCGCGCGGTCGCCGACACGGTCCCCGGCGCGCGGTACGCCACCGTCGAGGGACAGGACCACGGCGTCCTCCACCGGCCGGACACACTGCGCGATCTGCTCACGGGGTTCTTCAGGTGACGACCTGCAGCGGTTCGGTGGGCAGGCCCATCGCGGCGTAGTGGTCCCGCGCGGCTCCGGCCTGCCCCAAGCCGGCCAGCGCGCGGGCTTCCTGCAGCCGGTAGCCGATCCGCTTCGCCGTTTCGAGCGCGAGCCGATGCCGGCCGAGGCCCGCCGCCGTCTCGCCGAGCGCGAGGCAGGCGGTGCCCAGGCTGTTGGCCGCCATCGCCAATAGCAGCGGATGGTTGAGCCGGGTGAGGATCGCGCACGCGCGATCGGCCTGCTCGCGCGCGTCGCCCGGACGGTGGGCGAGCAAGAGGGCGTCGGCGAGGTCGATCCGGCTCCACGCCTCGCCGAACAGGTAACCGAGATCCCGCGAGGTGGTGATCGACCGTTCGATGATGTCGAAGGCCTCGTCGAAACGCCCCAGCTTGGAGAGGACGAGGCCGAGCTGGGCCGAACTCAGGATCGCGCCGCGCTCGTCCTCACGCAGCGCCACCGCTCGCCGGGCCGAGATCAGCGCGTCGTCCAGTCCGCCGAGGACTTCCTGTGCGTTGCTGAGATTGGTCCACAGCGTGGCGGCGCCGGTCTCGCCCACGACGGCCAGACCGTCCTCGTAGAACCGGATGGCCTCGGGGTAGCGGCCGAGCATGGCGTGGAGCGCGCCCGCCCTGGACAGCGCGATCGCCTCGGCCGCGCGGTCGCCGGACGCGCGGACGACGTCCAGCCGTTCGAGGGCGCAGTCCATTCCCTCGGTGAGCCGCCCGTTCTCCCAGAACGCCAGGGTGAGGCTCGCCAGGCTCAGCTGGATCGCGTGCGGGTCGCCGATCCGGCGGGCGGCGGCGATCCCGGCTCGTGCCACGGCGAGCAGTTCGTCGAGGTGCCCGCTCTCCCGGAGGTGCTCCGCGGTGTCCGCGGCGATCCGCCAGGCGTGTTCGTCGAGACCGGCGTCGAGCGCGTGCCGGGTCACCGCGACGAGGTTCGCCCGTTCCGCCCGATACCAGCCGGGGCCGCCGCCGTCGCGGTAGTGATCGAGGAGCCGATGCACGGCCGGGCCGGATTCCTCGTCGCGTGCGGCGTTGCGGGCGTGTTCGGCGATCAGGTCGTGGAACGCGTAGCGGCCCAGCGCGGGCTGCCTGAGCAGGTGGGCGTCGAGCAGGTCCTCCAGCAGGCGTTCGGCCTCGCGTTCCCCGGTGCCCGCCAACGCGGCCGCCGCGGGCACGCCGATGTCGGCGCCTGGATTGCGCCCCAGCAAACGGAACATACGCTGTTGCTCGGCGTCGAGTTCCCGATAGGACAGTGCGAAGGCCGCGGCCACGTCACGTCCGGCGACCTTCAGCTCGGCCAGCCGGTCGTGTTCGGAGCCGAGCCGCTCGGCCAGGGCCTGGACGGTCCACTGTGGACGATTCTGCAGCCGGGCGGCCGCGATGCGGATGGCCAGCGGCAGGTTCCCGCACAACGCGGCCACACCCGAGTCCGGCCGCCCGGACGCCGCCGCGAACAGCGCGCCCGCCTCTTCGTCCGGCAGCACTTCGAGACTGATCGACGCGGCGCCGTCGACCGCGGCGAGGCGGCGTCTCCCGGTGACCAGGAGGGCGACCGTCGCGGAACCCGGCACCAGCGGCCGCAGCTGTTCCGCGCTCGCGGCGTTGTCGAGCACCACGAGCAGCGACCGGTCCGCCGTCCTGGTCCGCCACAACTCGGCCCTCCGGTCCACGCCGCCGGGAAGCCGCGAAGCCGGGACGTCCAGTTGTCCGAGCAAGGCTTCGAGCGCGGCCTCGGGCGGAAGAGGTTCGCGGGCGGGGGAGTGGCCGTGCAGATCCACGAACAGCTGTCCGTCGGGGAAATCGGCGGCGAGCCGATGCGCCGCGTGGACGGCGAGTGACGTCTTGCCGACACCGGCCATCCCGTCGACGACGACCGGGCGGCCGAGCCGCACGGCGTCGGCCAGGCGATTGATCTCGGCCTCGCGCCCGGTGAAATCCGGGACGTCGTAAGGGAGGAAGCAGCGGGTCTTGCCGTATTCCGGCTCGTCACGCAGGATCCGCTCGTAGAGTTCGCGCAGTTTCGGCCCGGGGTCGATCCCGAGTTCCTCCACCAGCCGCGTTCGCGCCTGCCGGTAGACGTTCAGGGCGTCGGCCTGCCTGCCCTGCTGGTGCAGCGCGCGCATGAGCAAGCCGGCGAACGGCTCCCGGAGCGGATGCTCGGCGACCAACGCCGTCAGCTCCGCGACGGAGTCTTCCCCGGCGGAGATCTCTTCGTCGAGACAACGCTCCACAACGGACAGACGACGCTCGTCGAGCTCTTCGGCCTCGCCGCGCAGTGCCGCACTGTCCACACCGGACAGAGCGGGCCCACTCCAGCACGTGAGCGCTTCCCGGAACTCGCCACGCGAGACGTGCCCCTCGAACGTGTGCAGGTCGAAGGAGCGCGGGCGAAGGACGAAGCCCGGGCCCTCGGCGGTCAAGACGTCGTCGGCGGCGCCCTCGGCGACGAGCGTGCGCTTCAGCGCGGTGGTGAGGTTGCGGATCTGGCGCGTGGCGGTGGCGGGTGGGTCTTCGTCCCAGACGACGTCCACCAGCCGCGAGACCGAGACGACGCGATCGGCGCCGAGCAGCAGCGCGGCGAGGATCCGCTCCTGCCGCGGGCCCGCCAGTTTCACCGGCCGTGCCCCGTTCCGGCACTGCACCGGCCCCAAGATCCGGAACTCCATCGCACCCCCTCCCGCGAGGTTAACCGGCCCCGCGCCCACGCCGGTGCGGAAGTGATGCAGCTGTGATGCACCGCCCGGCGAATCTCCTGGTGGACGGAATACGGGACGTGATGAGGAGAACCCCATGCGCAAGCGGTATTACGCGGCGTTGGCCGGGCTGGTCGTGGCCGCGGCGGGAATCGGCGTGCCCGCCGCGGCGGCGGCGAGCGACCAGCGGGCCGAGTCGGAGCGGCAGGCCTGTCAGCGCGCGTTCGACCGCGCGGTCTGGGAGGACATGGACAGCTTCAACAAACGCGACGCGGCCCGTTACAAGGCGATCATCCACCAGAACATGGTGACCATCGGCCGCAAGGGCCAGACGATCATCGGCTACGCCGCCAACGTGGATCCGGTGGTCGATGTGCAGTTCAAGCTCCCGTACGAGTGGAGCATGCCGTGGACGGTGACCCACACCGTCGTCGAGGACTGCAAGATGGGCTTCGCGATCCTCGACGCGTACTACAAGGCTCCGTCGCAGAACATCGACCGGCACTACACGATCAGCCTGACGCTGGTACGCGAGCACGGGAAGTGGCAGGTCATCAAGGACACCGTGACCGACGTGCTGCCCTGAGCCGGGGGAGGCGAGGGGGGAACGTCAGGAAAGGGTCGTTCAGGACATCTTTCGTCCTGAACGACCCTTTCCTGACATCCTGGGCTCAGGGTTTCCGGCCGACCCCGGCATACGGCAGCGAGTTGATCTCCGGGTCTTCGGACATGTCACCGGCGCCCTGCGGGTTCCACATCGCGCAGCCGACGACGCCGGGTTCGAGGACGTCGAACCCCTCGAAGAACGAAAGCACCTGGTCGTGGGTCCGGGGGATGGGGTCGTTCTGGGTGCTCTTGTACGCCTCGATGGCCTCGTCGAGGCCGCTCGAGTTCGCGTCGGCGGCGACGTGCGAGACGGCCAGGAAGCTGCCAGGGGCCATCCGCTCCCGATAGCGGGCCAGGATCGCGTGCGGCTCCCACGAGTCCGGCACGAAATGCAGCAGCAGCAACATGAACAGGCCGATCGGCCGGTCGAGGTCGAGCAGGTCCCTGGTTTCGGGCGCGTCGAAGATGTCGTTGACGTCGCGGAGGTCGGCCTGGATCGCCGCGCACCGGTCGTTGCCGCGCAGCAGCAGTTTGGCGTGTGCCACGGCGACCGATTCGCGGTCGACGTAGACCACCCGGCAGGACGGGTCGATCCGCTGGACGATCTCGTGGAGGTTGCCGACGGTCGGGATACCGGAGCCGATGTCGAGGAACTGCCGCACGCCCGCCTCCGCCATGTGCACGGCGGCACGCCGCAGGAAGGCGCGGTTGAGCCGGGCCGCGTCGCGGATGCCCGGCATGATCTTCAGGATCTGTTCGCCCAGTTCACGGTCGGCCTGGAAGTTGTGGTCGCCGTTGAGCCAGTAGTCGTAGACCCGGGCGGGATTCGGCACGGTCGTGTCGACCTCGGGGGGCACCCAGCTCAGGTTCGAAGTCACCTTCGTCGCCGCCGTTCGGTTGGGATCCGTTGGGGCACAGGAGTCTAGCGGTCTCGCGGGACCGGGCGGCCATCGTCCGATCGTGTGGAAGTGCGGCGGCGAAAGCCTCTTCGCCGCTCGCCGGCCCTAAGGTGGCCGGGTTCAGCGTCCAGGCATCGGGAGACGAGCACGATGGCAGCACCTCCGGACGTCGCTGTCGCACCGGGCCGGTGGCCGGTGCTCGGGCATACCGTGCCGATGCTCCGTGACCCGCTGAAACTGTTGTCCTCATTGCGCTCGTACGGCGACGTCGTACGGCTCGACTTCGGCCCGATGCCGGTCTATCTGGTCACGACGCCGGAGCTGGCGTGGCGGCTGCTCGCCGTCGACGCGGGGAAGTTCGACAAAGGCATCGTGTTCGACAAGATGCGGCCGTTGTTCGGCGACGGGCTCGCGACCTCCAACGGCGCCTTCAACCAGCGGCAACGCCGGATGATGCTGCCCGCGTTCCAGCGAAGCCGGATCGCGCTCTACGCCGAGACGACGATGACGAAGCTCGCTGTAGACCTTGCCGGAACATGGAAACCGGGCGAGGTGGTCGAATTCGACAAGCGTATGCAGGACCTCGCGCTGACCATCTCCGGGCGCACGCTGTTCTCCGCCGAACTCGGCGACGACGCGCTCACCGAGATCCAGCGGTCGATCCCGATCATGTTGAAGTACGTCATGGTCCGGGCGTTCTCGCCGAAGTTCGTGGAACGCCTGCCGATCCCGGCGAACCGCGAGTTCGACGCGGCGGCCGCGCGGCTGCGGCGGGTCATCGGCGACGCCGTCCTCGAAGCGCGCGAGAAGGGCGGCGATCAGGGCGATCTGCTGTCGATGTTGTTGCTGGCCGAGGACGACGAGACCGGCGAGAGGATGACCGACCGGCAGGTGGAGGACGAGGTCATCACGATCCTCACCACCGGCGCCGAGACCACGGCCGTCGCGCTCGCTTGGTTCTTCCACGAGATCGGGGCGAGGCCGGACATCGAACGCCGCTTCCACGCCGAGATCGACGAGGTGCTGGCGGGCGGGCCCGCCCGGTTCGAACACCTGCCGCGGCTGGTCTACACGCAGCGGATCATCAACGAGGTCGTCCGCCGGACGCCGCCGGTGATCCTGATGCGGCGCGCACGGGAGGACGTCGAACTGGGCGGGGTGCGCCTGCCCGCCGGTACCGAGGTCGCGGTCAGCCAGCACACCTTGCACCGCGATCCGCGCTGGTTCCCCGATCCCGAACGCTTCGACCCGGACCGCTGGGAACCCGGGCGCGCCGCCGGAGTGCCGAAGGGCGCGTTCATCCCGTTCGGCGCCGGGGCCCGGCTGTGCCCCGGACATCGGTTCGCTCCCACGGAGATCGCATTGGTGGCGGCGACGATCGGCGCCCGATGGCGGCTGGAACCGGTACCGGGGGTGAAGGTGTTCCCCAAGATCAAAGCGACGATGCAGCCGAATCGGCTGCCGATGATCGCATGGCCGCGAAGTCGAGGCTGACGGTGAACGTTCGATCACCAGGTGTAGGGTTCATGCTCCTTCCGAGCGTCCCGATTCCGGAGAGGGTCCTGTGCGAATGCCGCTCAAACTGGCCACGGCGGTGGCCGCCTGCTGCGTGCTCCTCGGTGGTTTCCTGGTCGCGGCGCCGGCCGAGGCCGTCGACGTCCGCTGTTCCGATCTGGACCTCCCGGTCACCGGCCCGCTCGGCGAACCCGCCACGGTGCACGGCCGGTTCTGCCTGCCCGACGGCCCGGCGCCCGAGGCGGTCCAGCTGCTGGTGCACGGCGGCACCTACAACAGCGCCTACTGGGACCTGCCCTACGACCCGGAGCGCTACTCCTATCAGCGGGACATGGCGAAACACGGCTATGCGACCTTCGCCGCGGACCAGCTCGGTTCGGGCGGGAGCAGCAAACCGGCCAGCCTTCCGCTCCTGCTGCCGGTGCTGGCGCGGTCGATGCACGAGGTGGTCGGTCACCTGCGCGCCGGGCGGGTCGGCGGCACGCCGTTCGAGAAGGTCGTGATCGTCGGGCATTCGGTCGGTTCGGGCATCGTCGCGGCCGAGGCCTCGACGTATCACGACGTCGACGGCGTGATCCTCACCGGAATGACGCATCTGCCGTCCGTCCCCGCCCTGACGTTCGGGGTGCTTTTCGGCCTTCAGCCCGCGTTCACCGATGGGCGGCTCGGTTCTCTGGGCAGCGATCCGCTCTATTTCACGACGAAACCGGGAGCGCGTGCCGGACTTTTCTACGCGACGGAAAATACCGACCCGCGGGTCATCGAAGCGGACGAGGCGACCAAGGATCAGGTTTCGGTCCCGGGAATGGGAACGGTCGCCGTGTTCGGCATCGTGCTGCCCGCGACGAAAGACATCCGGGTGCCCGTTCTCCAGGCCGTCGGGTCGGAGGACATCCTGTTCTGCGGTCTTTTCTCGCTTCGCGACTGTTCGAGTGCGGAGTCGCTGCGTCCGGCGGAAGCGCCGTTCTACCGGCCCGAGGCCGAGCTTTCCACGTATGTTCTGTCCGGTGCCGGACATTCGCTGGCGTTACATCGCAACGCGTCCCAGTATCGGGACGCCACCCGCGATTGGCTGAAGGAAAAGGTCGGTGTTGCAGTACCGTAGGGTGACCACCCGATTGGGTTACCGTCAAACCGTGAGTACGGCTTCAGAATCGTGGAGGATGTCCCTCCACGACGGAATACGAAAGCGACCCCAGGACCGGCGGACGTGACTGCCCCACTTCCGGACGGCGATGAGTTCCCCGTATCGCCGGACGCACCGAAGTCAACTTCATCCTCCACGGCACCGAAGCGGAAGAACGCCGCGCCGACCCGCGCCACGCTGGCCCGCAAGTGGGCCTACCTGGTCACCGGTACGGCGTATCTTCCGTATACCCACGCCCAGATCGAAGAGCATTTCGCCACTCTGCTGGACGAGGTCTTCGACGCGGTGCTGAGCGGCGACGCCGAGCCCGCGCAGGCCACCGAGGCCGGCGCGCGGCTCGTCGCGCTCAGATGCGTCGGGCCGGACAGCCTGCGCCGCACGATGGACGTACTCGGCAAGGGGCTCTTGCACGAACCCGAGTTGCGGGGCGTGAAGTCGCTCCCTGAACGGGTGTTGCAGGTGCTCGGCGCGCTCGCGTCCGGCTACGGCGAGGCGTTGCGCGAGAGCATCCAGACGCAGCAAGAGGATCTGAGCCGCACGTTGGTCACGCTCGAACGCGAGACGCGGCGTGAGCTGGTGCTGACGCAGGCGCGTTTCGAGCAGCTGTTCACCGGCTCGGCGACCGGCGTGGCCGTCACCAGGGTCGACGGCCGCGTCCAGCGGGTGAACCCGGCGTTCGCCGAAATGCTGAACCGGCCCGTCGCGGACCTGATCGGGCTCAATCTCTACGACCTCGTGCACCCGGACGACGCCGACGGCCTGCGCGAGGGCTACCGGAAGTTGCTGGAAGGCGAGAGCCAGCGACTCGAGCTGTCGCGAAGACTCGTGACCGAGGACGAGGAACCGCCGTGGGCCGCGTTCACCGGCGCCGTGATCCGCGACCCGGCCGGTGAAGCCCAGCAGCTGATCACCCTCGTCGACGGCGACACCGACGTTTCGTTGCTGCAGCGCCAGCTCAGCCGCCAGGCCCTGCACGATCCGCTCACCGGCCTGCCGAACCGGCAGTGCTTCGGCACCCGCCTGGAGAAGGCGTTGCGGCACGCCGACCCGTCCTTCGGCGTCACCGTCTATCGCCTCGACCTGGACGGGTTCTCGCTGATCGCGGGCGGGCTCGGCCAGAAGCAGAGCGACGACCTGCTGAAGAACGTCGCGGCGAAGCTGCGGACCGTCGTCGGCGGCGAGGACGCGCTCGTCGCCAGGATCGGCGGCGACGAATTCGGCATCCTCATCCAGAACACCGCGACCAGCCCGGACGTCGCCACCGTCATCGGCATGATCAACCAGGAGCTGTCCGAACCGGTCTACCTCGAGAGCGGCAGCGGCGTCGCGGTTTCGGCCTGCGTCGGCGTCGTGCACCGGCCGCCGAGGGACATCGCGCCGAACGAACTGCTGCGTGTCTCGGACATGACGCTGCGCCGGGCGCAGGCCAACGGCTACCGGCAGTGGGCGCTGTCGGATTCCGTGCTCGACAGCAGGGAACGACATGAGTTCGGCCTCGCCGTCTCCATGGCGGGCGCCTGGGAGACCGGTGAGATCGAGGTCGGTTTCCGGCCGCTGACGTGGCTCGCGGACAGCAGGCCGGCGGGAATCGAGCTGAGGCTCGCGTGGAACCATCCGCGTCACGGCCGGATCGGTCACGACACCTGCGTCCGCTTCGCCAACGAGACCGGCCTGATCGTGCCGCTCGGCGAATGGCTCATCCGCACCGCCTGCGAGGAATCGGACGACAGGCTCCCGATGGTCGTGGGCCTGACCCCGCATCAGGCCGCCGATCCCGATCTCGTCGGGTCGGTGCGGAACACCCTGGCCGCGACCGGCCTCGGGCCGTCACGGCTCCGCCTGGGCTTTCCGACCGAGGCCGTGCTCGCGGACCTCGGTGAGACGGTCGACAACCTGCACCTCCTCGCCGAGATCGGCGTGGACGCGGAACTGCAGGGCTTCGGCGCGGGCGGCGACGTCGTCTGCCTGGTCGACGTGCCCGTGCGGACGGTCCGGATCGCGCCCCGGCTGGCGGAGCGGCGGACGGAACCGCTGGCGGAATGCACGCTGCGGAATCTCATCGACACCGCGACCATGGCGGGCGTGACGGTGATCGCGGACGGCATCGATTCGACCGGCGACGCGGGCTGGTGGCAGTCCGTCGGTGCCCACATCGGCGCCGGACGGTATTTCGGTTAGGCCGATCTCGCGTGTTTGGAGGCGCAACTCGCGTGATTGGACGCGTAACTCACGAGTTACGCCTCCGATCACGCGAGTCACGGCTCTGATCACGTGAGTCACGGGTTTCGTTAGGCCGTTTGCCGCAACGGGGCGCGCTAAGTTACCCGAGGGTTGACGTTCGCGGGCGGATTGGGCAACATCCCAGGTCCTCACCCCGCACCTCGGAGGCACGCACATGCAGGACGGCCCGAGGCGTGGCGGGCGTTTCAACGCGCCCGTGGTTGTCTTGAGCCTGTTGCTGGTGATCGCGCTCGGCGCCTGGTGGGGTGTCGACTACCTGCGGGCCCGGTTGGCGGGCAACGGTTGTGACGCGCTGACGCCGGTCGAGATCACCGCGGCGCCCGACGTGGCGCCGGTGCTCACCCGGCTCGCGAAGACCGTGCCGCAGGAAGAATGCTTCAGTGTCAACGTGACCGCGAGCGAGTCGGCCAAGACCGCCGACCTGCTCGGGACCACCGCCTCCGGCGGGCCCGACGTCTGGGTCCCCGAGTCGAGCACGATGTTGTCGCAGGCCAGGGACGCCGGCGCGTGGAACCTGCCGGAATCCGGTCAGTCGGTGGCGAGTTCCCCGGTGGTACTGGGACTTCCCGACGAAACCGCGCGGCGGTTCGGCTGGCCGGGGAAAACCCCGTCGTGGCAGGAGATCCTCGACGGCGCACCGATCGGCATCCCGGATCCGGCGCGCGATCCGCTCGGCGTCGGCACACTGCTCGCCCTGCGGAAGCTGACCGAGAAGGAACCCGACCCGGCCGCGGCGTTCACCGCCGCCATGCGGAAACTGAACCCGGTGCCGGACCGGTTCCCGGCCGCCTTTCCCACGACCGAACAATCCGTCCTCGCGCGGAACCTGGTGGCGGCCTACCCGGGTGTCCCGGTGCAGGGCTTCGACTATCCGTACGTCGTGCTGCCCAAGGCGTCCGAAGCGTCGAGGACCGCGGCGGAACGTTTCCTGCGGCTGCTGCTCGACCCGCTCGCCGGCGGCATCTTCGCCGACGCGGGATTCCGGGCTCCCAGCGGCCGGTTCGCCGTGCCGCGGGCGCAGGACGGCCGCACCGATCCGGCGCCGCGTCCGCCGGGAGCCCCGCCGGTGGCGGAACTGTACGCCGTCCTCCAGGCATGGGCGGGGACGAACCTGAGCGCCCGGGTCCAGGTGCTGCTCGACGTCTCCGGTTCGATGGCCGCCGCCGTGCCGGGTACGGGGAAGAGCCGGATGGAGCTCACCCTGCAGGCCGCGACGCAGGGCCTCGGTCTGTTCAAACCCACGACGGAACTGGGTTTGTGGCTGTTCTCGACCAAATTGGACGGTGACAAGGACCATCGTGTCCTGCTGCCGATGAAGACGATCGCCGAGCAGACGGCCTCGGGCGGTGTCGCGCAACTCCAAGCCGTGCGCCCGAAAGCCGGTGGCGCGACCGGGCTCTACGACTCGATCCTCGCCGCGTATCAGAACGCCAGGCAGAACTGGAAACCCGGCCGGATCAACCTGGTCGTCGTGCTCACCGACGGGCGCAACGAGGACAGCGAGACGATCGGGCTGCCCCGGCTGCTGGAGGAACTGGGCAAGCTGCAGGATCCGCGGAAACCGTTGCCGGTCATCGGGATCGGCATCGGGCCGGATATCGACGCGTCCGAACTGCGGCAGGTCTCCACCGCCACCGGCGGGGAATCGTTCACCACCCCCGATCCGAGGAAGATCTCGGACGTCTTCTACCAGGCGCTGAGCAAGATCATGTGCCAGCCGCCGACCTGCAAGAATTGAGGCGATCCGTGGCTCTCCGGGGGAAAAGACCTTCGCCGGTCGCGCTCGCCGCGTTCGCGGCCGGTGTGATCCCGTTCGTCCTGCACGTGTGGGCCGCGCTGCGCGGCAGCCTCGCGCAAGACGACTTCGTCATCACCTACCACGCCGCGAAGGCGGGACCGTTCGACTTCGGCTACTTCTTCCAGGACTACCACGGCCATCTCGCGCCCGGCGGGTTCCTGCTCGCCGACGTGCTGACCGCGTGGGCACCGCTGAACTTCGCCGTGCTGATGGCGCCGGTCCTGGCGATGCAGGCGGCGGCGTCGGTGCTGCTGTGGGCGGTGCTGGTGCGCTGTTTCGGGCGCCGGTGGGGGATTCTCGTCCCGTTCACGATGTTCACGACATCGACCTTGCTGCTCGTCCCGACACTGTGGTGGGCGTACGCCATCCAGATCGCGCCCGTGCTCCTGGCGGCCACGGCCGCCCTGCACGCGCACGTGCGCTACCTCGCCGACGGCGGCCGCTGGGCGATCGCCACCGTGGCCTGGACCGTGTTCGGGCTCGCCTTCTACGAGAAGGCGGTGTTCATCCCGCTACTGATCGCCGGGATCACCGTTCTGCTCGGGATTTCCTTGCGCCGCCATCTCGTGCTGATGGGTGTCCTCGCCGCCGTCCTCGCGGGCTACGCCGCCGTTTTCCTGATGCTGACCACGAGTCAGGTCGGGCAAGGCGGTGGTCCGGTCACCGTCGGCACGGTCGCGGACATGACGGGCCGGATGCTCGGCGACACCCTGATCCCCGGAATGGTGGGCGGGCCATGGTCGGGGCCGGGCCCCGGCGCGACGTTCGCCGCTTCCCCCGTGGTGGTGCGGATCGTGCTGCTGCTCGCGGCCGTCGGGGTGCTGGTATTCGGGAGCCGCGTGGGCGGGCTCCGGGCCAGGAAGGCGTGGATCCTGCTGGGCCTGGTGTTCGTGGCGGACATCGGGCTTTCGGCGGCCACCAGGCTCACCGAGGTCGGCCCGGAACTGGGCAGCGATCCCCGTTACGTCGCCGATCTGGCGCTCGTCGTCGCGCTGTGTCTCGCTTTCGCCTTCCTGGAGCCCAAACCGCTCGACCGGCCTTCGGATCCCGTGCCGTCTTCGGCGAAACGTCCGTTCGCCCTGGCGTTGTGTCTCGCCTTGCTCGCGAGTTCCGCCGTGGGCTTTTCCCGGCTGGCGCCCGGATTACGGTTCGAGCACTCCCGGGAGTTCCTCGCCAACGCGCGTGCTTCGATCGAACGGGACCCCGACCTCGTCCTGTTCGACACGCCCGTGCCGAACGACGTCCTGCACGGCTGGTTCGGCGAGAACGCCCGGGCCTCACGGGTGGTGGGCCTGATCCCGGGTTTCCAGTTCGACCAGCCGACCAGCCGGATGTCCCTTTTGGACGACTCGGGTACCGCGAAGACGATCACCGGCGTGGAACCGGTTTCCCGCGGCGTGCCCGGTCCGGTGGCGGGCTGTGGCTACACCGTCGGCGAGCAACTGGTCCGGGTTCCGTTGGACACGCCCGTTCTCGGCCGGTACCTGCTCCGGATCGACTACTTCACCGCGGACGGCGGCGAAGGGTTCGTGGACCGCGACGGGACCCGTGTGCCGGTGTGGTTCCAGCCCGGCCTGCACACGATGTACCTGCCGATCGAGGGTCTGTTCGACAAGATCGGCTTTCAGTTGTCCGCGAAGGGGGCTCCCGTCTGTCTCGCGAAGGTCGACGTCGGCAAACCGCTCACTCAGTAGGGGTCGTACGGGCTGTCGTGGCCGAAGATCTTCGCGACGGGGGCCAGGCGCAGCCGCAGCAGGATCTTGATCCCGACGTTGCGCGCGAACCACGGAAGCTGGGCGACAACCCGCAGCCTGTCCTTCGCCGACGGCGGGGTGAGCCGGAACCGGGCCAGCGAGGTCGCGCGGTCGAGATAGGTGTAGCGCCGTCCGAAGAGGACTTTCGCGATCGTGCCCAGTGTGACGCCGATCGAGGAAAAGCAGTCGTGGACCAGGATTTCCCGGCCGTCGTCCAGGTTCGCCGACCAGCGCAGGTCGTCGGTGTAGGTCCAGTAGTCGTGTTTGCCGTCGATGTAGAGCAGCTGGATCGGACGGTCCCAGCGCGGTCGGAGCTTCGTGCTGTACTCCGCCACGAGCTCGACGACGTCCTCGACGCCCGCCTTTCTCAGGTTCGCCTCGAACCGTTGGCGTGTCGGCGATCCGCCGAACAACCGGCCGTCGACGAACGGGTCGACGGCGACCACCCGCGCCCCGACCGTGCGAGCGGCGCTCGCGAGCACGATCGTCGAACGGCCCTGGTGGCTGCCGATCTCCACGATGAGATCGCCCTTGTCCAGCCGGCACGCGGCGTTCCACAAGGCGAGGCCCTGATCCCGCGTCATCCAGCCCTTGACGGGTTCGGCGAGCGACCACGCTTCTTCGAAACCGTCTGTCATAGGGCGCATAGTAGCCACGTTTCCGCCTAGTATCTACCGGATGGTAACCCCCGGCGCGCTCGTGAAGAGGCCGAGCACGTGGATCGTGCTGGCACTCACCGTGCTGTCCTTTGTGCAGCGTCCCGGCAGGACGACCTTCGACACGAAACTCGACCTCGCCGTGGATCCGCTGGCCTTCCTCGGCCGGGCGCTGCACCTGTGGAATCCCCAGGCGACGGCGGGGGAGCTGCAGAACCAGGCCTACGGCTACCTGTTCCCGATGGGGCCGTTCTTCGCGGCGTGCCAAGCCGTCGGCATACCGGTGTGGATCGCGCAGCGGCTGTGGTGCGCGATCCTGCTCTCGGTCGCGTTCGGCGGCGCCCTGCTCGTGGCCCGCGCGCTGAAAATAGGGAACGAACGGACTCGGCTGATCGGAGCAGTGGGTTACGCCCTCGCGCCGAGGATGGTCACCGAAATCGGTTCGCTGTCCTCGGAAATGCTGCCCGCCGTCCTGCTGCCGTGGGTGCTGCTGCCGCTGATCCTCGCCGATCGCATCGGCTCGCCGCGCCGTGCCGCCGGGCTGTCCGCGCTCGCCGTGCTGTGCATGGGCGGGATCAACGGCGCGATGGTCGTGATGGCGCTCGTGCTCCCGGGATTGTGGCTGCTGACCAGGAAATGGCGGAGCACGCATGTCGCGCTGGTGATCTGGTGGTTCGTCTTCGTCGTCGGCGTGGTGCTGTGGTGGTTCCTGCCGCTGGTGCTGCTCGGCCAGTACAGCCTGCCGTTCCTCGACTACATCGAATCCGCGACGAACACCACCGCGCCGATGTCGCTCTTCGAGGTGCTGCGCGGCACCAACCAGTGGGTCGCCTACGTGGTGCAGGGCACGCCATGGTGGCCTTCGGGCTGGGCGCTGATCGACAATCCGGTGCTCATGACGGCGACCGGGCTGGTGGCCGCGGTCGGGCTGTTCGGTCTCGCGCGGCGTGGGCTGCCCGAGCGGCGGTTCCTGGTGCTCGGCGTGCTGACCGGGTTGACGCTGCTGACCGTCGGCTACGTCGGGACGCTCGACAGCCCGCTGGCGGAACCCGTGCGGCATCTGCTCGACGGCCCGCTCGCGCCGCTGCGGAACGTGCACAAGTTCGAACCGGTGCTGCGGTTGCCGTTGATGCTGGCGTTCGTCCACGGCATCACCAGCGCCGCGCCCGCGCTGCGGCGAAATCTGCGGCCCGCGCTGGGCGCCCTGCTGGTCGTGGCGATGGCGGCGCCGGTGTGGCTGCTGACGCTGCGGCCGGGGCCGGGCTGGGACGAGGTACCGGGGTATTGGTACGACGCGATGGGCTACGTCGCCAAGACCGACGCGACGGCGCGCACGCTGCTGCTGCCCGCGACCGGGTTCGGCGAGTACGACTGGGGCCGCACGGTGGACGAACCGGCGCAGGCCATCGCGGACAGCCCGTGGGCGGTGCGCAACCAGGTCCCGTTGGGCTCGGAGGGCAACACCCGCCTGATGGACTCGGTCGACGCGGCCTTGGCCGACGGCAGAGGGGATCCCGGGCTCGCCGCGCTGCTCGCGCGGTCGGGTTACCGGTTCCTGCTGCTGCGCGGCGACGTCGACCGCGCCAAGGTCGGCGCGCCCGACTTCACGACCTTGCGCGCCGGGCTGGCGGGATCGCCGGGGATCGAGAAGTCGGCCCAGTTCGGGCCGCTGGAGGTCTTCGAGGTGAAACGGCCGGTGCCGCTCGTCACCGCGACGTCCACGAAGGACGTTCCGACGGTAAGCGGTGGCCCGGAGAACCTGTTGCCGCTGATGAACTCCGGGCAACTCGACCCGGGTACGCCGACGGTGCTGACCGGGGACGGCGGTTCGCCGACGGGGCCGAGGCTGGTCACCGACGGGTTGCGCCGCGCCGAACGCAACGTCGGCGGGGTGCGGGACAACCTGAGCCAGACGCTGACCGCCGGGGAATCCCCGCGCCAGCAACGAGCCGCGCTGGACGTCCTGCCGTTTCCTGGTGAGCAGCACCAGACCCTGGCCGCGTACCGGGGGATCCGCTCGGTCACCGCGTCGACGGCGGCTTCGTTCGCGGACGCCTTCGGTGGCTCGGATCCGAGCCATCAACCGTTCGCCGCGCTGGACGGGGATCCGCGTACCGCCTGGCATTCGTCGAGCTTCACCGGGCCGCTCGGGGAGTGGCTCGAAGTCGAACTCGACACCCCCAGGCTGGTGAACTCGGTCGATCTCGCGATGGTCGACGACATCCGCGTCGGCTGGCCGCCGACCAGGATCCGGATCACCACGGACAACGGTTCCGTCGACCACCAGGTCGTCCGCGGTGCGGGGGCGCACACCTATCCGGTGCCGGAAGGGGTGACGCGCAAGGTGCGGATCACGTTGCTGTCGCTCGTGGTCGGCAGGCAGGACGGGAACGTCGGGGTCTCGGAGCTGAAGATCCCGGGCGTGGAACCGCAGCGTGCGCTGGAAGTCCCCGCCGATCTCGGCGCGGGAACGCCTCCGGGATTCGCGTTCACACGCGGGCCGCAGCCGAGATACGCGTGCGTGCCCGGCCGCTGCGACGCCAACGCGGGCCGTGACGGGGAGGAACCGGACGGGATCCGGCGGCTGTTTTCGACGACGTCGCAGAGCGCGTACGAATTCGGCGGCACCGTGCTGCCCGCGGGCGGTGGCCGGGTCCCGGTGGAACTGCCGGGCTTGCGGGTTTCGGCGACGTCGCAACTGGGCGGGGATCCGTCGGCGAGCGCGTTCGCCGCGGTGGACGGGAATCCCGCGACCGCCTGGCAGCCCGACGTCACGGATCTGCGGCCGACGATGACCCTCGACTGGACGAAACCGCAGACGATCTCAGGGATCCGCGTCGCCGCCGACTCGCGTGCCCCCGCGCGGTTGGAACTGACGACGCCGACGTCGAGCCGTTCCGTCGAACTCGACGCCGCCGGCGCGGCGACTTTCCCGCCGTTGGAGACCTCGCAGCTGAAGATCGCGTTCGCCGGCCTCGACGACGACCAGCGGACCCGGCACTCGCTCGGCATCGGGAGCCTTTCCTTGACCGGTGCGGAACTTCCCGCCCCGGCGGCGGAATTCACCCTGCCCTGTGGATCGGGGCCGAACGTCCGCCTGGACGGCTTCGACTACGACACCTCCGTGCGCGGCACGCTCGCCGACTTCGTCGCGCACCGGCCGCTGACGTTGTCCGCGTGCCCCGATTCGGCGGGCGGCGTGGACCTGGCTGCCGGCGGGCACGAACTGCGGACTGACCGCTCCGAGTCGTTCGTGGTCCAAGACCTCTGGCTCAAACCGGCAGGCCGGGCCGTTTCGCCCGCCGCGCATCGCGCCGTCACCGTGGACTCGTGGGACGCGACGTCCCGATCGGTCACCGTGGCGGGCGGCGACGAGTCCATTTTGGCCGTTCCGGAGAACGCGAACGCGGGCTGGACCGCCTCGCTGAACGGAACCCCGCTGGTGAAGACGCGCGTCGACGGCTGGCAGCAGGCATGGATCCTGCCCGCGGGCTCCGGCGGTGTGGTGCGACTGGAGTTCACGCCGGACTGGAAGTACCGCTCGGGCCTGCTGATCGGGGCGGTCGCGATCCTTTTGGTGCTGCTCGGGGCGCTGTGGCCGGTCCGCCGTCGTCGTATTTCGGTGGAAGCCGGTTCCGGGCCGGTGGTGCCGGTGGTCCTGATCGGACTGCTGGCCGTACTGGGCGGGATGCTGCCGATCGTGCTGCTGATCGCCGTCCTGCTGGCCCGCCAGTTCAGCGAACGCGCGCCGCGATATCTCGCTTTCGGCGGGATGGTCGTGGGAACGCTCGTCGCGGTGGTGGGGCGGCTGCTGGGGCACGGGCAGGAGTGGGCCTATGGGCCGGTGACGCAGGCTTCGCTGCTGCTGGCCGCGGCGGCGATGGTGGCGATGTGTGTGCCTTGGTTCGCGGGCCGGTCACCCGAGCCGGACGTCGGGCCGAGGTCGTAGGCGAGCGCTGTCCAGTGCCGCCCGGAGCTCGGCTACGACTCTGCCGGGCTCCGAACGCAGCCTTGATGGCAGCGTCTGGACGACGACGATCCCGGCTGCGGCATAACGGGCATTGCGGGCGAGGGTGTCGCGAAAGCCGGTGTCTCCCGCGTGATGCTCGAGGGAATCGATTTCCCAGGCGAAGCCCAGTTCGTCGCACCAGCCGTCGGGCTGCGCGATGTAGGTGCCGTCCGCGCCGAAGATCTTGACGTTCCATCGGCACTCGGGCAGGTCCGATCGCTGCCAGAGACGCCAGGCGTCGGCTTCGGCGACCGATCGGGCGCCGCCCAGGATCGGGAGAAGCGCGCTTCGCAGGAGTTCCTTGCCTGTCCGGCGGCCCTCGTCGAGTTCGTCGGTGAGGAATCGCGGCAGGCAGAAACCTCGCTGGACGGACTCGGCCATCATCGCCGTGATCGCGTCCTTGTGCGGTGTCCTCCGCGCCGCGTCGATCACCGCGCGGTGCACCGGAGCCGTCGGGACTCCGGACCGAGGTCTGGGATTCGGGAGACGTCGTGACCGTTCGATGTGGACGAACCCGCAGTTCGAGACCGAGCGGTTCGCGGGGACGAGCACGTGGACCTCGTCGGTGTCCGGGAGGTTGCGCAGCCCGTAGCGCTCCAACGCGCGTACGCCGGTCAGGATCGAGTCGGGGCCGGAATGCAGGAGCGCGGCGTGGATCTTGTGCTCGTCGGTGGCCTCGCCGTTCTGGAGCAGCACGACGCCGGGCAGCAGCATTCGCCACTGCCCGCCGGGCTCGCACCTTCGCGAGATCGTCCGGCGCGGCATGCCGATGGCTTCGAGCTGTTTCGCCGTGATCACCTTCGGGCCGTTGGTGATCAAGGGGTGGCGTGCCCAATCTCCTCTACGCACTCGACCAGCTTGGAGCCGATCACTGACAGAACCCGGCGGCTTGGCTTCGTGACCGGACCTTTCATGCGTGACCGTGTGGATTTTGGGACATCTGACGTCCCAAAATCCACACGGTCCCTCACCGCCGTCGCGACCGCAGCTCCAGCAAGGCTCCGGACAAAGCGAGCGCCCCGGCACAGCAAGCAGCGACGGTCACCACCTGAGCGGCCGAAGAGTGCAGCCAGGTCGTCACCAGCACCGTCTCCACCACCACGGTCGTCCACATCAGCACGGTCACCCGCCGGTCACCGGCGGCGAGACGCGAGAACAGCAGGATCTGCACCAGCGCGAGCATCGAGCCGGCGAGGGCGAACGGCCAGACCGGCATGGTGCTGGTGGCGTAGCCGGAGCCGCCGATGAACGAGAGCAGGCGCGATCCGAAAGCGAAAGAAACCACCAGCACGAAGGCGTCCAGGGCAGCGCAGACGGCCAGGGCGGCGGGCAGGATGCGGCGCCGGTCGTCGCCGTTCGCGAAGCGGGGCAGCACCAGGACGCCGACGGCTTGGGGGAGCCAGTAGGCGATCTTCGTGACGATCGCGCCGAGCGCGTATTCGCCTGCTTCCCCGGCGGGGAGGGTGTGGCGCGCCAGCACGAGGTCGAGATTCACCAGCAGGACCAGCGCCAGCATCGCTTGAGCCGCGTGCAGGACCTCGCCCGCGTGCCAGCCCGCCTTGCGGGGCCGCGGCCGTCCACAGAGGACCCAGCCGCAGAAGATCACCAGGTACGAGCCGATCGCGGTGCCTGCCAGGGCGCCGGTGGCGTCGCCGCCGATCAGCAGGCCGATCAGCGAGCCGCCGACCTTCCCGGCGCCTTCGAGCGACATGAGCCCGGCAAGCCGCGCGAACCGGCCGCCGCCCTGCAGCAGGCCGTGGAAGAGGCCGAGCAGCGTGAGCGGCCCGAGTGTGACGGCGAGCAGCAGCGCGGGCACCACCGAGTCCAGGTGCAGCACGAAGACCAGCACCGGCGCCAGGAGCAGCCCGATGGTCGCGACGATGGCGCTCGTCGTGAGGCCGAGCGCGAGCAGTGTCCCGCTGTCTTGTGGTTTGCGGGCCACCCGCAGCGCGACCACGGTCTGCAGCCCCATCGCGGGCACGACGCCGATCACCAGCACCGCCAGCAGCGAACTCAGTTCGCCGAACGCGCTCGGCGCGAGCAGCCGGGCGGCGACGATGCTCAGCGCGTAGGCGCCGGCGTTGTTCGCGCCCAGCGCGAGCGAGACGAGGACCGCCGCGACACGCTTGTCGGTCCTGGTCCGGTCGACCTCGACGTCTACGCTCAACAGAGCTCCCATTACCGGCGAGTAATCTCGGCGACCATAACCGCGAACGAGGCGGAAAGGGAAGGGCACTTGGACGCACGGCGCGAACGTCCCGTCCTCGCCGCGGTGTCGGCGGGGCTGGCGCTGCTGGTCTTCCTGCCTCTGCTCGGACGCGGTTTCGTCCTGAGCTACGACATGGTGTTCGCCCAGCGTCAGTCGCTGATCCCGGACGCGGTCGGGCTCGGCTCCGCGCTGCCGCGGTCGGTCCCCGCCGACGCCGTGATCGCGCTCGCGACCGCCGTCGTTCCCGGCGACATCGTCCAGAAAACCATTCTGCTGCTTTCATTGTTCGTGGCGGCATACGGCGCAGCGCGGCTGGTCCCGACGGAGCAACTCGGTACGCGGATCGTCGCCGCCACCGGTTACGCGTGGACGGCCTACTTCGCGGAGCGGTTGTTCATCGGGCACTGGCCGCTCCTGCTCACCTACGCCTGCCTCCCGTGGATCGTGCGCGCCGCGCTTTCGTTGCGCCGGAACGAACCGAGGGCGCTCGCGCGGCTGATCCTCGCCTGTGCCCCCGCGATGCTCACCCCACCCGGCGGAGTGCTGGCCGCGCTCACCGCGATCGCCCTGGCCGGACCGCGAAAACTGGGCCACACCCTCGGCCTCGCCGTCGTGCTCAACCTGCCGTGGCTCGTTCCGACGTTCCTGCACGAAGGCGGAACGTTGTCCGATCCCGCCGGGGTGGCCGCGTTCAGCGCCCGCGCGGAAAGCTGGGGCCCGGCCATCCTGAGCGTGCTCGGGCTCGGCGGGATCTGGAACGGCGATGTCGTCCCGGGCAGCCGGGGCGCGCCGATGGCGCCGGTGCTGATCCTCGTCACGGTCGCCGTGGCCTTGGCCGGGCTCCGCCCGCTGGCGCAGAAGTGGGGCACGCCGCCGGCGAGAGCGTTACTGGTGCTGGGAGTTCTCGGTGTCGTGCTCGCCGCGCTGGCGACCCTGCCGTTCGGCGAATCCGTGCTGTCCTGGGCGATGGGACACGTGCCCGGCGCGGGGCTGCTGCGAGATGCACAGAAATGGGTGGCCTGGTGGGCGCTTCCGGTCGCGCTCGGGTTCGCGCTCGCGGTCGAGGCCGCCGCCACACGTCTGCGGACCGGGGCGACGCGTGGGGCGCTCGTCGCGGCCGCCGCGCTCTTTCCCTTGCTCACCATGCCCGATCTCGCCTGGGGCGGCTGGGGAAGGCTCGAAGCGGTGCGCTACCCGGACGACTGGAACGCCGTCCACCGGGTGCTCGCCGAAGACGACCGGCCCGGCGACGTCGTCGCGCTGCCGCTGTCCACGTTCCGGAGTTTCGCCTGGAACGACCACCGGACCCAGCTGGACCCGGCGCCACGAGCACTCCCGGAGACGGTGGTCGTCGACGACACGCTGCGGGTCGGCGGCGAGGAGATCTCCGGCGAGGATTCCAGAATGGACCGTGTCCGCGCGGCGAAGTCGCCGGAAGACCTGTCCGCGGCGGGAATCGGCTGGATCCTCGTCGAACACGGAACACCGGGGCGGGTCGATCCGCGGTTGCTGACCGGCGCGGAACCGGTGTGGTCCGGTGACTGGCTCACGCTTTACCGCACTCCCGGTGAGCCCGCCGTGACCGGGACGCGATCATCGGCGCCCGTGGTGCTGGCAAACGGAGTAGCGCTGGTGTCGATCGCGGCCGCACTGTTGTGCCTCAAGTTACCGGTGCGTACATTGAGCCGACGCAGGAATTCCCTGTCGCGGAAGGAGTAGGTCTTGGGCACCCTCATCGGCGCGGCCGCCGCCGTCATCATCGGGCTCGCAACGGCCGCGGGCGGGAGTTACGCGCTGACGAACACCGCCGATCCGGACGCCGCCCCCCAGGTGCAGGCGAAGATCAAGGAGCAGTTCAACCCGAACTCGAGCCCCGAGCACGTCATTTACGGCAACCGCTGAGCCGGTGTCCGAGCTCGCTTCCGACCACGCCGGCCGGGTCGTCGGGCTCTACGGCGACCCCACCGTTTCCTGGAGCATCCTCCTGGAAGCGAGGCTGTCTTCGGCCCTGACGCCGGAAAAGGCGCGGATGCGGCTGGCGGTCGCGGTTGAGGAACGGCCGTGGCTCGGTGCCGCTCCGGACGTCGAAGCCGTTCGGAGCGAAGAACTCCCGGCGGTCCGCGACCGCTTCGCCGAGGCGGCGTACGAACGCGGCGCCCCGCTGCTCCGGGTCGCCGTCGGCACCGACGAACCGGTCGTGCTGATCGCCGCGCACCACGGCGCGCTCGACGGTCTCGGCCTGCTCGCCGTCCTCGGGCTGGCGCTCGACGTCCCGATTTCGTCCGCCGCCAAGGGAATCGGCGCCCGCACGGCGGACCGGTCCTTTCTCGTCTCGGCCTTCCAGCGGCTCGCTGAAGCACTTTTCGCGCCTCCGGCGAGAATCACCCCGGAGCGAGCCGAAAGCGGCCCTGGGGACGTGTTCAGCGCCAGGATCCTCCCGCGCTCACGGTTCGGGTCCTCCGCCTTCGCCGCGGCCGCCGCCGACCTGACCGAGACGTGGAATGCCCGGCACGGCGAGGAAACCGCGCGCGTGGTGGCCGCGGTCGGCGCGTCGTGGCGAGGCGGAGCCACCCCGGAACCCGTGCACGACAGCGCGTTCTTCCGGTTGCGGCTCGGCAGGAGGCCCACGGTCGCCGAAGTCGGCGCGCTGCTGGCCACGCAGCCGCCGGAGCCCGATTTCCCCGCCCGCAGCAGCCGGATCGCCCGGCTGGGCACCCGGCTGCTGGCGGGCAGGCTCGGTTCGACCTATCTGGTTTCCAACCTCGGCGTCGTTTCGGCGGCGGACGCGGTCACCTCGATCGCGTTCTATCCCGCCGCCAGCGGCCGCTCAGGCGTGGCGTTCGGCGCGGTGACCGTCGGCGAGACGAGCACCGTCACCGTGCGCGCACGCCGCAAGGACTTCGACGACGCCGCCACGGCCGACCTGGCCGACGGGATCGTCGAAGCCCTGCGGCGTCAGGACCCTCGGTTGGGGAATGGCCACCCCGGCCACGTCGCGCACGAGTGACTCGAAGCGGTTCACGCTGTGCTCCCAGTCGAACAGACCGGCCCACGTGACCCCGGCCCGGCCCATTTCGGTCCGCCGCACCCGGTCGGCGAGCAGCCCGTCGACCTGCGCGGTGAAATCGGCGAAGTCGTCGGCCAGCAGTCCGGTCTTGCCCTCCACAATGGACTCGGCCACCCCGCCGGCCGCCCGGTAGGCCACCGAGGGCACCCCGTGCGCGGCGGCCTCCATGATGACGATGCCCCAGCCCTCCTTGACCGACGGGCACAGGTGCAGCCAGGACCGTTCCAGGATCTCGTGTTTCTCGTCCTCGTCCACCCAGCCGTGCAGCCGCACCCGGTCCTCGACGCCCCTGTCGCGGGCGTGCTTGCGCAAGACCTCTTCCCAAGGACCCTGGCCCACGACCTCCAGCTTCAGCGTCGGCCAGCGCCGGGACAGTTCGGCGACGACGTCGATCGCGTGCTCGATCCGCTTGTGCGGCACCAGCCTGCTGACCGCGACCAGCGTCGGTTCGGTCTCCCGTACGGCCTTGCCACGCGGGGGAGTGTCCAATCCGTTGGGCACCACGGTGATCCGCGAGCCCTCGATACCGAGGCCCGCCAGTTCGCCCTTGGTGATCTCGGAAACCGTGACGTAGCGGCAGTGGCGGAACAGCCACGGCGCCAGCCGCGACTCGATCCACCAGCCGATGCGGCCCAGTGTCTCGCCCAGCGCGCTGATCCACTGTTCCTTGTGGACGTGGTGCACCAGCACGAGGACCGGACAGCCCGCGACGAGCCTGGCGAAGAACGGCATCCCGTTCTGCACGTCCACGACGAGGTCGGCGTGCGCCTTCCGGATCGCCCGGAGCGCGTGCGGGTACACGCCGAACTTGTTGCCACGGCGGCGATAGCGGACGCCGTCACGCCATTCCCCGGCGTTGGCGCCCGGGTACGCCGCGCACTGGATCTCGACCCGGTATCCGGCCTTGGCGAGCCCTTCGGCCATCCGCTCGACGTACCGCTCGGAGCCGCCACCCTCCGGATGCCCGGTGTCGCGCCAGTTGACGAGCAGCACACGTGGCCTTTCCATCGTGGTTCTCCCAACCTGTTAGCGACAATGCTAGGTTACCGGTGCGTACACGGTAGATGAATCATTCTCGGAAAGCGATGGTTCGATGGTCGGTAATCGGTCGGTGACCCCAGTGACGATGCCTCATCGCGCCACCTTGCGCAGATCGGTGACGTTGTTCCGGGCTTTTCTCACCGAACAGACGGATCCGGACGGTTTCTACTCGGTGCTCGCCGAGGACTCGGTCCGGCAATTGGCGCAGCACACTCCGTTGAACGGCCGAACCATCGTCGACGTCGGTGGTGGCCCCGGCTATTTCTCCGACGCGTTCCGTGCCGCGGGAGCCACGTATCTGGGCATAGACCCCGACGTCGGCGAGTTGACGGCACGGGGCGAGGCGGGGGAGAACATGGTGCGCGGCAGCGGGACGAAACTCCCCGTGCGTACCGCATCCGTCGATGTCTGCTATTCGTCGAACGTCCTCGAACACGTTTCCGAACCCGAGGTCATGCTGGCCGAGATGTGCCGGGTGACCAAACCCGGCGGAACGATTTTCGCCTCGTTCACGCCGTGGTATTCACCGTGGGGCGGGCACGAGACGGCGCCGTGGCATTTCCTCGGTGGCCACTACGCCCGGCGGCGTTATACCGAAAAGAACGGGAAGGAGCCGAAGAACAAATTCGGCGAGAGTCTTTTCGCCTTTTCGGCAGGCGCGGCCATCCGGTGGGGGAAGGCCGCGCCGCTCGCCGATCTCCAGGAGGTCTACCCGCGCTATCACCCCTCCTGGGCCCAATGGATCGCGCATGTCCCGGGTGTCCGGGAGGTCGCGTCGTGGAATCTGGTGATGGTGCTGCGCAAGCGTCAGTGACGCGAGGGAGCGGGGCGGCGCTTCACGAGAAGGAAGACCCCGAGGGCGAGGAAGACGGCGCCGGAGACCCCGAGCACGATCGGTCCGGTGCTCCCGATGAAGTCGAGCTTGCCCTTGTTCTCGCCGACCTGCTTGACCATCGCGTCGACGGTGGCGTCGGTGAAGGCCAGCTTGCCGTCGAAGACCACCGTGGGGGTGGGGTTGGCGGCCGACCGCAGTTCCTGGTGCGACTGCTGTTCCTGCTTGACCTGGATGCCCGTCACCGGCTCGATCCAGCTCGTGATGGTGCCCTGGTAGAACTGCCCCGCTTCGACGGAATCGCCGGTGGCGCCGATGAGGGAGCCCGGCACCTTCTTCATCGAGATCTTCGTGTCGGGGATCTCCTGGACGAACTTGTAGACCTCGACGCCCTTGATCTCTTCGACGCCCTTGAACCGGGCCTGGACCGCGCGGCCGGTGTTGTCGTCGTAGACCTGGTAGTCCTTCTGCTCGGTGTCGAAGGGGAACTTGAAGTTCAGGCCGGGCTGCGGCTTGTACTCCTGGACCTCTTCAGGCTTCTCGCCCTCCTTCGCGGGCTTCTCCTTGAGCTTGGTGACGAAGCTGCTGTTGTCGGAGCACTTCGACTCCTGGCCGCCGCCCGGCGGTACGTAGCCTTCCGCGGTACGGCGGTCGAAGCAGACCTGGCGCTTGCTCGCGCTGACGACGGTCTGATCGCTGGTGTCGACCACCGACACGGCCATCAGCCACACGGCGACGTCCGTGCCTTCCTGCATCTCCGGCGGCGCGAAGTTCGCCACCACGCGGGCGGTCGCCTTCAGCTTGGCGTCGTCACGGATCTCCGTGACGGTCTTGCCGTCCACCGTCTTCACCGCGAGCACCTTCGACGCGGTGCCTTCGAGGACCGACGTCGATTCCTGGTTCAGCGGCACCTTGGCGAGCTGGGGTTTCACATAGGTCGGCAGCAGCACCGCGCCGGCGACGGCGAACACCCCTAGTGCCAAGAAGATCAGGCTCAACGCTCGACGCAACGGTCCTCCTGGTGAGACACATTACCCATCGGTAATCAGTCGCCAGATACTGGCCCGCGCGCCGGTCGGCGTCAAAGGTGTGACCGACGGTCACAGGCGCGCCATGCGACCGGAAGGTGGTACGGGCGCCCCCATTCGGCGCAGTCCGCCAAACATGTTTGTTCCCCGGAACAACGTGATGGGGACCACCATCGGACGACTTCCGGTGCGTGGAAAGGAACTCTGTGCCGCAGGACCCGAACGATCGTCGCGCGCTGGACATCGGCGCCTACTCGGATTCCATCACCGACATCGAGCTCCGCGACGCCGTCGCCGACGTCGCCGCGCTGCTTTCGTTGCACGGCAACGTGATCCGTGATCTCGACGCCAGGAGGTCACGGTGGCGTCCCGGGCGGCGGTCGCCGCATCCCGACATCGTCCTGTCCGCGGCCGGCCGCCGTCCACAGTGGACGAGATCCGCGAATCCCGAAGTGACGCTGCCGGTCGCCACGACCGCGCGCGGCCGGACACTCGCGGTGCGGCTCACCGCGCGGCCCGGTCTCGGGCACACGCTGCTGGACCTCGCGAGGATCATCGACGCCGACATGGCGCCGGAGAGAAGAGGCTAAGCCTCCGTCAGCCGGACCGCTTCCAGCGCGACGTAGAGTTCGCCGACGTCGACCGGGTCGGACAGGTCGCGCCGGGTCAGTTCCTGCACCCGGCGCAGCCGGTAGCGGACCGTGTTCGGGTGGACGATCAGCCGGTCCGCGGCCTCCTTGGCCGAGCCGTGCCCGGCGAACCACGCGATCAGGGTGTCGAGCAGGACCTGCCGCTCGGCTTGGGGCAGCACCAGCAGCCCGGCCAGCACCGAACGCAGCACGTCCCGCGACATCTCCGGCGCGCTCGCGACCAGTGTGGTGACCGGCGAGTCGCCGAACACGGCGACACCGGCGGCGCCCGCGGCCAGCGAGCGGCGGGCGATCCGGGCCCGGTGGACCGCGTCCGGTACCTCGAGGAATCCGTTGAACGGCCTGCTCATCCCCGCCGCCAGGGGCAGGGTGCCCAGCAGGTCGCGCAGCCGCCGGACGTCCTCGACGCGATCGATCACCACCAGGCCGACCTCGGCGCCCGGCCGCCAGGCCGACTTCCAGCGCCGAGCCCGCAGCAGTGCCTCGACACCGGGCCGTTCCTCCGGCTCGACGGCTTCGGTCACGACGGCGACGAACGTGCCCGCGGCCGGGAGGTCGAGTTCCTTCGCGGCGTTCTCGAGCTCCGGCTGGGTGGCGAACCGGCCCTGCAGCAGACCGTCGAGCAGGGCGAGCTTCTCCTGGGAGAGTTCGGCGGCGACCTCGCTGTACGCGGTGGTCAGCGCGTCGGAGTAGAGGTCGATGGTCTTCCACACGTTGGAGTTGATCTCCACCGTGCGCGCCGGGTTGATGAAGCCGGGGCCCGCCAGTTCCAGCAGGCGCTCGTAGACGAAGATCCCGCCGATCCGGAACGCGCGGAGCACGGACGGCAGCGGGATACCCTGCCTGGCCTGGGCCAGCCCGGTCTTGCGGGCCGCGTCGAGCGGCAGCCCCCGCCCTTCGACGAGCGCCGTCAGCGCCCGCTCGAGATTCGCCCGGCAGACCTTGCGCAACTCGTCCGGCGCGGTGCTGTCCACCTGGTGGTAGAACTCGTCCTCGTCGCTGAGCAGCCGGGCGAGGCGATCACTGAACTCGGGCAGCCGGGTGAGCATCGCCTGCATGAGCACACGCTGCTCCCGGGGTGCGGGAGTAGCGAGAGCTTCGGTGCCCATCCGTCAACTCTAACCCGATGGTGCGGCCGCTTTTTATCACGATGCGACGAAAGGGCGGTTTCACGAGCTGAGCGCGGTTGACAACCTGCGCAGGGTTTCGCGGGCCCGCCGCAGCTCATCGGGGGTGACACCGCTGTCGTCGAGCACGTCCCGGCGCCGGGTTTCACTCGCGTCCCACAGTCGTCGCAGCAGTCGTTCGCCCTCGGGGGTGATGGCGTACAAGGCCGAGCGCCGATGAACGGGATTGGGCCGCGCGCACAGTTCGCCGGCCTCGGTGAGGTCGTCCACGACGCGCTGGACGGCTTGGCGGACCTGGCCGAGCCGTCGCGCGATGGCGGGGACGGCCAGCGGTTCTTCGGACACCGTGCTCAGCACGTGCCAGCGGGCGACCGTCGTGCCCTCTCCGGCGGCCTCCCGTTCGCTGATCCGGCGGCTCACCCCGGCCAGTTCGTAGACGGCGGCGATCAGCAACCGGTAGTCGTGGACGAGCTCGCTCATAGTTGACAGCATACTGTCAAAGTGCCCATTCTGGCCGCATGGACGTCACCGAACGGATCGCCGCCGTGTTCACCGCCGCCGGGCCGCGCCCCGAGCTCGCCGCCCGGCTCAGTGTGTTCGAGCCGCTGATCGGCAGCTGGGACCTGGTGGTGCACAACCACGCCGAGGACGGGAGTGTCCGGACCGTCGACGGCGAATGGCATTTCGGCTGGGCGCTGGACGGCCGTGCGCTCGCCGACGTGTGGATCAGCCCGGCCAGGGCGAGCAGGACCGGCGGCGTGGACGGGGAGTGGGGGATGAGCCTGCGCTTCTACGACGAGAAGATCGGCGCGTTCCGGTCGACCTGGCTCGGTCCCGGCAACGGCTGGGTGATCCCGTTCCTCGGCAAGCCGACGGAGGACGGCTTCGAAATCGAGGCGGACACCGGCGGCGTCCGGCGCCGGTGGATCTTCTCCGAACTGACCGCCACGAGTTTCTCCTGGCGGGCGGAGGAAACGCTGCCGGACGAGGACCCCTTCGTCCGGCAGCGTTTCGAGGCCACTCGTGCGGTCAGTGGTTGATCTTGAACCACGGCTGCGACCAGCCGAGATAGGTGTAGCCCCAGGTGTTCTTGATCTCCGCGATGGTGGTCTCGGTGAAGCTGCCGGGGCCGTGGATGTCATTCGACAGGAACTTGCCGCCGCCGATGGAGAACATCGCGTGCCCGGTACCGCCGTTGCTGAAGAAGGCGAGCCCGCCCGCGGGGACCTGGGTGTCACCGGGGTGCTTGAACGAACCGGGGATCTGGGTCCAGTGGACGTAGGCCGTCTCCGAACCGCTCGCGTTCCAGCCGTAGGCCCACGCGTTGATCCGGTCGCACCAGCGGTAGTAGTCGGGGTCGTTGTGGGTGTGCACGTGCGCCTTCGCCCACGCGATGGCTTCGGCGCAGGTCCGCGGGTTGCCGGTGCCGGCGGTGGAGCAGGAGAGGGTGCTGCCGGCACAGTCGGGGGCGACCCGGCCGTCCGAACCGGTGTAGACGTAGGCGTCGCTGATGTAGCCGCCCTTCGACGGCACGTAGTCCCAGATGTCGGTGGTGCCGTACTTCCCGGTCACCGTCGAGCCGTTCGTCTGGCAGTCGATGGTGACGGCGGTGCCGCTCGCGACGGTGCCGACCGAACTCGCGCTGGTGCTCGGGCTCGACCGCACGGTCACCGCCGCACCGGAATCGGTGTTCACCGTGCCCGTCGCCGCGAGCGCCTGGCCCGCGCCGCCGAGCATGATCGCCCCGGCCAGCGCGATCGTGCCCGCCGCGCCCACCATGCCTCTGGCGATCCTCGATCGGATCTTCATCTGTGTCCTCCCGTGGTTTCCCCGAATAGGGAGCCAGGATGGAGGAACGCCGTACAAGGCCCGTACAAGAAGCGGAACGTCCTAAGTGGACTTTTCTATACCGGGACGAGCTCCGGTTCCGCGACTTGCCCGATGAGCGGGACATCACTCGCGTGCCGGGTGTTCCGCTCGGTGAGCAGGACCCGCAACCGGGCGAGCGCCCGGAACTGGGCCGCGCGGACCGCTCCCGCGCTCGGCAGGCCGAGCCGTTCCGCCGTCTCCTCGGCCGACAGCCCGAACACGAACCGCAGCGCGAGCACCTGCCGATGTGGCATGGGCAATCGCGCCAGCAGGACCCCGGCCTGCAACCGGTGCTCCAGCCGTTCGATCTCGTCCGGGTCGCGGCGCGCCCACGCCGTCAGTCCGTCGCCGATCTCGGGCACGCAGGAGACCGGTTCGCGGGAACGGCGCCGGTGCAGGTCGGCCACCTTGTGCCCGGCGATCCCGAGGACGAACGCGAGGAACCGGTCCGGGCGGTACCGGTAGCGGGGCAAGGCGATCAGCACCGCCTGCAACACCTCCTGTGCGCAGTCCTGTGCGTCGCAGGCACCCGTTCCGGCGCTTCCGAGCCTGCTGGCGCAGTAGCGGAACACATGCGGGGAAAGGAAACGGGTCAGGTCCCGGAGCGCGTCCGGGTCACCGGCCACGGCCGCCCGGACCAACCTGCTGTCCGGGTTGGGCAGCCGTCCCGCCGTGGCGGCGGCACGGGAGTCCGCGGGTACCGTCGAGGGCGCTACCTCGTCCAAGTCTGCACTCCTGGTTCGGGGGAACTGGCCGCCAAGGTGCGCCCGTCATCGGGGGCTGGGACTTCGTGCGCGGTTGTCCAGCTTGCCGTTCCGTGCAGGGGATGTCCATACGACGGTCCGGAAGTCATCCGAACCGCGCAATGTCTATTGTGGACTGTTACCTTTCGGCGCCGTGAGGCAGGACAACACCGGCGGATAGGCGGTGGTGTCGGTGCTGAGAAGATCCGCCGTCCAGACCACGCAGTGCGCGAGCACCCGGATCCGCTGATCGAGATCGGCGTTCCCGCAGGCTTGCCCGATCTGGTCGGCGCAGGTGTCCCGGTCGTCGCGGACGCTGGCGGCGATGGCCCGGACGATCGCGGCCACTCCCGGCTCGAGGCGGTCGGGCCGGACCGTCATGCCCGCGTGATCCCGAAGACGCAGGGTGAACGGTTCACCGATCCGCAGCGAACGACGACGATCCTTGGCCGCCAAGGAGAACGTGTCGACCAGCCGGCCGACGACGTCGTCGAGCGCCGGTTTTCGCCGGCTGGAGGTGGCAATGGAGACCAGTGCGGACGCGAGTCGGTCGGCTTCACCCGATCTGGTGAGCGAAAGGAGATCACGCGCCACGGTGGGTGCGCGTTCGACGGTCGGTTTCATGGCGGCCCCTCGTTCGGTATGCCGCCTCCCGATACCCCTCCGAGTGACGACCAAACCCGAACGGCGGTCGATTGCCACCTGTGGGGGTGCGGGTTGAGCCGTTCGGCTCAAGCCGATGGGCTCGCTCCGACGCGCAGGTAGCCGCTTACGGCGGCGACCACCTGATCCGCGTGAGACGGCTCGAGGTTTCGCACCCACGCCCGGAGCGCTTCGAGAAAACCGGCGAGATCTCGGTGCACGCCCTGGAGAAGGCCGGGGAGATCGTGACGCCGGATCTCCAGCCGTCGTCCTTCGGGGGACTCCCAGTCCTCGTCGTCCACGTCCGGCCAGAACCGGATGATGTCGCCGTCGAACTCGACCATCGTCCCCGGTCCGTGACCGAGGTCGGGCACGTTCCCGTCCGGCATCCCGTGCCAGTCCGGCCAGTCGGTCAGGTCACAGCAGCAACCTGGAGTCACGGCGATTCCCTCGGCTTCGAGCAGCAGACCCCCGGGGAGGAAGAGGGTTTCGAGCCGGATCAGCTCGTCGAACGCGGCCCCGACGTCGGGCCGGGTGAGCTCGCCGCTCGTGCTGTGCCCGAGCAGCGAGAGCACGACCGCCCCGACGTCGTCGGACGACATCTCGCGGCGCAGGGGAATCCACTCGCCGTCGGGGCTGCGGAACGGCCACAGATCGAACGACGAATAGCCGGGCGGCAAGGATTCCACCACTGGAAAGAGCCTGGGCACGCGGCGACGATACGGGGCGGGCCCGGCAGGCGCCACGGCGTTTTAAGGGACTCGCCCCCGGCCTAGCGTGTCAGCAGGTCGCGAAGCGCCTTCGCCACCTCCGACGGCGACTCTTCGGCCATGAAGTGACCCGACGTGACCGTCCGGTGGTCCAGGTCCGTCGCCCACGCCCGCCAGAGCGCGGCGGCGTCGTAGCCGAGCACGGCGCCCCAGTCCTGCTGGAGCACGGTGAGCGGCATGGCGAGCCGGTTGCCCGCCGCGCGGTCCGCCTCGTCGTGCTCGACGTCGATGCCCGCCGACGCGCGGTAATCGGCGACGATCGAGGGCACCGCGTTCCGTGACGCTTCGAGGTACGCGGCGCGGACATCGGCGGGGATCGCGTCGCCGTCGCGCGTCCACGCGTCGAGGAAGTGACCGAAGAACGCGTCCGGCGCGCCCGCGATCAGCTGTTCCGGCAGTCCTGGCGGCTGGGCCATCAGGTACAGGTGGAAGCCGACCGCGGCGCCGGCGCCGTGCAGCACGTCCCACATGTCCAGCGTCGGCAGCACGTCGAGGATCGCGAGATGGCTCACCTTGTCCGGGTGGTCGAGCCCGGCCCGGATGGCCACGAGCGCGCCCCGGTCGTGCCCGGCGAGGGCGAACCGGTCGTGGCCGAAGGCCTTCGCGACGGCGACGACGTCGGCCGCCATCGACCGCTTCGAGTAGGTCTCGCCGGTGTCGGCCGGCTTGTCGCTTTCGCCGTATCCTCGCAGGTCAGGGCAGAGGACGGTGTGGTCGGCCGCCAGATCCGCCGCGACGTGCCGCCACATGAGATGGGTCTGGGGGAAGCCGTGCAGGAGCACGATCGGGCTGCCCGTCCCGGCGACGGCGACGTCGAGTGCCACGCCGTCCGCCACGGGGACGCGCTGGTAGTCGAATCCGGTGATGCGCATGGGTACCTTCCTTGGTCGTTCCGTGATGACCACCAGCGTTCCCGGCCCGAATCAGCACCCGGTCAGCGACGACCGAGCGGCCAGGGCACGATGATCACCGTCGGTGAAGGAGGTGACGATGCGGTTCGGGGTACTCGGCCCGCTCGTGGCCGAGGACGGGCGAGGCGAGGTGGGGCTCAAGGGCCCTCGGCACCGCGCGGTGCTGGCCAGGCTGCTGATCGCCCGCGGCCGGGTCGTGCCGGTGGAACGCCTGGTCGACGACCTGTGGGAACGCCCGCCCGAGGGCGCGGTCGGCGCGGTCCAGACCTTCGTCGGTGCCCTGCGCCGCGCGCTGGAACCGGATCGCGCGCCCCGTGAGCCCGCGCGGCTGCTCGTCACGGTCGCCCGCGGCTACGCCCTGCGCGCGGATTCCGTCGACGCGTGGGATTTCGAGGCCGCCGTCGCCACGGCCCGTGAGCTCCTCGACGCCCGCCGGGCGGACGCTGCACTGTCTCAAGTGGACACCGCGCTCGCGCTGTGGCGCGGTCCCGCGTACGCCGAGTTCGCCGGGGAAGGCTGGGCGCTCGGCGAGGTCTCCCGGCTGACCGAACTCCGGTTGCTGGCGGGCGAACTCCGTGCCGAGGCCCTTCTCGCACTCGGCCGGGCCGCCGAGGTGATCCCCGAGCTGGAGCCACGGGTACGCGAATATCCCTTGCGGGAGAACGGTTCCCGGCTGCTGGCACTGGCGCTCTACCGCTCCGGACGGCAAGGCGAGGCCCTGGCGGTGTTGCGCGCGACGCGAGAACGGCTCGCCGACGAACTCGGCATCGATCCCGGCGCGGGCCTGCGGGACCTGGAAGCCGACATCCTCGCGCAAGCGCCCCGGCTGGCGCCGTCCGTGCCCGAGGTCCCCGAGCGGCCGCTGATCGGGCGGGACGCGGAACTGGCCAGGCTCGAAGAAGCCTCGGCGGGGTCGCGGCTCGTGCTCGTGTCGGGTGAGGCGGGGGTGGGGAAGACCGCGCTGGCCGAGGCGTTCTCCGCCCGTCTCGCCCTGCGAGGCTGGACCACGGCCTGGGGAAGCAACCCCGACGACGAGGGCGCGCCGCCCGCCTACGCCTGGACCCGGATCCTCGCCACCCTCGCCGACGCCGGGTACGGAGCGCCACCGACGGCGGATCCGGCGACCGAAGATCCCCTCGCCGCGCGCTGGCGATGGCACCGGGCGGTCGCTTCCTACCTGTCCGGCGCCGCACCCTTGCTGCTCGTCCTCGACGACCTGCACTGGGCGGGCGAGGAGACGCTGGCGCTGCTGGCCGCGGTGCTGAGCGAGCCGGTGCTGATCGTCGCGACCTATCGCGGCACCGATCCGCCCGCCCGGTTGACGGACTTCCTCGGCCGGGCCGCTCGTCACGAGCCGGCGCGGATCTATCTCGGCGGGCTGCCCGAGACCGAGATCGCCGCGCTGGTCAGAGCCACGACCGGGGAAGACGTCGAGCCGGAGACCGCCGCGGTGCTTTATCGGCGCAGCGGCGGGAACGCGTTCTTCGTCCGTGAACTCGCCCGGCTGCTGGCCGACGAGGGGCCCGCCGCCTTGGCCGCGGTGCCGCCGGGAGTCCGCGACGTCGTCCGGCACCGGGTGGACGCGTTACCAGAAGAGGTCCGCGGAGTGGTCCGGCGCGCGGCGGTGCTCGGCACGGACGTCGATCTGGACGTACTCGAGGCGCTGGCGGGGGAAACCGCGCTCGACGCGGTGGAGATCGCGGCCAGGCAAGGAATCCTGGCCGAACGGGCGCCGAACCGGTTCCGGTTCGCGCACGCGCTCGTCCGC
Source organism: Amycolatopsis sp. WAC 04169 (assembly GCF_003947535.1). Classification (NCBI taxonomy): domain Bacteria; kingdom Bacillati; phylum Actinomycetota; class Actinomycetes; order Pseudonocardiales; family Pseudonocardiaceae; genus Amycolatopsis; species Amycolatopsis sp. WAC 04169. The sequence continues at coordinate 381,755 of NZ_QHJI01000010.1, read as the reverse complement.
GACACGCTCTACCACGACCTCTCCCGTTCGCGACGGGCCCGCGAGCACGGCGGGATCGCCGAGGCGCTGGAACGGCTTCGCCCGGACGACGTCGACGCGCTGGCATACCACTTCCTGCTGTCGGAGGAGCATGGCGACCGGGCCGCACGGTACGCGCGAGCGGCCGCGGAACGTGCCGAAAGTCGTTTCGCCCCAACGGAAGCGGCACGGCTCTGGGAGGCGGCGCTCACCGCGTACGACCGCTCCGGCGGTTCCGACCCGGAGAGGCGGCTGGAGCTGATCATGGGCCTGGCCCGTGCTTCGGCCGTCGCCGGTGGCCTCGGCCGGTCCCGGCGGTATCGGGCCGAAGCGTTGGAACTGGCGGAAAAGCTGGACGATCCGCTGCTGACCGCACGGACGATCGGCGCCTTCGACGTTCCCGCCAGCTGGACCGAGAGCGACGACAGGGAGCTCGCTTCCCGGATCGCGGGCGCCGTCGAGCGGACCTTGGCCGCCCTACCGCGGGATCGGCGGGCCGAACGGTGCCGCCTGCTGGCCACCCTCGCCGTCGAACTGCGCAACGCGGGCGGACAGCGGGCTCGCGAGGCGGCCAGGGAAGCCGAGGCACTCGCTCGCGAGCTCGAAGACCCGGCACTGCTCGCGTTCGCGCTCAACGCCCGGTTCCTGCAGTCCTTCGACCGTGCGGGGCTCGCCCCCGAGCGGGCCGCGATCGGCACCGAACTGGTCGATCTCGCCTCACGGCACGGGCTGGTGACGTTCGAGGTGCTCGGACATCTCGTGCTCCTGCAGGCGAACAGCGCGCTCGCGGAGTTCGCCACCGCGGATCGGCACGCCGCGTCGGCCGACGAGCTCGGCGAGAAGTACGGGCTGCCGCTCGTCGGCGTGTTCACCCGGTGGTATCGCGCGATGCGGACCGCGATGACCGGCCCCGGTGGGGAAGCGGCCTATCGTGCCGCGGCGGCGGGGCTCGCCGGAACGGCCATGTCCGGAGTGGACAACGGGATCCTCGCGCTCGCCCTGTTCTGCGACCGGCTCCAGCGAGGTTTGCCACCGCGAGCGCTGGAGGAGAGCTACGGCGCCTACGAAAGCTGGTGCCGTCCGCCCCTCCCGATCCCGGATTCGCCCCGGGACCTGCTGTTCGAGGCCCGCACCTGTCTGCACGCGGTGGTCGCGATCGAACTCGGCGACCGGGCGGCGATGGAACGCCTGTACGCCGACCTGTTGCCCGCCGAGGACGAGATCGCCGGTGCCGGGAGCGGGATGCTCACCCTCCGCCCGGTCGCCCATTACCTCGGTGACCTGGCCACGGCTCTCGGCAGGCCGGAGGCCGCCGCCGGGCACTACCGGAAGGCGCGGGCCGTCGCGGTGAAAGCCGGTTCACCGCATTGGGATTAGCTCACTGCTCCCGCATCGCGCGGCGGATCTCGGCCAGCTTGTCCTTCGCGGCCTTGTCGCGGTCGGCGATCTTCTTGTCCAGCGAAGCGACGTCTTCCTTGCCGCCGAGGCCCGCGAGTTCGGTCGAGCCCAGCGAGGTCGTGTAGCGCTGCTCGATCCGGTCTCGCACGTGGTCGAACGAGGGCACGCCGCTCTCGCTGTAATCCGGCTCCGGGACCTCGACGGGCGCCGTCGGGGACTCTTCGACGATCTCGGCGTCGAGGATTTCCTTGTCCGGGTCGTTCTCGGTCATCGTCCACTCCGTCCTGCGTGCCACGGCACGGCTTCGGTCATCAACCCGAGCATGCCCGAAACCAGCCGCATCTGGTCGACCGTGCGGATGTCGGCCTCGACCAGCCGCGGCGAGCAGACCACGATCGCGAGCGCCTGCGCCCGCGAAAGTGCCACGTTGAGCCGGTTCCGGGAGAGCAGGAAGTCCAGGCCACGTGGCAGATCGACGGCCGACGACGAGGTCATCGTGGTGATCACCACCGGCGCCTCCTGCCCCTGGAACCGGTCCACCGTGCCCACCCGCACGCCGGGATGCCCCGCCTCGTCCAGCGCGCGGGCGACGACCCGGGCCTGCAGGTTGTACGGCGCCACGACCAGGATGTCCTCGTCGCCGAGCGGCCGGGGCTCGCCGTGATCGGTCCAGGCGCGGCCGTGGAGTTCGGCGACGAGGGCGGTCACCGCCTCCGCCTCCTCGACCGACCGCGTCGTGTTGCCGTGGTGGTCGACCTCGGCGAGGTACAGGCCCGCTTCGACGCCGTCGATCGCCCGCTCGGCCGCCGACGGATGCGAGTGCAGACGGCCCGCGTAGGACAGCCGTGACACCGGCGCGCACACGGCCGGATGCATCCGCCGGGTCTCGTCGAGGAAGTACCCGAGTTCGGCCGGGATGATGTCCGCCTCGCCGATCAGGTGCCCGAGCGCGGACGCCTCGGCGCCGGCGGGATGCGTGCCCTGCACGACCTGCGGCAGCTGCTGCGGATCGCCCAGCAGCAGGAGATTCTTGGCGCACATCGACACCGCGAGCGCGTCGGCCAGGGCGAACTGGCCCGCCTCGTCGATGATCAGCAGGTCGAAGGGCTCTTCCCGGATCGCGGCGTTCGCGAACGTCCAGGCGGTGCCGCCGACCAGATGACCGGTGTCGTGCTCCTCACGCCACTTCACCAGCGCGGGGTTGGTCTTCGGCTGCTCCCACGGCGCGGCCGGATCCGGGGTGCGCTTGGCGCGTTTCGCGCACGGCAGATCCGGCGCGTTCTTCAGCGCGGCGGACAGCACGTTCTCCACGGCCTTGTGACTGGTCGAGGTGACGGCGATCGTCTTGCCCGCGCGCACGAGTTTCGCGATCAGCCTGCCCGCCAGATAGGTCTTGCCCGCGCCCGGCGGGCCTTGGACGGCCAGCGTGGAGCCGTCGAGCGCCTCGACTGCTTCGATCACCGTGGTCACCAGGTCGGCCCCCGGTTCGGGCAAGGTCTTGTCGTCGCGAAGCCGGGGTGTCGTGCGCCGGAGCAGATCGACGCCGGGATGCGCGGGCAGCGCCGGCAGGCCGTCGACGACGAGGCGGGCGAGGTCCGCGACGGCGTCGTCCTTGGGGGAGGGGCGGACCGGGCTCCCGGGCAGCACCGCGACCGGCCGGTCGGCGGTGGTCTCGTCGGGCGCGCAGCTTTCTTCGAGGGTCAGTTCGACGGCGGTGGCCGAGACGACCTTGGCGTCGCGCGCGGCCGCGCCGTAGCGCAGGCGGACGTCGTCGCCGGGGGCGAAGGGATGCGGGCGGTCCGGGTCGCAGCGGAGCACGAGTGAGCGCTTCGCCTTGCGGACCCGGCCCGACGGCGGGACCCATTCCCCGGCTTCCAGCGAGATCGGGACGGTGCAGGCGTTGTCGGTCTCCAGGTCACCGAGCGGGGCGGCCAGCTGACGGAAGTACTCCCACCACGCCGGATTCGTCTCGCGGCGGTGGTAACCGACCGACGCGGCCAGCAGCGCGCGGGCGCGATCCTCGCCGGTGAACTCGGCCGGATCGTCGGGCAGCCCGTCCAGCAGCGGATCGACCAGCGCGGCCAGCTGTGCCGCGCGTTCGGCGCGTTTCTGGGCCGCGACGTCCTCTTCGCTCTGGCGCAGCAGAGCGTCCACATCGGACTCTTCGGGCGGCTCGGCGAGCGCGATCCCTTCGTCCACGCGGATCTTGTGGAGGAACTCGAACAGCCGCAGCGTGGAGACGCAGTCGTATTCGTTGTAGTCGCTGATCCCGCGCAGCACCTCGTCGGCGTGCTCGGTCTCGCCGGAGGCGGTGAGCGTCAGGTACTCCTCGTAGGCCTCGATGCTCGACACCGCCGTCTTGACGTCGCCGTCGCGTGCCTCGGGCATGTAGAGCGGTTCGAGATACTTGATCGAGTACGACCGCTGCGAGACCCGGAGTGCCTTGCGCACCACGGAATACAGGTCCACCAGACCGCCGCTGCGCAGCAGATGGTCGACGGCGTCCTCACGGGTCCCGTGCACGGCGGCGAGCCGTTTGATCGCGGTGACCTCGTAGGGCGCGTAGTGGTAGACGTGCGAGCCGGGATGCTCGGCGAGCCTCGCGGTGGCGAAGTCGACGAACTCTTCGAAGGCCCGCTTCTCCTGCGACCGGTTGTGCGCCCAGAACGGGGTGAACTTCGTGCCGCCGTCAGCGGTCACGGCGCCGAAGAGGTATTCGAGCCCTTCGCCGGCCAGCGCGTACGGATCGCCCTCCATGTCGAAAAAGACGTCGCCGGGCGCGGGTGGCGGCAGTTCGGCCAGCGCGTCCGGATCGATGATCTCGTAGGCGATCTGCCCGGTTTCGTCCTGCCGGACCTGGATCGCGGCCTGGGCGCGCAGCGTGGTGAACGACGTCGTCGAGATGTCGCGCGGTCGGTCTTCCGGTGCGGCGGCCGCGAGCGCGTCGATGGTGCCGAGTCCCGCCGCGACGAGCTTGCGCCGCTGATCGCCGCGCATCCCCGCGACCAGCGAAAGGTCGCGGTCGGCTTCGCGGGCGCTCGCGCAGTGCGCGGCGAAGGAGCAGCCGGCGCACGCGGGCCGCTCGTCGGCCCAGAGCTGGACCGGCAAGGTGGGCGGCCGGTTCCGCAGCCGGGCGCGGAGCCGGTCCACCAACGGGAGGAAGTCGTCGACGCGGAACGAGCGCGTGCTGTGATCGCCCAGCAACAGGTGCATTTGCGGACCTGCGGGCCAGCCGGCCCGGCGCAGGGCGTCGGCGTACGCGGTCAGCTGGACGACGGCGGCGGGCTTCGCGTGCCGGGCCAGCTTCGTGTCGTAGACCTCGTAGCGGCCTTCGTCGTCCCGCATCAGGAAGTCGGCCCGGCCGGAGAACTCGCCGTCGTGGAAGACCGCCTGGTAGATCACCGGAGCACCGGCCCGAAGCGCTTCTTCGGTGGCCTTCGCGGCGACGGCCGGATCGCGTTCGTCGATCTCGACGACGGCGCTCCGCTCGCCCCGCAGCTTGTCCAGCGTCGCGACCTCGTGCGCGCGCCCGTGCGTGACCGCGAGCTGATCCGGCCCGGACCCCGGCCGCGGCGCGCCCGGCAGGCCGGCGGCCAGCGCCTGGTTGAGGAGGCTGCGGTGCTCGCATTCGAGCAGGTCGGCGAGATCGGACGGGGTGTACATCGCCCGGGAGTCTTACATGGACTCCGGCCGCGACGGCCCCGGCGCGCCGGAGTCAGCCCGAGGTGTGGTCGAACGTCAGGTGCGAGGTGATCCGGTAGCGGTCGCCCCGGTAGATCGAGCGGGTGTACTCGATCACGCGGCCGCCGTCGTCGCGGGTGGTGCGTTCGAACAGCAGCGCGGGGGAGTGCTGCGGGACGCCGAGCAGGCCGGACTCGTCGGGATCGGTGACGGTCGGCTCGATGATCTGCACGGCCGTCGCGGGCACGACCTCGTACCGCGTGCGGAGCAGTTCGTAGAACGAGCCGGACTCGAAACCCGCGGCCGTGATATCGGGCACGAGGTCGCGCGGCACGAGGATCCGCTCGATCGCCATCGGTGCCTCTTCGACGACGCGGACGCGGGTGACGGCCACCAGTACGTGGCCGGGGGAGACTTCGAGCCGTTTGCCCAGCCGGGCACCCGCCGGCGTGGTGGCGAAGTCGATCACGCGGCTCGTCCAGTGGCCCTCGGCGGGCGGGGCGAACTGCTCGCCGCCGGTGGCGGGCAGGAGGTCCTGGGAGATCTTGCGCGGCGCGGTGAACGTGCCGCGGCCGTGCTCGCGGACCACGAGACCGTCGCGCTCCAGTTCGTCGATCGCGGCCCGCAGGGTGGGGCGTGAGACGCCGATTTCGGTGCTCAGCGCGCGTTCCGAAGGCAGGACCTCGCCCGGCTGCCGCCGCTCGATGAGCTGGCGTAGCCGATCCTTGACCTCTGTGCGCCGCATGACCACAGCTTACCCAGTGGCCACAGCGAATTGGCTGGTGGACAAGTTGTCTAGACCTATTGACTTTACCACTTCACCGGGCGACGGTGGAAAGAAACTGACCAGTGGTAAAGGAGACGAGATGTCGACCTCAGGGAAGTTCCGCGCCGCCGCCGTCGCGGCCTTGTCGGTCACCGCACTGGCTCTGGCGCCGGGCGCCGCTTCGGGAGCGGCCGGTTGCGGGGCGCTGTTCGACGACTTCCACTACGGCTCGCACACCGACGGTCTCCTCGCCCAGCACGGCTGGCAGGTGCGCTCCGGAGCGGGTGGCCCCGGTGTCGGCGGTGCGCGCTGGGCGCCCGAGGGCATCACGTTCCCGACGTCCGACGGCGACAAGGTGCTGCAACTCGCCTCCACCACCGACGGCACACCCGCGGGGACGACGCAGACCGAGATCATGCAGCCCGATCGGCGGTTCTTCGAAGGCACGTACGCGGCGCGGATCCGCTTCTCCGACGCGCCGGCGTCCGGCCCCGACGGCGACCGGATCAACCAGACCTTCTTCACGATCAGCCCGCTCCGCTACGCCAACGACCCGATCTACAGCGAGCTGGACTTCTCGGAGTACCTGCCCAACGGCGGATGGGGCGAGGCGGGGCCGGTGAACTTCCAGACCAGCTGGCACACCTACACGCCGGATCCTTGGTACGCCGAGAACAAGAGCGACAGCCAGCGCCGCAGTATCGACGGCTGGCGCTCCGTCGTCGCGACGGTTTCCGACGGCCATGTGCGGTACTACATCGACGGCGCCCTGGTGGCCGACCACGACCGCGGCGGGCCGTTCGACGTGTACCCGCGGCAGAACATGTCGCTCAACGTGAACCAGTGGTTCATCGACCTCACGCAGCACAGTGGCGGGACGAGCACCTACCTCGAACAGGTGGACTGGGTCTACTACGCGAAGAACGAGGTGCTGACGCCGCAGGCCGCCGCCGATCGGGCCGCGTCGTACCGGTCTTCGGGTGTGCGGTTCACCGACGATCTCGGTGGCTGTTAGATGTGAACGGTGGATCGGCTGACGGAACGTTTCGAGGAACACCGGACCAGGCTGCGGGCGGTGGCCTACCGGATGCTGGGCTCGTCCAGTGAGGCCGAAGACGCCGTCCAGGACACGTGGCTGCGGCTGAACCGCGCCGACGCGGCGGAGATCGAGAACCTCGGCGGCTGGCTGACCACGGTGGTGGCGCGGGTGTGCCTGAACGTGTTGCGCTCGCGCGACCACCGGCGGGAGGAATCCCTCGACGACCAGCTCACCGAACCGGCCGACTCCTCCGTCGATCCCGCCGCCGACGCGGTGCTCGCCGACTCGGTGGGGCTCGCGATGCTGGTGGTGCTGGACACGCTGGCTCCCGCCGAACGGCTCGCGTTCGTCCTGCACGACATGTTCGCGGTGCCGTTCGACGAGATCGCCCCGCTGATCGACCGCACCCCGGCCGCCGCGAGGCAACTCGCGAGCCGGGCCCGGCGCCGGGTCCAGGGTCGTTCCACCGCCGCGGAACCGGACCTCGCGCGACGGCGCCAGGTCGTCGACGCCTACCTGACCGCGGCCCGCGGCGGCGACTTCGCCGCGCTCCTCGAACTCCTGCACCCCGACGTCGTCCTCCGCGCGGACAAGGCGGCAGGCCCCTCGCGCGAACCGATCTTCCTGCGCGGCGCCAACGTGGTGGCTCGCGGCGCGGCGGCCGCTTCGGTGCGCGCGGCGGTCACCCAGCTCGCGCTGGTGAACGGCGGTATCGGCCTCGTGATGGCCGACGAAGGACGGCCTTCCGTGGTGCTCGCGTTCGAGTTCGCGGACGGGAAGATCAGCGAGATCGATGTCATCGCGGACCGGGAACGGGTGCGGGGGCTGGATTTGGTGATGGTGGACTGATCCGGGGTTGCGGTTCGGTCGCGAACGAATACCGATGGTCCGGTGTCTTCACCGGATTCGTTAACGGTCTTCTGGTGGTGGCCGCCTTCTTTTCGAAGCTCTTTTGAGTCACGACGAGGAGGCGGCCATGTCGGAGGGGACAGTCGGGAAGGCCCGGCGTCATCCGGTGAAGGAGCAGGACACCGCGTATCGGGACGACTATCAGCGGGATCGGGACCGGGTTCTCTATTCGTCCGCGTTCCGGCGGCTGGCCGGGGTGGCGCAGGTCGCTGCGGTCAATGAGCAGCTGGTCTTGCACAACCGGCTGACCCACAGTTTGAAGGTCGCTCAGATGGGGCGAAGACTCGTGCAGCACCTGCGCTATCAATTGGACGATCTGAAGCGTGGTTTCCCGGAAGGATCGAATCTGAACGAGGACGTTGTCGAGACGGCGGGACTCGTGCACGACATCGGACACCCGCCGTTCGGCCACATCGCGGAGGAGGTCCTCGGTCAGCGACTGGCCCAGATCGACGGGCTGGAAGGCTTCGAAGGGAACGCTCAGTCCTTCCGGGTGGTCACAAAACTCGCCCGGCGGAAGATGGAGCACCCAGGTCTCAATCTGACCCAGGCGACGTTGAACGCGATCCTCAAGTATCCGTGTCTGAAGCATTCGTCCAAGTCGACAGCCCTATGGACCGACCGTGGCTACGGGGACAAATGGGGCGCGTATCAGACCGAAAAGGTGGACTTCGACTGGGCGCGGCAAGGCAGCCGCGGTGACTTGAGATCCGCGAACGCTGTCCTGATGGATTGGGCGGACGACATCAGTTACGCGACGCATGATCTAGAGGACTACTTTCGTGCCGGTCTCATCCCGCTGCACAGCTTGTCGGTGGACAAGGAGCGCATACTCAAGCATGGCCTCCGCAGGCTGAAGCAGCACAGGGGATTCGACGAGTTCCGATTCCGGAACGAGCTCGAAACGATCATCGCCGAGTTCGGCGGACGCCTGCACTCCCAGTGCTGGGAAACCCGTAAGAACCGGGTGCAGATGAACAAGATCAGCAGCGGCCACCTCACCCGCTTCGTGAAGGCGGTCCGGCTACTCGGTGAACCACCCTACGTCGAGATCGAGCAGAGCAGCCAGTACCGGGTCGCCGCGCTGAAGGAACTCACGTGGTTCTACGTGATCAACAGGCCTCCGCTTGCCATCCAGCAGGAAGGTCAGAAGCGGATCATCGGTTCGCTCTTCGATCGGCTGATGATGTGCTTGGAGAAGTCTCCGAGTAGCCCGAAAATCCCCATCCAACTCCGGGGGATCTATCGCGATATCACGCAGGATGACACGGCGGAGGCCATGTCGGAGAAAAACAAGGAAGCCGGCTGTGCGCGGGCCGTCACCGACTACATCTGTCTGCTCACCGAAGCGCAAGCGGTCGATCTTGGCGAGCGACTGGCGGGGCGGTCGCAGAGCTCGATGTTCGGAACCTGGTTCAACTGAGCGAGCGCATGCCGAGGGGCCCGTCGCCTGGTGGGTCGGCGGGCTCCCTCGGTGTCAGCGGTGGTTGTGGCGGGGTGTTTGCAGCGGGTCCAGGTATTGCGGTGGAATGAATTCGGGTCGGCCGTTGGTGATCTGGACTTTCCAGCCGGATTGTCCGTGGATGACCATGTGGTGGTAGCGGCAGAGCAGGCAGAGATTGTTCAGATCGGTGTCGCCGAGCTGCCCCCACGGCAAAATATGGTGGGCTTCGCAGTGTTTCGGTCTTCGCCGGCAGCCGGGGAACGCGCACCCGTGGTCGCGCAGATTCAAGGCGCGGCGCTGAGCAGGAGTGACACTACGGGCGGCGCGGCCGATATCGAGGGGTTCGCTGTCGGTGCCGAGGACGGCGGGGATGATTTTCGCGTCGCAGGCCAGCATGCGGGCGTGCCGGGCGGTGATCTGCGCGACTCCGTCCACGCAGGCCGCCCCCAGCCCGGAAGTCAGGGTTTCCAGCGGGATGGTGACTACGACGGTGGTGCGGTCTCCGGACAGGGTGGGCGCTTTGTCGTTGGTCATCGCGTAATGGATCGCGTCGAACAACGCGTCACCATTGCGCTCACCCGGAGTACGCAGGTCACGGTTGCCGTCCTCGTCGACGGGTCTTCGTTGTCCCCAGGTTTCGAACAGGGCGTTGGCGCGGGCCCCGAATTCGGGGTCCAGCAAGCCGTTGAGCCGCCACCACCCGTCGTCGCGTTTGTGCAGGTGCACTTCGCGTGATGGGGGTTTGAGGTCTTCGTCTTTGGGTTCGTTGCCGTCGGGGTCGAGGTGGGCGAGGAGTTCGGCGCCGACGTTGCTGATCTCCTGCGGTCCTGCGTGGCGGGCCAGGGTCACCAGGATCTGCTCTGCGCCGGTCCGGTCGTCGGCCGAGGCGTCGTCCGGGATTTTCTTCAGTACCGCGAGGATCGGGTCGAGTTGCTGATGCCCGAGGTCGCCTTCTGCGGCTGCGGCACCGGCGATGGGCGCGAAAGCCGAAGCGGGGGTGCCGTCGAGGTTCCGGCTCTCGTTCAGCGCCAGCGCACGGGCGACAGGGTTACCGGCTTCTTTCGGGCTGATGCGGGCGGTCTCGGCGAACCAGCCTGCTGTCGAGCCGTGCCCGAACAACTCCATCGGGCCCCGCGATTCGATCTCGACCAGGAACTGCCCGACCTCCGCCAGCGCCTGACGTGCCACCGACAACCGCTCGACGACACCGTGCGCGAGCTCGCGCGCACCGGCACGCCACAGCTCCTGCGGCGGTTCGAGGATACGTTGTCCGGACACTCCGCAAGAATAGCAAGCATCGAACAAGTGTGCGAATCTGAAAAGGTTTCTTGAAATCTATTCAAGCAGTGTTCGCAAACGCGCCGCCCCGTCCGGCTCGTGGACCGCCACCCCTCAAACCTCAAGCCGCAGAACGGTTTCATCGATCTCACCATCCCGAGTCGACGCGTACGCGACCTCGGTCCCAATGACACGGAACCCCGCCTTCCGCAGCACCCGAAGCGACCCGAAATTGTCACTGGCGGCCCGGGCGTACAAAGGCCGGACTTCGACCATCTCCAGAAACAGAGCGAGGGCGCGGCTGGCGACTCCCCGCCCCCAAACCGCACGGTCTATCCAGTAGGTGATTTCGGCGTCGCCTTCCACGAAAAAACTGCCGATGGTGCCGAGGAAGCGCCCGTCGCCGGTCACCGCACGCAGGGTGAGGTCCGGGGAAGTCCTCAACCTCGCCATGTGACGGTCGAACGCTTCGCGATCGTCGGGGTCCCTGGCGATGAACGCGGCCATCCTCACCGATTCGGGGTCACGCATCAGCTCGTACAAGGTGTCCAGGTCGCGGTCCTCGACCGGCCGCAGTGCCACCTCGACCATCGATCTCCTCCGTCTGCCGGCGACGTTCCCGGCAACCATCAAACCCGAAATCCGCCTAAGGTGGCCGAGACGCCGCAGTCACTCCCGGGAGGCACGCATGTCGTTGTTGGCCCAGCTGAACTCCGCGATCACCACGGGCGCGATCGAGGTCGTCGACCTCACCGCCCCGTTGAGCGCGAACACCCCGATCCTCCAGTTGCCGGAGCCGTTCGCGAACACGATCCCGTTCGGCCTGGAGGAGATCAGCCGGTACGACGAACGCGGGCCGCGCTGGTACTGGAACAACATCCACACCGGCGAGCACACCGGGACCCACCTCGACGTCCCCGTGCACTGGGTGTCGGGAAAGGACGGCCACGACGTCTCCGAGGTGCCGTTGCGCACGCTGGTCGCCCCGGCCGTGGTGCTCGACGCGTCCGCCCGCGCGGCCGAGGACCCGGACTATCTGCTGTCCATCGAAGACATCCGTGAGTGGGAGCGCGTGAACGGGCCGCTGCCCGAGGGCGGCTGGCTGCTCTACCGCACGGGCTGGGACGCGCGCTCGCACGACCAGGAGGCCTTCCTCAACAACGACGAGAACGGCCCGCACACCCCTGGCGTTTCGGGGGAGTGCGCTCGCTGGCTCGCGGAGGAGGCGCCGATCACCGGGTTCGGCGTGGAGACCGTCGGCACCGACGCGGGGCAGGCACTCGCCATCGAACCGGCCTTCCCCTGCCACGAACTCCTTCTGGGCGCCGGAAAACACGGCTTGACCCAGTTGCAGAACCTGGCGAGTCTGCCTGCCACCGGCTCCCTGCTGGTCGTCAGCCCGCTCCCGATCGTCGGCGGTTCCGGCAGCCCCGCCAGGGTCTACGCGCTGGTCGAGCGGGTATGAACGTCGCGGAACTGGTCGGCCGCACGCTCGCGGAACTCGGCGTCGGCGCCGCGTTCGGGGTCGTGGGCAGCGGCAACTTCGAGGCGACCAACGGGCTGCGGGCGGGCGGGGCACGGTTCGTCGCCGCACGGCACGAGGGCGGCGCGGCGAGCATGGCCGACGCGTACGCCCGGATGAGTGGCCAGGTCTCGGTACTGAGTCTCCATCAGGGCTGCGGGCTGACCAACGCGCTCACCGGCATCACCGAGGCGGCCAAGAGCCGGACCCCGATGATCGTCGTGGCGGGCGACACCGCGGCGTCGGCGGTGCTGTCGAACTTCCGGGTGGACCAAGACGCGCTCGCGGCCGCCGTCGGCGCGGTGCCCGAGCGCGTGCACGGGGCGCGGATCGCGGTCGCCGACACCGTCCGTGCCTATCGGACGGCGGTCCAACAACGACGGACGGTCCTGCTCAACCTGCCGCTCGACGTCCAAGCCCAGGAAGCGCCCGAATCGGCCCCGGTCCCGGAAATCCCCGGCCCGGCGTCGATCCGGCCGAGTGCCGACGCGGTCGCAAAACTGGCAGACCTCCTGGTCGAAGCGCGCAGGCCGGTGTTCATCGCCGGCCGCGGCGCACGGGGGAGCGCAGCACCACTTAAGGAACTCGCGGAACGATCCGGTGCGCTGCTGGCGACTTCGGCGGTGGCGCACGGCCTCTTCCACGACGTTCCCTTCTCGATCGGGATCTCGGGCGGCTTTTCGTCGCCGCGAGCGGCGGATCTCGTCAGGGACGCCGACCTCGTGATCGGCTGGGGATGCGCGCTGAACGTGTGGACCACCCGGCACGGCACGCTGCTCGGTCCGGCCGCCCGGCTGGTCCAGGTCGACGTCGACCAGGCGGCGCTCGGCGCGCACCGGCCGATCGACCTGGGCGTCGTCGGCGACGTCACCAGCACGGCCGTGGACGTGCACGCCGAACTCGGAAGGCGTGGCCACCACAGGAGCCGCGAAACCCCTGAAAGCACCCGATGGAACGACGTCCCGTATAACGACCTATCCGGGGGCGGGAGGATCGATCCGCGTACGCTCAGCCGCCGTCTCGACGAGATTCTGCCGTCCGAACGGGTGGTCTCGATCGACTCCGGCAACTTCATGGGTTATCCGAGCGCGTACCTGTCCGTGCCCGACGAGAACGGCTTCTGCTTCACTCAGGCGTTCCAAAGCATCGGGCTCGGCCTCGGGACGGCGATCGGCGCGGCGCTGGCCAAGCCGGAGCGCCTGCCGGTGCTCGGAGTCGGCGACGGCGGGTTCCACATGGCCCTCTCCGAGCTGGAAACCGCCGTCCGGCTACGGATCCCGCTCGTCGTCATCGTCTACAACGACGCGGCGTACGGCGCCGAGATCCACCATTTCGGTGCCGCGGACATGACGACGGTCCGGTTCCCCGACACCGACATCGCGGCGATCGGACGCGGTTTCGGCTGCGCCGGGGTCACCGTGCGGTCGGTCGAGGATCTCGCCGCCGTCAAGGACTGGCTGGACGGCCCACGGGCCGCGCCGCTCGTCGTCGACGCCAAGATCGCCGACGACGGCGGCTCGTGGTGGCTCGCCGAAGCCTTCCGGCATTGAGTCCTCTAAACGCCCCAGTCCGGCCGCAGCGGCATGCCCGCGTCGCCGTCCGGGCCGACCTTCACCCCGAGCACCTGGTGCAGTTCGATTTCCCGGCGCTCGAAGGCGAGGCGGCACGCGGCCATGTACAGCGCCCACACGCGGCTCCGGCCGGCGCCCGCTTCGGCGACGGCCTCGTCCCAGTTCGCGTCGAGGTTGGCGCACCAGGCACCGAGGGTGGTGGCGTAGTGCTCGCGGAGGTTCTCCGAATGCCGCACCTCCAGCCCGCTGTCGTGCATCGCGGTGGCGATCTCGCCGACGGATTCCAGCTCGCCGTCGGGGAAGACGTACCGGTCGATGAACCCGCGTGACCGGTGCGGGACGGAGGTGTCCGGGTTGGTGATGCAGTGGTTCAGCAGGCGCCCGTGCGGCTTCAGTTTCCCGGCGAGGAAACGGAAGTACGACGGCAGGTTGCGCGCGCCGATGTGCTCGGTGAGCCCGATCGAAGACACCGCGTCGAAGCCCGTTTCGGTGACATCGCGGTAGTCGAGGTGCCGTACTTCGGCCTTGTCCGCGAGCCCCTTGGTCACGATGTCCTTCTGCGCCCATTGTGCCTGCTCGCGCGAAAGGGTGACGCCCAGCGTCTCGACGCCGTAGTTCGCGACGGCGTGCTCGACCATCCCGCCCCAACCGCAACCGACGTCCAGCAGCCGCATCCCGGGCCGCAGCCCGAGTTTCCGGCACACCAGGTCGAATTTGTGCGCCTGCGCCTCTTCCAGTGACGCGCCTTCGGAAGGATAGGCGGCACACGTGTAGGCCATCGACGGGCCGAGTACCAGTTCGTAAAACCGGTTCGAGACGTCGTAGTGGTTCGAGATCGCGTTGCTGTCGCGCGCTTTCGAGTGCCGTAGCCCGTCGAAGACGCGTTTGGCGCGGCTCGGCAGTTCTTCGGCGGGCGGGGCGACGCGGCGCAAGTGCTTCGGCCCGAGTTCGCGCAGCAGCCACAGCCGGTCCGCGGCGCTGAGCTGATCGACGTGGGCCACGAGCGCGCGCAACGCCGAGTAGAGGTCACCGTCCACATCGAGCGCGCCGGCGACGTAGGCACGGGCGAGCCCGAGGTCGCCGGGGGACGACATCAGGTACGTCAGCGCCAGCGGCGACCGCACCCGGATCGACACCGGCGCGTCGGCCGGGCCGCTCGTGCTGCCGTCGTAGGCGGTGATGGACACTTCGGCGCTCGGGCCGAGCAACCGCTCGAAGATCTTCCCGACGGTGGTCGTCTCAGCCATGGTCGTCTCTCTTCTTCCCTGGCCCGATCACCGCCGCCGCACGCATTTCGCGTACAGGTCGAGCAGGCGGCCGTCGGGGTCGTAGGCCGTCTTCAGTTTCCGGTAGGCGTCGCCGTTGTACAGCCGCCAGAACTCCTCTTCGGCATAGAAACTGTCGGAGTACAGCGACTTCCGCCCGCCGAGCCGGGTCACTTCGGCCTCGATCAGCCGATTGTGCGTATCCGGCGCCTCGCCGGGGTCCAGTGGCACGGCGGACCAGAACCCGAAGTTGACGTACAGCGTCTCGGGGTCCATTTCGTACAGCGGCGAGTTCACGCCGCCCGGCCGCTGCTTCAGCGGGCAGATCCACACCGGGCTGATCGGGATCTCGCGGCGGAAGAAGTCCAGGAACTCCGCGGCCCGCGACAGCGGCACTTCGATGTCCTGGACGATGGTCTCTTCCGGTGGGAGGCGGCGCAGCTTGAGCAGTTTCGCGGCGATCCCGAACCGGCGGTCGAGCGCCACGACCTTCCAGTAGACCGACGACCGCAACAGCCGCCTGCCCAGCAGCAGCCGGGGAAGCCGGTGCTGCACGCCGAACGCCCGCGAGCACCAGAACCAGTCCGTGTCCCAGCGCCACAGGTAGTCCCGGACGCTCAGGTGATCGGTCTCGCGGGAGCGGATCGACTTGTAGTAGATGTCGAGCCAGGTGTAATCGCTGGTCACCGGTGCCGACGAGGTGAAGGTACCCAGCGTCAGATACTGCTCGCCCGGTCCGAAGACCGTTCCGTCCACGAAGTCCGCCGACCCGCTCCGGCATGCCTCGCCGAGCGCCGCGAAGTACTCCTCGGTGTCTTCGTACCGGACGTGGTCGAGCCGGACGTACGGTTTGACCGGCTCCAGCTCGATCTTCAACCGCAACGCGTAGCCGAGCGTCCCGTAGGAGTTCGGGAAACCGTGGAAGAGATCGCTGTGCTCGTTGTCCGGCCGGGCGACGACGATCCTGCCGTCGCCGGTGAGCAGCTCCATCTCCAGCACCGATTCGTGCACGAGCCCGTTGCGGAACGAGGACGACTCGATGCCGAGGCCGGTGACGGCGCCGCCGAGCGTGATCGTCTTGAGCTGCGGCACGACCAGCGGCATCAGCCCGTGCGGCAGGGTCGCGTCCACCAGCTGCTCGTAGGTGACCATGCCTTCGACGTCGGCCGTGCGCGCCAAGGGATCGACGTCGAGCACGTGCGTGAATCCCGAGACGTCCAGCCCCGGCGTGCTGGTCGCCTTCCGTGCCCGGAACAGGTTCGACGTCCGCTTCGCCAGCCGGACGGTGCCGTGGAGATCGGCGAGCTGCGCACGGAGGATTTCGGCACGCGCCTCGTGTTCGGCGAACCGGACCAGCCGCGCCGTCTCCCGGATACCGCTGTCACTGCTCGCCATCAGTTCATCGTGCCGCACCGAACCGCCTGGCGCAGCCCTTGCTTTCCCAGGGCGCGTTTCATAAGCCAAGTTCGCGGTCTTCGCGCCCAGGCGGTCCCTGGCGGCACGGGCGGATGCGGCCGAGTACGACCCGGTACGAGGCCGATCCGCCCGCACCGCCAGGAACCACCTGGATCACGAAGCCCATCGAACGGGCTCATGAAACACGCCCTAGCCGAGCCCAGCCAGCGGGACGGCGTTCGCCATGGCGGTGAAGCCCTTGTCACCGGGGTGGAGGTGATCGCCGGAGTCGTACTCCGGTTTCATCCGCTGCGGGTCGGCGGGATCGCGGATCACCGCGTCGAAGTCGATGTAGCCGTCGAAGAGCCGGCTCGTCCGGATGAACCGGTTCACCGCTTGCCGGGTCTCCTCGAGCTGCGGCGTGTACGAACCCCAGCCCTTCCACGGCGTGATCGTCGCGCCCAGCACGCGCAGGCCGCGGTCGTGCGCCCGGCCCGCGATCTGCTTCAACGCCGAGATGATCTTGTTGGGGTCGGCCTGGTGCGGCGTCTGCTGGATGTCGTTGATGCCCTCGAACACGATCGCCGTCCGCACGCCGGACTGGCCGAGCACGTCGCGGTCCAGCCGGGCCAGCGCGTTGACGCCGTAGTTGCCGCCGTCGAGCAAGAGCCGGTTTCCGCTGATCCCGGCGTTGAGCACGCCCGTCCGCGCGCTGATCTTGTCGGCGAGCTGATCGGGCCAGCGCAGGTTCGCGCCCCAGGTCGAGTTCGCCCCGTCGGTGATCGAATCGCCGATCGCCACGACACTGCCCCGCAGCCCGCGGCCCCGGACATCCACTCCGGACACGTAGTGCCAGACCGCGGTCTTCTCCGGGAACGACGCCGCCGACTCGTCGGCCGCTTTGTCGCCGTTCCGGGTGAAGTAGGAGTTCTGCATCGCCAGCGGGTGGTAGGTGACCGGCCCCGACGGTGTCGGCGTGTACGTGGTGACCAGGAGATCACCGTCCCTCGGCACGGTCAACGCCGCACCGTCGCTGAGGATGTCGGCACCCGGCGGCACGGTGACCTCGCGATCCCCGCCGAAGGTCAGCGTGCGCATCGTGCCCGGCACGGCCTGCGGGGTGTCCGGGCCGGCGGCGACCGCGACGGTCACCCGGCCGAACAGCACCGGAGTCCGGCCGAAGGCGTTGGACAGCCGCACACGCACCTCGTGGCCGCCGACGCTGGTGTGCACGATGTTGCGGATCGAGAAGTTCGGATAGCCGTTGTCGGTCCCGGCCACCGCGGCCGCGGGGGCCGCCGCCCAGGTGCCCACCCAGCCGCTCGGGGCGGCGCTTTCCACGCCGGACGGCGGGGCCGCCGCGGCGACCCCGGGCACCACGCCCAGCAACAGGATTCCCGCTACGGCGAGCTGCTTCACGCGCATTCGGTTTCGCCTCCACCCAGTCGGCTCCACCCATCGTCAGTGAATCACCGACAAGCGGTCAACGTCCCGGACGGGACAGGTTTCTGTCGGTGGGCGCGATTAGCCTGAACGCCATGAAGCCAGCCGCGCTCGCGAAGCTCTGCCTCGCCCTCCCGGGCGCCCGGGAGGAGTTCCCGTTCGGCGAGGACATCAACGTGTTCAAGGTCTCGGGCAAGGTGTTCGCGCTCGGCCCGCTCAGGGCGAAACCGCTCCGGATCAGCCTCAAATGCGAGCCCGACCTGGCCGTCCGGTTGCGCGCCGAGCATCCGGCCATCATCCCCGGCTACCACCTGAACAAACGACACTGGAACACCGTCGAGCTGGACGGTTCGCTGACCGACGACTTCGTCCGGGAGATGATCGAGGACTCGTACGACCTCGTCGTCGCGGGCCTGCCGAAACGAGAACAGGAGAAACTGAACTGGGTCGCGCTCAGCCAGGAGTGAGCGCCCGAGGTTTCATCGGGATTTCATCGGTCTCTGCCTCCTACCGTGGGCGGAGATGCGTGCCGCCCGCCGCACGATGACGCGCATACCGCGACTTCCTAGGCTGATGTCCGTGCTGGAGATCTTGCGGGACCGGTTCCGGGCACGGGCGCAGGTGAGCCTCGCCCGGGCCGGGCTCGCCCTGCCCTGGTGGGTTCCGGTGAGTTCGACCTTCGTGAGCGTGGTGTTCACCTTGGTCGCGGTGGTGCAGAGGGACGCCTTGGTGCCGCCGCAGCCGATCGCGCTGGGCGGGCTGCTCGTGATCGCCACACCGCTGGTCTGGGCGCTCACGGGCTGGGTCGTGCTGTGGGTGCGGATGGCCGCGCTGATCGTCGCGGCCGCGATCCTGCTCATCGAGCCGGTGCTTCCGGATTTCGCGCCGTTGCTGCTGCTGGTCGCGGCCACCGAAGCGGGCAGTGTCCTGCGCACGTCGTGGGGGATCGCCCTCGTCACGGTCGCCGGCGAGTCGGTGCTGGCCGTGGCGGGGATCTGGGGCGGGCTGATCGGCGGGCCCGTGTACATGGTCGCGGTCCTGCTCGGCCTCTGCGGTGGGCTCGTGGTCCGCTGGTACACCCGGGCGCTCGACGCCGAACGCGGCGCACGCGACGTCTCCCGCGACAAGGCGCTGCTCGCCGAACGCCAGCGCATCGCGCGTGAGGTGCACGACGTCGTCGGCCATTCGCTCAGCATCACCCTGCTGCACCTGACCGGTGCCCGGCACGCGCTGCAGCAGGACCGCGACGTCGACGAGGCGATCGAAGCGCTGACCGAGGCCGAGCAGGTGGGACGGGCCGCGATGGCCGACATCCGCCGCACGGTCGGTCTGCTCGCCGACTCCCCGTCGGGGAGCGCGCCGCTCCCGGGCGTGGAGGACATCGCGACGCTGGTGGAACGCACCCGCAGCGCCGGACTGGCGGTGCGCTATACACAGGAAGGCGACCTCGGCCGGGTAGGCGCCTCGGAAGGATTGGGCCTCTACCGGATCGTGCAGGAATCACTTGTCAACGTCGTCAAGCACGCCCCCGGCGCGACCGCGGAGGTCCGGCTGAACGCAGGCCGTTCCGGGCTGGATCTCGTCGTCAGCAACACCCTCCCCGCGACCGTCCGGCGCGCGGCCGAGGACGGCTCGGGACTGGCCGGGATGGCCGTCCGGGCGGCGCAGCTCGGCGCCGATCTGAGCGCCGGGCCCAGCGGCAGGCAGTGGATCGTTCGCGTCACCGTGCCGGGAGCCAAGCCGTGACCGCCGCCGAGATCCAGGTGCTGCTGGTCGACGACCAGGAGCTGGTCCGGTCCGGGCTGCGGCGCATCCTGCGGCGGCGCGACGGGTTCGTCATCGCGGGGGAATGCGGCGACGGCTCGGAGGTGCCCGCGGCGCTGGCCGAGCACGAGGTCGACGTCATCGTTATGGACCTGCGGATGAAGAACATCGGCGGCGTCGAGGCCACCAGGCGGCTGCGGCGGACCGGCGGGCATCCGCCCGTACTCGCGCTCACCACCTTCGACGACGACAACCTCTTGGCCGACGCGCTGCGGGCGGGCGCGGCCGGTTACGTGCTCAAGGATTCTCCCGCCGAAGACCTGATCCGGGCCGTGCGGGCGGTCGCCGCGGGCGACGCCTGGCTGGATCCCGGGGTCACCGGGCGGGTGCTCGCCGCCTATCGGCAGGCCGCCGGGAACGGCAGCGGCGGGCGTTCACCGGAACTGCTGACACCGAGGGAACAGGACGTGCTCAGGGCGATCGGCCGCGGGCTGACCAACGCGGAGATCGCCGCGACTCTCGTGATTTCGGAGGTGACCGTGAAAAGCCATATCGGCCGGATCTTCACCAAGCTCCAGTTGCGGGACCGGGCGGCGGCGATCGTGTACGCGTTCGACCACGGGATCGTGGTGCCGGGCTAGTGCGGAACGAAGGGGGGATCATGTCGGAACCGAAGCTGCGATTCGAGGTGCTCGGCCCGTTGCGGGCCTGGCACGGCGAGACCCGGCTGGACCTCGGTCCGGTCCGCCAGCAGGCCGTTCTCGCCGCGCTGCTGCTGCGCCCGGACGTGACGGTCAGCCATTACGAACTCACCGACGGGCTTTGGGAGAAGCCGCCGGAGTCCAACGTGCTGCCGGTGTACGTCCGGCGGCTGCGGCAATGCCTGGACACCTCGGGGACGAAGCCGCGGGACTCGGTGATCGTGTCCGATCGCGGCGGCTACCGGTTCTCCGGTAATGGGGTGCTCCTTGACGTCGTCCGGCTGGAGGAGGTCGCCGCCGTCGCGGTCGCCGCCGAGGAATCGGGCGACCTCGTCGCCGCGGTGGACACCTTCGCCGACGCGCTGCGGCTGTTCCACGGCGAGCCGCTGACGGGTCTGCCCGGCGCGTTCGTCCAGGGCGAGCGGCGACGGCTGGAGGAACGCAAACTGCTGTTGCTGCGCCGGAAACTGCGGGTCCAGCTGAAGCTCGGACGGTTCGACGAGGTGATCGGCGAGCTCTCGGCGCTGGTGTCCGCCGATCCGCCGAGCGAGCCGCTGGCCGCGCTGCTGATGCGCGCGCTCTACGGCGGCGGGCGGCAGGCGGAGGCACTGGAGGTGTTCACCGACGTCCGCGAGCGGCTGGTGGAGCAGCTCGGTGTCGAGCCCGGCGAGGAGCTGCGGCAGGTGCAGGAGGCGGTGCTGCGCGGGGACGAAGCGCTGCTCGGCGTCGCCCCGCGCAGGGAGCCCGCCCGCCGGATCCGCAACGAACTGCCCGCCACCAACGGCGAACTCGTCGGCAGGGACCGGGAACTCGCGCTGCTCGTGGAGGACGGCGATCCGGAGTCGGTCTCGGTCGACACCATCGACGGCGTCCCCGGCGCGGGGAAGACCACGCTCGCGGTGCGCGCGGCCCATCGGCTCCGCGAGTCCTATCCGGACGGTGCGTTGTTCGTGGATCTCCACGGCTACACCGAAGGCCGTGAGCCGGTGACGCCGGAGCGCGCGCTGCGGCGGCTGCTGCGCGCGGTCGGGGTCGAGGACGGGCTCATGCCGGACGATCTCGACGAGCTGTCCGCGTCGTGGCGCGCGGCGACCGCGCACCTGCGATTGCTGCTGGTGCTCGACAACGCCGAGTCCGCCGGGCAGGTGCGGCCGCTGCTGCCGTCCGGGCCGGGCAGCCGGGTGCTGGTGACCAGCCGTCGCCGTCTGTCCGGTTTGGACGCCGATCGCCGTGTTTCCCTCGGCGCGCTGGGTCTCGAAGCGGCGGAACGGCTGCTCGGCCGCATCGTCGGAGCGCCGAGGGCCGAGGGGGAGCGGTTCGCCGTACGCGCGCTCGCCGGGCTGTGCGGGCGCCTGCCGCTCGCGCTGCGGATCGCGGGCGCCCGGCTGCAGAACCGTCCGATGTGGACGTTCAAGGACCTGGTGGACCGGATGTCGGACGACGAGCGCAGGCTCGGCGAACTGACCGCCGAGGACCGCAGTGTCGAGGTGGCGCTGCGCCTGTCGTACGAACAGCTGCGGCCCGCCGAGCAGGACGCGTTCAGTGTGCTCGGCCTGTCGCCGACGGCCGAATTCGACCGGCTCTCGGTCTCCGCGCTGCTGGACTGTTCGCCCGCCGAAGCCGAGCGGCGACTGGAAAGCCTGGTCGACGCCAGCCTCGTGCAGGAGCCGGCGAGCGGCCGCTACCGGCTGCACGACCTAGTGGCCGTCTACGCCCGGCGGCTCGCCGGGGAAATGCCCGAGGAGGCCGCCGAAGCGGCACGGAAACGGGTGTACAGGTTGTACCTCGGCGCTGCCCGGCGGGCGAGCGAATGGGGTGTCGCGCGGTTCCCGCTGGAGACGGGCGGTCCGTTCACCGGCCAGCGCGACGCTTCCGCCTGGCTCGACGCCGTCGGCGATCTGCCGGAGGTGGTGAGCCAGGCGGCCGAAGCCGGGCTCGAAGACCTCGCGTGCTCTGTCGCCGAGGGACTGGTCGACTACCTCGCGCGCCAGCAGCGGTACCACGAATGCCGGACGGCGTTGCAGATCGCGCTGCCGCTGGCCGAACGGGCCGGGGACGGACGTCTCGTCTCGTCGCTGAAGTTCTGCCTCGGCTACGCCTACGCCATGCAAGGACAGCTGGACCGGGCTCGCGGCTGGTTCGACGACGCGCAGCAGGCGGGTCGGTCCTCCGGAGACCGCGGTCTGGAGGCGCGGGCACTGGGCGGGCTCACCATGGTGGACCTGATCGCGGGACGGCAGGATCTCGCGATCCCCGGCATGCGGCGGGTGATGGTCCTGGCCGAGGAGGTGGGTGACCGCTGGCTCGCTGAGAGATCGTTGTCCGCGCTGGGCTATCTCGCCTATCTGCAAGGCGACCACGAAGAAGCGCTCGGCCACTTGGGGCGCGCCCAGGCGGTGGGCGAGGAGATCGGCAGTCCCGGGATGGTGGCCAGGGTGCTGTGCCACAGCGGCACCGTCCGCCTCGAAACCGGCCGGTTCGCCGAAGCGGTGTTGGACCTCCGACGTTCCGTCGAACTCGCCGAAGAGACCACGGACGGCCTGCTGATCGCGACCAGTCTCGCGCGGCTGGGCGCCGCGGAACTGGAGCTGGGGAATCTCGACGCGGCCTTCGAACTGCAGCGGCGGGCGCTGACGGCGGTCACGGAGGAGACCGTCGTCGGGATGGAGTCCGAGATCCGCAACCGGCTCGGCCGCACCCATCTCGCGGCGGGCGATCCGGTGGCGGCGCGGGAGCACTTCGAATGGGTGCTCACCACCATCGGGCCCGACGGCGATCCCGCTCAGCGCACTCTCGCGCTGGAAGGCCTGGAACTCACCAGACAGTCGGTACTCCGGCGTTGACGATCGTGAATCGGTGCCCGGCCATGTTCGTCCGCCAGCGCGCGAAATAGGTGTCGGCGGCGTCCGCGAGGTGCACCCCGGCGCGGACCTCGTGGACGGCGTAAGCCCACTCCGCGGCGTCGCACAGCACCAATTCCCTTGGCGCGCCGCGCTTGCGGAGCACGGAGGAGCACAGGGCGCCGCGACGGCCGACGGCGCCGTCGTCGAGACAACTAAGGAGATCGTCGACGGCGTCCGCGGCGGTGTCGAACAGCGTCCACCGGTACTTCGGAGACGGGCGGCCGTCGGCCCACGGCGTGGAGAACGCCGCCCAGCTCCAACCCGGGCCGACGACCCCGTCCCGTTGCCCGGGGCTCGGCGCGTCGCCCCGGGGCGTCACCATGTTGTACGGGGTCCGGCTCGCCGGGCTCATGCACGTCTCCTCGTGGACCACCGGTCCGCGGTCGCGGATCCGTGCCCGGAACCGTAGGGCGGAGCCATGAAATCCCGATGAAACGCCGGTGGCCTCACGCCCGGGCGGCCAACCCCCGGCGCCGTCGTGAGCGACCTGGGTGCCCGAGGGAGATGCCTGTACCGGCTATCGGGACGGGGCGTCAGCTCACCGGGACGATGAGCGACGCCATCACCTTCGGGATCAGTTCGCTGACGAACCGGCCGTCGGCGGGGAGTTCGCCGCCCTCCAACAGGTAGTTCTGCAGTCCCTGTTCGTACAGGGCGACCAGGACGAGCACCGCGTCGTCCGGCGAGATCGTCAGTTTCCGGCCGATCCGGTCGAGGGTACCGACCAGGATCGCGCCCAGTTCGGTGTGGAAATACCGGAACGCGGCGCCGATCCGGTCGCGGATCTCCGGCTGCCGCAGGCCCTGCGTGCGGAATTCCGCGCACAGCAGGTACCAGTCCTTGTCCGCGTTGAGCGCGACCATGAACAGTTCGGCGATCCGCCCGAGCGTGGGGGAGAGGTCTTCGTGCGCGCCGACGACGGTGCCGCCGAGCACGCTCTCGGTGGCCTCTCGGAACCGTTCGAGCCGGATCGCGTTCTCCTCCTGGAACAGGGCGAGGAAGAGGTCTTCCTTCGAGCTGAAGTTCGAGTAGAAGGCGCCGCGGGTGAAGCCGGCGCGTTCGCAGATCAGCTCGACCGGGGTGTCCCGGATGCCGCGTTCGGAGAAGGCCTCGTACGCCGCGTCGATCAGCCGTCGGCGGGTGTCCGCCCGGCGCCTGGTCATGGTGGCGCTCCGCTCCTCGGTCATCTCGCCATTCTTTCGCATCGGCCCGGTTCACCCGGCTGTGGGACAGGATACATCGTGAATCGGATACAGCGTGTATTACGATACGCCATGTATCCAACGAGCGCCGGGAGCCGATCGTGTCGTCATTCCTCTACCGCCTCGGCAGGCTGGCCGCCCGCGGACGCGTACTGGTCACCGCGTTGTGGCTGATCGTGCTGTGCGTTTCCGGCGGCGCGGCGCTGCTGTTCGGCCAGGGCACCGACGACACGTTCGCGATCCCCGGCTCGGAGTCGCAGGAGGC
The DNA here is from genome assembly GCF_003947535.1 of Amycolatopsis sp. WAC 04169. Lineage (NCBI taxonomy): Bacteria > Bacillati > Actinomycetota > Actinomycetes > Pseudonocardiales > Pseudonocardiaceae > Amycolatopsis > Amycolatopsis sp. WAC 04169. The sequence continues at coordinate 357,191 of NZ_QHJI01000010.1, read as the reverse complement.
GCTCGATCACCTCGGGCGCGTCTTCCCTCAGGTGAGCGGGACTTCGGCGCAGTTGGTGGTGCTCGTCCCGGAAGGACAGCGGGCCGATTCCGCGGCCGTGCGCGACTCCGTCTCCGCCGTGGTCCCGGAGCTGACCGGGGCCCCGCAGGTCTCGACGGTGGTCAACCCCTTCGACCCGGCCGTGCACGACGCGGTGTCCAAGGACGGCCGCGCCGCGTTGGTCACCGTGCAACTCGACGTCGGGCTCGCCGACATCCAGCCGTCGACCCGGACCGCGCTCGCCGGGATCGCACAGGACCTGGAGAACCGGATCGGCCACGGCACCGAGGTGCTCACCGGCGGCGACGCGTTCTCGGACAAGGTGCCGAAGCTCAGCCCCACCGAGGGGATCGGCCTCGTCATCGCGCTCGTGGTGCTGCTGACGGTGTTCGGTTCGTTCATCGCGGCCGGAATGCCTTTGCTGACGGCGATTCTCGGCGTCGGCGTCTCGGTGGCGCTGGTCTACGCGGCGACGTCGGTGGCGACGGTGTCCTCCACGGCGCCGATGCTCGCGGTCATGCTCGGGCTCGCCGTCGGCATCGACTACGCGCTCTTCCTCCTTTCCCGCCACCGGGATCAGCTCGCCGAAGGTCTCGAGGTCGAGGAGTCCATCGCCAGGGCGACCGCCACCGCCGGATCCGCGGTCATCTTCGCCGGGCTCACCGTGGTGATCGCCCTGCTGGGCCTGTTCGTCGCCGGGATCCCGTTCCTGACGACGATGGGGATCGCGGCGGCGGGCGGCGTCGCGGTCGCGGTGATCGTGGCCATCACCCTCATCCCCGCACTGCTGGCGTTCGCCGGTGAGCGGCTGCGGCCCAAGAAGCCGCGGAAGGCACGGAAGACCAAGAAGAAGACGCGGTTCAGCCTCCGCTGGGTCCGGCTCGCCACGAAGTCGCCGTGGGTCACGATCGGACTGATCGTCGGGGTGCTCGCGATCGCCTCGGTGCCCGCGCTGGATCTCCGGCTCGCCTTGCCGGACAACGGAACCGACGAGGACGGCACCCCGGCCAGGGTCGCCTACGACGCCGTGGCCGAGCATTTCGGACCCGGCTTCAACGGGCCGCTGGTCGTCACCGCGGACATCCTGTCGACCACCGACCCGGTCGGGATCACCAACGGCATCGCCGACGACATCCGCAAGGTGCCCGGCGTCGCCGTCGTCCCGCTCGCGACGCCGAACCCCAAGGGCGACACCGCGATCATCCAGGTCGTGCCGACGACCGGCGCCTACGACGAGGCGACCGACGACCTCGTCGAACGGCTGCGATCGATGGAAGGACAGTTCAAGGACCGGTACGGCGTGCAGACCGCGGTCACCGGCTTCACCGCCGTCGGCATCGACGTGTCCACGCAACTCGGTGACGCGCTGCTGCCGTTCGGCATCCTGGTCGTCGGGCTCTCGCTCGTGTTGCTGGCGATGGTGTTCCGTTCGATCCTCGTGCCGCTCAAAGCCACCTTCGGCTACCTGCTGTCGATCGGTGCGGCGTTCGGCGCGACGTCGTTCGTGTTCGGGCAGGGACATCTGGCGGAGGCGCTGGGCGTCACCCGCACCGGCAGCGTGATCAGCTTCCTGCCGATCATCCTGATGGGTGTCCTTTTCGGACTCGCCATGGACTACGAGGTGTTCCTGGTGTCCCGGATCCGGGAGGACTACGTCCATCACGGCGACGCGCACAAAGCGATCGAGACGGGCTTCGTGTCCGCGTCGAGGGTCGTGACCGCGGCGGCAGTGATCATGCTGGGCGTGTTCGCCGCCTTCGTGCCCGACGGCAGCGCCACGATCAAACCGATCGCGTTCAGCCTCGCGGTCGGAGTGTTCGTGGATGCCTTCCTGGTACGGATGACGCTCGTCCCGGCGATCCTCGCACTGCTGGGCCCGCGTGCCTGGGGCCTGCCGCCGTGGCTGGACCGCAAACTCCCGGTGTTCGACGCCGAGGGCGACGGTCTCGTCCACGAACTCCGGCTCGCCGACTGGCCCGCGCCCGGTTCGCCTGAAGTGATCAGTGCCGCCGGTCTCCGGGTCGACGACGACCGGGGCCGCACGATCTTCCGCGACGTCGAACTGCATCTCGGCCCGGGCGAGATCCTCGCCGTGCACGGTTCCGGCCCGGCGGGCAAGAGCGCGCTGCTCTACGCGCTGGCCGGCCGGGTGCCGAATGTCCGCGGGGACCTGAAGGTCCTCGGCCGCGTGCTGCCGCAGCACGCGCACGCCGTCCGGCGGAACGTCGCCTTCGTCGCCTGTAAGGAGACCGACGATCCCGCCGGCGAGGTCCGCCGAGCGCTCGACGACGGTGTCGCGCTCGTCTTCCTCGACGACCTGGACACCGTCGTCGCCACCGCCCAGCGCGCGGGCCTGCGAGCCGCGTTCGCGAGCCGGGCCGCGACGTTCGCCGTGTCCTGCCAGAGCCTCGCCATCGTGCGGGATCTGTTACCCACCACCGCCGTCGCGGGTCTCGCCATGACACCCGCCCCCGTCCCCGCCGAGGTCCGCTGATGTCCCGCTTCTTCACCGGTTCCGCCCGCGCGACCGCCTTCGGCCCGCTGACCTGGAAAACCTGGCTCGGGATCGTGCTCGTGCCGGTGATCGTGGCGCTCGGGCTGGCGTGGGCGTTCTGGTCGCCCGAGGACAACCACGGTGCGGCGAAGGCCGCCGTGGTCAACGACGACGAGCCGGTGACGGTGAACGGGCAGCTGATCCCGCTCGGCCGGGAACTGGCCGGGAACCTCGTGCACGGCGACGATTCCGCGTACACGTGGGTGCTCACCGACGCGGAGGACGCGAAGGAGGGCATTTCCGACGGCACGTACTCGGCCGTCGTGACGATTCCGCGGGACTTCTCCGCGCAGGCCACCTCGACGTCGGGTGAACCGCTCGACGCGAAGCAGGCGATCATGCGCGTCGAGACGTCACAGCGCACCGGTCTGGTCGACCCGGTGGCGAGCCGGGAGGTCGCGAACGCCACGCTCACCGCGCTGAACCGGCAGATCGTCGAGACCTATGTGGACAATCTGTACGTCGGGTTCTCCTCGATCCACCAGCAGCTGGTGCAGGCGGCCGACGGCAGCGGCCAGCTCGTCGTCGGGCTGCGGCAGTTGTCCGACGGGACCGGGAAACTGGCCGCGGGCGCGGGAGAACTCGCCGGTGGGGCGGGAAAGCTCAGCGGTGCGGCCGGTCAGCTGGCGGACGGCGCGCGCGAGCTCGCGAACGGCACCGGACAGCTCGCCGCCGGTTCCGGCCGGTTGTCGTCGGGGCTGACCCAGGCCGAGAAGGACACCGCCCAGTTGCCCCGGCTGACCAGGGAACTGGCCGACGGCGCACAGCAGGTCGCGAACGGCAACAAGCAACTGGCCGACAAGATCTCGCCGCTGGCGGACAAGGTCGTACGGATCATCGACGCGTTGCCGTCGGCGGCCGACTCGGCGCGGAAGTTCGCCGAACTGGCCGGAAAATGCGATCAGGACACGAAGTTCTGCGCCGATCTCAAGGCCGCTTCGGAGAAGCTCACGGCCGACGCCGCGATCCTCGACGGCAAACGTGCCGAAATCCGCGACGCCGTCGTGCAGACGAAGAAGGCGGTGCAAGACCTTTCGGCGGGCTCGCAGAAGGTCGCCGACGGGAACAAGCAGCTCGCGGACAAGTCGAAGGAACTCGCGGGCGGCATCGGCACGGCGGCCGACGGCGCGCGGAAACTCGACGCCGGGGTCAAGGCCGCCGACTCCGGGGCACGGGAGCTCGCCGACGGCTCCGGCCAACTCGCCGGCGGCGCGACGACGCTGTCCACCGGTGCCGGTGAACTCGCCACCGGTGCCCGCTCCGCCGCCGACGGCGCCGAGCGCGCCGAATCCGGTGCGTCGGAGCTGGCCAAGGGCCTCGACGAGGGCCGGGGCAAGGTGCCCGATTACACCCAGGCCGAACGCGACCACCTCAAACAGGTCGCCGCCACCCCCGCGATCGCCGACACGGCGGGTTCGGGCTCGTTCGGCGAAGGCGCGGTCGCGCTGATCCTCGTGCTGGCGCTGTGGGGGTGCGCGCTGGCGACGTACCAGGTGATCCGGGCCGTGCCGCCGAGCGTGCTCACCACCCGCGAACCGAGCTGGCGGATCATCCTCGCCGCGGCCGTCCCCGGCGCGACGCTGGCGGTGCTGACCGCACTGATCCTGACCGGGGTGTTCTGGGCGTTCCTCGGCCTGAGCTTCGGTAAGGCGGTGACGCTACTGGTGGTACTCGTGCTCGCGGCGGGGACGTTCACCGTCGTCAACCAAGCGCTGGTGGCCATCTTCAAACGCCCTGGCCGTTTCGCCGCCCTCGCGATCCTCGTGCTCACTGTCGGCGCTTCGCTGGTTTCGACCGTGCCTGGCTTTTTCGGGACGGTACTGGGGATCCTGCCGACCAACGGCGCCTTGGTGGCGTTGCGGTCGCTGCTGACCGGGACGGACGGGCTGACGTCGGGGATCGTGCAACTCGTGGTGTGGCTGGGGATCGGGACCCTGGCGATGATCATGGTGACGGACCGGCGGAGGTCCTTGCCCGGACGCGAACTGCGGCTACCCCTGAAGGGTATGTGACGGGTGGCTACACCCTCGCGCCCACCACTACGACGCTCATCCCCGGGACGACGGCTCCCTTCACCTTCCGGATCCTCGGCGCCGACGGCGCGCCGGTGACCGCCTACGACGTCGAGCACGAAAAGCGGCTGCACCTCATCGTCGTCCGCCGCGACACCGCGGGGTTCCAGCACGTCCACCCCGAACTCGGTGACGACGGGATCTGGTCGGTCCCGCTGACCATCGACGACGCCGGGGTCTACCGCGTCTTCGCCGACTTCAAGCCCAGTGGTGGCGAGGGGATCACCTTGGGGGTGGACCTCTTCGCCGGTGGGGACTTCCGTCCGGTCGAATACCGGACCTCGCGCGTCGCGGAGGTCGACGGCTACCAGGTCCGTCTCGACGGGGAACTCATGCCGGGGATGCCGTCGAAGGTGACCCTCACGGTCACCAAGGACGGCCGTGCGGTCACCGATCTCCAGCCGTACCTTGGCGCCTACGGGCACTTGGTCGCGTTGCGCGGCGGCGACCTCGCGTATCTGCACGTCCACCCCGACGGCGAGCCCGGTGACGGCCGGACCGCGGCGGGGCCCGAGGTGACCTTCTTCGCTGGGTTCCCGACGGCGGGGACCTACCGGCTGTTCCTCGATTTCCAGCACGAGGGCGAGGTCCGCACCGCCGAGTTCACCGTCACCGCTTGACGGCGCGGCCGGGTCTCGACCAGTATGAACACGTGTTCATGAACGCGTGTTCATAACGGAGGAGGTTCTGGGATGTCCGGCATCGTCAACACCGCGCAGTCCGAGGCGTGGAACGGCTACGAGGGACGGCATTGGGCCGAGCACGACGGGCGCTACGACGCGGTGAACAGCGGGTTCAACGAATTCCTGTTCGAGGCGGCCGGAATCGGCGAGCGGGACCGGGTGCTCGACATCGGCTGCGGGAACGGACAGGTCACCCGGCTCGCCGCCGTCCGCGCCCCGCTCGGAGGCGCGACCGGGATCGACCTGTCCGCGCCGATGCTCGCCACGGCGCGGGCCCGCGCGGAGGCCGAAGGCGTGGCGAACGTCGGGTTCGAGCAGGGCGACGTCCAGGTCTTCCCGTTCGGGGAAGGGGTTTTCGACGTCGCGCTCAGCCGGTTCGCGGTGACGTTCTTCGCGGATCCGGTGGCCGCCTTCGCGAACGTACGCCGGGCGCTGAAACCGGGCGGCAGGCTCGCGTTCCTGTGCATGACCGCACTGGCGGGAACCGATCTCGGCACCGTTTTCGGTGCGCTGGCACCGTTCCTGCCGACGCCGACCGGCGAGGACGGTACCGGTCCGACGGCTTTCGCCGATCCCGAACGGGCTCGCTCGGTGCTCACGGACGCCGGATTCCGCGAGGTGACGGCCACTCGCGTCGAGGCCGATCAAGTCTGGGGGAGCGATGTGGCCGACGCCGCCGGGTTCATCGCCGACTGGGGGCCGGTCAAGTATCACCTCGGTCTGGCCGGCGAAGAAGCGGCGAACGGCGCGCGAGAGGCGCTTTCGGCAGCGCTCCAACCTTTTGACGGGCCCGGCGGTGTTCGGCTGCGTGGTGCCGCTTGGCTGGTCAGGGCGAAATCCTGATGGCACCGAGGAAAGCCGCCGCACTGCGCGACACCGAAGACGGCCGGAGTCTGCGCGAGCATCTGATCGGCACGGCCGCGGACCTGATTTCCGCCAACGGCACCGCGGAACTCACGGTCCGGGCCATCGCGCGGGCGGCCGGGGTCGCCGATGGCGTGCTGTACAACCACTTCGCCGACAAGGAGGAGTTGCTGGCCGACGCGCTGGCGGAACACGTGCGGCGGGTCGAAGCCGGCCTCGGCGAGTTGCCCGCGCCCGGCTCGGCCACGGTCGAGGGCAACCTCCGCGCCCATCTGGCGTACGGGTTGGCTCTGCACAAGGAGATCCTGCCCGCGTTCGCCGGCCTGCTCGCCCGCCCCGCCGTACTCGCGCGGTTCGGCGAACTGACCGGGGACGGTGAGACCTGGCGGGATCGCCTCGCCCGATACCTGCGCGAGGAAAAGGAACTCGGCAGGCTGGACGGCGATGTCGACGCGACCGCGGCGATGCTGGTCGGCGTCTGCCACGAATCGGTGCTCACCGCACTGCTCCCGCACGGCCCGCGAGTGACGACCTCGCCGGCCGTGAAAGCCGTGGTCAAGACGGTGCTGGAAGGCATCGCGGTGCGGTGATTCCCGTGACGGGTTGATCGGCGGGCGTTCTGGGTAACCCGGTTGTGCGACTTCAGCAGGGAGGTCGCGCGCGAGGGGAAGGGTGGCTCCATGATCAACATCGCGGAGCATCCGGTGCCGGGAACCTGGGTGCTCGACCTGCGGGCCACGACGCCACGGGCGTTGCCGGACATGCGCGCCTGGGTGGTCAGATGCCTTCCCGATCTCGGCGAGGGGCATCGCGACGACGTCCTGCTGGCGGCGACGGAGCTCGTCGCCAACGCTTATGTGCACGGGGGTGGCGCACGCCACATCCAGCTGTGGCGCGGCGTGTCACCGTGCGCCGTGCGCATCGAAGTCGCCGACGTCAGCGTCGAGCAGCCGCGGGCGCGCTGTTCGCAGATCGAGGATCCCCGCGGGCGCGGCCTTCTCGTCGTCGACGGGGTGGCCGTGCAATGGGGTGTCCGGCGCGAGCCGGTGCGCGGCGGGAAACTCGTCTGGGCGCATATCCGGTGCGACGGCGGCTGCCCGGAAGCGCTTCCGCGTACGAAGCGCTCCCGGAACTGACCTGCCTCAGACGGCGCGGCGTGCGGTGAGCAGGCCGAGCGCGGAGATGGCGGCGAATCCGAACAACAGCCACCTCGCCGACATGACCACCGAAGCGCCGCCGAGGTTGACAAGCAGGCCGGCGACCGCCGCGCCGAACGCGGTCGACATCGTCAGTACCGTCGCGATCGCGGCCGCCGCCTGACCGCCCTCGCCGTCCGGCGCGGAGGTCATCGCCGCGACGGACAGATGAGGCATCGCGAGGCCGATTCCCGTGCCGCCGAAGGAGAGCACCGGCAGCCAGGCGAGCACGACAGGCAGCGGCGGTTGTTCGGTCTGCAGGAGTCCCAGCACGGCGAACCCGATGGCGAGACAGGCCGGTCCGGCGAACACCAGCCGTCGTGTCTTACCGGCCGATGCGCTGACGAGCTGGCTCACCGACCAGCCCAAGGAGAGCGCGGCGGCGAAGAATCCCGCCGCCGCGGGCGGGAGCCCGCCCAGCCGCTGCCCGAACAGCGGCAGGAACGTCTCCACCGCGACGCCGGACGCCAGCACCATGATCGTCAGGTAGATCCACCGCGACCGCGAACCACGACGGTAGACCGAAGCGGGCAGCACACTCGCCGCCGAACGGTTCTCCGTCACCAGGAACGCGCTCACGAGTACGAGACCCGCCGCGATGAGGGCGGCCATCGCGAGGGTGTCGGACAGGATCCCCGCCACGCTCACCGCTCCGGCTGCGCCGACGATCAGCGCCAGCGAAACGACCGGGACCGGCGGTGCCTGCGCCGGGAGTTCGCCGCCGCGGAGCGCCCGGGGCACGAAGACCGCCAGCGCGGCCGCCACCACGGCGAGGACCGCGAAGGCGGAGCGCCACGAACCGAACTGTGCCGAGAACCCGCCCAGCGCCGGGCCCACGAAGTTGCCGACTCCGAACATCGCGGAGATCAGCGCACTGCCCCGGCTCCACAACCGAGGCGGCAGCGCCGAATGGATCAGGGCGAAGCCCAGTCCGGTCAGCAGACCGGCACCGAGGCCCTGCGTCCCGCGGCCGAGCAGGAGGACGGGCATCGACGGGCTCGCGGCGCACACCACCGAGCCCGCGGCGAAGACGCCGAAACCGACCAGATAGGAACCCTTGCCGCCGAAGCGCGAAAGCGCCTGGCCCACCACCATGGTCGCGACGATCTGGGCGACCAGGAACGCCGTCATGGTCCAGGCGTACAACGACCGTCCGCCGATTTCCTCGATCGCCGTGGGCAGCAGGCTCGCCGCCACGTAGATGGTGATCGCGCCGACGAGCACGCCGCCCGCCAGTACCGACGCGGTGCTCGAATGGCGGCCCAGTTCCCGCCACGACCCGACGTCTTGACCGATGTTCACGCGGTTCTCCTCGCTGTCGAAAGGATTGCGCTTCGCATCCTGTCGGCGCGGGGAGCCCCGGTAATCGGACAAATCGGACGTGAATCACATCACATTTTCGTGCGGCCTTCGATGGCGGCGCGGGCGGCCTCGACCGACTTCCGGACCACGACTTCCGTGGCGTAGCCCTGTTTCGTGAACACTCCGTCGAGGTAGAACGTGCCGTAGCCATGCGCCTGGGTGAACAGCTGCTCCATCAGTTCCAGCCCGTCCTCCGGCCGGTCGGCGACGGTGAGACAGAGCATGACGAACTGGTCGGTCAGGCGGCGGGTCTGCTCGTGCAGTGCGGCGTGCTCCGGGCCCTGCAGGCCGTCCGAGTAGATGATGTTCATCCCGGCCCGGCGTTCGATCAGGTACTTCGTGTAGGCGCCGGCGGCCGCGGCGAGCGCGGCGACCGGTTCGCTCTCGGCCTCGATGGCGTCGTGCACCCTGTCCGCCAGCTGGCAGGCGACCTTGGCGGCGATCGCGGCCAGCAGGCTTTCCTTGTCCGGGAAGTGCCGATAGGGCGCGCCGGGGCTGACCTTCGCGCGCCTGGCGACCTCGGCGACGGAGAACGCACCGAGCCCTTGTTCGGCGATCAGGTCGAGGGAGACCCGGACGAGTTCGGCGCGAAGGTCGCCGTGATGGTACTTGCCGCCCATGTCGTGGATCACACCGTCCCGGTCGCGGAATATGTAAGAGCCCTCTTACGCTGGTTGTAAGTGACCTCTTACATGGTCTCACTGTTTCTCGGAGGGTTTCATGACCACGACCACGCACGCCATCGCCGCGCCGTCCCCGGGTGCCGCCCTGTCGCCGACGACGATCGAGCGTCGCGACCTGCGTCCGGACGACGTGCTGATCGACATCGCGTACGCGGGGATCTGCCACAGCGACATCCACCAGGTGAAGGAGGACTGGGGCAGCGCGATCTTCCCGATGGTGCCCGGGCACGAGATCGCCGGCGTCGTCGCCGCGGTCGGCTCCGACGTGACGAAGTACCAGGTCGGCGACCGGGTCGGGGTCGGCTGCATGGTCGATTCCTGTGGCGAGTGCGAGTACTGCCTCGCGGGCACCGAGCAGTTCTGCGTCAAGGGCAACATCCAGACCTACAACGGAGTCGGTTTCGACGGTGAGAACACCTACGGCGGTTACAGCCGCCAGATCGTCGTGAAGGACGCTTTCGTCTGCCGTATCCCGGAAGGCATCGGTCTCGACGTCGCCGCCCCGCTGCTGTGCGCGGGCATCACCACCTACTCCCCGCTGAACCGCTGGGGCGCCGGGCCGGGCAAGAAGGTCGCCGTCGTCGGCCTCGGCGGGCTCGGGCACATGGCGGTCAAGATCGCGGTCGCCATGGGCGCCGAGGTCACCGTGCTCAGCCAGAGCCTGAAGAAGCAGGAGGACGGTTTGAAGCTGGGCGCGAAGGACTACTTCGCGACCGGTGACGCGTCGACGTTCAAGGCGCTGCGCGGCCGTTTCGACCTGATCCTCAACACCGTTTCGGCGACGCTGCCCGTCGACTCCTACCTCGGCATGCTGCGCGTCGGCGGCGCGATGGTGAACGTCGGCGCGCCCGGCGAACCGCTGTCCTACAACGCCTTCTCGCTGCTCGGCGGGAACAGGGTGCTCGCCGGCTCGATGATCGGCGGGATCGCCGAGACCCAGGAGATGCTCGACTTCTGCGCCGAGCACGGGATCGGCGCGGAGATCGAGACGATCTCGGCCGACCAGGTGAACGTGGCCTACGACCGGGTCGAGAACAGCGACGTCCGCTACCGGTTCGTCATCGACGCGGCGACCATTGGCGCGTGACTTTCCCTGTCCGTGAAGGCCTCCTTGAGGGACCCAGAGTCCCTCAAGGAGGCCTTCACGGAAAGCCGGCTCACATCAGCAGCAGCGGCAGCGTGTTCATCGCGGTATGCGCGGCGATCGGCGCCCACAGATTGCGGTAGCGCGACCACAGGTAGCCGGTGAACAGGCCGAAGAACCCTTGGAAGGCCACGATCGCGCCCAAGGTGAGCGGCAGTGAGCCCTGTCCGTGGGTCGGCAGGTGCAGCCATGCGAACAGCAGCGCCGACAGCAGGATTCCCGGCCACCGCCCGAAAAGCGCCTCCAGCCGGGTCTGCAGCATGCCGCGGAAGAAGACCTCTTCGAGGACGTTCGCGGTGAAGAAGGTCAGCGTCGCGCCGATCGCCAGGTACACCGGGTCCGGGTAGTCCTCCGTGGTGGGAAGCGGCGGCGCGAGCGGGCCGAGGACGTAGAGCCAGCCGAACACGAGCACCGCCGGGATCGGCGCGAGCCATTGCCAGGTCTCCCGGGGCCGCCACGTGAGCCGGAAGGAATCCCGCGCGGGCAGAGCCCGAAGCAGAATCAACGGCAGCACAAGGAACACCAGCGGTTTGGCGAGTGCCCAGACGTCGCGGACCAGCGCCTGCTGTCCCGCCGCCGAAAGCAGGTACAACGCCAGCGGCCACAGGAACGCGATGAGCGCCAGTGCCGTCGCCTGTCTCCCCAGTCCGCGCCGGTCGGTGACCTCGGGGAGCAGTTTCGGCGCGTGGAGCGGGATCCCGTGGATCAGCAGGAGCCCGGCCAGCGCGGGGACCAGGGCGCCCGCGAGGGAAAGCTCCTTGGCCGAATCCGCGGACGGTCTGATCGCGTCGTGCCCGGTGGTCAGCAGCAGTGCGGGGGCGGCCACGAACACCGCGAGCCCGCCGAAGAGGATTCCCCAGGCGGCACCCGGGCGGGTGCCGGTCTTTTCTGTCACCGGGTCAGGATCTTCGAAGCGGCGCGAGTCCGCGTCATCACTTCGGAGGACTTCAGCCGACCGCGATGATCTTTTCCAGGCTGCGCAGGCACAAGGTGAGAGCCTCGTGCTTCGGCGTCTTCTCCCGCGTCAGCTCCCAGGCGGTGTAGAGCAGGCTCCAGAGCAGCTGCAGCAGCCACTCCTTCGTCATCGCCGGATCTATCGAACCCTCCGCGTGCCCGCGTTCGACGAGCCGCAGCAGGCGGCGGTCGTCGTCGCTCTCCTCCGTCCATTCGGGCCGTGTCACCAGGTCCGGCATGGTGAACAGCAGCTGGAAGATGTCGCCGTGTTCGAAGTACTCCTGGCACAGCCGCGCCAGCGCTTCCGGGGCCGGTCCGTCGTCGAGCCGGGCCCGTTCGGTGCTGTGGGAGATCTTGTCGAGGGCGTCGTGGCTGATGGCGTCGATCAGGTCCGATCGCTCCGCGAAGTACCGGTGCACCGTGGTGCGCCCGACGTTCGCCGCCGCCGCGATATCCGCCAGCGTGGCGCTCGGTTGCTTGGTCAACGTCTCGATGGCCGCGTCCAGGATCGCGCGCCGGGTCCTCGCCCGGACACCCGTCTCGGTGACCACACCCTCAGTCATGGCGGTACCGTACCTCGCTCCCGATATGGAACTCGGTTGACGATTTTAGAACACGCGTGTTCCATTAAGAACCATGAAGACTCCACGATTGAAGGTGCTGTGGTCGTTCGCGCGGCCGCACAAGGGGGCACTCGCGATCGGCCTGGTACTCGCCCTGCTCGGCTCGGCGACCGGTCTCGCCACGCCCATGGTCACGAAATGGGTGCTGGACTCACTGGGCTCGTCGGCGTCGCTGGCCGGCCCCGTGCTGGCGTTGCTCGGCCTGATGGTGGTCGGCGCGGTGATCTGGCTGGTGCAGTGGATCCTGCTCGGCACGGTCGGCGAGCGGGTGGTGCTGAAGGCCCGGGAATCCATGGTGCGGCGGTTCTTCCGCGCGACGATCCCGGCGATCACGAAACGGCCGACGGGAGAACTGGTCACCCGCGTCACCTCGGACACGGTGCTGTTGCGCGAGGCGGCGTCGTCCAGCGTGATCGGCCTGATCAACGGTGTGGTGATGCTCGTCGGCACCCTGGTGTTGATGAGCGTGCTCGACCTGGTGCTGCTGGCGACGACGGTGGCGGCCGTGCTCGTGGTGATCGCGTTGTTCACCTGGCTCATGCCCGCCATCGCGAAGGAGCAGGAGAAGGCGCAGGATCGGGTCGGCAGGCTCGGCGGCGTTCTCGAGGGCGCGTTGCGGGCGATCCGCACGGTGAAGGCCAGCCGGGCCGAAACCCGGCAGGCCGACCGGATCCTGGTCGACGCGGAAGCAGCCACGGCGCACGGCGTCCGCGCGGTGCGGCGGGAAGCCGTCGCCTGGGTGGTGGCCTGGACGGGTATCCAGGCCGCGACCTTGGTGATCCTCGGTCTCGGCGCCTGGCGCGTCGGTGCGGGCCTGCTCGAGGTGTCGAGCCTCATCGCGTTCCTGCTGTACGCGTTCGCGCTGATGGAGCCGATCACCGAACTGAGCCAGAACATGACCGCGCTGCAGGCGGGGATCGCCGCGGCCGGGCGGATCCGGGAGATGGACGCGCTGGAGGTGGAAGAGGAGCAGGCGCCCGCCAAGGCGGAGTCCTCGGGTGACCACGACGGCCCGGTGCTGGAACTACGCGGCGTGACCGCGGGTTACGGCGGCGACCCGGCGCTGCGCGACGTTTCGCTGGCGATCCCGAGACGCGGGCACACCGCGATCGTCGGGCCGTCCGGCGCGGGCAAGACCACGATGCTGTCGCTGATCATGCGGTTCGTGCGGCCGCAGTCGGGTGCACTGCTGCTGGACGGACGCGAGTACGCGGACCTGCCGTACGCGGACGTGCGGTCCCGGCTGGCCTACGTCGAGCAGGAGACGCCGATCGTGCCGGGGACGATCCGGGAGAACCTGCTCTTCACCCATCCGGACGCGACCGAGGAAGAGGTGCGGCGGGCGCTCGCCGAAGTCCGGCTGAGCGACAAGATCGCCGCGCTCGAAGACGGCCTGGACACGCCGCTTTCGTCGACGTCGGTGTCCGGCGGGGAACGCCAGCGGATCGCGCTGGCCAGGGCGATCCTGCGCACGCCGGACGTGGTGCTCTTGGACGAGGCGACCGCGCAGGTCGACGGCCGGACCGAGAGCGCGATCCACGACTGCATCCGGCGGCTGGCCCGCGAGGGTGCCGTGGTCACCGTGGCGCACCGGCTGTCCACCGTGATCGACGCGGACACCATCGTGGTGATGGAAGAAGGCCGCGTCCGGGCGAGCGGAAGCCACGAGCACCTGCTCGCCACCGACACGCTGTACCGGGAACTGGTGGAGGCACTGAGGATCGCGGGGGAGGCCGCCCCGGTACCCGGCTGACCTCAGGCGGGGACGGCGCGGACGCCCGGCGGCATCTCGCGGTTGACCTCGTCGAGGCGGGTGGCGACGGTCCGGCAGGGTTCGCAGTCCGCCAGATGCGCGGCGATGAGGTCCGCGCGGCGGCCCGGCACGCCGCCGCGCAGCCACGCGCCCATCCGGCGCCGCGCTTCCTGGCAGCACTGCGTTCCCGTCTCGGGGACCTGCGCCTGCAGGAAGGCCTGGCGCAATCCTTCGCGGGCCCGCAGGGCGAGGACGGACGCGCCGTTGGGCGACACGCCCAGCAGCGGCGCCACCACCTTCGGGGAATCGCCCTCGGCTTCGGTCCGCCACAGCACGGTCCGCCAGCGGCCGGGCAGCGCGCAGTACGCGGTCCACGCCAGCCGGGCGTTCGACCGGAGGATGACGAGTTCTTCCGTACCCACGGCCCCGGCGGCCTCTTCGACCGCCGGGGTCGTGCCGTACAGCTCGACCCGTTTGTGGTGACGGCTCCACTTGCCGGCGAGATTCCGGATGGTGACCGCGAGATAGGGACGGAGGTTTTCGCGCGGCCCGCCGCCGTCGCGGATGACGCTCAGGACCCGCACGAAGGCTTCGGCCACGAGGTCGTCCCGTTCGGCGGGCTCGGCGACCCAGCCCGCGGCGATCCGGCGGAGCGGCTCGGCGTGCCGTCGGAAGAGTGTTTCGCCGGCGGCGATGTCACCGGCGCGGAAGGCGTCGAGCAGCGTGGCATCCGCTGTGGTGTCGTCGACGTCAGTCCTCATCGCGGTCTCCCGAAGTAACGGGTACGGCAGTGTACCGGTAACCCGGCCCCGGATAAACTCCGGGGGATGACGCCTGAAGCCGACGCGCCACGGCCGGACGGCCGCGCGGCGCGCTGGGCGGGACAGCGGGAGCGCCGCCGGCGGGAATTCGTCGACGCGGCGCTGCGCGCGATCGCCGAGCACGGTCCGGAGGTCTCCACCGAACAGATCGCCGACGAGGCGGGGGTGGCGAGAACCCGGGTGTACAAGCATTTCGACGACGCCGCCGACCTGCAGCGTTCGATCGCCGACCGCGCCGTCCGGCTCATCACCGCCGAGCTGGCCCCGCTGTGGGACCCGAGCGGGACGCCGATGCAGCTGATCACCATCGCGGTGGGCGCGCACACCGGCTGGCTCGCCGAACACGGGAACCTCTACCGCTATCTCGCCAGGCATTCCCAAGCCGGGCGGCGCGGCGGCGACGCCATCACCGACGTCAGGACGGCGATCGCCCGGCAGCTCTCCGTGCTGTTCGAGCACTACCTCGACACCTTCGACCTCGACGGCCGGATCGCCGAACCGCTCGCCTTCGGGCTGGTCGGCCTCGTCGACACGAGTGCCGCGCGCTGGCTGGAGAATCCGGGCGGCCTCGAACTTCCGGAACTCGCGAGCCAGCTGGTGCGGTGGATCTGGCGGGTCATCGACGACACGCTCCGGGAACGCGGGGTCGAGCTCGACCCGCATTCGCCGCTGCTCGTGCCGGGCGGCTGAGCGCTCAGGATGTGGGAGCGGGAATGAATGCCGGCTCGCGGGTGTCAGAGCGATCATGGCCACCCCTTTCGACGACCCCGCCTGGGCTTCGCTGACCGGCCCGCACGCCCATTTCGCGGAGCGCTCCGGCCAGGCCCTGCGTTACCAGGTCGACGTCGCGCCGTTCTTCGCCCTGCCGCCGGAACCGGACGAGGGCGTATGGGCGGACGTCGCCGCGCTGGCGGGGCCCGGCCAGACGGTCACCGTCCACAACGCGCTGCCCGTCCCCGCCGACTGGGAAGTCCTCGGCAGGATCGCCGGGGTCCAATTGGTCGACGTCGCGCTCGAAGCCGCCGAAGATCCCGAAGCGGTCGTGCTGGGGCCCGACGACGTCCCGGAGATGCTCGACCTCGTCGAGCGGACCAAACCGGGCCCGTTCCGGAAGCGGACCATCGAATTGGGGACATATCTGGGAATCCGGCGCGACGGCGAGCTGATCGCGATGGCGGGGGAGCGGATGCACCCGCCCGGCTGGACCGAGATCAGCGCCGTCTGCACCGACCCGGCGTATCGCGGCCAGGGACTGGCGACCCGGCTCATCCGCGCGGTGGCGGCGGGGATCCGGGCCCGCGGCGAACACCCGATGATGCACGCGGCGGCGACGAACACGCCGGCCATCCGGCTCTACGAGTCGATCGGCTTCGAAGTGATCCCGCGGCCGGACTTCGTGATGGCCCGGGTCCCCGGCTCCTTGTGAAGACACGCTAACGAGGGATTTCAGAAACTCGCGATGGACTGAACAGCACGGGCGGGCCAGACTTCGCGCCATGAAGGCATTGGTCAAAGCCGACCGAGCACCCGGGCTGGAACTCACCGACGTTCCGGACCCCGCCGTCGGCCCCGGCGACGTCGCCGTCCGCGTGCTGCGCGCCGGGATCTGCGGTACCGATCTGCACATCGACTCCTGGGACGACTGGGCGGCGCGCACCATCGCCGCGCCGCTGGTCATCGGCCACGAGTTCGTCGGCGAGGTGGTCGAGATCGGCCGGTCGGTGACCACGGTCAAGGTGGGCGACCTGGTCAGCGGCGAGGGACACCTCGTCTGCGGAAGCTGCCGCAACTGCAAGGCCGGACGGCGTCACCTGTGCGCCAGGACCAAGGGCCTCGGCGTGCACACCGATGGCGCCTTCGCGCAGTACGCCGTCCTGCCCGAGATGAACGCCTGGGTGCACCGCACCAAGGTCGACCTCGACATCGCCGCGATCTTCGATCCGCTCGGCAACGCCGTGCACACCGCGCTGTCCTTCCCCGTCATCGGCGAGGACGTGCTGGTCACCGGCGCCGGCCCGATCGGCATCATGGCCGCCGCCATCGCGCGGCACGCGGGCGCGCGCAACGTCGTGGTCACCGACGTCAGCGAGCACCGCCTCGAACTGGCCCGCAAGGTCGGCGTCGACCTCGCGCTGGACGTTTCCTCCGCGACCATCGCCGACGCGCAGGAGCGGCTCGGCATGGCCGAAGGCTTCGACGTCGGCATGGAGATGAGCGGGCGGCCCGAGGCGCTGCGCGACATGATCGCGAACATGTCCCACGGTGGGCGCATCGCGCTGCTCGGCCTCCCCGCTTCCGACGTGTCGGTCGACGTCGCGTCCGTGGTGCTCAAGATGATCCAGCTCAAGGGCATCTACGGGCGCGAGATGTTCGAGACGTGGTACTCGATGTCCGTCCTGCTGCAGGCAGGGCTGGACATCTCGCCGGTGATCACCCACCGGTTCGGCTACACCGAATACGAGAAGGCGTTCGCGACGGCAAGGGAAGGCCGCTGCGGCAAGGTCATTCTGGACTGGACGGAGAACTGATGTACGGCGCGATGCGCGACGACCTCAAGGCCGGGCTCGCCGAGATCCGGGAAGCCGGGCTGTACAAGGGCGAGCGGGTGATCCAGGGACCGCAACGGGCTTCGGTCAGCGTCGGCGGCGGCGACGTCCTCAACTTCTGCGCCAACAACTACCTCGGCCTCGCCGACCACCCCAAGCTGATCAAGGCCGCGCAAGAGGCGCTGGACCGCTGGGGCTTCGGCATGGCGTCGGTGCGGTTCATCTGCGGAACCCAGCAGCCGCACAAGGAACTCGAGGCGAAGCTGTCGGAGTTCCTCGGCACCGAGGACACGATCCTCTACAGCTCCTGTTTCGACGCCAACGCCGGGCTGTTCGAGACGCTGCTGACCGATCAGGACGTCATCATCTCCGACGAGCTCAACCACGCGTCGATCATCGACGGCGTCCGGCTCTGCAAGGCGAAGCGGATGCGCTACCGCAACCGTGACGTCGCGGATCTGGAGGCCAGGCTGAAGGAGGCGTCCGGCGCGCGCTACCGGATGATCGCCACCGACGGCGTGTTCTCGATGGACGGCTACCTCGCGCCGCTCGACGAGATCTGCGAGCTGGCCGAGCGGTACGACGCGCTGGTGATGGTGGACGACTCGCACGCCGTCGGCTTCACCGGCCCGACCGGCCGCGGTACGCCCGAGCTGTTCGGCGTGCAGGACAAGGTCGACGTGCTGACCGGCACCCTCGGCAAGGCGCTCGGCGGCGCGAGCGGCGGCTACACCTCTGGTCGCGCGGAGATCGTCGAGATGCTGCGGCAGCGCTCGCGGCCGTACCTGTTCTCGAACTCGCTGGCGCCGTCGATCACCGCGGCCGCGCTCGCCACGCTGGAACTGCTGGAGTCCTCGGGTGAGCTGCTGGACAAGCTGCGTGCCAACACCGAGCTGTTCCGGCGCCGGATGACCGAAGCCGGCTTCGACCTGCTTCCGGGTGAGCACCCCATCATCCCGGTGATGATCGGCGACGCCGCCAAGGCGGGCAAGATGGCGGATCTGCTGCTCGACCAGGGCATCTACGTGATCGGCTTCTCGTACCCGGTGGTGCCGCACGGCAAGGCCCGGATCCGGACGCAGATGTCGGCCGCGCATTCGACCGACGACGTGAACCGGGCCGTCGACGCGTTCGTGACGGCAAGGTCCATGATGGACGAATGATCGATCCGCGACGGCTGCGCGTGCTGCGTGCCCTCGCCGACCACGGCACCGTGACGGCGGCGGGCCAGGCGCTGCACCTGACGCCGTCCGCGGTCTCCCAGCAGCTGGCCGCCCTCGAAGCCGAGTGCGGCCAGCAGCTGCTCCGCCGCCGGGGCAGGCGGGTCTCCCTGACCCCGGCGGGTGAATTGATGGTGGTGCACGCCAACGCCGTCGCCGCCGAACTGGAACGGGCGCAGGCCACCCTCGCCGCGCTCGATTCCGGTGTCCAGGGCATGGTGCGGCTGGCGAGTTTCGCCTCCGCGATCACGATGGTCGTCGCGCCGGCGATAGCCTCGCTGCGCGCCGGTTCGCCCGGGGTCACCATGCAGGTGCAGGACGTCGAGGGGCACGCGAGCATCCCGCTGCTGCTCGACGGAGAGGTCGACCTGGCGATCACCGAGGAGTACCGGCTCTCGCCACGGACGGATGAAAGCAGGCTCACCCGGTTCCCGTTGTACGTGGAGCCCTTCGACGTCGTGCTGCCCACCACGCACCGGCTCGCCGGAGCGTCCGAAGTGGACATCGACGAGCTCGCCGACGACGAGTGGATCGCGCCGAAACCCGGGAATCCCTGCCGCGACGTGCTGATGATCGTGTGCGCCAATCCGGCGATCCGGCACGTCTCCGACGATTTCCACGCGATCACCACCCTGGTCGCCGCCGGCGAGGGCGTGGCGTTGGTGCCGCGCAACGCCTTCACCGCCGTTCCCGGTGCGGTCGCCGTCCCGTTGCGCGGCGAACCGCCGCTGCGCCGCGTGTTCGCCGCCGTCCGGCGGGGCAGCGCGGACCACCCGTTGCTCAAGACCGTGCTCGCCGCGTTGCTGGACGCGGCGCCCGGTCATGCGAATGCGGGCCGGGGGAGTCGCACTTAGGATCATCCTCACCTGCCGTCGAAGGAAAGACAGGGTGCGGATGCTCCAGATCGATGCCCTCACCTGGATCGTCACGATCGGGCTGGTGCTCGGGCTCCTGGCACTCGATCTCATCCTCGCGGCGGTGCGGCCGCACAAGGTCGGCTTCGGCGAGGCGGTGGCCTGGTCGGTCGGGTACATCCTGGTCGCGGTGGCGTTCGGCGTCTGGCTGACAGTGGCGCACGGTGGCGACTTCGGGCAGCAGTACTTCGCGGGTTACATCGTGGAGAAGAGCCTGTCGGTCGACAATCTCTTCGTCTTCGTGATCATCATGAGCACCTTCGCGGTGCCCGAGGAGCACCAGCACAAGGTGCTCACGTTCGGCATCGTCGTCGCGCTGATCATGCGCGCGATCTTCATCGCCCTCGGCGCGACGCTGCTTTCCTTGTTCTCCTTCATGTTCCTGCTGTTCGGGCTGCTGCTGATCTACACCGGCGTCCAGCTGTTCCGGCATCGGGACGAGGATCCGGACGTCGAGAACAACGTGGTGGTGCGGTCCGCGCGCCGTCTGCTGCCGCTCTCGACCGAGTACGACGGCGGCAAGCTGACCACCCGGGTGGACGGAAAGCGTGTCGGCACGCCGCTGGTGGTGGTGCTGCTCGCGATCGGCGGGATCGACCTGCTGTTCGCGCTGGACTCGATCCCCGCGGTCTTCGGGGTCACCGACGAGCCGTATCTCGTCTTCGCGGCCAACGCGTTCGCCCTGCTGGGCCTGCGGGCGCTGTACTTCCTCGTGAAGGGCCTGCTCGATCGCCTGGTGTACCTGTCGGCCGGGCTCGCGGTGATCCTCGGCTTCATCGGGATCAAGCTGATCCTGCACTGGGCCCACGTGGACATCGACGAGCGTGTTCCGGAGATCTCGACGCCGGTCAGCCTTTCGGTGATCATCGGCATCCTCGTCGTGGTGACGGTGGCGAGCCTGCTCAAGACCCGCAAGGATCCCTCCGCCAAGGCGCATCCGGGCTCGCTGCGCGGCTCCCGTCCCGAAGAGGACTAACGCCAGCCTCGTTCGAGGAGATCGAAGATCCTCTCGACGTCCTCTCGCGGATCCTTTCGGCCTCGGGTGAGTGCCGGGATGTCCAGCACGAAGCGGGCGAGCGCGCGGCAGGCGATGTCTTCGGAGCCGGCGCCGGTCTCCTCGGCGATGGCGGCGCCGAGGGCCGCGGCGTGCCGGGTCCACATGCGCTCGCCGTACTCCTGGAGTGCCGGGGTGCCGCTCACCAGCGCGGTGAACTCGGCGTATTGGGGGTGCGTCGTGATCGGAAGCCAGGTGGCGAGCACGTACTCGCGCAACGCCTCGACGATGCTCTGGCCTTCCTCGCGATCCCTGACGGCGGCGATCAGGCGTGCCTCGCGATCTGCCGACTCGTCGAAGACAAGCGCTTCCTTGCCGGGGAAGTGCTTGAACAACGTCGTCGTCGAGACGTCGGCCGCCTCGGCGATGTCGCGGATGCTGACCTGGTCGTAGCCGCGCTCCAGGAACAGGCTCAACGCGGCGTCCGCCAGTGCCTGGCGGGTGGCCGCCTTCTTGCGTTCACGCCGTCCCGGTGTCTCCATGGGCGCACTCTACCGCATAGGTTGTCGCAGTAACTAAGTTGACTCGTTGCACTTTTTAACTCGTTCTGCTTTTCTGGGTGCATGACGATCAGCATCATCGGAGCGGGTCCGGGTGGCCTGACCTGCGCCCGCATCCTGCAGCAGCACGGCATTCCCGTGACGGTCTACGACCGCGACCCTCATCCCGGTGCTCGAAACCAGGGCGGCACTCTCGACCTCCACGCGGATGACGGACAGCTGGCCCTGCGCGAAGCCGGCCTCCTCGAGGAGTTCTTCGCGCTCGCCCGCCCGGAAGGGCAGGAGATGCGCAAACTGGATCCCTCCGGACGGCTCTTGGCGCACCATGTCCCGGCCGAGGGGGAGCTGTTCAAACCGGAGATCGACCGCGGTCAGCTGCGTGGCCTGCTTCTCGACTCGCTGAAGCCGGACACTGTCCACTGGGGACGGACCCTGGACCGTGTCGAAGCTCCCGGGCTCCTGCGGTTCACGGATGGCAGCACGGTCGAGACGGACCTGATCATCGGCGCCGACGGTGCGTGGTCGCGGGTCCGTCCGGCGTTGTCGGCGGCCGTGCCCGAATACACCGGCATCACCTTCCTGGAGGCATGGTTCGACGATGTCCGGACCGCGCATCCCGAAATCGCCGAACTCGTCGGCCAGGGCAGCGCGATGGCGGCCGACGGCGAGCGGTGCCTTTTCGCGCAGCGCAACAGTGGCGACCACATCCGGGTCTACATCGTCCAGCGGATGCCTGCGGACGGGGCCAGCTCTGAGATTCGCGCGCGACTGCTCGACGCGTTCTCCGACTGGTCGCCGTCACTGTTGCGGATGATCACCGACAACGACGGGCCGTACGTCGACCGGCCGTTGTTCGCCCTGCCCGTTCCGCATACGTGGGAGCACAAGCCGTGGGTGACCCTGCTCGGCGACGCCGCTCACCTGATGCCGCCGCTGGGTGTCGGCGTGAACCTGGCCATGCTCGACGCTTGTGAACTCGCCCTGGCGCTGGCTGGTTCGGCCAGTTTGGGTGAGGCCGTCGCGGTTTACGAGGCGACCATGTTGCCGCGGTCGGCGGAGATCGCGCGGCGGTTGGAGAACGGTGCTGAGGGGTTGCTTGATGTGGATTAGCGCTGATTGCGTTGTCCCGCAACGGTTTCGGAAACTGTCGGTGGCCGGTTGTACGTTCTTGGTGTGGACACTCTCAACGCCACTGTGGCGCTACTCAAGGAAATCACTTCGTCGGAATTTTTGAAGGAGGTCAATGCTTCGCTGGATTCGCTGGGGGATGACGATGCCGTGGCTGTGGCTGTTGCGGCGTCGGAGGGGATCGCGAGGTTGGAGGCTGTTCGGTTTCGTGCTTTGGGGCGGTTGAGTCGGCATCGTGATGGTGTCTCCAGTGTGGTTCAGGAGGTCGCGTTGGCTTTGTCTGTTGTGGATGGTCATGCGGCTGGTCTGGTGTCGACGGCTGAGGCGTTGACGACCCGTCTGCCTCGCACGCTGGGGTTGTTGGATGCTGGGAAGGTGGGTGGTTTCGGGGCGATGAAAGTCGCTGCGGCCACGGCGTGGTTGTCGGATGAGGACGCCCGCGCGGTGGATGCGGTTCTGGAAGATCGGCTATCGGACCGGAACTCTGACCAGGTCCGGAAAGCGGCGAATCATGCGGCGATGATGGCCGATCGTGACGGGGCGGCTCGGCGGGCTGAACGGAATCGTGGCGGCCGTCGTTTGTCTGTGCGGCACGGTGAGACCGGGGTGGCGTCGATCGAGGTCGAGGACGGTCCTGTGGAGAAGGTGGCTGCCGCGTATACGCGGATCGATCGTGAGGCGCGGGCGCTGCGGGCTGGTGGGGAGACACGCACGCTGGATCAGTTGCGTGCCGATGTGGCTCTTGATCTCTTGCTGGGTGGCCCGGGTGGGAAGACCGAACGGTCCGAGGTG
The DNA here is from genome assembly GCF_003947535.1 of Amycolatopsis sp. WAC 04169. NCBI lineage: Bacteria > Bacillati > Actinomycetota > Actinomycetes > Pseudonocardiales > Pseudonocardiaceae > Amycolatopsis > Amycolatopsis sp. WAC 04169. Next base: position 334,289 of record NZ_QHJI01000010.1, on the reverse strand, counting down.
TTCCTCTACATGGACTTGAACACCTACCTCGGGCTGAACGACGACCCGGCAGAGATGGCGGGGCATGGGCACATTCCGGCGTCGTCGGCGCGGGAGATCGCTGGTGGGGCGAATACGGTGTTGCGGCGGATCATCACGGATCCGTTGTCGGGGCAGGTTCTCGATCTGGGGCGGGATCGGTATCGGCCTACCGCCGGTCTGGGTGAGTTCGTGCGGGTGCGGGATCGTGAGTGCCGAAGACCTGGGTGTCACCGGGTGGCGCAGGCCTGCGATCTGGATCATTCGGTGCCGTGGCAGTTCGGTGGCCATACCGCGGATACCGAGCTGGTCGATCTGTGTCGCCGTGACCATCGGTTGAAGGACGAGCCTGGTTGGAACTATCGGTTGGGTTCTGACGGGACCCTGACGATCACTACGCCTGCGGGGCAGAGGTATGAGAGCTCGCCTCCGCCGTTACATGAGCCTCGGGCTGAGGAACCGCCACCGTTCTGAGTCGTCGCTGGAAAACGTGGCCGTGTGAGAGCGGACGGCGGTGTCATCTGGGCCCAGTTACCGAGAAACGGCGACGGCTCGCGAGGATAGGCTTCGGGCCCGGACGGCGTCTTCACGTTCGCGATGCCCGCAAGGCAGGGTTACGGCAGTTCGCCTCCGTTGCCGTGGTGTGTCGTCGCCGGAGAACGGCCACGGTGCTCATAACGTTGCGATTCCGGTAACGGTCCCGGCTTGAGTCGCGCCACGATCGGTGGCGTCGTCGGAAAATGGCGAGAACAATGTGGTCGTGTGGGAGCGGACAGCGCTGTCGTCGGGGCTAGGTTGCCGAGAATTGGCGACGGCTCGCGAGAGTGAGGCGTCGGACGGCGCCCTCGCGATCACCACGCCCATAGGACAGCGGTGCGACAGCTCGCCTCCGCCGCTGAATGAACCGAACCGCCGTGCTGAACTGTTGCCGGAAAGTGGCGAGAACCACGTGGCCGTGTGAGAGCCGACAGCGGCGTCACCGGGACTAGGTTGCCGAGAATTGGCGACAGCTCGCGAGAGGGGGCGTCCCCGAGGGACCCGATCGAAGGACGAGCCGGACTGGAACCCTAACGATCGCGCCGCCACCATTCCGAGACATGGCCACAAAACTGTCGCCGGAATTCGGCGACAGTCGTGCTGGTGAGGAGCTCCGCCACAGCCGCGCGCGACTTGCCGAAATCCGGCAACGGGCGGACCGGAACCCAACAACGCAACCAGCCCTCACCTCACAACGGAAGCAGGCACCCCACCAACCTCCAAAGAAGAGCCCCGCGAAGGCTCCCGCACCACCAAAGTCGCCACGAACGTCAACCCGATGCACCCGGTCACCCACCAGAAGAACACGCTCTCGTGCCCAGCCTGCTTCAAGGCCAGCGCGATCGGTTCCGAAAGCCCACCGAACACCGCGGTCGCCAGGGCGTGTGGCAGGCCGACGCCGAGCGCGCGGACGTTGGTGGGGAACATTTCCGCCTTGATGATGGCCGACAGGGCGGTGTAGCCGCTGAGGAAGACCATGGCGGTGATCATGAGCAGGAAGGCGATCCACGGATTCCCCGTCCGCCCCACGAGCGTCATGATCGGCACGGTCAGCAGCATGCCGCCGACGGAGAAGCCGAACATGACCGGACGGCGGCCCCAGCGGTCGGAGAGGGCGCCGGCGACGGGCTGCATGAAGATGAACAGGAACAAGGCGGCGAAACCGATGAGCGAAGCGGTCGGCTTCGGAATCCCGGCGGTGTTCACCATGTACTTCTGCAGGTAGCTGGTGAAGGTATAGAACGCCACCGTCCCACCGATGGCGAGGCCGAGGACGGCGAGGACCTGGCATCGGTGCTCGCGCAGCAAGACCCGCAAGCCGCCAGGCGGCGAACCGGCGGCCGAAGAGCGTTGGAAGTGTTCCGATTCCACCATGCTGCGGCGGAGGTACATCACCACGAGCCCCGCGATCGCGCCGAGGACGAACGGGATCCGCCAGCCCCACGCGTACATCTGCGCCTCGGTGAGCAGCGACTGCATCACGATCATCACCAGCAGGGCCGAGAGCTGCCCGACGGTGATCGAGACGTACTGGAAGCTCGAGTAGAACCCCCGTCGCCGCGGAGTGGCGATCTCGGACAGGTAGGTCGCGCTCGAACCGAACTCGCCGCCCACCGAGAGACCTTGCGCGAGCCTGGCGACCACCAGGATCACGGGCGCGACGATGCCGATCGACGAATAGCCGGGCGTGAGGGCGATGGCCAGCGAGCCGAAGCTCATCAGCGTCACGGAAAGGGTCAGCGCGGCGCGGCGACCGAACCGGTCAGCGTAGAGGCCAAGGAGCCAGCCGCCGAGCGGGCGCATCAGGAAGCCGACCGCGAACACGACGGCCGTCGAAAGCAACTGCGCCGTCAGGTTTCCCTCGGGGAAGAAGCTGGCCGCGAAGTAGATGCTGAACGAGGCGTAGGCGAACCAGTCGTACCACTCGACCAGGTTTCCGAGGCAGCCGCGGACCACGTTCGCGACGACGCCGGGTGTCTTGTGCGGCAAGGGAAGCTCCTTCGCTCCGGGAATGCCGACCATCATGAGCTGTGATCCCTGCGGTTGAGAAATAGAAATCCGCGATGGGCACATACCCGGTCGGCATGGTCTACCCGAGGAAGTCGCTCACCAGGTCGCTCGATTCGGGACGGCACTCGTCGAAGTAGGCGTGCCGCGCCCCCGCGAAGAGATGCATCCGCGCGCCGGGAATCCGGTCCGTCAGCAACGGCGCGTTGGCCACAGGCGCGAGCAGGTCGTCGTCGCCGTGCAGGACCAGGGTGGGCGCGCTGATCTCAGGGAGCACGTCCCAGGCGTCGTGGGTGTTGCTCGCGACGAGATGCCCGCGCACCGCGTGCGGCGGCATGCCGTGCGCGCCCAGCACGCGGTACGGGCCGGGATTCGCCGCGCGCCAGGCGGGCGTGTACATCAAGTCCTCCAGTGTTTCCCGCGCCTCGACGGAGGAGCGTCGCGCCAGGGCCAGCCGCACATCGTTCGAGCGCTCGACCCCGTGTTTGCCGCCCGGCGTGGTGCAGCCGAGGACCAGCCGCCGCACCCGATCGGGATACCGCGCGGCGACCCACTGCGCGACGCGCCCGCCCATCGAAGTGCCGTAGACGTCGGCCTCGCCGACCCCGAGCTCGTCGAGCACGGCGATCACGTCTTCCGCGAAACCCGTTGTGGAGTAAGCGGAATCGGGTGCGTCACTGGCGCCGGTGCCGCGATAGTCCATGGTGATCGTGCTCGGGAAGTCCCCGCGCGTGCGGTCCCACCACGTGTGGTCGTTCGCCTGCCCGGCCAGCAGTACGAGCGGCCGGCCCTTGCCGTGCCACTGGTAGGCCAGCCGGGTGCCGTCGGCGGCGACGGCGTGGCCGGTGCGGGGGAGCGTGCTCATTCTTCTCCTGTTCGGTCTTCCCAGAGCCGCGCCGAGGGCCACTCGCCCTCGCGCACGGTCCGGTGGATCTGCCGGACCAGCGCCCGGGCGACGGCATCGACGGCGGGCGTCACACGCCCCGTCCTCGGCGTGCCGAGGACGACGGTCCGCCAGACCTCCGGTTCACACACCGGAGCGGCGCTCAGGGTGCCGTCGGCGACATCGGCCGCGATGCCGATGCCGGGCAGGATCGTCCAGCCGTGGCCACCGAGCACGAGGCGCTTCTGCAGGGTCATGGCGTTGGTCTGCACGGTGACCTCTGCCTCGGCATCTGCCTCACGGGCCGCGCCGTCGATGAGGGTGCGCAGCGCGTGCCCTTCGGACGGCATGACCAGCGGATGCGCGGCGACCTCGGCGAACGGGACGGGCCGCGCGGGATCGAGCCCGGCCGAAGGGGGCGCGACCGCCCAGAGCCGTTCGCGGACCAGCGGACGGACGTTGAGCGACGGCGTGCTGGTCAGGTTGTAGAGCAGGCTCAGGTCGACGTCACCGTCGTCGATCCACCGCTGAAGGTGCCCGGAGTACGCGGTGAGCAGCCGCAATTCGATACCCGGATGCTCGCGCAGCACGTCCGTCGTCAGTGGCGCGGCGAGTCGTTCGGCGGCGCTCTCCAGCAGGCCGACCGTGACGATCCCGGTGACCACCCCGGGTTTCGGGGCCAGCTCGGCCCGGGCCCGGTCGAGTTCGGTGAGTGCCCGGCGTGCGCGTTCGACGAGCGTCGCGCCCGCCTCGGTCGGGCGCATCCCGTGGCGGGTCCGTTCGAACAACGGCACCCCGAGTTCCTGTTCCAGGGTGCGGATCTGCCGGGTGACCGCGGGCTGGACCAGGTGCAGCAGCTCGGCCGCGCGGGTCACGCTGCCGACCTCGGCGACCGTCACCAACGCCTTGAGCTGCTTGAAGTCCACCCTCGTCCCTTCACATCGCGGACCGGTATGCGGCTATCATGATTCGGTATTTCACATACCTTCTCATCATCGCCCATGATAATCACATGACCGAGGAAGAGACCGAGATCGTCGCCCTCGTGGCCGAGTTCGTGGATCGCGAGGTCCGGCCCGTCGCGCGGGAGCTCGACCACACGAACACCTATCCCGGCGAACTCATCGACCGGATGAAGGCGATGGGCGTGTTCGGGCTGGCCGTGCCCGAGCCCTGGGGCGAGGCCCACGTCTCGGCCCAGTGCTACGCGTCGGTGACGGAGGAGCTCGCGCGCGGCTGGATGAGCCTCGCCGGCGCGATGGGCGGCCACACCGTCGTCGCGAAACTCCTTGCCACGTATGGCACGCAGGAGCAGAAGGACACGTACCTGCCGAAGCTGGCGACGGGCGAGATCCGCGCGACGATGGCGCTCACCGAACCCGGCGGCGGCTCGGACCTGCAGGCACTCCGCACCACCGCACGCCGCGAAGGCGACGAGTACGTCATCAACGGCAGCAAGACGTGGATCACCAACGCGCGCCGGTCCCAGCTGGTCGCACTGCTGTGCAAGACCGACCCCGCCGCCGAACCCGCCCACCAGGGCATCTCCGTCCTGCTGGTGGAAAAAGGGCCGGGTTTCGAGGTCTCGCGGGATCTGCCCAAGCTCGGCTACAAGGGCGTCGAGAGCTGCGAACTCTCCTTCGACGGCTTCCGCGCGCCGGTCACCGCCCTGCTCGGTGGCGTGGAGGGACACGGCTTCGCCCAGATGATGCGGGGCCTGGAGATCGGCCGGATCCAGGTCGCCGCCCGTGCCCTCGGCGTCGGCCGGGCCGCGCTGGAGGACTCCCTGCGCTACGCCCAGGAACGCGAGAGCTTCGGCAAACCGATCTGGCAGCACCAGTCGGTCGGAAACCATCTCGCGGACATGGCGACCAAACTCGAGGCCGCGCGCCAGCTGGTGCACCACGCGGCGCGCCGCTACGACTCCGGTGAACGCGCGGACCTCGAAGCCGGGATGGCGAAACTGTTCGCCTCCGAGGCCGCGATGGAGATCGCGCTCGACGCGGTCCGCATCCACGGCGGCTACGGCTATTCGACGGAGTACGACGTCGAGCGGTACTTCCGTGACGCGCCACTGATGATCGTCGGCGAGGGCACCAACGAGATCCAGCGCGGCGTGATCGCGCGCCAGCTGATCGAACGGCACCGCATCCCGTCCTGAACACCGAGGAAGGCTCCATGCGCCAACCACTCGAGGGAATCACCGTCGTCGCGCTGGAACAGGCCGTCGCCGCGCCCTTCGCCTCACGTCAGCTCGCCGACTTCGGCGCGCGCGTGATCAAGATCGAACGCCGCGGCGTCGGCGACTTCGCCCGCGACTACGACCGGACCGTGCACGGGCAGTCGAGTTACTTCGTCTGGCTCAACCGGGGCAAGGAAAGCATCGAGCTGGACATCAAGGATCCGGCGGACCGGGCGCTGGCCGGCGCGATGATCGGCCGGGCGGACGTCTTTCTGCAGAATCTCGCCCCCGGCGCGGCGGAACGGCTCGGCCTCGACGCCGCCACGCTGCGCGCGGACCGTCCGGATCTCATCCACTGTTCGATCTCGGGCTACGGTCCGGAAGGTCCATATCGGACGAAGAAGGCCTACGATCTGCTGGTGCAGTGCGAAACCGGGCTCGTGATGTCCACCGGGACGCCGGACACCCCGGCCAAGGCGGGGATCTCGATCGCCGACATCGCCACCGGGATGTACGCCTACAGCGGCATCCTCACCGCGCTGTACGAGCGCGAGCGCACCGGCGACGGGGCGAGCCTGCACGTCGCGATGCTCGACTCGCTCGGTGAATGGATGAGCCAACCCGCCTACTTCTCCCGCTACGGCCAGGAACCGCCGAGGCGCACGGCGGCGGCGCATCCGTCGATCTCGCCGTACGGGCCGTATCGCACCGGTGACGACCAGATCTTCCTGAGCGTCCAAAGTGAACGGGAATGGGTCGTGCTCTGCCGGGACGTCCTGGCGCGCCCCGGACTCGCCGAAGATCCGCGTTTCCGGACCAACGACGACCGCGTTCGCAACGACGGCGAGCTCACCGCGATCCTGGAAACGACTTTCACCGGCCTGACCGCGGACGAGGTCGGCGATCTTCTGGAGCGGGCCGGGATCGCCAACGCCCGGATGCGGACGCCCGAGCAGTTCACCCGGCATCCGCAGCTGACCGCGCGGAACCGGTGGCGCGCGGTGGAAACCCCGGCGGGCCCGCTGGAGGCGCTGCTCCCACCGGTCGAGGTCGACGGCCGCGAGCCGGTCATGGGGCCGGTACCCGCGCTGGGTGCGCACAACGAGACGATCCGGGCCGAGTTCGGCGCCCGGCAGGAGGTGCGAACGTGAGGGAAATCCTGCAGCCGGGCCCCGCGGAGGCGCTGGCCTCGCTGCTCGACGTCGACCTGCCGGATCTGGACCGCGACGGCCTGCCCCCGCTGTGGCACTGGTTCTACCTGCTGGACCGGCCCGCGCAGGCCGATCTGGGGCCGGACGGGCATCCGATGCGCGGCAAGGTCCCGGAGCCCGGGCGCCGCCGGATGTGGGCGGGCGGTCGCGTGCGGACGCTCGGCCCGCTGCGGTGCGGTCTGCCCGCCGAACGGCAGACGGAAGTGCTTTCCACGCAGGAGAAGCAGGGCCGAACCGGACGGCTGACCTTCGTCGTGACCGGCCACAGGATCGTCCAGGACGGCGCGGTCGTGGTCGAAGAGGAGCAGGACATCGTCTACCGTGACGCCGCTTCGGGGCAGGTCGAAGCGGCCGTCGAGGAGCCGGAAGTGCCGGTGGCCGAGGACGAATGGGCGATCGACGTCTCGCCGACGCTGCTGTTCCGCTTCTCGGCGCTGACCTACAACGCTCACCGCATCCATTACGACCGTGACTACGCCCGCGATGTCGAGGGCTATCCGGGGCTGCTCACCCACGGCCCCCTGCAGGCGCTCGCGATGGCCGAAGCCGCACGGCGGCGGGGGAGTGCCGGACGGCTGGCCTTCGACTACCGCCTCGTCTCGCCCCTGTTCGACCATCAGGGCATGATCGTCCGGGCAGACGAGAGCGGCACCGCCGTGCGTGATCGGCACGGACGGCGAACGGCGACCGGGACGATGCGGAGCCTCGGCCGATGAACGAAACCAGCGCGAAGACCTTCCTGTTCGTCCCCGGTCACCGGCCGGACCGCTTCGCCAAGGCCGCGGCCAGTGGCGCCGACGTCGTGATCCTCGACCTGGAGGACGCCGTCGCGCCCGAGCGGAAGGACGCCGCCCGCGAACACGTCCGGGCGTGGCTGGAAGAAGGCCATCGGGCGGTCGTCCGGATCAACGCCGCCGGAACCGCCTGGTACCACGAGGATGTCGCGAGTGTCGGCCGCGCGCTCGCGGTGATGCTGCCCAAGGCCGAGGACCCCGCCGAGATCGATTCCCTCGCCGGCCGGCTGCCGGGGGTCCCGATCGTGCCACTGGTGGAGACGGCGGCCGGGATCGCGAACGCGGTGGCGGTCTGCGGTGCGGACGCCGTGGTGCGGCCCGCTTTCGGCAGTGTCGATCTGGCCGCGCAACTCGGCGTCGATCACCGGTCGCACGAGGCGTTGCGGTACGCGCGCTCCGCGATCGTCGTCGCTGCGGCAGCCGCGGGCCGGGCGGCCCCGATCGACGGCGTCACCACGGCGCTCGACGACGAAGCCGCGCTCGTCGCCGATCTCGAACACGCCAAGACCCTCGGTTTCACCGGGAAACTCTGCGTGCACCCGCGCCAGGTCGCGGTCGCCGATCGTGAGCTGTCTCCGGGGGCGAGCGAAATCGAGTGGGCGAGAGGAGTGGCCGCGCTCGCGGGCGACGGGTCGGTGGCTGTGGCAGGCGGCCAGATGATCGACAAACCGGTCGAAGCCCGGGCCAGGGCGATCCTCGAGCGCGCGGGTGAGCCATTCCGACCAGCCGGATGACACCGACGGACCCTGGTGGGGCCCACCGGGCGGCGGTAGCGTTCCGGGCGGACTTTTCGTTACGGGTGAACGGAAAGGAAGCGTGGTCGGCGTGCACGAGCCGAAGGTGACGGAATTCGCGACCACCGATCCGGAACAGGCGTGTGCCCTGCTCGCCGAGGCGTACCGCGACAATCGCCTGCGGGTGCGCGGCAGCGTCGAAAGCTACCGTTTCGAGCACAACCGCTGCGACCTCGGGGGCATGCATTTCGACTTCCTGCACAACACGCTGACCACGGAGGTCGTCGTCCAGCCGCTGGGCAGGATGGTGCTGTTGCGGGTGCTGGACGGCGAGCAGGAACTCGACGACGGGATCAGCGACCGCAGGCTCGGTCCGGGAGACGTGTTCGCCGGCCCGCATCCCGGTCGCGAGTACCGGACGGGGCTGCACGGCACGCGGCTGCAGATCACCGGGATCGACCTCTCGCTGTTCGGCGGCATCGACCCGGCGCCCGTGGTGGAGCGGTTGTGTTACGAGCCGGTGAGCCCCGAGAAGGCCCGGCGATGGTGCCGGACGGTCGACTACCTGACCGCCTTGTTCACCGATCCGGGCGTGGAGAACGGCCCGCTGGTGCTCGGCGCGGCGGGCAGGCTGATGGCGGCCATGGCACTCGACACCTTCACCACGGGCGCGAGCGAAGACCGCCCGCTTGACCGCCGGGACGCCGTCCCGGAAACCGTGCGCCGCGCGGTCGCCTTCCTGGAGGCGAACCCGGACCTCGACCTCGGGGTCGCCGACGTCGCCCGCGCCTGCCGGGTCTCGGTGCGGGCCCTGCAACTGGCGTTCCGGCGGCATCTGGACACCACGCCCATGGCCTACCTGCGCCGGGTCCGGCTCGACCTGGCCAGGGCGGACCTCCGCGCCGCCGCACCCGGTGGCGGCACGACGGTGACGAGTGTCGCGGCGAAGTGGGGTTTCCTGGACGGCAGCCGGTTCAGCGCGCAGTACCGCGCGGCCTTCGGCGAACCGCCCAGTCACACCCTGCGGAATCACTGAGGGTTCGTTTTCGTCGGTGCCGGTATGCGTTCCGGGCGCTAGACCCGGCGGTCCGGACCCTGTTCCATGAGCGTGGCACCAGTACCGCCCAGACCCCGCTTACTGGTGTGTCGCGATCCCGTCGTACATCACCCGGCGGACCGCCCGGCTCATCGCGGCCTGCCGCTCCGGTGACGGATCGCGCAGTTCGGACAGGATCGACGCGAGGATCATCCCGTTGATCGCGCGGGCGGTGGAGTCCACGTCCAGGTCCTCGTGCAGATACCCGAGGCGGACGCCGTGGTGCAGATAGCCCGCGGTCAGCTCGGCGGCGGTCTCGTAGAAGTCCAGCACCCGTTCCCGCATCTCGGCGTCGATACCCGCCGCTTCGAGCAGGAGGAACCGGGCCATCCGCGGGTCGTCGCCGAAGATCCGGGCGAGCGCGTCGCCGATGCGCGCGCTCTGCTTGCGGTACTCGGCAAGGCTGTTGACCGCGTCCGGCGCGTTGTCCGCGGCCAGCGCGCCGACCACCTTCTCGACCAGGTCCGTGATGACGTGGTCGACGATGTCCCGCTTGTTCTGGAAGTACCGGTAGAAGGTGCCGTGCCCGATGCCCAGCCGGGCGGCGATGTCGGCGATCCCGGTCGCGTGGTAGCCCCGCTCGGCGAAGCAGTCGAACGCGGTCTCCACGATCTCGCGCCGTAGTTCCTGCTTCTTCCGTGCGGCCCTGCTGACCGGGATCTCCGTCGTCATTCCGCCAGCTTATTGCCTGACGCGTTCAAATGACATACCGTTCCGGAAATGACACGTCATTCCGCGAGAGCACTGGTGCTCGGCTGCGGCGGCACCTTGGGGTTCGCCTGGACGGCCGCCGTCCTCGACGCGCTGCACACCGAGGCCGGCTGGGACCCCCGGGAGGCGGACATCCTGGTCGGCACGTCGGCGGGGGCCGAAGCGGCGGCCATGCTCGGGGCGGGCATCCCCGCGAAGGCGATCCTCGACGCGGTGGCGGGCGCGCCCGATGGCGACGCCGTCGTCGCCGCGCATGTCCGCCGCGTTCCGGACAGGCTTCCGCCGGTGCCGTCCCCGCGCTGGCCCGCGGCCGGATTGGTCCGGGCCGCGTTGCGCCGTGACGTCGACACGCTCGCCGGTCTCGCGGGCCTCCTGCCCCGGGGCCGGGGCGACGCGAGCTGGCTTCATGAGCTCGGGGACGCGTTGGCGCCCGGCGGCTGGGTGCCGCATCCCGCGACCTGGCTGATGGCCGCGGACCTGACCGGGAAGCGGGTCGCGCTCGGCTCCCCGGACGCGCCACCCGTCCGCCTCGGCGAGGCGATCGCCGCGTCGTGGGCGATCCCCGGCTGGTTTCCACCGTCCGTTGTGGACGGACGGCCGTTGCTCGACGGCGGCACGGTCTCCCCGACCTCGGCCGATCTCCTGCTCGGTCACGACGTCGGCGAGGTCGTGCTGATCGCGCCGATGAGCAGCGAGGGCGGCGCACCGGCCCGCGGTGCGGCCCGGCTGGAACGGCTGCTGCGGACGGCGATGACCAGGCGGGTCGACGACGAGGCGCGGCGGCTGCGCGCGGCCGGTGTCCGGGTGGTGCGGATCGAGCCGGGGCCCGCCGATCTCGCCGCCATGGGCGCGAACTTCATGGACGGACGGCGTCGGGAGCACGTGCTCGCCACGGCGTCGAGGACGGCGCCCGCCCTGGTCGCCGAAGCCTTCGAACGAGAAGGAGTACGCGCATGACCAAGTACCCGCCTCTTGACCTCGACGGGGCACACGTGGCGATCACCGGCGCGGGGCAGGGCATCGGCCGCGCGACCGCGGAACGCATGGCCGCCCTCGGCGCGCGCGTCTCGATCGGCGACCTGGACCTCGAAGCCGCGAAACGGACCGCCGCCGGCATCGGCGGCACCGCGCATCATCTGGACGTCGCCGATCCGGCGTCGTTCGCCGCGTTCCTCGGCGAGGCCGACCAGGCGAACGGACCGCTCGCGGTGCTCGTCAACAACGCCGGGATCATGCCGAACGGCGGCTTCCTCGACCTCTCCGACGCCCTGAACCGGGCGACCATGGAGGTCAACGTCTTCGGCGTCGTCCACGGTATGCGGCTGGCGCTGCCCGGCATGCTGGAACGCGGGCGTGGGCATATCGTCAACGTCGCTTCGCTGGCCGGGAAGTTCCCGGTGAAAGGGCTGGCGATCTACAACGCCAGCAAGTTCGCCGTCGTCGGGCTGACCGCGGCGACCCGGCTGGAGTACGCGCCGCACGGCGTGAGCGTCTCGGCCGTGCTGCCGTCGGCGGTCGACACCGCGCTCGCCTCGGGGCTCGACATGCGGCCGATCCCGAAGGTGAAACCGGGCCGGATCGCCGACGCCGTGGTGGATTCCGTCCGCACCCGTGCCGCCGAGATCGCCGTGCCCGGCTACGTCGGCGCGCTCGCGACCCTCGCGGCCGTGACCCCCGAACCGGCGCTCAACGCGTTCCGCCGTCTGGTGCGGGACGACCGCGCCCTACGGCCCGATTCACCCGAGCGGGACGGCTACCGCGCCCGCCTCGACCAGGACACCCACCGGGAGGAAAACGCATGACCACGCAATACGACGCCGTCGTCGTGGGAGCCGGTTTCGGCGGGATGGGCGCGGCGATCCAGCTCAACCGGCTCGGCTACGACAACCTGCTCATCCTCGAACGCGAATCCGACCTCGGCGGCACCTGGCATGTGAACCGCTATCCCGGGCTGGCCGTCGACATCCCCTCGGCCACCTACTCGTACTCGTTCGAGCCGAATCCGCACTGGTCGCGGCTCTTCGCGCCGGGCGCGGAACTCAAGCGGTACGCCGAGCACGTCGCGGACAAGTACCGGCTGCGGCGCTACATGCGGTTCGGCTCGGTGGTCACCGGCGCGGTCTGGGACGAGGCGGACGCGCGTTGGAAGGTCACGCTCGCCGATGGCGACCCGGTCACCGCGAAGTACCTCCTCACCGCCACGGGATTCCTTTCCCAGCCGAAGAAACCCGACATCGCCGGGATCGACTCCTTCGGCGGCAAGGTCATCCACACCACCGCCTGGGACGACGAGTACGACCTCGCGGGCAAGCGGGTCGCGGTGATCGGCACCGGCGCGACCGCGGTCCAGCTGATCCCCGAGATCGCGAAGGTCGCGCGAGACCTCACCGTCTATCAGCGGACGCCGATCTGGGTGAGCCCCAAACTGGACTTCCCGGTGCCGAAGGCGGTCCGGCGCGCGTTTGCGGCGCTCCCGTTCACCCAGCGGGCCGCCCGGTTGACCGGGACCGCGTTGCTGGAGCTGATGATGGTCTCCGGTGTGCTGCACTACAAGCAGTTGCCGATGGCGAACCGGCTCGGCAAGCTGTGGTGCCAGGCGCATCTGCGCCGTCAGGTGCGGGATCCGGGGCTGCGCGAGGAACTGACGCCGCGCTATTCGTTCGGCTGCAAGCGCCCGACGTTCTCCAACGAGTACTACCCGGCCTTCACGAAGGACCACGTGCATCTGGAGACGACGTCCATCGCGAAGATCGACAAGAGCGGCATCGAGACCGCCGACGGGCGGCGGCGGGACATCGACGTCCTGGTGCTGGCGACCGGATTCGACCTGTGGGAGGCGAACTTCCCGGCGATCGAGATCATCGGGCGCGACGGCCGGGATCTCGGGAAGTGGTGGCGGGAGAACCGTTTCCAGGCCTACGAGGGCGTCGCGATCCCGAGGTTCCCCAACTTCATCTCGCTCAACAGCCCGTATTCCTACTCGGGACTGTCCTATTTCACCACCATCGAGACCCAGATGCGGCATATGGACCGGCTCTTCGGCGCGATGCGGCGGCGTGGCGCGACGGAGTTCGAGGTGACGCAGGAGGCCAACGACGCGTTCCTCGACCGGATGACCGAGCGCCTCGGCGACTCGATCTTCACGCTCGGGAACTGCGCCCCGGCGAACAGCTACTACTTCAACCCGCACGGGGAGGCGACGCTGCTGCGGCCGTCCTCCACGCTGAACGCGATCAAGGAGGCGCAGAGCTTCCCGATCGAGGACTACACGTTCGCGTAGGGTGCCGGAACCCCGCGCGGTCCCGGCACCCTTGGCGCCTACTGCTTGCGGAGCCGCAGCGTGACGGCCGTACCCGCGGCGGCGAGGAACACCGCGCCGAGCGCGTACGGCCACCACGGCACCTCGGTGTCGCCCACCGGGGCGGCACCGTAACCGCCGGCGGCACCGGTGCGGTCGTAGGCCGAGCCGGGCAGCTTGTCGCCGTAGCGGCTCTGCAGGGCTTCGCGGTAGGCGGCGAGCGACATCTTCTCGCCGGTCTTCGCCACCGACGAGCCGTCGAGGACGGTCACGGTGTCCCCGTCGACGGCGTACCAGGCGCCCGCCTGAGGTTCGCTCAGGAGGTAGCCCTTGCCGACCTGCGCCGCGAGGCGCTTCTCGACGTCACCCGAGGCGACGTTGTAGACCGACCAGCCCGAGCCCTCGCGCTGCGACCACACGGTCGCGGCGTCGCCGTTGCCCAGCGTCGCCGGGGTGGCGACGTAGGCGAGTTCGGCCGGGACGGTGGAGGTGCCGGCGATGAAGGCGGCGGTCGGCTGGTAGACCGCCACCGGTGTGCGCGGATCGGCCTTGGCGGTCTTGGCCGCGAGGGCCGTGTCCGCCTTGGCCGCGCCGGGGAACTGCGCCTTGGCGAGCCGCTGGGTGGTCGCGTCACTGGTGACCACTGTGGACACCGCGGCGAGGTCGGCGGCGGTGGGCGCGCCGCTGGGGGCGTCGGCCGCGGAGGACTGGCCGCCGAGCGCCAGCGACAGGCCGAGGGCGAGGATCGTGGCGCCGAGGAAGGTTCGCTTCATGGTTTCAGTCCTTGATCCCGTAGACGGTGTGGGTCCAGGTGAACGAGTTGTTGGACCGGTAGGCGCTGTAGCTCATCTGGTTGTAGCGGGGGCTGGAACCCCACGGGTCGCCGTAGTACACCGTCGTCGCGCCGTTGGTGTTGTCGTAGCCGTAGAGCACGTGCATGTGACCGCCGCCGTTGCGCCAGCCGATCCGGGTGCCGATCGGCTGCCGCGCGTCGACCTGGCTCTTGATGGAGGCGAAGGTCAGCGTCTGGCCCGAGGAGCTGTAGGTGCCGACGTTGCTGAACCCGAGCCAGCGGAACACGCGCTGCTGATCGCTCAGGTAGCCCTGGTTGTTCGCGCAGTCCGTACCGGACTCGTTGTGCGCGATCTGGCAGAACTTCGTCTGGGTGAGCGAGTGGCCCCACCAGGCGGCGATCGTGTTGCCACTGGCGTCCCAGCACCAGTTGCTCTTCTCCTGTGCCTGCATGTTGATCGGGATCGTGGTGGCCGCCGTGATGGCGGGTGCCGCGGCGGCGGGCGCCTGCAGGGCGACCAGCGCGGCGACACCGGCGCAGGCCGTGGCCAGCCCGCGCCTGAACGAGGTCTTCACCGTCGGAACACTCCTAACTGGATGGTCGAACGCGAAGCAAGCGCGGCGGCCACCCGTAAAGGGACAGGTGGGGACTTCGGCTACCCGAATGGGTGGTGGACCGGCGCGTGCAGGGGAGGTGCGCTGTGATGAAGTGACAGAGGGGCACTGCGAACAGTCTGAGATTCACCCTCCGGTGGTCTCATGGCAAGGTTCGCGGCAATACCTAAGGGTCCGTATTGCCGATGCGAGCGTCGGTGTCACCGCAGGTCGTCGTCGCCCGATCGAGTTAACCGTGCGGCGAACTTGTGACTGCGGTGGTGTGGACCAGCGGAAAGCGCGCGGTTCATGGTCACTGTTCGTGTTCCCGCCTTTCGGCGGGTGTCCGCTCGGTATGGTCCCGAGCATGCCGACGATCGGTACGGCACCGGTGTTCGTGGCCCGCGACACCGAATTGGCCGAACTGGTGCGCGTCGCCTCGCGCCCGCCGTCGGTCGCCGTCGTCGAGGGCGAACCGGGGGTGGGCCGGAGCCGGCTGCTCGAAGAACTGGCCGCCCATCCCGTGCTCGCCTCGCGCGTCGTGTGGTCCGCCCGGTGCGGTTCGTTCTCGCGGCCTTGCCGTCTGGCGCCGTTGGTCGACGCGCTGCTGGAGAAGAGCGCCGTGGCCGCCGCCCACGCGGCGGGCTTCTCCCCGGTGACCGGTGTCCTGCGGCGGCTCGTTCCGGAATGGTCGCCGTGGCTGCCGCCGTTCCCGGAGAACGCGGACGCGGAGACCGTCCGGCAGCAGGAGTTCCGGGCCGTGCGGGAGGTGTTGACGGGCTGCGGCCCGGCGGTCCTGGTGCTCGACGACGTCCACTGCGCGGACGACGACACGTGGGAATTCCTGCGCGGGCTCGCGGCTTCCCCGCCGGCGGCGCTGAGCGTGGTGGTCAGCGCGGCGATATGCGGGCCGCGACGATTCCCGCCACTGCGCGAGACCGCCGCGCATCTCTCGCTCACGGCGTTCACCGACGTCCAGGTACGGACGTTGCTGGACGCCTCCTTCGGCCGCTGCGCGCCGGATTTCGCCGAAGCGGCGCACCGGCGGACGTCCGGGATCGCCGTCGATCTGACGGCGCTGGTCCAGAGCGTCGGCGACACGGCCGAAGCGCTTTCGGTGGACAGACTGGCGTCGGCGACGGTGCCGCCGATCGTGCGCAGCCGGGTTTCCGGGCTGATGGAGGCGATCGGATCCGCCGCCAGGGACGTCGTCCGCGCGGCCGCGGTACTGGGATCGCCCGCCGGTGAGCCGGAGCTGGGCGCGGTCGCGGCGTCCGCGGGGATCGACGGCGCGATCACCGAAGCCGTGGAAGCGGGACTGCTGCGGGATCTCGGCCGTGGCCGCTATGTCTCGGGGAGCCCGCTGATCGCCGAAGCGGTCTACGCCTTGCTGCCCGGGCCTCAGCGGTGCGGGATGCACGGACGCGCCGCCGCCCGGCTCGCCGCGAGCGCCGAACCCTTCGCGTCGCTCATCGCCCGTCACGCGCGGCTGGCGGGTGACATCGCCGCGTGGACACAGTGGACCGGGGTCGCGGTCGACAACGCCATCGAAGACGGCCGGACCGAGGAAGCGAGCCGTCTGCTCGAAGCGGCCCTGCGGGACGCGGATCTGCCACGCACCGCGCGCGAATCGTTCGCCGTCCGGCTCGGCAGGGAACTGCCGCGCAGTATCGCGCACGCCGGAACGGTCCGGCTGCTGCGGGAGATCCTGCGCGAATGGCCGCTGAGCAAGGCCGCGCGGGGCGAGATCCGGGTCCACCTCGGACAGGTGCTGATCAACCAGGTGGGCAAGGTCGAAGCGGGCAGGCTCGAAATCGAACTGGGCGCGGCCGACCTCGGCAGGCGGCAGGCGCTGCTCGCCAGGGGGCTGGTCACCTTGGCGCTGCCGCATATCGGGACCGTCCCGGTCGAGGAGAACTTCCGCTGGCTCGACGAGGCCGAGCAGGTGAGCAAGGGGGAGCACGACGCCGGGCTGCTCGCCGCGATCACCGCCAACCGGCTTTCGGCGCGGATGCAGATCGCCGATCCGGAGGCCTGGCACGAGATCGCCGACCTGCCGCGGGCACCGGAGTCGGCCGAGGTCTGCCGTCAGGTCGCCCGCACCTACATCAACCTGGCCGACGCGGTGGCGTGGAACGGGCACTATCCGGTGGCGCGGGCCTACCTCACGACCGCGCGGCGGCTGATCCGCGACGACCACCAGCCCTATCTCGACGCGCTCGCCGACGGTACGGAGCTGCGCTTGGACCTCGCGATGGGGGAATGGGCGAGCGTCGCGGAGAAGGCGCGCGCGATGCTGACACGGGTCGACAAGGACGGTTCGCTGGCGGCCGAGCCGCTGCTGGTGCTCGGCTGGTACGAGTACGGGCAGCACCGGCCGACCGCGGCCCTGCGCAGTTTCGACGCCGCGTTCGCGCTGTCCGCGGGCAGTGTCCCGGTGCAGGCATCGGCGTACGCGGGCCGGGTGGCCGTCCATCAGGCGGGCAAGGATCTGCAGGCCGCCCGGCGCCTGGCCGGATTCGGCCTGGAAACCGTGCGCCGCAAGAACAACTGGGTCTGGGCGGCCGAGCTGATGCCGTTCGCCGTGCGCACCATGCTCGGGCTGGGACAGCACGTCGAGGCGCGGGAGCTGCTCGCGGAGTTCCGGCAGGGCATCGACGGCAAGGACGCCCCGGTCGCCAACGCGTCGGCGTTGTTGTGCCGGGGCATGCTCACGCAGGCGCGTGGCGAGACACTGGCCGCCGGTGAACTGCTGCTGGGCGCCGCGCAGGCCTACAGCGCACTGCCGCTCCCGTACTTCGCGGCCTATGCCGACGAACTCGCCGCCGGGTGTTTCTCCGAAGCCGGGGTGCGCGAGCGTGCCGTCGCTTCCTTCACCACCGCGGAGACGACGTACGCGGGCCTCGGCGCCGCCGTGGACGCGCTCCGCTGCCGGCGTTCGTTGCGCCGCTGCGATCCGGAGATGCCCCGGCGCGGACGCAAGGGCTACGGCGAAGCGTTGTCCCCGAGGGAGCTCGAAGTCGCCCGGCTCGCCGCCCAGAACCTGACCAACCGGGAGATCGGGGAGCGGCTGTTCCTCTCGCCGAGGACGGTCGAGATCCACGTCGGACGAGCGCTGCGCAAATTGGGATTGCCCTCGCGCACCGTCCTGACCGCTGATCTGCTCAGCGACATTCACTAAGGGCACGTATTCGGCGATTCGCTGGGTACGACGAGAGAAACCGCAGGTCAATGGCGGTTTCTTTAAATAGTGGAGCGAGCCCCGTAGTCCACTATTGTTCCGCTTCCGCCGTCGATCGACAGTTGTCGGGCAGTCGCGATTTCCCGGAAAGGAAGCACCGTGAGCAGAAAACGGATCTTCGGCGTGGTCGCCCTGACCATGGCCGCGCTGGCACCGGCGGCGGGTCTCGCCGGTGCGGAACCGGCCGACCCCCTTCGCGCCGTCTCCCCGACCGACGCCGCGCCCTTGCCGTCCGGCGGCGTCCACGGCCAGAGCATCGGCGGCTCGCCCGCGTCGGTCAAGGACTACCCGTATGTCATCGCCGCCCTGCGCGAAGGCGGTTCGAGGCCGAGGGGACAGAGCTGCTCCGGCTCCGTCATCGCTCCGCGAAAGGTCCTGGTCGCGGCCCACTGCAAGGAGCTGGCGGGCGAGAAGAGCGTCCTTTACGGACTCGACGATCTGAAGAGCGCGGGCGGCACACAGCTGAAGGCCGTCGACTACAAGGTCCACCCCAAGTTCACCCAGCCCTGGTACGGCTACGACGTCGCGGTGATCACCGTCGACGGTGACATCCCGGTGCCGCCCGGCGGCTACGCGAAGGTCGCCACCTCCGCCGACACCGGACTGGAGGCGCCGGGCAAGGACGGGTTCAGCCTCGGCTACGGCAAGAAGGACATCAACGACTCCACGCAGGACGTCACGCTGCACAAGCTGACCCTGCCGATCGTGAACGCGAGCCAGTGCACCGGCGTGGAGAACGGCGTCGACCCGAAGACGATGATCTGCGCCGGCTACTCCGACGGCCGCAAGACCGTGCTGCCGGGCGACAGCGGCGGACCGTTCGTCGTCAACGGCAAGGTCGTCGGCGTCACCTCCTGGAGCCGCAGCGATTTCCGCTGGTACAGCGTCTACAGCAGGCTCAACAACGACATGGGGGACTGGGTCGCCCAGCAGATCGGCGGCGAGCAGCCGGGTGACGTCTTCACCCTCGCGGCTTCGCCCTCGTCGGTGAAGGTGTTGCCGGGCAAGTACGTGTCGGCGAGTGTCACGAGCAAACCGGGCAAGAACGGTGCCGAGAGCATCACACTGTCCGCGTCGGGATTGCCCGAAGGGGCGAAGGCCACGTTCCAGCCCGCCACGATCAAAGCGGGCGAGGTCGCCAAGCTGACCATCGAGACCGCCGCCGGTACCCCGGAAAAGGCCTACCAGGTCACGATTTCCGGGAAGGGGACCACCGACACGGCCACCGCGGGGCTTTCGCTCACCGTCGGTGCGGGCGAACCTCCCGTCGGTGACCTGAAGGTGACGGTGAACCCGTCGTCCGGCACCGGCCGCGCGGGTTCGCTCGTGAGCGCCACCGTCACCGCGACCGGCGGCACGGGTTCGATCACGTTGTCCGCCAGCGGTTCCGGGCTGCCGGTCAACCCGTTCTTCTCGCCGCAGACCGTTTCGAGTGGCGGCAGTTCGACCATGCAGGTCTTCGCGCCGTTCCAGCCGGGCACGTATCCGATCACGGTGACCGCCAAGGACGGCGGCGGCAAGACCGCGACCACCACGTACACCCTCACCGTCCAGTGACCTTCGCCGAAACAGAGGTGACTTCCCATGCGTGACAAGACGAAAACGCTGCTGGCGCTCGGTCTGCTGAGCCCGCTGCTCGCGCTCGGCGCCGGATCGGCCGTCGCCGCCGAAGCCGAAGGCACGGTGATCCCCGCCAAGGAGCATTACGGCGACCAGTACATCGTCGTCCTCCACGACGTCGCGGCGGCCGGACAGACGGCGTCCACCGAACTGGCCAAGCGCTACGGCGGGGAGGTCCGTTCGGTGTGGACGGCGGCTCTCCGCGGGTTCTCGGCCAAGAGCATGACCGCGGCCGAGGCACGCAAACTGGCCGCGGACCCGTCGGTCAAGGCGGTGTACGAAGACGGCACCGCGCGCGGTACCGGCACCCAGCAGAACCCGACCTGGGGGCTGGACCGGGTCGACCAGAAGAGCCTTCCGCTCGACAAGGCCTACACCTATCCGAACGACGGCGCGGGCGTCACCGCGTACGACCTCGACAGCGGTATCAACCCGTCGAACCCGGAATACGAAGGCCGCGCCAGCCTCGGCAAGGACTTCATGGGCGGGGACGGCTCCGACTGCCACGGGCACGGCAGCCACACCGCGGGCACGATCGGCAGCAAGACCTACGGCGTCGCGAAGAAGGTCAAGATCGTCGGGCTGAAGGTGCTGGGGTGCAACAATTCCGGTCCGGACTCGGGCATCATCGACGCCGTCGACTGGGTGACGGCCAACGCGAAGAAGCCCGCCGTGGCGAACATGAGCCTGACGATGGACGCCCCCGGGGTCGGGGACGACGCGGTGAAGCGGTCGATCGCGTCGGGTGTCGTGTACGGGGTGGCGGCGGGCAACGCCTCCACCGACGCCTGCAACACGAGCCCGGCCCGGGTGCCCGAGGCGATCACGGTCAACGCCTCGGACTCCGCCGACAACCGGTCCTCGTTCTCCAACTACGGAAGCTGCACCGACATCTTCGCGCCCGGCACGAACATCACGTCGCTGAGCCCGAGCAGCGGCGGCTCCGCGGGGATGAGCGGGACCTCGATGGCGACGCCGCACGTCGTCGGCGCGGCCGCGCTCTATCTCTCGGCCAACCCCGGCGCCACTCCGCAGCAGGTGCGGGACGCGCTGGTGAACGGCGCGACCGCGGGTGTCATCAAGAACGCGGGCAGCGGTTCGCCGAACAAGCTGCTGAACGTGTCGTTCATCGGCAGCGGCGGTCCCGGCCCGAACTGCGGGGCGAAGTCGAACACCACGCCGGTGTCCATTCCGGACGCCGGGGCGGCCGTGACCAGTTCCGTGACCCAGGAAGGCTGTGACGGCAAGGCTTCCGCGTCCTTGTCGGTCAAGGTGGACGTTTCGCACACCTACAGCGCCGACCTCGTGCTCGACCTGATCGGGCCGAGCGGCAAGGCCTACCGCCTGAAGGACTCCGGCGGTGTCGGCTCGGCCGAGGGCGTGCACCAGACGTTCACCGTCGACGCCTCCGCCGAAGCGGCCAACGGCACCTGGAAGCTGAGCGCCCAGGACGTCTACCGGTTCGACACCGGCAGCATCGACGGGTTCACCGTCACGTTCTGAAGTCACTGAGACTCGCCGGCAGGGGCGGGGAGGGAAACACCGGCGGGGCCGCTTCGGCGGCTCCGCCGGTGTTCGTTCGCGACACGGCTTGGCCTCGCTTGGTCGCGAACCGCGCGTTCACTCGCCTGCGCGGGGGCACTGCGGGTGGCTCCGTGGGGCGCGTTGCGAAAGCCACTTTCGCAACCTTCAACGTTGCGAAAGTGGCTTTCGCAACGCGCCGCGCCGCCCAGCGAGGCAGGCGGGCAGGCCCTTGGCAGCTTCCGGCCACCGGGGACACCGCACCTTGACATGAAGGTAAGCACACCCTTAGTTTCCCCCTATAACTTTCCCAAGGGGGCGAGATGCCGAACATCGGTGGCCGCCCGGCCATGGTCGCGGTGGACGACATCGTGCGGGCCGGCCGCGAGCTCGGGATGCGCAGGCTCAGCGTCAAGGCGGTCGCGGTCCGGCTGGGGGTGACCGCGACCGCCCTCTACCGCCACGTCGAGAGCCGGTGGGGGCTGGAGCGGCTGGTCGGGGAGAGCATCCTGGCCGAGCTGCGGCTCCAGGACGATCCACGGCACGACCTCGAACGGCATCTGCTGTCCTTCGCGCTGCAGATGCGGGCCTTCATGCTGGAGCACCCCGGCCTCGCCGGGTATCTGCAACTGCTGTTCCCGCGCGGCGACGGCGGCCAGCGGCTGCTGAACATCGAGGTCGACGCGCTCGTCCGCCGGGGTTACGAGCCCGGCGCGGCGATCGTGCTCAGCGGCGCGGTCGCGTCGATGACCATCGCGATGACCGCCTCCGAGGAGAACAGTGCGGCCGCCGAGGAGGCCGACGGCGAGGGGCTGGACCGGGAGAGGCAGGCGGTCCGCGACCGGTTGTCCCGTGACGACCGGCTCGCCGAGCCGTCCGCCGCGTTGCCGCAGGTGCCGCGGCCCGAGTACGTACGGCTGCTGCTGACCGCGTCGATCCGCGGGTTGATCGGGTCGTGTCCGCCCGGCAGGCCGGTCGCCGAGATGGTGGCCGATCTGGCCGCCACGGGGGAGGGGTTGTGATGGCGCGCGGATTCCAGGGCGCGGTGATGCGCGGTTTCGGGGCCAGAGACCACGAAGCGACCGTCGTCGAGACAGCGGAGATCACGCCGAAATTCGTGCGGGTGCGGTTCGTTTCGCCGACGTTGTTCGAGGACGTCGTCGTGGAGCCGGCGGCCTGGCTCCGGTTCTGGTTCCCGGATCCGGAAGGCGGCACGACGGAGTTCCAGCGCGCGTACACGCTCACCGAGGCCGACCCGGAAACCGGCACGTTCGCGATCGACGTCGTCCTGCACGAGCCCGCCGGCCCGGCGTCGCGCTGGCTGCGTGAGGCACGCCCGGGCGCGAAGGTTCCGGTGATGTCACTGGGTTCCTCGTCGTTCTCGGTCCCCGCCGAACCGCCCGCCGGCTATCTGCTGATCGGCGACTCCGCCTCGATCCCCGCGATCAACGCGATCCTCGAGGTGGTCCCGGCCGACCTGCCGATCGAGCTGTACCTCGAAGAGCACGACGAGACCGACAGGCTGATCCCGCTGGGCGGGCATCCGCGGCTGACCGTGCACTGGGTGCCGCGCCTGGACG
Organism: Amycolatopsis sp. WAC 04169; assembly: GCF_003947535.1. Taxonomy (NCBI): domain Bacteria; kingdom Bacillati; phylum Actinomycetota; class Actinomycetes; order Pseudonocardiales; family Pseudonocardiaceae; genus Amycolatopsis; species Amycolatopsis sp. WAC 04169. Next base: position 311,470 of record NZ_QHJI01000010.1, on the reverse strand, counting down.
CGACTTCGCTGGCCGCGTCGATCGAGACGCGCGACTGGTCGGACTGGCAGGCGTGGATCGCGACGGAAGCCGGTTCGTTCAAACATCTGAAGGCGCGTTTGCGTGAGGCGTTCGGTTTCCCCAAGTCCGAGGTGCACGGCCGGGCGTACTGGTACTACGGCCGCGCCATGGGTGCTTTCCGCGGAGAAAAGGAAGAACCGGCCGAAGTCCCGAAGCCCGTCGAGCAGGCGCCGAAGGGGGCATGGCGCGCGCAGGCGGCAGGACGGCTGCTCGCACCGGTCCGGCGGACGTTGATCGTCGCCGCGATCCTGCAGGCCGTCGTGACGCTGATCGGTCTCGCTCCCTTCGTCCTGCTGGTGGAACTGGTCCGGCGGCTGCTCACGGGCGGCGAATCGCTGTGGGCGCTCGGTGTCTCGGCGCTGGTCCTGCTCGGCGTGGGCACCCTGCTGGAGTCCGCGGTCGTGCTCTGGTTGCACGCGGCCGACGCGCGGTTCGCCCGCGACCTCCGGCAGCGCCTGCTCGGCAAGCTCGCGCGCCTGCCGCTGGGCTGGTTCACCGCCCGGGGATCGGGCACGGTCGCGAAACTCGTGCAGGGCGACACGCTGTCGCTCCACTACCTGGTCACGCACGCCGTCCCCGACGCGGTGGCGGCCGTCGTCGCGCCGGTCGCGGTGCTGGTGTACCTGTTCGCGGTGGACTGGCGGCTCGCCCTCGTCCTGCTCGTCCCGATCCTCGTCTACCTCGTCACCACGTCGATCATGGTCGTCCAATCCGGACCCAAGACCGGCCAGGCGATGCGCTGGGCGGAACGGATGGCGGGCGAGGCGGGCGCGTACCTGGAAGGCCAGCCGGTGATCCGCGTGTTCGGCGGCGCCGCGGCTTCGTCGTTCCGGCGGCGGCTCGACGAGTACATCGGTTTCCTCGGCGACTGGCAGCGCCCGTTCACCGGCAAGAAGACCATGCTGGACTTCGCCACGAGACCCGCCACCTTCCTGCTCCTGATCACCGGTACCGGCACGTTCATGGTGGCCGGCGGCGGTATGGAGCCGGTGACGCTGATCCCGTTCCTGGTGCTGGGCACCACTTTCGGCGCGCGGCTGCTGGGTATCGGCTACGGCCTCGGCGGCGTTCGCGAGGGAATGCTGGCCGCGCGCCGGATCCAGGTCGTGCTCGACGAACCCGAACTGTCCACAGTGGAGATTGATGCCTGCGACGGCGTCGAGCCGGGCACCGTGGAACTGGACCGGGTGGACTTCGCCTACCGTTCCGGCGTTCCAGTGCTGGAGAACGTTTCCCTGACCTTGCGGCCCGGCACGGTGACCGCGCTGGTCGGTCCGTCGGGAGCGGGGAAGTCGACCCTCGCCGCCCTCGTCGCGCGTTTCCACGACGTCACCGAGGGAGCGATCCGGGTCGGCGGCCGGGATGTCCGCGCCTTCGCCGCCGACGAACTCTACGGCCGCGTGGGGTTCGTGCTCCAGGATCCGCGACTCGTCCGGGGGACCGTGCGGGAGAACATCGCCCTCGCCGTCCCCGGCGCCACCGAAGAGCAGGTCGTCGCCGCGGCCCGGGACGCGCAGATCCACGAGCGGATCCTCCGGCTGCCCCAGGGATACGACACCGTCCTCGATGCCGGGTCCCAGCTGTCCGGTGGGGAACGCCAGCGGGTGGCCATCGCCCGCGCGATCCTCGCCGACGCCCCGGTCCTCGTTCTCGACGAGGCGACCGCTTTCGCCGATCCCGAGTCGGAGTATCTCGTGCAGCGAGCACTCGACCGGCTCACCGCGGGCCGCACCGTCCTGGTCATCGCCCATCGCCTGCATACGGTCACCGGTGCCGACCAGATCGTCGTCCTCGACCGCGGGCGGATCGCGGAAAGCGGGACCCACGAAGAACTTCTGGCCTCGGAGGGGCGGTACGCCCGCTTGTGGCAGGCAGGCGCCGGTGCGGGGGTGACCGCGTGATCCGCACACTGCTGGGCCTGATCCCCGCGACGAAACGCCCGGCGTTCCGGCGCTATGTCGTGCTCGCCGTGCTTTCGGTGCTCCTGCGCGCCGCCGGTGTCGTCCTGCTGGTGCCGTTGGTGGGTGCCTTGTTCGGCACGAAGCCTTCGGACGCGCTGCCCTGGCTCGGTGCGCTCGCGGCCTTCACCGCGGCGGGCTGGGCCGTCGACGCCGTCGTGGGGCGGCTCGGGTTCGAACTCGGCTTCGGGGTGCTGGACCACGCTCAGCACGACGTCGCCGAGCGGCTGACGAACGTGCGGCTGTCCTGGTTGGACGGTGAGCACACCCAGACCGCCCGGCAGGCCATCGCCGCCACCGGCCCCGACCTCGTCGGCCTGGTCGGGTACCTGCTCACCCCGCTCATCGGCGCGGTCCTCCTGCCGATCGCGATCGCGCTGGCCCTGCTGCCGATCGCCTGGCCGCTCGGCGTCGCCGCGCTGGCCGGGGTCCCGGTCCTGCTGGGCGCGCTGTGGGCGACCGGGCGGATCACCCGCCGCGCCGACCGGGTGACGGCGGAGGCGAACACCACGCTGACCGAACGGATCGTCGAGTTCGCCCGCACCCAGCAGACGTTGCGTGCCGCACGCCGCGCCGAGCCCGCGCGCAGCCACGCCGGCGCCGCGCTCGCCGCGCACCACGGCGCGACCGTCCGGCTGCTCCGGCTTCAGATCCCGGGGCAGGTGCTGTTCGGCGTCGCCGGTCAGCTCGCGCTGGTCCTGCTCGCGGGGACGACCGTCCTGCTCGCCACGCGAGGCGAGCTGTCCGTGCCCGAGGCCGTCGCGCTGATCGTCGTGATCGCCCGGTACCTCGAACCGTTCACCGCGCTCGGGGATCTCGCACCCGGTATCGAGACCGCCACCACCACGCTCGGCCGCATCCACACCGTCCTCACCGCGCCCATTGCCGCCGAGGGAGAGGCCGCCGCACCGGCCAAGGCGCCGCGGATCCGGTTCGAGAAGGTCGGTTTCCGCTACTCGCCGGACACCGAGAACGTGCTGGAGGACTTCGACGTCACCCTGGAACCGGGGACGACGACCGCGATCGTCGGGCCGTCCGGCTCGGGCAAGAGCACCGTGCTCGCGCTGCTCGCCGGTCTGCACCGGCCCACGAGCGGGCGTGTGCTCGCCGACGGCACGGATGTCGCGGAATTCCGCCGGGATCTCGTCACCTTCGTCTTCCAGCAGCCGTATCTCTTCGAGGGATCGGTGCGGGACAACGTGCTCGCCGGGGATCCCTCGGCGAGCGACGAGCGGGTCGCCGAGGTCGCCGGGCTCGCCAGGGTCGGCGAACTGCTGGAACACACGGCCGTCGGCGAGGCGGGCACCGCTCTTTCCGGCGGCGAGCGTCAGCGGGTGTCCATCGCCCGCGCGCTGCTCAAACCGGCGCCCGTCCTGCTCGTCGACGAGGCGACCAGCGCGCTGGACACCGAGAACGAGGACGCCGTGGTCCGCTCGCTCAGCACCGACCCCGTGCCGCGGACGCGGGTGATCGTCACCCACCGGATCGCCGGGATCCGGCACGCCGACCGGGTGCTCTTCCTTGAGGACGGACGGATCACCGAATCCGGCACGGTCGAAGAACTCCTTGCGGCGCAAGGGCGTTTCGCCGATTTCTGGCGGCGGCAGCTCGACGCCACCGGCTGGCGGATCACCGCGGGATGACCCACACCCAAGGCGAGCCGGAATGGGTCGTCACCCGCGACGGCAGACGGCTCCACGCGATGGTGCATCCAGGGCCGGAGGGCTTCACCGGGCCGACGGTCGTGTTCGAAGCGGGCGCGGCCGCCACCCGGTCGTCCTGGGCGGCGGTCCAGCCGGAGGTCGGCCGCCACACCCGCGCGATCGCCTACGACCGCTCCGGGCTCGGCCGTAGCGCCCCCGACCCGGGCGGCCGCACGCTGCGCCGGATGGCCGACGACCTCAACGACGTCCTCGACCATTTCGGCCCGGGGCCGTACATCCTGGCCGGGCACAGCGCGGGCGGGCCCATCGTGCGGCAGGCCGCCGCCCGCCGTCCGGAACGGATCGCCGGGCTGGTGCTGGTCGACCCGACCGACGAAGCGGCTGAAGTGCTCTTCGGCCGGGTCTTCCGCACTGGTGAACGCGTCATGCTCGGGGTCAGCGGTGTGCTCGCGCGGCTGGGCCTGCTCAAGGTCGTCTTCCGCGGGCTGCTGCGGGACATCCCGGACGACGTCCGCCGCGACCTCGAACGGGAGGCGTTCACCGTCGGGACGACGCGGACCCACCGGGAGCAGGCCCGCACCTTCCTCGACGAACTGGCCCTCTGGCGGCATGATCCGCCGGAACTCGGGGACATCCCGCTCACGGTCGTGTCCGGCGGCCTCGGCGGCGGGATGAGAGCGCGGGCGAACGCGTCCCACGTCCACCGGGTGACCCGTTCGCCCGCCGGCAGACACGTGATCGCGGAGCGGTCCGGGCACTACGTCCCGAAGACCGAGCCCGAGGTGATCGTCCGCGAGATCCTCAGGATGACGTGAGCGCCCGCCGCAGATCTTCGTAGGTCGGGGCGAGCGTCCGGAGGGTCGCGGCGGCCCGTGTGTCGTCCTCGACGACGAGGTCGTACTGCAGGGAGCCGATCAGCCGCGCCTGCGTGGTGAGGACGGCGGCCGCGGCGTGGTGGCCGACCCGGCGCAGGCAGGTCGCGGCGTCGTTCGTCCGCCGGGCGCCGAGGCGCACCACGAAATGGACGAGCAGCCCACGCAGTTCCGGATCACAGCCTCCTTCGATCCGGGCGGCGAGCGCGAGTGCGGCGTCGCCGTTGCCCACCGTGCCGGGCGGGAGCCCGGTGTCCTCTTCACCACCGAGCCGCCTGATCGCGCGGGGGAGCGCCGCGAGGATCGCGGCTTCTTCCGAGACGACGGTGTGCCGCACGAAATTCGTCCGCATCGTGTGCGGTTTGCCGTAGGCGACGGTTTCGGCGAGCCAGGCGGCGGCGAAATCCTTCCGCGGGATCCGCGCGTACGGATATCCCTGCGGGTCGTGGGCGGTGACGGATTCGTCGTCCGCGTCGAGCGCGACCAGGAAATGGTCGGCGCCGATCGGACCGGTCATTCCCGGCTGGTGGCGCAGGTGCCCCATCTCGACCGGGCCGATCAGGACCGGCCCGCCGGGAAGGCTCTCGGCGAGCCGGGCGAACGCGGCGTCCGGATCCGGCTCGCTCTTCGTTTCCGCGCGCCAGCCGAGGGCGTCGAGCGCCTCGCCGATGCCGAGATCGGGATCCCAGCCGAAGGCGTCGAAAAACGGCAGCGTCCCGCCGACCAGTTGCATGCCGAAGGGGCTGCCGGTCACGGTTTCGAGCACGTCGGGGCCCGGAGCCTCCGGGCCGAGCAGCATCGCGAGGGAATGGGTATAGCAATAGGGGCCGGAGCCGCGATAAGGAGTTTCGATCACGTGTTCGACAATGCCGGATTTCGCGCCGGAACGCCACCCTCGCCATTGTCCGTTGTGGACGGTGTCTCATCACCCGTCCGGGGGTTTCGGGGCCACTCAACGGGTTTTATCCAGGGGACACCGCTGCTCCCGCTTGCCGACGACGATCTTGCCGACCCAGGATGACCCTCGATCGGGCTCGCTGTCCCCGCCGTCCTGACCTGGGCCGACGGGAGCGAGGGGTGAGGCGGAGGCGGCATGGCGGAACGTCGTGGGCGGAATCGGTGGCGCCGGGGCGTGGCACTGCTCTCGGTGGTCGTCGTGGCCCTGCTGATGGGCGCCCCGTTGCCGGCGAACGCCCAGATCCAGCCGCGCGGCGCGGGCACCGAGCGGCCGATCGGGCCGGAGCCGGTGTACTCCGGGCTGGCGCACGGCGGCATCACGATGGCCGCCAACTCCGTCGTGCAGTGCGGCGTCGGCGTCGTCTGCAACGAGTCCGCGAGCAACGCGAGCCCGGTGTCGTGGATCAAGACCGACCCGGCCGCGCCGGGCAACACCGCGTCCGCCGCGAACCTGAACGTCCCCGCCGGCGCCAAGGTGCTCAACGCCCGGCTGTACTGGCAGTTCAACCCGGTCGCCAGCAGTGGGACCTCCGGTGACGGGAACCGGGGCAACCAGGTCTCCATCAAGGCCCCGGGCTCCGGCGCGTATCAGCGCATCACCGCCGAAACCTACGACTGGTTCCCCGCGACCACCACGGGCGGGGTCCCGACGCTGTACGCCTACGGTGGCGCGGCCGACGTCACGTCCCTCGTGACGAACGCCGGTGCCGGGTCCTACACGGTCGCCGACATCCAGGCCTGCCAGGGCCAGTCGATCAGCCGGACGAACCTCGGCTGCTGGGGTGGCTGGTCGCTGGTGGTCGCCTACGAACTGCCCAGCGAGCCACTGCGGTACCTGCAGGTCTGGGACGGGATGCAGGTGGTCGCGGGCGGCAGCACGCCGAGTTCGGCGACCATCGCGCTGAGCGGGATCAAGGCCCCGACCTCGCGTCAGCCCAACGTCGAACTCGGCATCGTCGCGGGCGACGGCGACGCGCCCATCACCGGCGACTACCTCCAGGTCGGCCCGGACGCCTCCAGCCTGCAGACGATCGCCATGCCCGCGCCCGGCGGGGTGGCGACCAACAACGCCTTCAGCAGTCGCATCGACCGGGTCACGGCCACCGGCTCGGGCACGAACGTCACGTCGCGGACTCCCAATCCGGTGAACAACGTCGGATACGACGCCCGCAGCATCGACATCACCGGCAAGGTCCCCGCGGGGACCACCGCGCTCCAGGTGAAGATCGGCACCGTCGGCGACGCGCTGTACCCGCAGACGATCTGGCTCGTCACCGACGCGCTCGAACCGGATCTGCAGATCACCAAGGCCAACGACCCGGTCGGCAACACCGACGACAACCCGCCGGGTTACGTCACCAAGGGCGGCGAGATCACCTACACCTTCGACGTCGCCAACCGGCACGCCGACGGCTCCACCACCGACCTCGACACCGCGACGAACGTCGTGCTCACCGACACCCTGCCCGACGGCGTCACGTTCGTGGCCGGGTCCAATCCGGACTGTTCGGCGGCCGGGCAGGTGGTCACGTGCAACCTCCGGAATCTGAGGCCGGGGCAGTCACAGAAGGTCGCGTTCAAGGTCAAGGTCGGGCTCGACGTGCCGGACGGCACCAAACTCGACAACACCGGCAAGCTGACCTTCCGCGGCGAGGACACCGGACGGCCGCAGGAACGCACGTCGAACACGGTGCGGAACACGGTCGCCTCGCCCGGGTACCAGCTGACGAAGACGGTCGATCTCGCGGAGGCGATCCCCGGCGACACCCTGACGTATCAGGTGACGCTGCGGAACACCGGCGTGATCCCCGTTCCCGCGCTCACGGTGCGCGACACCCTGCCGGCGGGAACGACCTACGTGTCGTCCACTCCCTCGAAGGGCACCACGTCCGGAACCGGGCCGATCGACTGGGCCGTGAACGGTCTCGCGGTCGGCGAGACCGCCACGCTGACCGTGCGCGTGAAGGTCGAGGAAGCCGCCATCGGCAAGGAACTGGTGAACCGCGCGAACGTGCCGACCGGACCGCCGCCGGTCGTCCCGCCGGACAACCGCTGCCCGGACGATCCCGCGGCCGCGTGCGCGAAGACCAAGGTGCCGTCGCCGTCGTACACGGTGACGAAGACCGCGGACAAGGAGTCCGCCGACCCCGGCGACACCGTGCGCTACAAGGTCGTCGTCGCCAACACCGGCAAGGTGACCGCGGCGGACCTCAAGGTCGTGGACGATCTGACCGGGGTGCTCGACGACGCGGTCTATCAGAACGACGCCACCGCGTCGCCCGGCTCGGTGTCCTACGCGGAGCCGAAGCTGACCTGGACCGGCACGCTCGCCGCGGGTAAGAGCGCGGAGTTCACCTACTCGGTCAAGGTGAAGAACCCGAACACCGGTGACAACCGGCTCAAGAACGTGGTGACGTCGGAGACGCCGGGTGGGAACTGTCCGCCGGGTTCGACGGATCCGAAGTGCGGGACCACGACGCCGGTGTCGGGGCTGTTGATCGAGAAGTCGGTCGACAAGCAGTCGGCGAACCCCGGTGACGTGGTGAAGTACACGGTCACCGTGAAGAACACCGGGCAGACGAAGCTGACCGGTGCGACGTTCACCGACGACCTGACGCAGGTGCTCGACGACGCCGTTTACCAGAACGACGGTGCGGCGACGATCGGTGGTGTCACGTATGCGGCGCCGAAGTTGACGTGGACGGGTGATCTCGAGGTCGGTGCCACGTCCACGGTGACGTACACGGTCAAGGTGAAGAATCCGAACACGGGCGACAACGTGTTGAGGAATGCGGTGTCGTCGGAGACGCCGGGTGGGAACTGCCCGCCGGGTTCGACGGATCCGAAGTGCGGTACGACGACGCCGGTTTCGGGATTGCTGATCGAGAAGTCGGTCGACAAGCAGTCGGCGAATCCGGGCGACGTGGTGAAGTACACGGTGACGGTGCGGAACACGGGGCAGACCAAGATTTCCGGTGCGACGTTCACCGACGATCTCACGCAGGTGTTGGACGACGCCGACTATCAGAACGATGGAGCGGCGACGATCGGTGGTGTCACCTATGCGGCGCCGAAGTTGACGTGGACCGGTGATCTGGAGATCGGTGCCATGTCGACGGTCACGTACACGGTGAAGGTCAAGAATCCCGGCACCGGTGACAAGAAACTGTCCAATGTGGTCACCTCGGAGACGCCGGGTGGGAACTGCCCGCCGGGGTCCACGGATCCGAAGTGCGGGACCACCACGCCGGTGTCGGGTCTGACGATCGAGAAGTCGGTCGACAAGAAGTCCGCGAACCCGGGCGATGTCGTGAAGTACACGGTTACCGTGAAGAACACCGGCCAGACCAAGCTGACCGGGGCGACGTTCACCGATGACCTGACGCAGGTGTTGGACGACGCGGACTATCAGAATGATGGTGCGGCGACGATCGGTGGCGTCACCTATGCGGCGCCGAAGCTGACGTGGACCGGTGACCTGGAGATAGGTGCCACCTCCACGGTGACCTACTCGGTCAAGGTGAAGAACCCGAACACGGGCGACAACCTGCTGAAGAACGCGGTGACGTCCGAGACGCCGGGCGGGAACTGCCCGCCGGGCTCGACCGATCCGAAGTGCGGCACGACCACACCGGTTTCCGGTTTCAAGATCGAGAAGTCCGTGGACAAGCAGTCGGCGAACCCCGGTGACGTGGTGAAGTACACGGTCACCGTGCGGAACACCGGCCAGACCAAGATTTCCGGTGCCACCTTCACCGATGACCTGACGCAGGTGCTCGACGATGCCGACTACCAGAACGATGGAGCGGCGACGATCGGTGGCGTCACCTATGCGGCGCCGAAGCTGACCTGGACGGGCGACCTTGAAATCGGCGCCACGTCGACGGTCACGTACTCGGTCAAGGTGAAGAACCCTGCTCCGGGCGACAAGAAGCTCATCAACACGGTCACCTCGGAGACGCCGGGTGGCAACTGCCCGCCGGGCTCGACGGACCCGAAGTGCGGCACCACGACACCGGTTTCCGGTTTGAAGATCGAGAAGTCGGTCGACAAGAAGTCCGCGAATCCCGGCGATGTCGTGAAGTACACGGTGACCGTCACCAACACCGGCCAGACGAAGATCTCTGGTGCGACATTTACCGATGACCTGACGCAGGTGCTCGACGACGCCGACTATCAGAACGACGGTGCGGCGACGATCGGTGGCGTCACGTACGCGGCACCGAAGTTGACGTGGACGGGCGATCTCGAAGTCGGCGCCACCACTACGGTGACCTACACCGTCAAGGTCAAGAACCCAAACACCGGTGACAACCGGCTCAAGAACGTCGTGACCTCGGAGACGCCGGGCGGGAACTGTCCGCCGGGTTCGACCGATCCGGACTGTGGCACGGAGACTCCGGTTTCGGGCCTGGAGATCAAGAAGTCGGTCGACAAGACGTCCGCGAACCCCGGTGACGTGGTGAAGTACACGGTCACCGTGCGGAACACCGGTCAGACGAAGCTGACCGGCGCCACCTTCACCGACGACCTCACCCAGGTGCTCGACGACGCCGTTTACCGCAACGACGGCGCGGCGACCATTGGCGGCGTCACCTATGCGACGCCGAAGCTGACCTGGACCGGCGATCTCGAGATCGGCGCCACCGCCACGGTGACCTACTCGGTCCAGGTGAAGAACCCTGGCGACGGTGACAAGAAACTGTCCAATGTGGTCACCTCGGAGACACCGGGCAACAACTGCCCGCCGGGTTCGACCGATCCGGACTGCGGCACGACGACGCCGGTGTCCGGGTTGCTCATCAAGAAGACCGCCGACAAGAAGTCGGTCGACCCCGGTGACACGGTGAAGTACACGATCACCGTCACCAATACCGGGCAGACCGAACAGGCCGGCGCCACCTTCACCGACGACATGACCGAGGTCCTGGACGACGCCGACTATCAGAACGACGGCGCGGCGACGATCGGTGGTGTCACCTACGCGGCGCCGAAGCTGACGTGGACCGGCTCGCTGGGCATCGGGCAGACGTCGACCATCACCTACACGGTCAAGATCAAGAGCCCGAACCCCGGTGACAAGAAACTGTCCAATGTGGTCACCTCGGACACACCGGGCAACAACTGCCCGCCGGATTCGACCGACCCGAACTGTGTCGCGGACGTGCCGTCCCGCGAACTGACGGTCAAGAAGACGTCGGACAAGCAGACCGCGAACCCGGGCGACGTCGTCACCTACACCGTGACCGTCACCAACACCGGCAAGGTCCCGCTGGTCGGCGAGGACGCCGCACGGGTCACGGACGACCTGTCCGAGGTCCTGGACGACGCCGACTACGCCGACGACGCCACGGCGGCCCCGGTCGCCGGGACGTTCTCCTTCGCCGCGCCGAACCTGGTGTGGGCGGGCGATCTTCCGGTCGGGGCGACGACCACGCTGAAGTATTCGGTGAAGGTGAAGAACCCGGTGACGGGCGATCACGAACTGCGGAACACCGTCAGCACCAACACTCCGGGCACGTGCCCGCCGCAGTCCGACGACCCGGCGTGTTCCACCGTCACCCCGGTGCCCGGGATCTCGCTGGAGAAGAAGGCGGACAAGGCCACGGCGAACCCGGGCGACGTCGTGAAGTACACGGTGACCGTGCGCAACACGGGCAAGACGAAGCTGACCGGTGCGACGTTCACCGACGACCTCACCGAGGTCCTCGACGACGCCGTGTTCCAGAAGGACGGTGCGGCGACGATCGGTTCGGTGACCTACGAGGAACCGAAGCTGACCTGGACCGGTGACCTGGAGATCGGGCAGACGGCGACGGTGACGTACAGCGTCAAGGTCACCAAGACCGATGGCGACGGCAAGCTCACCAACGTGATCACCTCCGACACCCCGGGCGGCAACTGCCCGCCGGGCAGCAAGGATCCGAAGTGCGGCACGACGACCCCGCTGTCCAGCTTGAAGATCAAGAAGACGGTCGACAAGACGGAGGCGAAGCCGGGTGAGGTCGTCACGTACACCGTCACGGTGGAGAACACCGGGCAGGCCGTGGTGGACGACGCGACGTTCACCGACGACCTGAGCCAGGTGCTCGACGACGCGACCTTCGACGGCGCCGCGAAGGCGAGCATGGGAACGGTCACCTACTCCGCGCCGAAGCTCACCTGGAAGGGCGAGCTGAAGCCGGGGGAGAAGGCGACCGTCACCTACGCGGTCACCGTGCGGAAGCCGGCGACCGGTGACCACCGCCTCCGTAACGTCGTCACGTCGGACACGCCCGGCGGCAACTGCCCGCCGGGTTCGGCGAACCCCGACTGCGGGACCGACACCCCGGTTCCGCCGACGCCCCCGACGCCGCAGCCGCCGGAGAAGCCGAACCCGCAGCCGCCGACCACCCCGCGTCCGCCCGGTCTGGCCGTGACCGGCTCACCGGTGAAGACGATGACGGTGCTGGCGTTCGGGATGCTGGCCATCGGCGCGCTGCTGCTCCTCGCCGGACGGAGGCGCCGGGAGTCCTAGACCGGAGTCCGTGAAGGCCTCCTTGAGAGACCCAGAGTCCCTCAAGGAGGCCTTCACGGACTGGGGCCGAGCCACTGCTAAACGGCGCGCGGCACCGCGATCAGGGCTTCCACCTCGACGACGAGCTCGGGCCGGGCAAGGGCCGCCACGACGATCAGCGACTGGGCGGGCCAGTCCGCTTCCGGGTACCAGCGGGTGAAGGTCTCGCGCATCGCCGTGCGGAACCCGGCGAGGTGTTCGGTGCCGGACAGCATGCTGAACACCTTGACCAGGTGCTCAGGCCCGGCACCCGAGTCTTCGAGGAGCCGTTCGAGGTTGCCGAGCAACGCGCGGGTCTGGGACTCGGCGTCGGGCCCGGCGAGTTCGCCGTCGGGCAGCACGCCGATCTGACCGGACACGACCACGAGTTCGTGATCGGCGGGCACGCGGACCAGATGGCTGTACGGGCCGATCGGCGCCGCGACGGTCTCCGGATTCCAGCGCTGGATCATCAGTTCTCTTCTTTCGTCCACTCGGGAAAATCGTCTCCAACGTACCGATGATTCCGGGCCGCGCCGGGAGTCTCACCTTCGACGAACGACGACTGGAAGGGTTCCGGATGACGGATTCAGGAACGAAGACCGGGCTCTGGCCGCTGGTCCACGCCGAGCGGGCGGCGCTGGCGGACGACCTCGCGGGGCTCACCGAGGAGCGATGGGAGACGCCGTCGCTGTGCGCCGGGCTGACGGTGCGCGAGGTGCTCGCGCACGTCACCGCGGGGGCGAGCCTCACGCCGTTGAGGTGGATGACCGGGGTGATCCGCTGCCGGTGGGACTTCGACAAGCAGGTCGCCATGCGGCTCGCCGAGCAGATGGGGGACGACGGCGCCGAGACGCTGGAGCGCTTCCGCCGCGTGGTCACCAGCACGACGAAACCGCCGTTGCCGAAGATCGCGATGCTGGGTGAGGCGATCGTGCACGCCGAGGACATCCGCCGTCCGCTGGGCCTTCGCCGCGACTACCCGATCCCCGTCCTCACCGAACTGGCCGGGTACTACGGAGGCTCGGACATGGTGGTGACGGCGAAAGGACGCATCGGCGGGTTGCGGTTGCAAGCCACCGACGGCCCCTTCGCCGCCGGGTCCGGGCCGCTCGTCTCGGGTACGACCTTGGCGCTGATCATGGCCATGACCGGACGGGCGGCCTATCTCGCCGAACTCGACGGCGACGGGGTTGCGATCCTGCGGGAGCGCGCCCCCGCTCAGACCTGAGACTCGAGGGGCAGGCCCGCGCCGGCCCAGTCCTCGATGCCTTCCCGGTACTTGCGGACGTCGGTGTAGCCCAGCGCGGTGAGCCGGTCGGCGACCTGGCCGCTGTTGGGGCAGGCGGGGTTCGAGCAGTAGGTGACGATGGCGGCGCCGCGATCGGGCAGCACGGTCGCGGCGTGCGCGTCGACGTCGGCGAGGACGAGGGGAACGGCGCCGGGCAGATGCTGCTTGGCGTAGTACTCGCCACCCAGCGCGTCGACCACCGTCACGGTCTTCGCGTCGATCGCGGCCTTCAGCTCGTCACGAGTGATGAGTGCGGTCATGTCGCTACCTCCAGTTAATCGGACTATAGTCCGCATGTGCCTCACGACCATAACGGACCGCAGTCCGCTTTTGCAACGTCGTTGGAACTCCTGCGCACGCCGCCGCCCAAGGAGCGTGCCGACGCCGCCCGCAACCGGGCCGCGATCCTGGACGCGGCGGCGGCACTGTTCGCCGAGCACGGGGTGGACGCGGTGTCGATGGATCAGGTGGCGGCGGCCGCGGGGGTGGGCAAGGGGACGCTCTTCCGCCGCTTCGGTGACAAGGCCGGGCTGGCCGTCGCGCTGCTGGACGCGCGGGAACGCCTGCTCCAGGAAGGAATCCTGCACGGGCCGCCGCCACTGGGCCCGGGCGCTCCGCCGGCCGACCGGCTCGTGGCCTTCGCCGACGCGTATGTCGGCTATGTGCTCGAACACCTGCCGCTGGTGCGGATGTCGGAGACCGCCGCGCCGGGTGCGCGCTACCGCATCGGGGCATACCGGTTCTGGCACCGGCATGTCGCGATCCTGCTCGACGGCACCCCCGACCCGGAGCACGCCGCGCACGCCCTGCTGGCCCCGCTGGCGGCCGAGCATCTGACCGCCCTGCTGCCGGAACTGGGTGAGGACCGCGTCCGCGCCGGGATCACGCGCCTGTGGCGGGCGGCCGGATCCCAGTAAGGTGTCGGCGAGAAACCCGGGAGTGTGTCGATGACGGTGGAAAGCAGGAGGACGGCCGCGCAGGCCGTGCCGGTGCTGCTCGCCGCCGTGCTGACCGCGCTCGGCCTGTTCTTCGCGCTCCACTCGGGCGGTTCCGCTTCGGCGGACGAGTCGCGCGGGGCGAACGCGACGGTCGACTCCTCGGTCTCCAAGGCCGTCGCGCCGGTGCGCGCCGCGGGCAGGCTCGCCGCCGAACCCGCGCTCCTGGGTGTGCACGGTCACGGTGACCTGCCTCTCTTCGGCACCGTCCCGCACGGGCCCGCGTCGACGACGCTGCTCCGCCTCAGCGAACTCCACGACGAAGCCACTCCCGCCTCGCGCACGGCGAACCGCCTCGCGCCGGGCGATCGCGCTCCTCCTTTCCCGGTAGCCGTCTGACGCTCACGGGCGCGTATCCGCGTGCCCGAACCGGGAAATCACCAAGGAGAACTTCGTGCCGCGCGAAACCGCGCGTCGAGGCATGACCGGGCGAGCCGTCGTCTCGCTGGTCGTCCTCGCCGCGACCCTGTACCTGTTGCTGACCACCGCCCCGAGACTGGGGCTCGATCTGCGTGGTGGCACGCAGATCGTGCTGGAGACCAAGGATTCGCCCACCGTCACCGCCGACGCGGAGACCACCGACCGGACACTCGAGGTGCTGCGCCGCCGCGTCGACGCGCTGGGGGTCGCCGAGCCGATGCTGGCCCGCTCGGGCGACAACCGGATCATCGTCGAACTACCCGGCGTCCGGGATCCGCGCGAGGCCGTCGAAGTGATCGGCCGCACCGCGCAGCTGTCCTTCCATCCCGTACTCGCCTCCGGCGCCGCGGACTCCCGTGTCCTCGACGACGAGAGCGGGCAGCCGATCACCCTGGGGCCCGCCGCGCTGACCGGCGACGGCGTCGACGAGGCGCGCTCGTCGATCGATTCGCAGGGCGGCGGCTGGCTCGTTTCGGTCGACTTCAAAGGGGATTTCGGTCGTGCCTGGGAGCGGCTGACCGGGCAGGCCGCCTGCTCGCCGCCGGGTGATCCCGCCCGCCGGGTGGCGATCGCGCTCGACGACAAGGTGATCTCGTCGCCGCAGGTGAGCCCCCAGGTCGCGTGCGGAGTCGGGATCGTCGGCGGGAGCACGCAGATCACCGGGCGGTTCTCGCCCGCCGAGGCCAAGGATCTGGCGCTGCTGATCAACGCCGGCGCGCTGCCTACACCGGTCGAGATCATCGAGCAGCGCACCGTCGGGCCCACCCTCGGCGCCGCCGCCATCGACGCCAGCGCCCGCGCCGCCGTGATCGGACTGGCGCTGACCGCGCTGTTCCTGCTCGCGGTGTACCGGCTGGCCGGGCTGATCGCCGTGGGCGCGCTGGTGGCGTACGCGGCCGTGTCCTATGCCGCGCTGCTCGCCGTCGGCGCGACGCTGACCCTGCCGGGGCTCGCCGGGTTCGTGCTGGCGATCGGCATGGCCGTCGACGCCACCGTGCTCGTCTTCGAACGGGCGAGAGAGGAACACTCGGTCAAACGGGGCGGCTCGCTGCCGCGCTCGGTCAGCCGCGGGTTCAGCGGCGCGTTGTCGGCGATCGTCGATTCGAACGTGACCACCCTGCTCGCCGCGGGCCTGTTGTTCTGGCTGGCGTCGGGCCCGGTGCGCGGCTTCGGGGTGACGCTGTCGATCGGCGTCGTCGTCGCGTTGTTCATCTCGCTGGTGCTCACGCGTTTGCTGCTGCACCTCACGATGCGGGGTGTGGTCGCGCGCAGACCGCGGCTGTCCGGGCTCACCCACGAAGGCCGGGTCCGGCAGTGGGTGAACCGCCGCGATCCCGCATTCCTCGGGAAACCGAAACGCTGGCTGATGGTGGCGGGCGCGGTCGTGATCGCCGCGATCGCGGGGCTGTTCGTGGCCGGGCCGAACCTCGGCGTCGAGTTCACCGGCGGCCGGGTCGTCGAATACAGCACTTCGGCGCCCGCCGACGTCGAGCGGGTCCGGGACGCGGTCTCCGACGCCGGATTCCCCCGCGCCGTCGTGCAGATGTCCGACGAGAAGGACATCTCGGTCCGCACCGAGCCCATCGACGAGGACGCCACCGAGCGGATCCGGGCCGCCGTCGCCGGGGTCGCGGGCGACGCCACCGAGATCCGCGACGAGAAGATCGGCCCGAGCCTCGGCGCCGAACTGCGCACCAAGGCGGTGATCGCGCTCGGCCTCGCGGTGCTGGCGCAGCTGATCTACCTGGCGGTGCGGTTCGACTGGCGGCTCGGCCTGGCCACGGTGGCCGCGCTCGCCCAGGACGTCCTGATCATCCTCGGGATCTTCGCCTGGCTGGGCAAGTCGATGGACGGCGTCTTCCTCGCCGCGCTGCTGACGGTGATCGGCTATTCGGTCAACGACTCGGTGGTGGTCTTCGACCGGGTGCGGGAAGTGCGGGGACAACACCGCAAGGAGCCGTTCCCGCGCGTCGTCGGCACGGCGGTGCTGCAGACGTTGCCGCGGACGATCAACACCGGCATCGGCGTGCTGTTCGTCCTCGGGGCGTTGCTGGTCCTCGGGGACGGCTCGCTGGCCGACTTCGCCCTCGCGCTCCTGCTCGGTCTCGTCGCGGGCACGGTGTCCACAGTGGCCACCGCGGGGCCCGTCGCGATCCTGCTCGACAAGCGGTGGCCCGGGGCGGGCCGTCCCGTCCGGAAGGCGAATCCGACACGGCAGCGGGACGACAACGGCGCGGTGGTGTGATCGACGTTCCTTTGTGGACCGCCGTGCTCCGCCCGGCCCGTATGCTCGTTCCCGGTGGCAGGGGAGTCCACCGGGAACGAGGGGCGGGGTAGATGATCCAGAGCGTGCTCGTCGGCGCGGTCGTCGTGCTGGCCTGGACGATGACCGCGGCACGGCTGGAACGCTGGCAGATCACCGCGCCGATGGCGATGGTCGCGGCCGGGCTGGCGATCGGGTTCACCACCCGCAACGATCTCGGCACCGGGCTCAACACCGAGATCGCGCTCAACGCGGCGGAACTGATCCTCGCGCTGCTGCTGTTCGTGGACGCCACCGCGGTCAAGGGCGGTTATCTCGGCCACGACGCGAAAACGGCGGTGCGGCTGCTGCTGATCGCGTTGCCGCTGACGATCCTGATCGTGATGGGCGTCGGCCTGCTGACGCTGCCGGGCCTCGGCTGGGCGGCGGTCCTGCTGATCGCCTGCATCATCGCCCCGACGGATTTCGCGCCGGCGACGTCGGTGGTGCACGACGTCCGGGTGCCCGAACGCGTGCGGCATCTGCTGAACGTCGAGAGCGGCTACAACGACGGCGTCGTCGCGCCGGTCTTCATCTTCGCGCTCACCCTCGCGGGGAGCCACCACCAGGCGAACACGCCGGGTGAGGCACTGCAGGCCGCGATCCCGGCGGCGTTGCTGGCCGTGCTGGCGGGCTCCGTCATCGGGGCGGTGGCCGCGGTGGCGATGAACGTGACGGCCAAACACGGCTGGTCGACCCGGCATTCCGCGCGGGTCGCTGCCGTCGCGCTGCCGCTGCTGACCTACACCGCCGCCGTCGCGATCGGCGGCAACGGGTTCGTCGCCGCGTTCATCTGCGGGATCGCGTACAAGACCGCGCGGCACCCCGGCGAGGAGGAACTCGGGCTCGCCGAAGACGTCAGTTCGCTGTGCGGGCTGCTGATGTGGTTCGTCTTCGGCAGCACCGCGGTGCTGGTGCTGTCGTTCGGGCTCACCTGGGGCATCGTGCTCGTCAGCGTCGTCGCGCTGACCGTCGCCCGGCTGATCCCGGTGCTGCTCGCCTTGCTGCGGACGGACTTCCGGTGGAAGGACCGGATGACCATCGGCCTGCTGGCCCCGCGCGGCGCGGCGTCGATCGTGTTCGGGCTGCTGGCCTTCAACTCGCTCGACGGCGAGGCGGCCGACGTCGCGCTGAGCGTGATGTCGGTGACCGTGCTGGCGAGCGTCGCCGCGCACGGCGTCGGGGCTTCGGCGTTCCTGAACCGCAAGTCGAAGAGGACCTGACCGGCGCCCTCGTCGTCAGCCGCTCATCGCCTTCCTGATCGCCGCTTCGAGCTCTTTCACGTGCTTCGAATTCATGCCGCCATAGGTGAAGGTGTTCATGTCGACCTTGTCGGCGTACATGGGCACGTCCTCGACGATCGCCTTGGACGCGCCGGTCACTTCGAAGACGAGCCTCCCCGGCTTGAACGCCGTGGGCGGGATGTTCTTGATGGCGGTGACCTTCTCGAGGCCGAACGTGTGCTTCTTGTCGTTGAGCCCGCGGACCGCGGCCTTGATCGTGATCGTCCGGCCGCTGAAGCTGATGGATCGGCGTCTGGCGTGGATGTGCACGAACCCTCCCCTGGGCGCGAAAGCGGCACTCTATGAGAGAGCGATCGAGCGGGGCGAGCCCCGTTTCCGAACCGTTACCGGGTCACTTGCCCGTCCACGGCCAGGTCGTACGGTTCGGCGCTGTTCCCTAACGCCTCCGGATCTTCGCCCCGGTTGTTCACAAGGGTGTTGCGGGCTGGTCCGGGCCGGACAGCGGCCAAGGCGTGCCGTCCTCCCACAGCCGTTCGGCCTCGTCGGCGAAATGCCGGTACCAGGGCGCGTCCTTCGGTTCCACTGTGAACACCGGCGAGGCTTCACCGGCGGGCCGGTATTCGTAGTGCTGCACGCAGATCAGTCCCCGTTTGGTGGAGACGTCGAGACAGTTGAAGCCCGCGGAGGAGATCCGCGACGACACCCGGACCTCCAGCCTGCCGCTCGTCCTGCTCTTCAAGGACGTCAGTTCGTCCAAGGTCGCGAGGATCCGTTGCCGCAGCCGTCCTTGTCCGAGACTTGGGGAAATCCGGCGATCGGCGACTTCGACGAGCGCTTCGTCGGTCGGGTCCAGGACGAGTACCCGGATCCGTCCGCCCACTTCCAGGATCGACCGGATATCGCTGCGCATGCCCTGCACGGTCCTGGTCATCGAATGACCGATGAGCAGGATGTCGAAGGCCGCCGCGCGCCGGGAGATGAGATCCGCGGGGAACTCCGGCTCGAAGAGCGACCCGGGTCCGCCGCGATTCGAATCCCGGACCTGTTCGGTCAGCCGCCGCGAGCGGATCTGGGAGAAGGCGAGCAGGGCCAGCAGCGCGGTCACCACGGAGGAAAGCGTTTTGACGTCCGAGATCCCGGTCGCGCCCAGGACGGTGAACGCCAGCGCGACGGTGCCCAGTACGTACAGATCCAGGTTGTCGTCGGTGATCACGCGCGCCAGCGATCGCCGGATCCGTCCACGCTCGTCCGCCACTGAACCCCCTCGTCGTCGGTTGCGTGGAGACAGTATCGGCCGGACGCCCCGGCATGTCCGGGATTGCTGACATCGATGGCATCACGCGAACCAACCGATACGAAGCCATTTGGCTCAACCATTTGTCTGGTCCAGTCCAGTTATGTCTACTAACGTAGAGGGATGGAGCTGGAACTGCGCCACCTGCGCATCATGTGCGCGATCGCCGAACTCGGGAGTATCACCAAGGCGGCGAACACGCTCGGAATGGCCCAGCCTGCACTGACAGCACAACTGAAGCGCATCGAACGGACCCTCGGCGGGAAGCTGTTCCTGCGCGATCACACGGGCACCCGGCCGACCGCGCTCGGCCTCCTCGTCCTCGACCGGGCCAAGATGGTGCTCCCCGCCGTGTCGTCTCTGCACGACGAGGCGGCACGGCTCGCCCAGCACGCGGGCACCGGCGAGCCGGTGACCTTGCGGCTCGGCTCGGCGACGGGGCCGATGCTCGGGGCGCTCCTGCAGCGCCTCGGCACCACTCATCCCGATATCCACGTCGCCACGCATACGTCGTGGTCGGCCAACAAACTCGCGGACATGACCGCCGAAGGCGCGCTGGACTTCGCCTTCGTCGGCGTCTGCGGTGACGCGGCCCCACCGCCGGAGCCCGGTCTCCGCTGGCGGACGCTCGCGCATCATCCGGTGTTCGTGCTGATGTCCGCGCGTGACGAGCGCGCGCAGCAGAACGAGGTCGACCTCGGCGACCTCGCGGACGAACGGTGGTGCGCGACGCCGGGCGACGGATGCTTCGGCGACTGTTTCGCGTCCGCGTGCGCCCGATCGGGATTCACGCCGCGTTCGTTGTACGAGACCGATGTGCTGACCTGTATAGAGATGGTCGAATCGGGGCACGCGGTGGTGTTGTGCCAGCCGCTGTTCCACGAGATCCCGGGGATCGTCGCGGTCCCGATCGCGGGGAATCCGCTGAGCTGGCGGAATCTCGTCGGCTGGTCGGAGCGCGGGGAGATGGGTCCCTTCGCCGCGGAGATGATCGCGCTGTCTCGGGCGGTGTACGGCGAACTCATCGACCGGCGACCGACCTACTCGAAGTATCTGGAGTTGAATCCGGGTTATGGCGTCGACTACACGGACGCGGGAGTGGGCTGACCAGCGCGGAAGCGGTCGAAAGGTCCAGTCCATTGGGGTGGATATGACCTAAATGGTATGTACCATTTGTAGCAGGTGCCTCGTACGGTCTGGGACGAGATCTTCTTCCGGAACGCGGTGAGGAAACGCCTGAAATGAACCGAAAGATCGTAGCGGCCGCCGCGGCGGCCCTTACCGGCGCGGGCCTGGTCACGGCCGTCGCGCTGACGCCGAGCGCCAGCGCCGGCCAGACCGCCTCGGCGGCCGACCAGGTCCAGTCGGAGATCGTCGCCGCCATGGCGCGCGACCTGAAGATCAGCCCGGATCAGGCCAGGACCCGCCTCGCCGTCGAGCAGAAGGCGGCCCGCGCCGAAAGCGACCTCAAATCCCGGCTCGGCCCGTCCTACGCGGGCTCGTGGCTGGACGCGTCCGGGACCACGCTGACCGTCGCGGTCACCGACGCGGCCCTGGAAGGCGTCGTCCGTGCGGCGGGCGCGACCCCGAAGACGGTCGCCCGGAGCGCCGCGCAGCTCGACGCGGCGAAGTTGTCGTTGGACGCCAAGGGAACCAGCGCGCCGAAGACCGTGCCCGGCTGGTACGTCGACGCCACCACCAACTCGATCGTCGTCCTGGCCAACGCCGGTGGCGAAGCCGCCGCGAAGTCGTGGGCGACCGCCTCGGGCGTGCGTGCCGACGCGGTGCGGGTCGAGACCAGCACCGAAAGCCCGGTCCCGCTGATCGACGTCATCGGCGGCAACGCCTACACCTTCGGCTCGGGCCGGTGCTCGATCGGTTTCTCGGTCGAGGGCGGCTTCGTCACCGCGGGCCACTGCGGCACCACCGGCACGCGTACCTCGAACCCGAGCGGGACCGTCGCGGGCTCCAGCTTCCCCGGCAACGACTACGCGTGGGTCCGGGTGGACGCGGGCAACACCCCGCGCCCGCTGGTGAACCGCTACCCGGGGACCGTGCCGGTGGCGGGTTCGCAGGAGGCCGCGGTCGGCGCGTCGGTCTGCCGCTCCGGTTCCACGACGGGCTGGCGCTGCGGCACGATCCAGCAGAAGAACGCTTCGGTGAACTACCCGCAGGGCACCGTTTCCGGCCTCACGCGGACCAGCGCCTGCGCCGAGCCGGGTGACTCCGGCGGTTCGTGGCTCGCGGGCGACCAGGCGCAGGGCGTCACCTCCGGTGGCTCCGGCAACTGCAGCTCGGGCGGCACGTTCTACTTCCAGCCGCTCTCGGAGATCCTGAGCGTCTACAACCTCCGCCTGGTGACCTCGGGTTCGAACCCGCCGTCGAGCACGACGCCGACCACCACGACGTCGAACAACCCGCCCGGTGGCACCTGGGCGGCGGGCACCACCTACGCCGCGGGCGCGACGGTGACCTACGACGGCGCTTCGTACCGGGCCCTGCAGGGCCACACCGCTCAGGTCGGTTGGGAGCCCCCGAACGTCCCAGCGCTTTGGGCGCGAGCCTGACCACCTAGCCGTCCGGGCCACACGCAGGGGTGCGCCCGGACCCGACCGCCCCCGACGTCGTCCGTGCGTCGGGGGCGGTCCCTCTTTGCCGGGGTCAGTGCAGGACCTTCAGGCCCACCACGCAGGCGACGATCCCCACGATCAGCAGGATCCGGGCCACCGAAACGGTTTCCGCGCCCGACCACATGCCGTAGGCGACGGTGAGCGAAGCCCCGATGCCGACCCAGACCGCGTAGGCGGTGCCGACGGGGAGATCCTTCATCGCGTAGGCGAGACCCACCATGCTGGCGACCAAAGTGACGCCGAAGATCACCGACGGCACCGGCCGGGACAAGCCTTCGGATTTGCCGAGGGCGGTGGCCCATACGGCTTCCAGCACACCCGAGACGATGAGGACAAGCCACGACATGACGCGCTCCCAGAGCGCCGTCTTGTCGCTGGCCGGGTACGGCACCCACTCGTCCGGGGACCTCGTTGAGGAGGTTCCGTAACCAGGATGGCACATCGCCCGCGTGGATCGCCCGCCGGTTTGACGAGGGTCACCACGCGGGCGCGCCATTGTGGACGGTCAGGTCAGCACCTTGGGGGCCGACCAGGCGAGCAAACCCAGCTCCAGCAACGAGAATCCGATCAGCGCCCACGCGCTCGGCAGCCAGATCAGCGCGATGCCGACGAGGAGGATGGGCAGGACCAGCCCGGCGTAGGCGGCCAGGAACAGGGCGGCGAGGACCTCGCCGCGCACCGGCGGTTCGGCGAGGGCGGCGACGGTGGCCACCGAGGCGCGGAAGCTCAGCCCGACGCCGGCACCCGCCACGATCCCGCCCGCGACGAAGAGCCACAGCTGGGACGTCGTCACCGCGACCGGCAGCGCCACCAGTCCGCTCACCATCAGCGCGAGGCCGAGCCGCAGCTGGGTTTTCCTGGCCAGACCGGCGAAGAGCACCTGAGCCGCGGCCGCCGCGAGGAACACGGAGAACGACGCGAGACCGGCCAGCAGCCGCGAACTCTCGTGCATGCCCTGCGCCAGCAACGTCGGCGTCAGCGCCATGAACAGACCGGTGATCGCGAACGCCGCGAAGGCGCCGATCGCCGCGCCGAAGAAGGCGGGCCGCGCACTCGAGGGCAGTGAGACGCGCTGCGGCCGATAGGCGGGCCGTTCTTCGGCACGCTCCACGGTTTCCGGTACGAGCGCGACGGCGATGGCCGCGGCGAGCAGCAGGACCAGGAAGAACACGAACGGAGTGGTGAGCGGCTCGGCCGAATAGCTCGCGAACACGCCACCGAACAGCGGTCCGAGCGCCAGTCCGCCCATGTTGACGGCGGTCGCGATCAGTCCCGCGCGGCCGTGGTCCTCCCGCGGCCGGGCGACGGCGCGGAGTTCGGACAGGTGCGCGGTGGCGGTCGCGGTCAGCGCGCCGATGCCCGCGCCGCCGACGAGCCTGGCCAGGATCAGCCCGGGAACGTCCGGCCACGCCAGGAAAAGCGTCGCGGAAAGAGCTTGGGTCAAGGTCGCGGCGAGGATCACCCGCCGTCGTCCCAGCCAGTCGCTGACATGGCCGGCGAGATACAGGCTGCCCATCACACCGACGGCGTACGCCGCGAAGACGATGGTCACGACGTAGGTCGGGAAGCCGTCGCGCTGCTGGTAGAGCACGTAGAGCGGGGTGGGGACGGTGGAGAAGGCGAGTGAGGCGGCGTAGGCCGCCGCGATGACCCAGAAACCGCGACCGTGGCTGATCCGCCGGAACGCGGGACGGGGGAGGGCGACGCTGTTCAGCATGCCTCCACTGTGAATCTTCGGATCATCCAAGTCCAACGAACAATCCTGGTCACAGTTATCGACGGATGCGATAATCGAAGGCGTGGAGACCCGTCAGCTCGAATGCTTCGTCGCCGTCGCCGAGGAGCTCAGCTTCACTCGCGCCGCCCAGCGGTTGTACGCGGTGCAGTCCACCGTCTCGGCGACGATCCAGGCCCTCGAAGCCGAACTGGGCGTCAAGCTGTTCGATCGGTCCACGCGAAGGGTCGAGCTCTCCCCGGCGGGCAAGGTGTTCCTGCCCGAGGCGAAGGCCGCGCTGGAAGCCTTCGACAGGGCCCGCGAGGTGGTCACCGACGCCTCCGCAGGCCTGCGGGGCAGCCTCCGCATCGGCACCCTGACCAGCGTCGGCGATCTCGACCTGCCCGATCTGCTCGGCGCGTTCCACCGCCGCTATCCGCTGGTCGACCTGCATGTTTCGGTGTCGATCACCGGATCGACCGGGCTGGCCGAGGACCTGCGTCAGGGCAGGCTCGACGTCGCCCTCCTCGGCCTGCCCGAATCCGATCTGGCCGGGCTCGACACCAAACTGCTCGGCTCGGCGCCGTTCGTCGCCGTGCTGCCCGACGGCCATCGGCTGAGCGGGCGGCGGTCGCTGACCTTGGCGGATCTCGCGGGCGAGTCGTTCGTGGACAATCCCCGCGGCTTCGGCAACCGGGTGGCCCTGGACCGCGCTTTCGAGGCGCTCGGGGCGCCGCGGCGGGTCATCGTCGAGGTCGCCGACCTGCGCGCCGTGCCGTCGTATGTCGCGGCGGGGCTCGGCGTCGCGGTCGTGCCCGATCTCAAGCTGCTCGCGGGGATCCGGACGATCCCGCTCGACGAGCCCGGCCTCACCTGGCCGCTGACCATCGCCACCAGGGGAGAGCGCCCGCCGAGCCGGGCCGCCCGGCTGCTGCTGGACCTCGTCGACGGCGGGGAGTTCTCCCTCGCGATCCCCGCCCGGACCTGAGCTCAGCCCGTCAGCAACGTGCGGGTCGTCCTCGTCACCAGGTCGACGGTGCGCGGCGGCGGTGCCTCGCCGCGGTCGAGATGTCTCTTCACCGCGGCATAGGGGAGGTCGACGAGGGCGAGCATCAGTTCGTCGGTACTCCGGCCGGTCAGCGGACGCAGTTTCCGCAGCACCTTGGTGATCGCCGTGTCGAGCCGGTGGTTGGCGGCCTCGACACGGGCGCGATCCTCGGCGCTCCAGTCGTCGACGCCGAGTGCCCTGTCGCCCCCGTAGAGCAGTTTCGCCTCGGCGGGATGGGCGCGGCACCACCGGACGACCTGCGCGGCGGCCTCGACGGCTGCTTCGACGGCCGGCTCCTGCTCGAGGGCTTCGAGGTAGCCCTGCTGGAAGCCGTCGAGGGTGCGGAGCCAGACGGCGGCGAGCAGCGCCGGACGACCGGGGAAGCGGTGGTAGATCGACCCGCTCGGCGCGCCGACCTCACGGGCGACGGCCGACATGGTCACCCCGGCCGCGCCTTCGGTGGCGAAGATCCGCACTGCGGCGTCGAGGAAGTCGTCGGCGGTGTGCCGCGGTGGCCGTCCCATTTTCAGAGACTATCCTCTACTATCGTTTTAGGGGAAGGTCTCTATAACTGGGAGGCGCGAATGCGCGTATGGAACAGGCATCACCGGATCGTCGATGTGGAACAGGAGCGCGTCGGCGCGCTGATCGACACGCTGTCCACGGACGGTGACAGGCTCTGGCCCGTCGACGCGTGGCCGCCGATGCGGTTCGACCGGCCGCTCGGGGTGGGAGCGACAGGCGGGCACGGGCCGGTGCGATATCACGTCGAGTCCTACGAGCCCGGGAAGTCGGTGCGGTTCCGCTTCACCGCGCCGCGCGGCTTCGACGGATTCCACGAATTCACCCTGCGGACGACGGAAAACGGGAAGACCGAACTCGGGCACCTCATGGTGCTGCGGCTCCGGCATCCCGCTTGGCTGACGTATCCGCTGCTGTGGCGGCCGATGCACGACGCGCTGTTGGAAGACTGCCTCGACCGTGCCGAGCGTGAACTCACCGGCACGGTCGAGAGGCCTGCTCGATGGAGCCGTTACGTCCGGCTCTTGCGGAACCTGATCTCCGGCAAGAGGCCTTTCCGCTTGAGTGCGAACAAGGTGCCGCCGATGAGCACGACGGCGATCAGGTAACCCAGCGCCAAGGACACGGCGCCGCCGTTCGCGGGCGGGAGCAGCACGCCGAACACGGCGCTGACGACGGCGAGGATCCACCGTCCGCGGTCGGTCGTGAGGCTCACGGCGAGCAACGCGACCGTCCACAGGAGATACCAGGGCTGCACGACCGGCCCGAGGACCAGCATCGCGGCGAAGGTCAGGCCCGCGGCGTAGAGCGGGTGCAGCTTCTCCCGGTACGTGAGCCACAGCAGCCGAGCGCCGACGGCGAGACCGAGGATCGCGCCGATGAGCGAGAACACCTCGATCGCGCCGTCGGTCAGGTCGGCCCCGAAGATCTTGCCGATCCCGCCGACGAGGAAGCCGAGTTCGTTGGTGGGCGCCATCCAGCTGTGGACCTGGCCAGAGACGCCGGACAGCACGCGAACCCAGCCGAAGCCGAGCCCGCTGCCGAGCGAGA
Source organism: Amycolatopsis sp. WAC 04169 (assembly GCF_003947535.1). Classification (NCBI taxonomy): domain Bacteria; kingdom Bacillati; phylum Actinomycetota; class Actinomycetes; order Pseudonocardiales; family Pseudonocardiaceae; genus Amycolatopsis; species Amycolatopsis sp. WAC 04169. The sequence goes on along the minus strand of NZ_QHJI01000010.1, from coordinate 284,914 downwards.
TCGCCGCGGTGACGGCGGCGAATCCGGCGGGCAACCCGAGCGCCACCGCCACCCGGCCGGCGGGCGTCGCCCGGCGGAACAGGTCCACACCGACGAACAGCAGGCCCGCGACGGCCACGATCTTGATGTTCGCGGCCGCGCTCACCGCGATCACACCCGCCGCGATCAGGGCAGGGCGGGCGGCGCCGGTCTTCGCGGCGCCCATGAGGACGAGTTCCAGCCCGGCGACCATCAGCCCGACCATGAGCCCGTCGTTGTGCACGCCCGCCACGACGTGCCACAGCACCAGCGGGTTGAGCACGGCCAGCCACAACGCGATCGACGGCGAGACCCCGACGCGGCGGGCGAGCCGTGGGAGCGCCCACGCCATGAGCACGATCCCGATCAGGCCCAGCAGCCGGTGGAGCAGCACCGTCGGCACGAAGGCGTCCCCGGCGATCTGGGCGATCGTGCGGGCCAGCGCGACGAACGCCGGCCCGTACGGCGCGGGTGTGTCCCGCCAGTAGTGGCTGACCGCCATCGTCACCGGGGAATCGGCGCCGAGCGCCTCGGCGGGCCCCACGAGATAGGTGTCCAGCCCCTTGGCCGCGATCAGGCCTTGCGCGAGGTAGCTGTTGATGTCGCCGCTGAACAGGGGGCGCGCGACGAGCAGCGGCGCGCACCACGAGACCGCGATCCAGTGCAGCCGCCGCTCGGGCAGCCCGGCGGCGAGCCGTCCGATGCCGAGCCAGGACAGCACGAGGGTGGCCATCCCGGCGACGCCCAGCGCCACCACCAGCACCGAGGGCAGGCCGATCCCGGACGTGACCAGCACGAGTACGGCGATCCCGAGGAAACCCGCCCAGTGCAACGCCGAGATGTTCAGCCCGGCCTTCTCCGGCGCGGGCAAGACGTTCTGCATGCGGCCAAACTACTCCAAGTGCGAAACCCGGTTCCGCCGAACGTACGGGAATCCGCCTTCGACGCTTCGGAGCCGCGTCCGCCGGGTACTCCCGCGGACGGAGAGGCGGTGGTGGGCGTGAAGAAACGCTGGGTACGTCTGGGGGCGTTCGCGTTGGCCGGGCTCCTGATCGTCGCCGCGGCCCTGCAGATCACCGGGCTGCTGCCGAAGCTCGACCCGTTCGGAACGTCCACTGTGGACCGTTCGCAGCCCGCGGTGCTCCAGGCGGTGCGGGATCTGAGCCAGTACCACGCGGCCGTCGGTGACTATCAGGTCGTCGTGGACATCGAGAAGGATGTCGCGTGGGTGCCCGCGAGCATCGCCGGGGAACGCACGCTGTTCGTGGCGGCGGGTTCCGTCGACGCGTACGTCGATTTCGGGCCGCTGGTGGAGAATTCGCTGACCGTGTCCGAAGACCGGCGGACGGTCGAGGTGCGGCTGCCCGAACCGAAGCTGGCGAAACCCAACCTGGACAACGCACGCAGCTACGTCTTCGGCCAGGAACGCGGCCTGATCGACCGGCTCGGCGCACTCGTGTCCGTTCAGGATCAGCGGCCGTTCTATCTCGCCGCGGAGAAACGGATCGGCGAAGCCGCGCAGCACTCCGGCCTGCTCGAACGCGCCAAGGCCAACACCAGGGCGATGCTCACGCAGATGCTGCGGGCGCTGGGCTTCCAGGTCGTCTTCCCGGCCGAACCGGCCACTTGACCCGACTTCGTACGCGAATGAAGCAAGCCGGGCCCCCGGCACTCATCGCCGCACGAATGATTCCGCGTCCGTGCGGTGCTTTCCGCGCCGGGCTTGACCGGCGGGGCTCCTGCTGGTGGGCTGGCGAAGTCGACTGGGAGGCGCGATGGCGACGAAGCCGAGGGACAGCCTGACCTACAGCGAACCGATCGCGACCGGGGAGGTCACGATCGACACCGGCCCCGAGCAGGTGTACCGGCTCGTCAGCGATCCGGTCGCGATGTCGGAGTGCACCGAGGAACTGCGCAAGGCGCGCTGGATCCGCGGCGCGACCGAAGCGCGCGTCGGGAACTGGTTCGCCGGCAGCAACCGCAACGGACGACGGCGCTGGGTGACCCACGCCGAGATCGTCGAGGCCGAACCCGGGCGGAGGTTCGCCTACCGGGTGCGCACGCCGTTCTTCGTGCCGATTTCGCGATGGGAGTACGACATCGTCCCCGAAGGCGACGGCAGCCGCCTCACCGTGACGAACTGGCTGCGGGTGCCGCCGTGGTTCGTCCCGCTCGCCATCCTCATCACCGGCGAGCCGGATCGCGCCGGGACGAATCAGGCCAATATCGCGACCACGTTGCAGCGGGTGAAGGCTCGGCTCGAGGGCCGGGAGTGGCATCGCTGACTCCGGTGCTTGAAGGCAAGTTGAAGTACGTGAAGGCCCCCTTCATTGCGCCGCGAGTCCGTGAAGGCCTCCTTGAGGGACCCAGGGTCCCTCAAGGAGGCCTTCACGGATTTGGCCCCCGCTCAGTGGTTCTGCATCCCCCGGTCCTCCAGCCTGCGCATCACCGGACCCGACAGCAGCCCGTGTACGAGCACCGAAACCGCGATCGTCAGCGCCGTGACCCGCCACAACGAGTCGCTCATCGGGAAATCGCCGTGCCCCAGCGCGTAGGAGAGGTAGTACAGACTTCCGATCCCGCGGATGCCGAAGAACGCGATCGCCGTCGCCGCGGGCCGGGTGGTGGAGCCGCCGAGCAGTGCCAGCCCGCCGAACAGCGGGCGCACGATGACCACCGCCGCGACCGCCACCAGGATCTCGGCGAGCGTCAGACCCGCCAGCAGCCCGTCACCCAGCGCGACACCGAGACCGAGCAGGGCCAGCGCGACGAAGAGCCGTTCCAGCTGATCGCCGAATTCGTGCAGCACCCCGTGGTACTCGTGCGACCGTTCGCTGGCGCGGATGGTCGCCGCGGCCGTGAACACCGCGACGAAGCCGATACCGTCCAGCCACTCGCAGAGCGCGAACGGGAGGAACGCGATGGCCAGCACCACCAGGCCGTCGGAGTACTCGCCAAGGCGCAGTCTTTCGTGCCGCACCCGGAACATCAGCCACGACAGCAGCCGGCCACAGACGAAACCGACCAGGACGGCGATCGCGAGCGGGACGACGACCTCGGTCAGCAGCCAGGGCACCGGCGAAGTGCTCGCCGTCCCCGCCAAGACGAGGGCCAGCAACACGAACGGCATCGCCAGGCCGTCGTTGAGCCCGGCCTCCGAGGTCAGCGTGAACCTGATCTCGTTGTCCGAGCCACGCCCGTCGTCGGTGTGCGGCGCGGGTACCTGGACGTCGCTCGCCAGCACCGGGTCGGTCGGCGAAAGCACGGCGCCCAGCAGCAGCGCGGCGGCGGGCGACAGGGCGAGCGCCCACCAGCCGAGCAGGGCGACCGCGCAGACCGAAAGCGGCAACGTGATCGCCAGCAGCCGCCATGTCGAGCTCCATGATCGCCAGCCGATCAGCCGGTCCGACTTCAGGCCGGCGCCGACCAGCGACACCAGCACGCCGAGTTCGGTGATCACTTCGACGGTGCCCACCTGTGACCGTGGGTCGAGGACACCTTGACCGTAGGGGTGCGCGAAGGGAAGCAGCCCGAAGACCAGCCCGCCCACCAACAGGACCAGTGGCATCGACAACGCGCGTTCGTGCAGCAGATTCGGCAGCACGGCGGCGCACAACGCCAGAACGCCCGCTCCGGCGAGCAAGATCTCCATGCGCGCGGGGTACCCGGACTGATCGTCCGGCAACCGGACGCGGTTCAGCCGCCGACTTCGAGTCCTTTATGGACGGTCAGGGTGACGCCCGCCGCGAGCCGGTACGGCCGGGTGTCCACAATGGCCCCCAGTAGTCGTCGTAGCCGGGAAACTTCGGCACGGACGGTGACGAGATGCTCGGCGTCGCCGTAGAGCGCCCTGCTGAGCGCCTCGGCCGAAAGCCCTGCCAGGCCTGCCGTGTTGAGGTGCACCAGGATCTCCGCGTGCCGTGGTGTCACGGTGCGGACCCAGCCGACGTCGCCCGACGCCATCCGCAGCATCGGCGCGTGCCCGAGTTCGAGATCCAGCCGGACCCGGCGCGCGGTGTCGGCGGGGCGGACGAGCCAGCCTTCGGTCAGCCGCTCGGGCAGGCAGGCGCCGAGCCCGGGCACGGCGAGGATCTGTCCTTCCGACGGCGCGGCGATCCGCGCGCCGGAGGCGACGCCGGCGGAGTGGGCCACCCAGCCGTCGTCGTCCACCAGCAGGACCGGGCCGCCCACGCCGGTCACCACCGGTTCGGCGGTCCGGCGCAACCGGTCGAGCCCCTGCTGGTGGTGCCGCCAGAGTTCGGATTCGACCAGGCGCCGCCCGGTCTCCACGAGCGCGCCGATCGCCGGATGCAACGTCAGCGCGGGACCGCTGACGTCGATCACGCCGAGCAGTTCGCCGGTGCGCGGATCGTGCACCGGGGACGCGGTGCAGTACCAGGGATGCTGGCCCTGCTCGAAATGTTCACCGGCGAGCAGTTCCACCGCCGCGGCCTCGGCGAGCGCGGTGCCGATCGCGTTGGTGCCGACCCTGGTCTCGGTCCAGACGGCGCCTTCGGTGAAGCCGAGGGTGTCGGCCCGGCGCCGCACGGCGGGCGAACCCACCCGCCAGAGGATGATGCCGTCGGCGTCGGTCACCACGAGGAGCATGTTCGCGGTGTCGGCCGTCGCGCCGACCACCTGCCCGAGGTCTTCCACGACCAACCGCAGCGGGGAGGCGCGCCGACGACGGGTGACCTCGTCGAGCGGCACCGAATCCCGGGTGTTCACCCCGTCGGCGGCGAGCCCCAGGCTCAGCATCCGCGACCAGGAACGCGACACCAGCGGCCGCGGCCGGACCCGGGGACGGCCGCCGCCGATCACGGCTTCGTGCATGCGGATCAGGTCGCGGGCGTGCATCGGCAGGTCGGCGCCTGGCGGAACCGAGCTGTGCACGACCACGGGCCACCTCCGCACCATCGCGTCGACTGACCAGCATAGGACCGGTGGACGGGACGCGCCATGAGGCCGCGCTGCAACTCGCTGCAACCCTTGCCGCTCCACCCGCCCGCGGCGTGTGATCGGGGTAACAGCCGAACGCCGAAGTTCAGGAGTGGCCATGACACAGACGGTGGACCGGATCGAGGCGACGAACTCGCCGCAGGCTCGGGTGGACGCTTGGCTGAGCCGATTCGAATCGGCCCTCGCCGCTCGCGACGTCGAAGCCGCCGCGGCGCTTTTCGCCGTCGACAGTTATTGGCGTGACCTGGTCGCCTTCACGTGGACGATCAAGACGGTCGAAGGTCGCGACGAGGTGGCCGGGATGCTCGGCGACTGCCTCGACCGGATCGACCCCTCCGGGTTCCGCACGACCGAGACGCCGACCGAAGCCGATGGTGTGACCGAAGCCTGGCTGGAATTCGAAACCGCGACCGGTCGTGCGAAGGGCCACTTGAGGTTGAAGGACGAAGGCGCCTGGACCCTGCTGACCAGTCTGCGCGAGCTCAAAGGGTTCGAGGAACGTCGCAACGAGCAGCGGCCGAAGGGCGTCGAGCACGGCGTCGTCCGTGGCCGGAAGTCGTGGGCGGAGAAGCGCGAGGAGGAACAGACCCGGCTCGGCTACGAGCAGCAGCCGTACGTCGTCGTCATCGGCGGCGGCCAGGGTGGCATCGCGCTCGGCGCCAGGCTGCGGCAGCTCGACGTGCCCACGCTCGTCCTGGAACGCAACCAGCGGCCCGGCGACTCGTGGCGCAAGCGGTACAAGAACCTCTGCCTGCACGACCCGGTCTGGTACGACCACCTGCCCTATCTGCCGTTCCCGGACAACTGGCCGGTGTTCGCGCCCAAGGACAAGATCGCCGACTGGCTCGAGATGTACACGCGGCTCATGGAGGTGCCGTACTGGACGAGCACCGAGGTCACCTCGGCGTCCTGGGACGAGGAAGCGCGGCAGTGGCTGGTGACCGTCGTCCGTGAGGGCGAGGAACTGGTGCTCACCCCGCGGCACGTCGTGTTCGCGACCGGGATGTCCGGCAAGCCGAATCTCCCGTCGTTCCCGGGAATGGACGACTTCGAGGGCGATCAGCACCATTCGTCCCAGCACCCCGGCCCGGATTCCTACGCCGGCAAGAAGGCGGTCGTGGTCGGCTCCAACAACTCCGCGCACGACATCTGCGCGGCACTGTGGGAACACGGCGCCGACGTCACCATGGTGCAACGGTCGTCGACGCATGTGGTGAAGTCGGATTCGCTGATGGACCTGGGACTCGGTGACCTCTATTCGGAACGCGCGGTGCGCTCGGGGATCACCACCGACAAGGCGGACATGATCTTCGCGTCGATCCCGTACCGGATCATGCCGCAGTTCCAGATCCCGGTGTACGACGCGATCCGTGAGCGGGACAAGGACTTCTACGCGCGGCTGGAGGCGGCCGGGTTCCAGCACGACTGGGGCGACGACGGATCCGGTCTGTTCCTGAAGTACCTGCGGCGCGGCTCCGGCTACTACATCGACGTCGGCGCGTCGGAACTGGTCGCCGACGGGAAGATCAAGCTGGCCCATGGCCAGGTCGACCATCTGACCCGTGACGCGGTGGTGCTGTCCGACGGCACGGAACTGAAGGCGGACCTCGTCGTCTACGCCACCGGCTACGGCTCGATGAACGGCTGGGTCGCGGACCTGGTCGGGCAGGAGACCGCGGACCTCGTCGGCAAATGCTGGGGCCTGGGCTCCGGGACGACGAAGGACCCCGGGCCGTGGGAGGGCGAGCAGCGCAACATGTGGAAGCCCACGCAGAAGGAAGGTCTGTGGTTCCACGGCGGGAACCTGCACCAGTCGCGGCACTACTCGCTTTACCTGGCGCTGCAACTGAAAGCGCGCTACGAGGGCATCCCGACGCCGGTGTACGGGCTCCAGGAGGTGCACCACAAGTCGTGACGGCCCAGAGGCTTCGGTGCCGGACCCCGGGCGGGCCGGCACCGGAGGGCGCCGCCCCCGGACCACGGGCGGTCGACGGCGCCGGGCACCGCCTCCAGACCCTGGGCGGTCCCCGGCGTCGTACCCGTGTTCAGCGGGCGGCCTTCGCGTAACGGCGGGCCAGCACGGCGAACGCCTCCCGGAGTTCGGGAGGACCGACGACCTCGATGTCGGCGTCGAACCGGCCGATACTCGCCGCGAGCCCGGCCCACGACCACGAGCCCAGCACCAGACGGCACCGATCCGGCCCGAGTTCCTCCACGACACCGTCGCGGACGTAGTGGGACACCGTGGCCGCCGGGAGATCGAGGACGACTTCCCCGCGGCACGGCCATTCGCCGGACTCGGACGCGCCACGGAACCGGCTCGCGACGAAGGTGGCGACATCGGGGACCGGCAGTTCGCGCGGCGTGAACCGCGGGCCGGTCGGGGTGCGCGGAGAGATCCGGTCGGCCCGGAAGGTGCGCCAATCCGCGCGATCCAGATCCCAGGCGACGAGGTACCAGCGGCCGTGCCAGGTGACGAGGTGATGCGGTTCGGCCCGGCGCCGCGCGTCGGCGTAGTCGAATCGCAGGACCTCTCGGGCGTGCACCGCCGCGCCGAGCGCGAGCAGGACATCGCCGTCGACGCGGGGCTCCGACCGGCTCGCGGGTGATTCGACGGCGGTGACCCGCAGCGTGTCGATCCGGCGCCGCAGCCGGGAGGGCATCACCTGCCGGACCGTGTGCAGCGCCCGCATCGCCGCCTCCTCGATCCCCGCGCCGCTGGTGGTGGCGATCTGGAGCGCGACGGCCAGCGCGACCGCCTGATCGTCGTCGAACAGCAGCGGCGGCAACTCGGATCCTGCGTCGAGCCGATATCCGCCGTCGGGCCCCTTGATGGTCGCGATGGGGTAGCCGAGCTCGCGAAGCCTGTCGACGTCGCGCCGCACGGTGCGCGGGCTGATGTCCAGCCGCTCGGCCAGCAGCGCCCCCGGCCAGTCGCGGCGGGCCTGCAGCAACGAGAGCATCGACAGCAGTCGCGCGGAGGTCTTCGGCATGTTTTCCATGATGCCTCCAGTAGCGGCCACAACCTGTCCTCTACCCCTGCGAGAGTCGTGTCGTGCCAGAAAACGACAACACGGAGGGCCCGATGACCGCCACCATCCTCGACGCCGAGCGCGCCGACCTGCTCGAAGCCCTCGACACCGTCCGCGCCGCGCTGACCACCACCGTCCAGGGGCTCACGGACGAGCAGCTCGACGAGCGTCCGACGGTCAGCGAACTGAGCCTCGGCGGGCTGGTCAAACACGTCGCCTCGATCGAGGAGATGTGGCTGCGTTTCGTGGTCGAGGGTCCGTCCGCGATGACCTACGACCTGCCGGAAGGCGTCACCTGGGCCGACATCGGCGCCGGGACCGCCCGCGAGTTCCCGCAGTGGGCGATCGACCACCAGAACAACTTCAGGATGCTGCCCGGCGACACCCTCGCGGGGATCCTCGCGCGCTACGAAGAGGTGGCCGCGCGGACGAAGGAGATCGTCTCGTCGATCCCGGACCTTTCCGCGACGCATCCGCTGCCGGAGGCGCCCTGGAACCCGCCGGGCTCGGTGCGCAGCGTGCGCCGGGTGCTGGCGCACGTCATCGCCGAGACCGCGCAGCACGCGGGGCACGCCGACATCCTGCGGGAGAGCATCGACGGCCAGAAGTCGACCTGACCCTCGGGCGCCGCACTCACGTGATCGAAGCCGGATTTCGCGTGATTGAAGGCGGATCTCGCGTGCTCAGGGGCGGAACACGTGAGTGCGGCGTCCAAGCACGCGAGTTACGTCCCTGATCACGCGAGTCCCGCCTTGGCTCTGACCCGAATCGCCCCTCACGACCACCTTTGCCGAACGGGCTTCGCGTGATTGAACGGACGGCACGTGTGATCCGACGGACGACACTCGTGATCAGATGGACGACACGGCCGTGGCAAAGCCTTCGCCGTGAGTCGTCCGCCCAGACACGGGTGTCGTCCGTCTGATCACGTGTGTCGTCCCTCCAGTCACGCAAGACCGCCAGTAGGTATCCAGGACACGGTTGGCTCTGACCGTCCTCGCCACTCACGAGGGGGCATAGCTTGCTCACAGCTTCCTGCCGTAGGGTCCCGGCCCGTCGGCGGCAGGTGATCATGGTGGTGGTTGTGTGCGGGAGACGGAGCGGCGGTTCCGCCCGGAAATCCAGGGACTGCGGGCGCTCGCGTGTGTGCTGGTGGTCGTCTACCACGTGTGGCTCGGCCGGATCTCCGGCGGCGTCGACGCGTTCTTCCTGATCTCCGGGTTCCTCGTCACCGGTCAGCTCTACCGCGCGGCGTCGCGGGGGAAGATCGAGTACCGGCCGATGTGGGGCCGGATGATCAAGCGGCTGTTCCCGGCCGCGCTCACCGTGCTGATGCTGGTGGTCGCGGTGAGCATGGTGCTGCTGCCGCAGAACCGCTGGTTCCAGACGATCAAGGAGGTCGTCGCCTCCGCGCTGTACCTGGAGAACTGGCAGCTGGCGGCGGATTCCGCCGACTACTTCGCCCAGCACAACTCGGCGAGTGTCGTCCAGCATTTCTGGTCGTTGTCGATCCAGGGGCAGTTCTACGTCGTCTGGCCGCTGCTGGTCGGCCTGGTGCTCCTGATCGCCAAACGAGCTAAGCGCAACGTCGGCCAGATGCTCACCGGCGTGCTCGGCGTGGTGTTCGCGGCCTCGCTCGCGTACTCGGTGTGGCTGACCGCGGCCGATCAGCCGCTGGCGTACTTCGATTCGCTGACGCGGGTGTGGGAATTCGCGCTCGGTGGCCTGCTCGCCTTGCTCATCGACCGGGTCCAGGTGCCCCGGCCGGCGCGGATCGTGTTCGGCTGGGCCGGGGTCGCCGGGCTCGTTTCCTGCGGGCTGGTGCTCCAGGTCGGGACGGTCTTTCCCGGCTATCTCGCGCTCTGGCCGACGCTGTCGGCCGCCCTGGTGATCCTCGCGGGCGACACCGCGTTCAAAGCCGGCGCCGACCGCTTCCTCAGCAGCCGCCCGCTGAAGTACCTGGGCGACCTCAGTTACGCGCTCTACCTCTGGCACTGGCCGGTCCTGGTCTTCTACCTCGTCGCGCGTGACCGCGAAGAGGTCGGCCTGCGTGGGGGCGCGGTGATCATCGCGCTGGCGTTCGTCCTCGCCGTGCTGACCCATCACCTGGTCGAAAAGCCGGTCCGCGTATCCGCGATCGGTGCCGGGAACCGTTGGGGCGCCTACCGGTTCGGTGCCGCGACGCTCGCGGCCGTGCTCGCCGCGACCGGTGCCTGGCAGTGGGTGAGCGTGAGTCAGGCGGAGAACTACTCGATCGCGGTCGACGATCCCGACCATCCCGGCGCGCTCGCGCATACCGAAGGGTTCACGTACTGGGGTGCCGCCTACGCCGCGCTGGTGCCGTCGTTCGTCGCGGTGTCCGAGGACTGGGCGGGGCTCGACCCGGCCCGGTGCGGAACCTCGCCGCGCAACGCCGATCTCGAAATCTGTACGTCGCAGACCACGGGGCATCCCACTCGCCGGATCGTGGTCGCCGGCGACTCGCACGCCGGGCAGTTCCTCGGCGCTCTCCTCCCGATCGCCGAGAAGAAGAACTGGGAAGTCACGTCGATCCTCCGCGGTGGCTGCCCGTTCTCCACCGACTCCGACGCCGTACCGGGCGACCAGTCCTGTATCGACTGGAACACCGCCGTGGTGGACGAAATCGTCACCACCCGTCCCGACGCGGTGATGACGATCGGCACCAGGGACGTGAAGGTCGGTGTCGAAGAACGGGTTCCCGCCGGCTACATCGCGCAGTGGCGCAAGGTCGACGAGGCCGGGATCCCGGTGCTGGCGGTGCGGGACAACCCGCGCTTCGGCCAGTCGCCGTCCGCGTGCGTCGAGAGCCGCGGCGCGGAGGCGCCCGAGTGCGCCACGCCGCGCTACGACCTCTATGCCGCGGAACCGCCGTACGAGACGCTCCAGGATCTGCCGCCGAACGTGCGGTTCGTCGACTTCAGCGACTACTTCTGCACGGCCGAGGTCTGCCCGCCGGTGATCGGCAACGTGCTGGTCTACCTCGACGACAACCACGTCAGCGGTACCTACATGTCGACGATGTCGGCCATCGCGGACAAGGCCATCACCGAGGCGCTCGGCTGGGCGGACGATCACGCGGAGGAGCCACCGCCGGGCGGGTGATCCAGACAACAGATCTCCGCTGGGTTGCGCGATACCGCACTGAATCGCTGGTCTGTCAATCTCTTGCGCAACGATTCGCCCTTATCGGTGCATCGAAACGGCGGATATCGTCGTCGGCATGAGGGTCGCCGTCCACCAGGGCTCGTACGCCGAGCTGCCGTCCGCCGTCGAGGCGTCGGGCGCCGATCTCGTGATCGCCGCCGAGATGATCACGACCGGCTACCACATCGGCGCCCGGTCGCATGAGCTCGCCGAACCCGCCGACGGTCCGACGGCGGCCCGGATGTCCGCGCTGGCAAGGGAATCCGGCGTCGCGCTGGCTTACGGATACCCCGAATCCGACGGCGGCCGCGTGTACAACAGCGTCCAGCTGATCGGCCGCGACGGACGACGCCTGGCGAACTACCGCAAGACGCATCTGTTCGGCGACATCGACCGCGACTGGTTCGAGCCGGGCGCCGAGGCGGTCGTGCAGGCCGAACTCGACGGTCTCCGGATCGGCCTGTTGATCTGCTACGACGTCGAGTTCCCCGAGCTGGTGCGGGCGCACGCGCTGGCCGGGACCGAACTGCTCGTGGTGCCGACCGCGCTGATGAGCCCGTACGAACTGGTCGCGGACACACTGGTGCCCGCCCGCGCCTACGAGAGCCAGCTGTACGTCGCGTACGCGAACCGGTGCGACACCGAACAGGAACTGACCTACTGCGGCCGGTCCTGCGTCGTCGCCCCGACCGGCGAGGTACTCGCCCGAGCGGGCGCCGGCCCGGAGCTGATCAGCGCCGAAGCGACCCGTGACGCGCTCGTCGCGTCGCGGCTGGAGAACACCCACCTGGCCGACCGACGGCCCGATCTGTACCGAGGACTTCCCGCATGACCTCCGCCCTCCCGACCGCGATCCACCACGACGAACCGGCCGACCGCCCGATCACCATGTTCGGCCCCGACTTCCCGTTCGCCTACGACGATTTCCTCGCCCACCCAGCCGGGCTCGGCTCCCTCCCGGCCGAGCGGCACGGCACCGAGGTGGCGGTGATCGGCGGCGGTCTCTCGGGCATCGTCACCGCGTACGAGCTGATGAAACTCGGGCTGCGCCCGGTCGTGTACGAGATCGCCGAGATCGGCGGCCGCCTGCGCACGGTGAACTTCCCCGGCTGCCCGGACGACGTCGTCGCGGAGATGGGCGCGATGCGCTTCCCGCCGGCGTCGACCGCGCTGTTCCACTACATCGACAAGGTCGGCCTGGAGACCACGCCGTTCCCGAACCCGCTGGCACCGGGCACGCCGAGCACCGTCGTCGACCTCAAGGGGGAGAGCCACTACGCGCGCACGGCGGACGAACTCCCCGCCGTCTTCGGCAAGGTCGCGGCCGCGTGGGACAGCACGCTGTCCGAGCAGGCGGCGTTCACCGAGATGCAGAAGGCGATCCGCGACCGCGACGTGAAGACGATCAAGCGGCTGTGGAACGAACTCGTCCCGAAGCTGGACAACCAAACCTTTTACGGTTTCCTCTGCGATTCGCCCGCGTTCGCCTCGTTCCGCGACCGCGAGATCTTCGGGCAGGTCGGCTTCGGCACCGGCGGCTGGGACACCGACTTCCCGAACTCCATCCTGGAGATCCTGCGGGTGGTCTACACCGGCGCCGACGACGAGCACCGCAGCATCGTCGGCGGCAGCAGGCGGCTTCCGTTGCGGCTGTGGGAACACGCGCCCGAGGACATCGCGTTCTGGCCCGCCGGAACGAGTTTGAGCTCGCTGCACGGCGGGAGCCCGAACCCCGGCGTCGCCCGGCTGCACCGGACCGCGCCGAACAACATCACCGTGACCGACACCGAAGGCCGCATCCGCACCTACCCGGCGGCGGTGTTCACCGCGCAGAGCTGGATGCTGCTGTCGAAGATCGAATGCGACGAGGCGCTGTTCCCGATCGACCACTGGACGGCGATCGAGCGCACGCACTACATGGAGTCCTCGAAGGTCTTCGTCCCGGTGGACCGGCCGTTCTGGCTGGACAAGGACCCGGAGACCGGTCGCGACACGATGAGCATGACGCTGACCGACCGCATGCCGCGCGGCACCTACCTGCTCGGCGACGATCCGGACGCGCCCGCGGTGATCTGCCTGTCCTACACCTGGGCCGACGATTCGCTGAAGTGGCTGCCGCTTTCGGTGTCCGAGCGGGTCGAGGTGATGTTGCAGTCGCTGAAGGAGATCTACCCCGGCGTCGACGTCCGGCGGCACATCATCGGCGACCCGGTGACCGTGTCCTGGGAGGCCGAACCGCATTTCATGGGCGCGTTCAAGGCCAACCTGCCCGGCCACTACCGCTACCAGCACCGGCTGTTCACCCACTTCAAACAGGACCGGCTGGAGGAGCGTCACCGCGGCCTCTTCCTGGCGGGCGACGACGTCTCCTGGACGGCGGGCTGGGCCGAAGGCGCGGTGCAGACGGCTCTCAACGCGGTCTGGGGCGTCCTGCACCACTTCGGTGGGGAGACGGATCCGGCGAACCCGGGGCCCGGCGACGTCTACGACGACATCGCGCCCGTGGAACTGCCCGACTGAGCGCGGCGGCCTGCCGGCCACGCCATACCCGCCGCGAGAAGGGCGCCGATGGTGTTCATCAGCCAGTCGTTGGTGTCGCAGGCGCGGCCGATCGCGGGTACGAACGCCTGCAGGGCCTCGATCACCGCGGACAGCGCCGAGCCCGCCACGAGCATCGTCACAGGGCGCCGGGACGCCAGCGCGGCGAAGTAGACCGGCGGCAGGAACAGCGCCACGTTGGCTAGGAGTTCCACCGAGCCGAGCGTGGGCAGGGAGAACTGGACCGTGCACAGGATCTCGTCGATCGTGTGCCGGGTGGGCACCAGCGTCAGCGCGACGACCGGTACCAGCGCCACTCCCGCGAGCGTCCAGAGGACTCGATGCCTGCCCGCGAACAGGTGGCCCAGGACGGCGCAGACGAGCGCCACCAGCAGGATTGCCACCGGCACGAGGGCGGAGTGGTCGAGCAGGAAGTTCGTGATCATGGCCCGCCGATCCTACGGGCCGGTGAACTCCACCTCCGCCGACGGCACCACACGCAGCCGTCCACCGGGATGGATCGCTGTGCTCAGGAGCAGGTTGTGCCGGGCGACGACCTGTTCGGCGGTCAGCCCGGTGGTGGGGTCGCCGTCGGCCGAGGGAGCGTGGCCGTCGGCGACCAGCACGACGTCCAGGCCGTGGCTCTGCGCGGACCGGGCGGTCGCGTCGACGCAGTAGTCGGTGGCCAGCCCGGTCAGCACCACGGTGTCGACGCCGCGGTCGACGAGCAGCCCCGCCAGCCCGGTGCGGTAGAAGGAATCCGTCGCGGTCTTGTCGACCACCAAGTCGACCGGTTCGAGGCCGAGCAGCGCGCTGACCCGGGTGCCCGGCGACGCCGGGTCGAAGTCGGTGCCGGGCGCGCCGATCTGCCGCAGCGCGATCACCGGGACCCCGTTCTCGCGGGCCTTCCTGGCGAGCGCGGCGATCCGCGCCGCCAGTTCCTCGCCACGCCAGACCAGGGGAACGAGCATTTCCTGCATGTCGACGATCAGCAGCGCGGCCCTCATGCCCGCAGCCTAAGGCAGTGCGGCGGGTGACTCGGCCTCCGGGATCAGCAGCCGCGGCGCACCCGAGCCGTCGGCGGAGGCGGCCCAGACGTCGGAATGTCCTTGAGTGCGGGGGAGGGCGTAGGCGACGGTGCGGTCGTCGAGCCACGCGGGCTGGTCGTCGACGTTCCTCGTCTCCGCCAGCGGCGTCACGGTGCCGCTCGCGAGGTCGAGCACCGACACCCGCCAGCCCTTCGCGGGATCGCCGTCGATGGCGGCCTTGTAGGCGACGCGGGTCTCGTCGGGGGAGAGGGACGGGCATTCGACGTTGTCCCGCAAGGTCTTCACGGTCCGGGCGGCCGAGTCGCCCTCGACGAGGTACCGGTGGGACCCGGTCGACATGGTGGCGTAGAACCGGCCCGGCCGCCGGGTGAAGGTGACGCCCCAGAAGTTGAAGTCGGCCGCCTTGTACGGCTTGCCCTCCACGGTCACGGCGAAGTCCTCCAGCGTGCCCTCGACGCTGTCGGTGGTGAGGTCGAGGGTGCCGGCACGGGTGGAGAACCGGCCGCCGTTGTAGGAATCGCCGGTGACGAACACCGTCCACGCCAGCCGCTTGCCGTCGGGTGAGACCCGCGCCCGGTTGGGCAGGCCGACCAGCGGGATCTCCTGCGTGACCGCGAGCCGGCTGTCGAGCACGGCGAGCTGGTAGGTGGTCAAGCCGGTTTCGGGTCGCAGGCAGATCCCCGTGCCACCCGCCGCGTAGACCCGGCTGCAGGACACGGTCGACACCGCCCGTGCGCCTCCGGGGTCGGCGGCGCTGACGCTGGACACGTGCCCGCGGTCGGCGTCGGCGGTGCTGCGGAAGAGCAACCGCCCGCCGTCGAGGGTGACGGCGTCGCTGGTGCCCGCCGACGCGGTGCCCTGGTTGCGCGCGCTCGCCGCCCCGACGTACACCACGGCGGCCGCGGCCAGCGTGAGTACTCCGGTGACGGCGATCAGGACGCGGGTGCGGGTGTTCACGGTCGTGCCTTCCTGCGGGGAACCGAAAGAACTGGTGAGGGGTGAGGCGAGGTCCGGATCATGGCGCGCCTCATGGTCAAGACGTGTCGTGAAAGCCACTTTCGGGACATCAGACGTCCCGAAAGTGGCTTTCGCGACACCGTCGCTGGGTCTCGGCGAAGGGCATTTTCCGCACCCGGCGTGGCCGCCCGCGGGCGCGTCCACAGTGGACACGCCCGCGGGATTCACCCGATTACTGCCACACGCTCGTGATCGGCGCCTTGTTGGCCGCGTTTCCGATGCCCGGCAGGCCGAACGCCGCCTCCATCGTGCGGAGGATCGAGTAGTGGTTGATGGATTCGCTGTAGCTGCCCGGCTTCACGTGGGCGCCGACGAACGTCGTGAAGATCTGGTTCACCGACGTCCCGCTGTCCTCGTCGAAATTGACGATCAGCAGGCTGTTGTGCGTCTTGGCCCACTGCGCGTACGCGTCGAGGTTGTCCTTCAGCCATTTGTCACCGGTGTCGACCGGACAGTCGTGCATGTCGCTGCACAGATCCGGGGTCACGAAAGCGACATGGGGCAGCTTGGTGAAGTCGCTCGGGAACGACGAGAACCTTTTGTTCGCCGACGACGGCACATTGCTGAAGCTGACCCAGCTGTTGTGCTTGCGGGCGTATTTGCCCTTCGTACAGCCGGTGTAGCCGTCGGAAGGCATGCTTTCCGCGTAACCGACGAACTTCTTGCCGATCCCCGCCAGCTGGGAGGCGAGGTTCTCCTTGTTCCCGAGATCCTGGCATTTGTTGCTGTCGACACCGTGCGTCGAACCCGCGAACTGGGCGATGTAGTTCGGCTGGCTCGGGTGCGTCGTACCGTACGCCTTGGTGAACTTGGCGCCCTGCGAGGCGAGTTTGTTGAAGTACGGCGCTTTGGAGCTGCCGCTGATCTCCTTGTAGTCCTTGTTCTCGAACATCACGAGGACGATGTGGTCGAACGCGGGCACTTTCGCCGCGGCGGGTTCTGTCGCGGCGGCGGGAGTGTCCTGATGGGACACCACCAGTGCCGTGGCCAAACCGGTCGCGGCCACGGCCGCGACCGCGATCCGTTTCCAGAACATGGAAACCTCCTGGGAAAAGGTTGAAACTTTGACGACCAACCATCGGGTTCAGCGGCGCTCCGCGGGCGTCGACAGAGTCGAGACATCGGATGTCTCTGGTGCATTTAAACGGCAACCAAGTCATCGGCCCATCAAGATCGCCTGACTGGAGTAATCGGGGAGTGTGGAACACCCCAAAACCGGCATTGCTTGGCACGAAACCATGTAAACCAGCCGCCGACCTTGTGTTCGTTGCCCGGAACCGATGAACTTATGGCCACTCGCTGATTCAGCCGGTTGACAGTGGTACTGCCATTGCCCCGGCGCTGTGGTGTACTCATCCGACCATTGGTTAAGCTGTCGCCGTGAAGTCCTTTTCGCCGAGGCCGGCCGGATACACGATCGAAGAACTTTCCACGATCGTCGGCATGTCGGCGCGCAATATCCGGGCCCATCAGACGCGGGGCCTGCTCGCCCCGCCGGTCCGGCACGGCAGGTCCGCCTACTACGGGCCGGCCCATCTGCGGCGTCTGCGGCGCATCACGATGCTGCAGAAACAGGGCTTCAACCTGGTGTCCATCGCCGCGATGCTCGGAACGACCACAGTGGACCGCGCCGAGCAGCTGGACGCGGCGATGGTGGAAATCGCCCGCGACCAGCCCACCGTCGCCCGGTGCCTGGAGCGCCACGGCGTGCTCGGCAGGGACGGCACGGGAGCCCTGGCGGTCGTGCGGCCGTCGGTTTCGCGCGCGGTGGCGGACCTCGCCGTCGCCGGGATCCCGCCCGTCGCCGCTCTGAGGTTCCTCGGGCAGTTCATGGACCGGGTCACGCCGCTGGCCGGTGACCAGCTGGCCGCGCTGAAAACCCAAGTGGACGGTGGCTCGGCGGCTCCGCGAGCCTGTTTCGCCGACCTTCTTGTAAGCGCTTTCAAAATCGCCGTGGAAAACGCGGCCGAGGTTACTTTCCCAGTCGTGGAGCCAGGGCCCTGGCCACCGAGGTGACCGCGGCCGTCGCGGCGTCGAGACCGGTGCCTTCGGCGGAACCGGACAGGATGACGACGATGTAGCGGTCGCCTTCACCGACGAGCCCCGTCGTGTGCGCGTCCACCGAGCCGCGCCCGGCCGCCCAGCCCTGTTTCACGGCCCATGGCCGGTCGCCGAAGGCCGAAGGGATGCCGAAGTGCTGGTCGAACCCGTCGGCCGCGATGCGGCTCGCCTGGCGCAGGGGCGCGAGGATGACGTCCCGTTTGGCCTTCGGCAGCTTGAGGATGCGGCGGTACACCGCGGCGATGTCGTCCGCTGTGGACAGTGTGTCGCCCCAGCGGCCGGCGTCGGCGGGTGGGGTGGTGTTCTGCAGGCCCGCGGCCGCCACCGTCCTGGTGACGATCGCGGGGCCGCCGTTCCTGGTCCAGAGCGTGTTGGCGACGGCGTCGTCGCTTTTCGCCAGCATCCGGTGGAGCTGGGCTTCGTCGGCCTTGCTCGCTTTGCGGGTGACGGCGTCCAGTGCGATGAACAGTTTCACCACCGACGCCGTGCGGAACCTTTCCGAGCCCCGCTCGGCGACCACCTGCTCGCCCGAGGTGCGGTCGAAGACCACGGTGGCGTCGCGCCTTTCCGGAACCGGACGGCTTTCCGCGACGGACTGGAAGATCACGTAGCCGAGGATCGCGGCGATCACCGGGACGGCGATCAGGATCGTCACGCGAAGTCGTGGTCGCCGGTTCGCGCCGGGCACCGCGATGGGCCTGGTTCGTTGGTCGAACATGGTGCCGATGTTCAGAGACGATCATCGTGACCCCGTCTTGTTCATGTCATGACTCTGTAACGAGAGGAAGAGCCGCAGGTCAGGAACGCTGCACGATGATCTGGTCGACGAGCGTGCCGTCGGCGCTGATCGCGCGAACGTCCATTTTGGGCGGTGTGGTGCCCGTGCCCGCGATGACGTCGACCGCGACCAGGCTGTAGCCACGGAACCGGACCCGGGACCAGGTGACCTTCTTGGTGCGATCCTGACCGTCCCGTTCCGAGTACTTCATCGGGACAGGGGAGTCGTTGCTCGTCTCGTGACCGAGGTACGTGTCGGGCGCGGGGAACTCGGAGACACTGCCGCCACCGCCGCCCGCGGTGATGTAGGTGGTCCCGTCCTTGACCGGGTTCGTGGTCCCGCGCGAGGGCACCTTCTTGACGGCCTTGCCCGCCCGGATCGGGTCGGTGCGTTCGTAGATGTGGTTGTGGCCGTTGAGCACCAGGTCGACCTGGTACTTGTCGAACAGCGGTGCCCAGTCCTTCTGTGCGCCGAGTTCGGCGCCGTTGGAATGACAGGTGGAATACGTGCACTGGTGGCAGTAGACGACGATGAAGTCGATCGTGGGATCGGCGCGGAAGGCCGCGAGCGTCTTGCCGAGCCAGTTGAGCTGCTTGCCCTTGGTGTAGTCCAGATTGGACGGACTGTTGTAGCAGACGTCGTTGCCGTCCAGGCTGATCATGCCGACGTTCTGGTAGCGCCACGAGTAGATGCAGGTGGAGCCGTCCCAGGCGTTGTCCGGCATGGTGAAGCGCGCCCGCACGCCGCCGTAACCGTCCTCGGAGTACCAGCCCTCCATCTCGTGGTTGCCGAGCGCCATCATCCACGGGATCCCGGCGGTGACCGGTTCGTTCTGCACGAAGAAGGAGTCCCAGAGCCGCGCGTCGTACTGGTCTTCCTCCGGGTGCCCGCCTTCGCCTTCGAGGGCGTAGCTCAGGTCGCCCATGGCGAGGTGGAAGGCCGGGTCGAGGCCCGCGATCAGGCTGCTGGTCGCGACGGCGTTGTAGCCGACGCCCTGGTCGCCGAAAGCGGTGAAGGTGAACGTGCCATCACCGCCCGGGGCGGGGGCGGTGCGGAAACTCGCCATCTCACCGAGCCGGGCGGCGGGGTCGTAGCCCTCGTGCCCGACGACGTAGTAGTACGTGGTGTTGGGCAGGAGGCGGTCGATCCGGGCGTGGAGGTAGTACTGGGTGATCGACTTCGGGCTGTTCGGCGGGATCTCCTCGACCGGATGCTGCCAGGACATCTGGCTGGTCAGCGCCCGGGCCTCGGCCTGGATGGGCGGGCTGAAGTCGCCCGGTACGGTGCCGATCCGGACGAACGGCGCGGTCACCGCCGCGGGCACCTGCCAGGAGACGACGACCTGCTGGGACGGGTCGGCCCCGTAGGCGATGTGCCGCCCGAACGGCCGCAGCGCCGAACCGGCGACCTTGTCGGCGTTGAGCAGCACCATCGGCCCGGGGGAGGCCGCGGCCGTACCCGGGAGCAGGACGCCGCCGGCGGCGAGTGCCGCCCCGCCCACCGCGCCCACTCGGAACAGGGTCCGCCGCGAATACCGCTTGACGAAATTGTCGTGTTTTTCGGCCAGGCTGAGTCGACGATAGGCTTCGGACCTGCTGTTTCGGGGAGTTTCGGCCATGAAATCGAAGTTAAGAAGGCTTCTTAACTAAGTCAAGAGGTGTAGGGCCGTCCGATGACCGGCTGCACGGAACCGTGCAAGTGACTCCGGGCATAGGGGATTTTGTGCCCGAACGGCGATCACGCGTGATCAGACGGCGCACACGCGTGATTGAACAGCGATCACGCGTGATTGGAGGGCGTGCATCGTGATCGCCTCCCAATCACGCGAGTTGCGTCTCCGATCACGCGAGTTGCGGGCTTTCGGGTCAGACCGGTTCCGAAGAGACGACGGAAGGCAGGTCGCGCAGCCTGGCCAGCAGGGGCTCGACCTCGGCGGCGTCGATCAGGACGGCGCAGGTCATGGTGCTTTCCCGGACGCCGTCGCGGACGTCGACGGACAGGTCGTGGACCAGGCAGCCGAGCGCGTCGAGCAGGCCGGGGATCTGTTCGACGCCGCCGACGAAGTACGTGGCGATCCGGCGGCGGACCAGCATGGACGAGCGGGGGGAGGGAACCTGGAAAGCGGTGATCGACATCGTGGTCTCCAAAGGCGGGAAAACGTACAGGCCATGGAGGGCCAGGTCCCGGGAGATGCCCCGTATCGAGGGGTCGCCGGAATGCGCGCCGGCGACCTGGTTCAGCCGGCGCGCTTGACTACGAGTCGGGAAAAGCGGAGTCGGGAAAAGCGGCGCACGGCGACAGGCTAGCACGTCACGAGAGGCGCAGCCGGGAACCTTGTTCGCGGACGTGCTCGGCGGAGCCGCAGTCGAGGTCCAGCTGCCGCTGCCGCTCGGCCACGAACGCCCGGCCGAGGCCGGTGCGATCCGAAGTGGACAGTGTGCGCCGAAGTTCGTTCAGCAACCCGCGTTCCTCCGCGCGGATATGCGCGTCCACCGAATTCTCCAGCGCTGCCAATGCCTTCTCGGAGTCGGCGGACTCCAGCACGGCCAGCAGCTCGTCCGCGAGCCCGCTCTCCGTCGCATCGGGACGGACGATCCGCTCCGTCGCGGTCGCATGGGCGACCAAGGACGCCGAGAGCTCGGCGATCAGCGCCGGACGGTCGGCCTCGTCGTTGCGCAGGTCCCGGAACAGCTGTTCGATCCGGCGGTGATCGGCCAGGACGACCTCGACCAGGTCGGAGCCCGGGGGAGCCGCCGTCGGGCCGGGGCGCATCCAGCCGAAGGTCAGCTCCACGGCCTGACGCCAGTGCGAGTACTCACTGTCTCGGCGGGCGGGGTCCATCGTCGGCAGCCACTGCCCGGCGCGGTGCCAGTTCCGGCGCAGACCCTCCAGGTCCGGCCAGTAACCGACCGACAACCCGGCCGCGTACGCCGCGCCCAGCGACACCGTCTCGGCGACCATCGGGCGCACCACCGGCACGTCGAGGACGTCGGCGACGAACTGCATCAGCAGGTTGTCGGCGGTCATCCCGCCGTCCACCTTGAGCGTCGACAGCGCGAGCCCGGAGTCGGCGTTCATCGCGTCGACCACCTCCCGCGTCTGCCAGCCCGTCGCCTCCAGCACGGCCCTGGCCAGATGCCCCTTGGTGATGTACGAGGTCAGCCCGGCGATCACACCGCGTGCCTCGCTGTGCCAGTGCGGCGCGAACAGGCCGGAGAAGGCGGGCACGATGTAGCAGCCGCCGTTGTCCTCGACCGTCCGCGCCAGCGTCTCGATCTCGGGAGCGCTGCCGATCAGTTCGAGCCCGTCGCGGAACCACTGCACCAGTGAGCCGGTGACCGCGATCGACCCTTCGAGCGCGTACACGGCGGGCTCGTCGCCGATCTTGAACCCGACGGTGGTCAGCATGCCGTGGGCCGAGAGCACCGGCGTCGGACCGGTGTTGAGCAGCAGGAAGCTGCCGGTTCCGTACGTGCATTTCGCCTCGCCGGGCGCGAAGCAGGTCTGGCCGAACAGCGCCGCCTGCTGATCGCCGAGTGCCGCCGCGATCCGGATCCCTGGCACCACCCGCGACGTCGTCCCGTACACCTCGGTCGACGGCCGGATCTCCGGCAGCATCGCGCGCGGGACGTCGAAGAACTCCAGCAGTTCGTCGTCCCACGACAGCGTGCGCAGGTTCATCAGCATGGTGCGCGAGGCGTTGGTGACGTCGGTGACGTGGACGCCGCCCTCGGGGCCGCCGGTCAGGTTCCAGATCAGCCAGCTCTCCACCGTTCCGAACAGGACGTCGCCGCGTTCGGCGCGTTCCCGCAGGCCAGGGGTGCGTTCGAGCATCCATCGGATACGCGGCGCGGAGAAGTACGTGGCCAGCGGCAGCCCGCACAGCCGCCGGACGCGGTCGGCGCCGGGCTCGCGGGCGAGGTGTTCGAGCATCGCGTCGGTGCGGGTGTCCTGCCAGACGATCGCCCGTCCGACCGGGTTGCCGGTGTGCCTGTCCCACAGCACCGTCGTCTCGCGCTGGTTGGCGATGCCGAGGCCGACCACCTGCCCGGCTTCGACGCCGGCGTCGGCCAGCGCCTGCGGCACGATCCGGCCGACGTTGCGCCAGATCTCCGTCGCGTCGTGTTCGACCCAGCCCGGACGCGGGAAATGCTGGGTGTGTTCGCGCTGCGCGACCGACACCAGCCTGCCGCGCGCGTCGAACAGGATGCACCGGGTCGAGGTGGTGCCCTGGTCGATCGACATCACATAGCGCTGGACCACGCGAGCACCTCCATCACCATCGGGACGCGCCGAGATCGCGGGAGACCGCCCGTGCCGCGTCGCGCACGTGGCCGAGCAGCCGCGGGATCGGGCTGCCGTCGGCTTCACAGATCCGTTCCGCCGCGCCGGAGACCCCGATCGCGCCGACCACGATGCCGCCGTGGCCGCGGATCGGCGCGGCGATCCCGGCCTCGCCGGTGATCATCTCGCCGTTCTCGCTCGCCCAGCCCGCCTCGCGCACCTTGCCGCAGGCGCGTTTGATCGCGGTCTGGGTGACCAGTGTCCGGCGGGTGTAGGCCTCCGGTCCGCCGGTGCGCAACGATGCCACGAGACCGGTGTCGTAGGCCAGAAGGACTTTCCCGAGCGCTGTCGCGTGCAACGGCAGAAGTGTGCCGACGTCGAGCGTCTGCAGGCTGTCGTCGGGCCGGAACACGTGATGCACCACCAGGACCCGGCCCTCCAGCGGCGCGCCGATGCGGACGGCCTCGCCGCTGCGCGCGGCCAGCGCGTCGGCCCAGTTGATCGCACGGGAGCGGAGTTCGTTGACGTCGAGGTAGCTCGTGCCGAGGTGCAGGAGCGCCGCGCCCAGTTGGTATTTCCCGCTGTCGCGGTCTTGTTCGACAAAGCCGACCCCTTGCAGGGTGCGGAGGATCCCGTGCGCCGTTCCCTTGGCGAGTTCGAGGGAATCGGCGATCTCGCCGACCCCGAGACGGCCGGAACCGCGCGCCAGCAACCGCAGGATCGCGGCGGCGCGCTCGATGGACTGGATCGGACCGGGCACGGCCCAACCGTAGCCCGACCGGCCCCGATTCGACAATGTCGAACATCGTCTTCGGACGTTCGACAATGCCGACCCGCGTCCGTTGACCCCGGGTTTCCCCGAACTTAACTTCGGCCTCAACAGGGCAACGGTGTCCTTTGTGGAGGAAGCAATGGTGCGAAACCTCAAGGCTCGCGGACTGGCGGGCGAACTGGCGGCGGAGTTCGTCGGGACGATGATCCTCATCCTGTTCGGCTGCGGGGTGGTGGCCCAAGTCGTCGCCGCGGGCATCGGGGACCACGACAGCATCGCGTGGGCGTGGGGAATCGGTGTCACGCTGGGTATCTACGTGGCTTCACGGATCAGCGGCGCGCATCTGAACCCCGCCGTCACCGTGGCGCTCGCGGTGTTCAAAGGCTTCTCGTGGCGCAAGGTCGCCCCGTACGCCCTGGCGCAGACCGCCGGCGCGTTCCTCGGCGCGCTGCTGGTGCGCTGGAACTACGCCGAGGTGCTCAACGCCGCGGACCCCGGCCTGACGATCAAGACCCAGGGCGTGTTCTCCACTCTTCCGGGTAACGGAACCCTGCCGGTGGGTGACTGGGGCGCCTTCCGCGACCAGATCATCGGCACCGCGATTCTGGCGCTGGTGATCTTCGCCATCACCGACCTCCGCAACACCGCGCCCGCCGCGAACCTCGCCCCGGTCGTCGTCGGCTTCCTGGTGGTCGCGATCGGCATGGCCTGGGGCACCAACGCCGGCTACGCGATCAACCCAGCCCGCGACTTCGGCCCGCGGCTGATGTCCTGGCTCACCGGCTACGACACCGCGTTCACCGACCAATACGGCTATCCGTACTGGTGGATCCCGATCGTGGCGCCGGTGATCGGCGCGGTCATCGGCGGGGCGATCTACAAGTTCTTCATCGAGCGTTACCTGCCCGCCGAACCGGCACCGGAAGCCTTGCCCGCCAAAGACATCGAGCGCGTTTCCTAAGGAGAGAAACCATGCCTGACTACATCGGCGCCGTCGACCAAGGCACCACCAGCACGCGCTTCATGATCTTCGACCACGGCGGCAACGAGATCGCCCGCCACCAGCTCGAGCACGAGCAGATCCTCCCCAAGCCGGGCTGGGTCGAGCACGACGCCACCGAGATCTGGGAGCGGACCCGCTCGGTCATCGCCACCGCGCTCAACAAGGCGAAGCTGACCGCTGCGGACCTCGCGTCCCTCGGCATCACCAACCAGCGTGAGACCACCGTGGTGTGGAACCGCCGCACCGGGCGGCCGTACTGCAACGCCATCGTGTGGCAGGACACCCGCACCGACCGGATCGCCTCGGCGCTCGAACGCGAGGGCAAGGGCGACGTCATCCGGCGGAAGGCCGGTCTGCCGCCCGCCACCTACTTCTCCGGCGGCAAGCTCCAGTGGATCCTGGAGAACGTCGAGGGCGTCCGCGAAGACGCCGAAAAGGGTGACGCGCTCTTCGGCACCACCGACACCTGGCTCATCTGGAACCTCACCGGCGGGCCCGACGGCGGCGTGCACGTGACGGATCCGACCAACGCGTCGCGCACCATGCTCATGGACCTGGAAACGCTGGAGTGGGACGACGAACTGCTGTCGTTCTTCGGCGTCCCCAAGCAGATGCTGCCGTCGATCGCGCCGTCGTCGAACAACGGCCGCTTCGGCGTGACCCGTGCGGACGGCCCGCTCGGCGGCGAGGTCGCCATCACCGGCGTGCTGGGCGACCAGCAGGCGGCGACGGTCGGCCAGGTGTGCTTCCGTCCCGGCGAGGCCAAGAACACCTACGGCACCGGCAACTTCCTGCTCCTCAACACCGGGCACGAGGTCGTGCGCTCGAAGCACGGGCTGCTCACGACGCTGGCCTACCAGTTCGGCGACGAGAAGCCGGTGTACGCGCTGGAGGGTTCCATCGCCGTCACGGGTTCCGCCGTGCAGTGGCTGCGCGACCAGCTGGGCATCATCAGCGGCGCGTCCCAGAGCGAGAGCCTCGCGCGCCAGGTCGAGGACAACGGCGGCGTCTACTTCGTCCCCGCGTTCTCCGGGCTTTTCGCCCCGTACTGGCGTTCCGACGCGCGCGGCGCGATCGTCGGTCTCACCCGCGCCACCACCAACGCGCATCTGGCGCGGGCGACGCTCGAAGCGATCTGCTACCAGACCCGCGACGTCGTCGAGGCCATGCAGAACGACTCCGGCGTCACGCTCGACGTGTTGCGTGTGGACGGTGGCGTGACCGCCAACGAACTCTGCATGCAGCTCCAGGCGGACATCCTCGGCGTGCCGGTGTCGAAGCCGGTGGTCGCCGAGACCACCGCGCTCGGCGCCGCCTACGCGGCCGGGCTCGCCGTCGGGTTCTGGAAGAGCACCGACGAGCTGGAACAGAACTGGAACGAGGACAAGCGCTGGGAGCCGTCGTGGACGGACGAACAGCGCGCCGAGGGCTACGCGGGCTGGCAGAAGGCCGTCGGCCGCACGCTCGACTGGGTCGAGGTCGAGTGAGCCCGATGAACAGGAGGAACAAGGTGACACCCGTACCGCTTTCCCCGGTCTACCGTGCCGAGACGCTGCGCAAGCTCGCTCGCGAGGAGATCGACGTGCTGGTCGTCGGCGGGGGAGTGACCGGTGCCGGCGTCGCGCTCGACGCGGCGTCGCGCGGGCTCTCCGTCGCGCTCGTCGAGGCCCGCGACTTCGCCGCCGGAACGTCGAGCCGGTCTTCGAAGCTGATCCACGGTGGGCTGCGTTATCTGGAGAACCTGGACTTCAAGCTGGTCCGCGAAGCGCTGAAGGAACGCAGCCTGCTCCTGCAGACCCTCGCACCGCACCTGGTCCGGCCGGTGAAGTTCCTGGTGCCGCTCAAGCACCGCGTCTGGGAACGCGGCTACATCGGCGCGGGTGTCACGCTCTACGACACCCTCGGCGGAGCGCGGGCCCTGCCGCGGCACCGGCATCTGTCGAAGCGCGGCGCGGGCAAGGTCGCCCCCGGCCTCGCGGACGACGCCCTGATCGGTGCCATCCAGTACTACGACGCGCAGGTCGACGACGCCCGCCACACGATGACCATCGCGCGGACCGCGGCCGAGCAAGGGGCTTCCGTCCTCACTCGGGCGCGGGTGACCTCGCTGATCCGCGACGGCGAACGTGTCGTCGGGGCCAAGGTCGTCGACCGCGAGAGCGGTGCGGAGATCGAGGTCCGGGCGAAGACGGTCGTCGCGGCCACCGGCGTGTGGAGCGACGACATGGCGGAAGCGGCGGGCATCCCCGCGCCGTTCACCGTGCGTGCTTCGAAGGGCATCCACCTGGTGGTGCCGCGCGAGAAGATCGACCTGGACACCGGGCTGATCCTGCGCACCGAGAAGAGCGTGCTGTTCGTCATCCCGTGGGGGCGGCACTGGATCGTCGGCACCACCGACACCGAATGGGACCTCGAACGCGAGCATCCGGCGGCCAGCCAGGCGGACGTCGACTATGTGCTGGACCACCTCAACGCCGTTCTCCGTACGCCGATCACCGCCGACGACATCGAAGGCGTCTACGCCGGGCTTCGGCCGCTGCTGGCCGCGAAGGCGACGTCGACCACGAAGCTGTCGCGGGAGCACGCCGTCGCGCATCCGGTGCCGGGTCTGGTGATCGTGGCCGGTGGCAAGTACACGACGTACCGCGTGATGGCCGCCGACGCGGTCGACGTCGCGGTGGAGGACCTCGGCCGCCCCGCGCCGTCGTCGTGGACCGAGCGGCTGCCGATCGTCGGCGCGACCGGGTACCACGAGCTATGGGGCGCGCGGCATTCGCTCGTGCAGCGCACGGGGCTGCCCATCGCCCGCATCGAGCATCTCCTCCAGCGCTACGGCACCGCGATCGAGGACATCCTGGAGTCGATCTCGGACCGTCCCGAACTGGGCGAAGCGATCCCGGGGACGGCGGAGTACCTGAAGGCGGAGGTCGTTTACGCGGTCTCGCACGAGGGCGCGCTGCACCTGGAGGACGTGCTGACGCGGCGCACCCGGATCTCCATCGAGGAGCGGGATCGCGGCGTGACCGCGGCGCCGGTGGTGGCGGAGCTGATGGCGCCCCTGCTGGGCTGGGACTCGCACAAGCAGGAACGCGAGGTCGCGAACTATCTCGCGCGGGTCGAAGCGGAACGTTCCGCGCAGGCCCAGCCGGACGACGAGGCGGCGAACGCCAGCCGTCTCGCGGCTCCGGCGCTGCTGCCGAGCTGAAGCGCGTGAAGGCCCCCTTCCCTCTGCTGGGCCGAGGGAAGGGGGCCTTCACGTTACTTGAGCCAGTCGAGGTAGCGGGTCTCTGCGATACGGGCGCCGTCCTTCGTGGTGAGCACGTCACCCTTGACCGCGGCGAACATGCCCGCCGTCTCGTCGACGGTCACCGGACGCGTGTCTCCCTTGGCGGACAAGGTGATCCGGCCCAGTTCGTCCAGCGGGTAGACGTCCGGGCCGCCCACGTCGAGGGTGCCGTTCAACGGCTTTCCCGCCGAGACCTCGGACACCGCGGCGGCGACGTCGGCCGCGGCGATCGGCTGGATCGGCGTGCTGGGCAGGCGGACCGCGGTCTCGTCGGAGGTCCAGGACAGGACCGCGTCGACGAATTCCATGAACTGGGTGGCGCGGACGATCGAGTAGGGGACGCCGCTCTCCTTGAGGATGTCCTCCTGCAGGGTCTTGGCGCGGTAGTAGTCGAGCTCCGGTACCTGGTCGACGCCGACGATCGACAGGATCACGAAGTGCCCCGTGCCCGCCTTCTTCGCGGCCGCCACGAGGTTGTCCATCGACGTCCGGAAGAACGCGGGGGAGGCGTCGTCGAAGGTCGGCGAGTTCGTGAGGTTGACGACCACGTCTGCGCCGTCGAGCGCGGCGTCCAGGCCCTGGCCGGTGAGCAGGTCGACCCCGGTGGACGGCGAATGCGGCACCGCCTCGTGCCCTGCCTCGTTCAGGTTGCGCACGACCTGCGAGCCGATCAGCCCGGTCCCGCCGATGATCGCGAATTTCATGACCCAGTGCCCTTCGTCGGTGGCGCCCGTAAATCCGGACACCGCATGTCCGAGATATTACTCGGATAGATTGTGTCCGAGTCAAGAGGCGGGTTAGAGTCATCCGGGTGAAGATGTCCGGTGGGGTCGAGTGGGCCCTGCACTGCTGTGTCGTGCTGACCTCCGTCGACGAACCCGCGCCCGCCGCGCGCCTGGCGCAACTGCACGACGTCTCGCCGAGCTACCTCGCGAAGCAGCTCCAGGCCCTTTCGCGGGCCGATCTCATCCGGTCGGTGCAGGGGAAGGCCGGCGGCTACGTCCTCACCAGGCCGCCTTCGGAGATCACGGTGCTCGACGTCGTCGAGGCCATCGACGGGCCGGGCCCGGCCTTCATCTGCACCGAAATCCGGCAGCGGGGCCCGATGGCGACGCCGCCCGAGGCGTGCACGACGCCGTGCGCCATCAGCCGCGCCATGGCGAACGCCGAGGTTCAGTGGCGGGCGGCGTTGCGCGCCGTGTCCATCGCGGATCTGGCCGACGACGTCCGGGGTGACTACGGTCCGGGCGCGCTCGCGGGGATCGGCGCGTGGTTCAAGGCCGCTGAGGGGTAGCGCGCCGGTCCGGGTGGTCGCGTTTGGACGGCACGCGTGATCCGACGGACGACACGCGTGACTGAGTGGACGACACGCGTGTCCAGCCGGACGACTCGCGGCAGGATCGGTCGCGTCCGGGTGTCGTCCACCCAGTCACGCAACCGACTCGGTTCGGGTGGCCGTGATTGGCGTTCGGGGTTAGAACAGGTCGGTATTTGCGTACCCAGGTCTTAGCAAGGCGAATGTCAGCGGTCGCCGAAGGGGTTCCGGAAGCTCGCCGTGGCACGGTCGAGTGTGGAGGATTCGGGACGTTGAGTGTCTCAAATCCTCCACACTCGAATAACCTCGCCGGTCCGAGGTCGTTGCTCGGCGTACCTGGTGTCGACGATGTAGGAGTCGGGACGTTGAGTGTCCTGATTCCTACATCGTCGAGGAGTCGATCGCGGGCGTCGGCTCCGCCGCTCAGGCCCGCTGCACCGCCCAGGTGCGGGAAATCGTGAAGGCGGTCGGACCGCTCACGGCTTGAACCGGTCGGCGTGCTCGGCGACCCACTGCGCGAACGTGCGGGCAGGCCGTCCGGTCACCTTCTCGATCGTGTCGACGACGGTGCGCGCCTCCAGGGGCGGATCGCTGTGCCAGCCGACGACGTACTCGGCGTCCGCGACCGGGACGCCGTCGGCCAGCATCCGGTCGATCGCCTGCTGCCGCGTGATCTTCTCCAGCGCGATGTCGCGGCCGACCGCGGAGCCGAGGATCGCGATCCGTTCGCTCGTGGTCAGTGCCTGCGGCCCGGTGAGGTTGTAGACCTTGCCGGAGTGTCCGTCTTCCACGAGCGCAGTGGCGGCGACGGCGCCGATGTCGCCCTCGTGCACCACGGCGCTCGGGAGGTCGAACGGCTCGCGGATCACGCCTTCCGCGCGGACCGAATCGACCCAGGTCAGGGCATTGGACATGAACTCCTGCGGCTCCAGGCGCGTCCATTCGACCCCGGATTCGGCCATGGTCTGTTCGGTCGGCCCGACGTAACCGCCCCACACGATGGTCATCCGGCGCACGCCCGCGTCCACGGCACGCTTGACCAGATCGGCGCCGACGTCGGCGAGCCCCGCCGTGACGGTGATGTGCAGCTTGGTGACACCTTCCAGGGCTTCGGTCAGTGTCTCGGGAGCGGTGTGGGTGCCTTTCACGAGTTCGACCCCCGCCGGAAGCCGGGCTTCGCCGGGGTTCCTGGTGAGTGCCCGGACGCGTTCCCCGCGGCGGACGAGTTCGGCCACCACGTGGCGGCCGGTGTTCCCGGTTGCTCCGGTTACCAAGACGGTCATGAGTGATTCCCTTCGTTTCCAGCGAAGGTAAAAGCTCAAGTAATGTGGAGGTCAAGCGGACCGGTCGGGAATCGGGAAGCGTCGGTGCCGCAGCTCTTCCTGCTGATGTTCAGCGGGCTGTCCCTGTTCGCGCTGCCGTACACCGCCAAGCGGCGCAATCGGCGGCGAGTGGCCGGGTGAGTCTTAGTTCACGGCAAAAATTAACAGGCGGCATATCGCCCCGAAACTCTTGACGCCGCCGCCGGGGCCGGTGAGGATCGGCCGGTCCCCGCCTCCCGCAGAATGGACCAGACCATGGCAAGACGTGCTCGCGCGCGCCGAAGTCCGCTGATCGCCTTGATGAGTCTCACCCTGCTCGGCGGGGCCGTGGTGGCCACGCCCGCTGCCGTCGCCGCCGAGCAGCCGGTGATCGGGAAACCCGCGCTCGACCGGGACGGCTGTGCCCGCATCGAGAAGAGCCTGCCGACGCTCGCCGACTGGCCGAAGGTCGAGAGCCGTTTCAAGGGCAAGGCCGGTGACGAACAGCGGATCGCCAGGATCCTCGAGGGGATGACCCTCGAAGAGAAGGTCGGGCAGATGACGCAGCCCGAGATCGCCGCGATCACCCCCGACGAGGTCCGGCAGTACTCGATCGGCTCGGTCCTCAACGGCGGCGGCTCGTGGCCGAACAAGGACAAGCACGCCTCCCAGCAGGACTGGCTGAAACTCGCCGATTCCTATTGGGACGCCGCCAAGAGCAGCAGGACGAAGATCCCGGTGATCTGGGGCATCGACGCCGTGCACGGCAACAACAACGTGTACGGGGCCACCGTCTTCCCGCACAACATCGGGCTCGGCGCGGCGCACGACCCGTGCCTGGTGCGCGACATCTCCGCGGCGACGGCCCGGCAGATCCGCGCCACCGGCCAGGACTGGGCCTTCGCGCCGACACTGGCCGTCGTGAAGGACGACCGCTGGGGACGCACTTACGAAGGGTTCTCCGAGGACCCGCGGATCACCAGGGCCTACGGCTACGAGGCGATCAACGGTCTCCAGGACGGCTCGACCAAACGCATCGGCTACAACGGCGTGATCGGCACCGCCAAGCACTTCATCGGCGACGGCGGCACCCTCAAGGGGCAGGACCAGGGTGTCAACCCCTCGTCCGAGGCCGAGATGATTAACGTCCACGGCCAGGGCTACTACGGCGCGCTCGCCGCGGGCTCCCAGACCGTGATGGTGTCGTTCAACAGCTGGACCAACGCCGAGCTCGGCATCGACGAGGGCAAGCTGCACGGCAGCGACAAGGCGCTGAACCAGATCCTCAAGGGCAAGATGGGCTTCGACGGTCTCGTCGTGTCCGACTGGAACGGCATCGGCCAGGTTCCCGGCTGCACCAACGCCTCCTGCCCGCAGGCGATCAACGCCGGCATCGACATCGTGATGGTGCCGAACGACTGGAAGGCGTTCATCGCCAACACGGTCGCCCAGGTCAACTCCGGACAGATCCCGCTCTCGCGGATCGACGACGCGGTGACCCGCATCCTGCGCGTGAAGCTGCGCTCCGGGCTTTACGAGTCGCAGAAGCCGTCGGACCGTTCTTACGCCAACTCCGACGAAGCGCTGAAGGAGACCTGGCTGGCGCGCGACGCGGTCCGCTCCTCGCAGACGCTGCTGAAGAACAACGGCAACGTGCTGCCGCTCAAGCCGAAGTCGAAGGTGCTCGTGGTCGGCAAGAGCGCGGACAGCATCCAGAACCAGACCGGCGGCTGGACGCTGAGCTGGCAGGGGACCGGCAACACCAACGCCGACTTCCCGAACGCCACGTCGATCCTGGCCGGGCTCAAGCAACAGCTCGGCGACGTCAACGTCACCTTCGACGAGAAGGGCGACACCGACCCGAAGGGCTACGACGCGGTCATCGCCGTCATCGGTGAGACCCCCTACGCGGAAGGCGTCGGCGACCTGACGCGCAAGACTCTGGAGGCGTCGAGGCTGTACCCCGAGGATCTGGCCGTGCTGGACAAGGTCCGTGGGAAGGGCGCTCCGGTCGTCACCGTCTACGTCGGCGGCCGCCCGCTGTACATGAACAAGGAGATCAACCGCTCCGACGCGTTCGTCGCCGCTTGGTTGCCGGGCACCGAAGGCGGTGGCGTCGCCGATGTCCTGGTCAAGGGCGGCTTCAAGGCCACGCTGCCGTACTCGTGGCCGAAGAGCGCGTGCCAGACGCCGCTGAACGCGGGTTCGGCGGACTACGACCCGCTGTTCAAACTCGGCTACGGCCTCAAGACCGGACAGCGTGTCACCATCGGGCAGCTGGACGAGACGGCCGGGCCGGTGACGTGTGGCTCGACCGGTGGCGGCGGCACCGCGACCGAGGATCTCGAGGTGTTCAACCGCACCGATGTCGCGCCGTACAAGGGTTTCATCGGTTCCGCGGAGAACTGGGGCGGTACCGAGATCGGCCCCGACGGCACCGCGTCGCATGCCGAGATCAACGTCGTGCAGTCGGACGTGAACGTGCAGCAGGACGGGCTCAAGTCGACCTGGACCGGCACCGGCCCGGCGCAGATCTACTTCCAGAACCCGGCCGGTACCAACGATCTGCGCGGTTACCTCAACGCCGACGCGGCGCTGGAGTTCGACACGGTCGTGCACGAGGCGCCGGCCAACCGGACGGTGATCAGCATGCACTGCGTCTACCCGTGCTTCTCCGAGGTGAACGCGACCAAGCTGTTCACCGATCTGGCGGGGGCGCCGAAGTCGACGGTGAAGATCCCGGTGTCGTGCTTCGCGAACGGGCTGGACCTGGAGAACGTCAACACGCCGTTCCTGGTGTACACCGACGGCCGGTTCTCGGCTTCGTTCGCGAACGTGCGGTGGGTGCCCAAGGGAGCGCAGGATCCTGACGCGAGACCCTGCTCGAGTCTGAACTGAGTTCCACCGCGAGGGGTCCTTCCAGAGGTCTTGGAAGGACCCCTCGTCGTGTCCCGAGCCGCAGGTATAAAGTGTAACGACTGTTCAAAATGTAACAGTCGTTCAACTTGTGGGGGTGTGCCGTGCCAGGCCGGTATCGAGAGCTGTTCTCCGCGAAGGGCTCACTCGCCTTCTTCGCCGCGGGGTTGGTCGCCAGGGTGCCGGTCCCCATGACGGGAATCGGCATCATCACGATGCTGGCGCAGACGCGGGGCGACTACGGGCTCGCCGGGCTGGTCTCGGCGACGTTCACGCTGTCCATGGCGCTACTCGGGCCTCAGGTCTCGCGGCTGGTGGATCGCCGTGGGCAGAGCCGGATCCTGGTGCCTGCGACCGGGATCAGTGTGATGGCGCTCGGCGCTCTCCTGCTCTGTGCCCGCTTCGGGACGCCCGTCTGGACGCTGTACGTGTTCGCGGTCCTGGCCGGGTTCATGCCCAGCATGGCGGCGATGGTCCGGGCCAGGTGGTCGTGGCTGTACCACGGCTCGCCCCGGCTTCACACGGCCTTCGCGTTGGAGTCGGTGGTCGACGAACTGACCTTCGTCATCGGGCCCGCGCTGTCGGTGGCGTTGTGCACGACCGTGTTCCCCGAGGCCGGGCCGCTGGTCGCCGTGGTGTTCCTCGCGATCGGAGTGGTGCTGTTCGTCGCGCAACGCGGGACGGAACCACCCGTGCGGCCGACGACCGGATCGGCCGGGAGTTCGCCTGTCCGGATGGGCGCGGTGCGGGTACTGGTGCTGACCCTGATGGCGGGCGGCATCATCGTCGGCACGGTCGACGTCGTCAGCGTTGCGTTCGCGGAGCGATCCGGGTCGCCGTCGGCCGCGGGTGTCGTCGTGTCCGTTTACGCGGTGGGCTCCGCCATCTCAGGTCTGGTCTTCGGGACGGTCAAACCGGCCATGACACCGCCTCGGCTGCTCCTGATCGGTACCGCGGGCACGGCCGCGAGCTCGGTGCCGCTGCTGCTCGTGGACGGCGTCGTGGGTCTGTGCGCGGTGGTGTTCGTCGCCGGATTGTTCTTCTCTCCCACGATGATCGTCGTCATGGGGATGATCGAAACGGTCGTCTCGGCGGAGAAACTGACCGAGGGGATGACGTGGGCGATCACTGGTCTCAGTGTCGGGGTCGCGCTGGGCGCGGCGGTGTCCGGTGAGGCCGTCGACCGGTTCGGGCCCGGCGGCGGATTCGCCGTGGCGGTCGCCGCCGGTGCTTTGATCATCCTCGTCGCCGTGCTCTCGTATCCTCTGCTGAGCAGGAAGACCGTGACCAGCGAGGAGGTGGCCTGCTGAACGAGCCGATCACCGACGGCCGTCTCGCCAAGGGCGAGCGACGCAAACGGGAATTGATCGAGGCCACTCTGCGCATCGTCGCGAGGGACGGGGTTTCGGGGGTCAGCCACCGCACCGTCGCCCGCGAGGCCGGCTTGCCCGCGACCGCGGCCGCGTACCACTTCCAGGGGATCGAGGAACTGCTGACCGCCGCGCTCACCTGGTGCATGGACGAGGACGCCGAGCGGATGCGGGTGCTCGCCGCCGAGGCCGACGGCGGTGAGGACGCGTTGCGGCGGTTCGCCACCTTGCTGGCCGAAGTCGTCGCCAGGCCCGGCCATCTGCTGGCGGAGTACGAGCTGTACCTCTTGGCGGCACGGGAGCCGAAGCTCCGCGAGTCGACCGATCGCTGGATGGCGGCCTTGGCGGATTTCGCGCGCCGATACACGCGCGATCCGGTGCGGGTCGAGATGCTGGTCGCGTTGGTGGACGGTGTTCTGCTGCAGGGATTGCTGCGTGACGAACCGCCGACGGTGGAACGGTTCGAGGCCCTCCTGCGGACCGCTTTGGCCTCGGAGCTTTGATGGCACCGGAAGACCGCCGGGGCGTGGTCGGTTGTGGAGGATTTGGGACGTTGAGCGTCCCAAATCCTCCACGCTCGCTGACACTGGCGGCAGGGGAAGTCCGGTAGGTAAGACAGATTCTGTCGCCGAGTGTCGTCCGTCTGATCACGCGTGTCGTCCACGCGCGGCCTCCTCTGTGGTGGCGTTTCTTGCTCGCCGTGGTCTTGCCGGGCGACCTTGACCGGGGGTTGCGAAAGCCACTTTCGCAACGTTGAAGGTTGCGAAAGTGGCTTTCGCAGCGTCGGCTGTGGCCGGGCCCGGGTACCGCCGTGGCGATCATGTCGCGAAAGCCACTTTCGCGACACACCTCCAGCGCCTTCACGTACTTGCGAAGCGGGCCATCAGGTGGTCGCCGGCGGCGACCAGGTCAGCCGCGGATCCGTCTGCACGAAGCTCCCCAGCAGGTGATCGATCCGCGTCAGCGCGTCGAGGTCCAGCACCACCCCGGCCGCCTTCGCGTTCTCGGTCACCTGGGCGGCGGTGCTCGCGCCCATCACCACCGAAGCGACGGTGTTGTGCTGCAACGTCCACGCGAGCGCCAGCTGGGCCATGGTCAGCCCGGCCTCGTCGGCGACGCCGCGCAGCATGCCGACCCGTTCGAGGAGGTCCGGCAGGAGCAACGGCCGCGTCTCGACGGCCTTCGCGCCCCGTGAATCCGGCGGGATCTCGCCCGGCCGGTACTTACCGGTCAGCACGCCCTGCGCGAGGGGGACCGACGCGAACTGGCCGATCCCGGACCGTTCGCACACCGGCATCACCTGGGCCTCGGCGACCCGCCAGAGCATCGAGTAGTGCGGCTGGTTCGCCACCAGCGGGACGCCGTGCCGCTCGGCGATCGGCCGCGCTTCCAGCAGCTGCTCCGCGGTCCATTCCGCGGTGCCCGCGTAGAGGATCTTCCCCTGCCGCACCAGATCCGACAGCGCGAGGAACGTCTCCTCCAGCGGCGTGCGGTAGTCGAACCGCAATAATTGGTAGACGTCGATGTAGTCGGTGCGCAGACGTCGCAGCGAGCCGTTCACCGAAGTCATCAGGTGCTTGCGGCTGAGACCGGCGGCGTTGACGCCGGAGCCTTCCGGCCAGAAGACACCGGTGCACAGCACGAGATCGTCGCGGCGCGCGTGGCTCAGCGCCGCGGCGAGGTTCTCTTCGGCGGCACCGCCGTCCCAGGCGGCCGCGGTGTGGAACGTCGTGATGCCCGCGTCGAGCGCGGCCTGCACGCATTCCGCGCCGTCGGGGTGGGTGAGCCAGTTGCCGTAGGAGATCTCACTGACGGACAGCCCGCTCGCGCCGAGCCTGCGGTACTCCATGGTCACCTCTTCCGCGCGCCGGTTTCGAGGATGGTGCGGTCGATCCATTCGTCGAGCCCGGCCGCCTTGCGGGCGTAGGTCTCCCGCACCGATTCGTGCGGCAGGATCAGGAACTCCTCCGAAGCCAGCCCCTGCACGACGGACTCCGCGACATCCTCCGGTTCCAGCAGCGGCGCCGCGGCGGCGATCGCGAGCGCGGCGGGGTGGCCGGCGGCGATACCCGGCTCCAGCAGCGCGGTCCGCACGCCGAGCGGGCACAGCGCGCTGACCCGCACCCCGCGCGGACGGTAGGTGATGGCCAGCCATTCGGCCAGGCCGACGGCCGCGTGCTTGGTCACCGAATACGGCGCGTCGCCGGGGGTGCCCAGCAATCCCGCGCCCGAGGCCGTGATCAGCAGGTATCCGTGGCCCCGGCTCAGCATCGCGGGGAGCGCGACCTGCGCGGCGTGCACATGCTGCATGACGTTGATCGCCCACGACCGCGTCCACTGCTCGTCCGCGGCGTGCACCCCCGTCCCGAACGCGGCACCGGCGTTGGAGCAGAAGAGGTCCACCGGGCCGAACGCCGCGCGGGCCTCGGTCACCAGCATCTTCAAGTCCTCTTTGGACGACGCGTCGGCGTGACGCGCGATCGCGGTGCCGCCCGCGGCGGTGATCCCGGCGACGACGTCTTCCGCGCCCTCGAGATCGAGATCGGAGACCACCACCCCGGCGGCGCCCTCGGCGGCGAACCGCCTGGCCATGGCGGCGCCGATACCGTGTGCCGCGCCGGTCAGCACGACGACCCGTCCTGTCACTTCCACATGCGCTCCATGGTTATCGATTCTGCGTTCGATGACAATTCTTGTGTTTTGTTATATCGGTGAGCAATGCGTTGTCAAAATCGCCGACGACCGTGATAAAAGTGCAGGTCAGTGGCTTGTTCTGGCGGTGTCGACATATTTGTTTCCGGCGCCGGACTTTAGCATGCGTTCCCTTGTTTTCCGAGTTTTCACACGAAAGTATTGCGCTCTCTGCGGCAAGTAGGTTATTTCTTGTGAATCCCGCTGAAAGATCGCCGAACCCGGCGAGGTTCGACCAGCCCCAGCCGAACAGGAGGTCCGCCGGTGAGTCATGCGACGGCGCGCACGCGGGTACTCGGCGTCAACCCGCTCGGACGTCCGGATCCGGGGCTGGCGGCCGCCGTCGTCAGGGGCGGCGGTCTCGGGATCGTCGAGCTCGGGTCCACAGTGTCCACATCGGACGGACGCTTCCCGTTCGGTGTCCGGATCCCGGCCGGTCGCACCGTGCGGGACGAAGAAGTGCGGGAAAGCGGCGCGGGGCTCGTGCTGCTGGCCGAGGGGGCGGTCTGGCGGGGCAGGGCCGGCCTCCCCGTGCTGGCCGAGGTGACCGGTGTCGAGCAGGCCGTCCGCATGCTCGACGCCGGCGCCTCCGGTCTGGTGGCGAAGGGGGCCGAAGCGGGCGGCTCCGACCTCACCACGTTCGTCCTGCTGCAACGGTTGCTGGAGCGGTTCGGCGAGGACGTCCCGGTGTGGGCGTACGGGGGCATCGGGCCGCGCACGGCGGCGGCCGCGATCGCCGGTGGCGCGGCGGGGGTGGTGCTCGACGGACTCGGCCTGTTCCCCGAGACCGACGTGCCCGCGGCGTCCCGGAACGAGCTCGCCAGGGCGGACGACGGGCTCAGCGCGTTGTTCGCGAAACGCTTCGAGGACGCTGAAAGCGCTGTCCGTTCGGTCGTGCGGTCGCTCGCGGCGCCTTCGGCGATCCCCTCGGACCAAGGCGTACGGCTGTGCCGCACGTTGGGGACCCGGTTGCCGGTCGTGCAGGGGCCGATGACGCGGGTAAGCGACCAGCCCGGTTTCGCTGCCGCTGTCGCCGCGAACGACGGCTTCCCGTTCGTAGCGGTGGCCACCGCGAACGGCGCCAAGACCACCGAACTTCTCGGCCGTACCGCCGAAGCGCTCGGCGACCGACCTTGGGGAGCGGGCATCCTCGGCTTCGTCCCGGAGGCCCTCCGCGCCGAGCAGCTCGCGGCGATCCGGGCCGCCCGCCCGCGCTGCGTGCTGATCGCGGGCGGGAAACCCGCGCAGGCCAAGGCGCTGGAGGCCGAGGGCATCGCGACCTTCCTCCACGTGCCGTCGCCGATCCTGCTGCGCCAGTTCCTCGACGCCGGGATCCGCCGGTTCGTCTTCGAGGGCGCCGAATGCGGCGGGCACATCGGCCCGCGGTCGAGCTTCGTGCTGTGGGAGCAGCAGCTGGACGTCCTGCGCGAACACGGCGCCGAGGACGTCGAGGTCCTGTTCGCGGGCGGGATCCACGACGCCCGCTCCGCCGCCATGGTGTCGGCTATGGCCGAGCCCTTGAGCGACGGCGTCGGCGTCCTGATGGGCACCGCGTACCTGTTCACCGAGGAAGCCGTGACCCACGGCGCCATCACCGAAACCTTCCAGGACCGGGTGCTCGGCGCCGGGTCCACGGTCACCCTGGAGACCGCGCCCGGGCACCTCACCCGCTGCCTGCCCAGCCCGTACACCGACGAGTTCGCCGCGCTGAAGGCCGGGCTCCGCGCGGACGGCGTCCCGCCGCAGGAGATCTGGCAACGGCTGGAGGAGTTGAACACCGGACGGCTGCGGATCGCCAGCAAGGGCATCCGGCGGGAAGGCGAGGCGCTTGTCGAGGTCGACACGCTCGGCCAGCTCGCCGAGGGGATGTACATGGCGGGGCAGGTGACCGTCCTGCGCGAAGACCGCACCGACATAGCCGCCCTGCATCTGGACGTCACCGAAGGCGCGGCGGAACTGCTCGCCGCCCGCCCTCCCGCCGAAGAGTCCGTTGTGGACTGTGACATCGCGATCGTCGGGATGGCGTGCGTGTTCCCCGGCGCGCCCGATCTCCCGGCCTTCTGGTCGAACGTCCTGCGCGGCGCGGACGCCGTCACCGAGGTGCCGGATCAGCGCTGGGACAAGGAGATCTACGCCGACCAGTCGACGTCGAAATGGGGCGGTTTCCTGCCGCAGGTTGACTTCGACCCGCTCGCGTACGGGATCCCGCCCAAGTCGATGGGCAGTATCGACCCGGCCCAGCTGGTCTCCCTGCAGACGGCGCGGCGTGCCCTCGAAGACGCGGGTTACGGCGAAGGCGGTTTCGACCGCGAGCGCACCAGCGTGATCTTCGGCGCCGAGGCCGGGGGAGATCTGGCGAACGCCGGTGTCCTGCGCGCGCTGCTGCCGAGCTATCTCGAAGACGTCCCCGAGGAACTCCTGGCGCAGTTGCCGGAACTGACCGAGGACTCGTTCCCCGGCACACTCGCCAACGTCATCTCCGGCCGGATCGCGAACCGGCTCGACCTCGGCGGCACCAACTACACGGTGGACGCCGCTTGCGGCTCCTCGCTGGCCGCGCTCGACCTCGCGGTCAAGGAACTGCGGGCGGGCACGAGCTCGATGGTCCTGTGCGGCGCCGTCGACCTGCACAACGGGGTCAACGACTACCTCATGTTCACCTCCGCGGGTGCCCTGTCGCCGACCGGGCGGTGCCGTCCGTTCGACGCGTCGGCGGACGGGATCGCGCTCGGTGAAGGCGTCGCGTGCCTCGTGCTCAAGCGGCGTTCCGACGCCGAACGCGACGGCGATCGGGTGTACGCCGTGGTCAAGGGGGTCGGCGCCGCCAGCGACGGCAAGGCGCTCGGCCTCACCGCGCCGCGTCCCGAGGGGCAACGGCGAGCCCTCGCGCGGGCCTATCGCGACGCCGGCGTGTCCCCGGCGGACGTCTCGCTGGTGGAAGCGCACGGCACCGGCACGGTCGTCGGCGACGCCACCGAACTGACCACGCTCACCGAGTTCTTCCTCGCCGCGGGCGCCGAGCCCGGCACGTGCGCGCTGGGTTCGGTGAAGAGCCAGATCGGGCACACGAAATGCGCCGCGGGGCTGGCGGGCCTGATGAAGGCGGCGCTGGCGCTGTGGCACGAGGTCGTGCCGCCCACGCTGCACCTGAGCAGGCCGAACCCCGCCTGGGACGCCGAGAGCAGTCCCTTCACCTTCTCCACCGGCGCCCGGCCGGCGCCGGTTCCGCGCGGACGCGAGTTCGCCGGAGTGAGCGCGTTCGGGTTCGGTGGGACCAATTTCCACGCGGTGCTCGCCGCCCCGGGAGTCCCACCGGGACGGCGGCACGGCCCGCGTGACTGGGACGCCGAGCTGGTCCTGCTCCGCGGCGCCGACGTGGAGAGCGCTCGGGCCGCGCTGCGGGATCTGCTGGCGGACAACGAAGGACGTCCGCTGCGGGAGATCGCCGCCCTCGCCGCCGAGCGAGGCGGATCCGAGCCCGTGCGGCTCGCGATCGTCGCGAGCGACCTCGCGGAGCTGCGGGAGGCCGCAGCGAACGGAGGGTTCGTCGCGCAGGACATCGAGGCCGGCGCGGTCGCGTTCCTGTTCCCCGGACAGGGCAGCCAGCGGACGGGGATGCTGGCGGAGCTGTTCGTCCACTTCCCCGAACTGGCCGATGTCCTGGGGCTCGCTCCCGACGTCGCCGCGACCACGTTCCCGCCGCGCGCCTTCACCGAGGACGCCCGCACCGCGCAAGACGAGGCACTCAAGGACACGCGCGTCGCGCAGCCCGCGCTCGGGCTCGTCGAATCGGCGGTCTGCCGCCTGCTCGCCGACCTCGGCGTCCGGCCGGATCTGCTGGCGGGGCACAGCTACGGCGAGCTGACCGCGCTGTCGGTGGCGGGTGCGTTCGACACGGCGACCTTGGTCGCGCTCAGCCGGGCCAGGGCCCGCTCGATCGCCGAAGTCGCGGGCGCCGACCCGGGCGCGATGGCCGCGGTGAAGGCGTCCCGTGACGAACTGGCCGCCGCCCTGGACCATCCGGACGTGGTACTGGCCAACCACAACGCACCCGGCCAGACCGTCCTTTCCGGACCGACGGCCGCCATCGAGGAGGCGGTCCGCGAACTGCGGGCACAGGGGATCGGCGCCAAACGGATCCCGGTCGCCTGCGCCTTCCACAGCCCGCTGGTGGCCGGGGCGAGCGACGTGTTCGCCGTCGACCTCGACAACGCCGAGATCGGTGAGCCGGGGCCGCCGGTGTGGTCGAACCGCACCGCACGGCCGTACGAAGCCGGGGCGGTCCGCACCGAACTCGCCGCGCAGATCGGCTCGCCGGTGCGCTTCGTGGAACTGATCGAGGACATGTACGCGGCGGGCGCGCGCACGTTCGTCGAGGCGGGCCCGGGGCAGGTGCTTTCCCGGCTGGCCAAGGAGATCCTCGGCGACCGTCCGCATACCGTGATCGCGTGCGACCCCGGCGGCCCGGGGCTGCGCGGGTTCCTCACCGCGCTCGCGCGCCTGGCGCTCACCGGTGTCGATGTGCGTACCGAACGGCTCTTCCGCGGTCGTGTCCGCGTCGGCCCGCTCCCCAAACCCGCCTGGACCGTGGACGGCCAGACCGTCCGCGCGCCCGGCGGCGAGGTCCCCGCCCATGGGCTCGTGCCCGCCCGACGAATCCCGAGGACGACCATGAACCAGCCCGCGCCCGGTCGTGACCAGGCCGTCGTCGAATTCCTCCGCACCAGCCGCGAACTGCTGGCGGCGCAGCGGGACGTGATGCTGGGGTACCTCGGCACCGCGCCGCTCGCCCCCGCTCCGGTGCAGGCTCCGGTCGTGCCCGCGTTGCTGCCGCCGGTCGAGGCCCCGGTCGTCGTGCCCGAGCCGGAACCGGTCGCGGAGGCTCCTGTCACGGATGTCCTGGCCGCCGTGATCGGCGCGATCAGCGAACGCACCGGCTATCCGGCCGAGATGATCGACGCCGATCTCGATCTGGAAGCGGATCTTTCCATCGACTCGATCAAACGCACCGAGATCGCGGGCTCGCTGCTCGCGAAGCTCGGCCTCTCCGGCCGGGTGCACGACGACGCCCAGGATCAGCTCAGCCGCGACCGGACGGCGAGTGCGCTGGCCGCGCGGCTGCGGAAGTGGCTCGAACCGGCCGCCCCGGTCACCGCCGCAGCGACCCCGGACGAGGCGCCCGCCGGCACCGCACCCGGCCGGTACCTGCTCGACCGCGTGTCCGCGCCGCTCGGCACGCCCGACCTCGCCAAGGTGGCGGGCAAAACCGTCTCGGTGAGCTTCGAGCCCGGCCAGGAGGAACTGGCCGAGTCGGTCCGCGCGGTGTTCGCCGACGCGGGCGGTTTTCCGGCCGAAGAGAGCGATGCCGACATCGCCATCGTGCTGAACCCGCTGTCGGACGCCGAAGAACCCGTCGCCGCGCAGGTGTTCGGCCTCGTCAAGAGTGCCAAGGGCGCGGTGGTCGTGGTGGCGAAGACGGGCGCCGGGCACACCGCCGGGCTGCGCGGTCTGGTCCGCGCCGCCGCGCGGGAACGGAGCGAGCCGACCAGGCTGGTCGAAGTGGAGTCCACAGTGGACATCGGACGGATCGCGCTGGAAGAGGCGATCGCCGACGGGCCGGCGGCCGTCCGCTACGACACCGCGGGGCGCGCGGCGTTCGAGCCGTCCGCGGGTTCGCTCGGTTCCGTCGCGTACGCGGGCGCGGGCCCCGGCGGCGGAGAGGTCAAGGCGCTCGGCCTCGACGCGGATTCCGTGCTGCTGCTGATCGGTGGTGCCCGCGGCATCACCGCGCGGGCGGCGGGGTCGCGGGCGGCGAGCGGCTGCCGGATCGAGCTGGCGGGCCGAACCCCGTGGCCCGCCGAACCCGGTGACAAAGACCTTCCCGGTGACGCGCCGGGTATGCGCTCGGCGCTGGCCGCGCGTGGCGGTTCGCTGGCGGATATCGAACGCCGGGTGCGCACCGTGCTGGCCCAGCGGGAGATCGCGCGGACGCTCGACCAGATCACCGCGGCGGGCGGTACCGCGGCGTACCGGTCGCTCGACGTGCGGGACGCCGCCGCCGTCCGGCAGGTGGTGAAGGATCTGCACACCCGCTACGGCCGCATCGACGGCGTCGTCCACGCGGCCGGGGTGATCGACGACAAGCTGATGGCCGACAAGGACGAGCAGTCGTTCCGCACGGTCTACGGGACCAAAGTGGACGGTGCGCGGGCGCTGCTCGACGCGCTGGAGCACTTCGGCGTGCGGCCCGGTTTCGTGACCTTCTTCGGCAGTATCTCCGCGGTGCTGGGAAACCGGGGACAGACCGACTACGCGGCGGCGAACGACGCGCTCGAAACCCTCGGCGGGCAGTGGGCGGACCGCACCGGCTGCCGCGCGCTGACCGTCCACTGGGGACCGTGGGCGCCCTCGGACGATCACGCGGGCATGGTGTCGCCGGAGCTCGCGCGCGAGTACGAGCG
Source organism: Amycolatopsis sp. WAC 04169 (assembly GCF_003947535.1). Lineage (NCBI taxonomy): Bacteria > Bacillati > Actinomycetota > Actinomycetes > Pseudonocardiales > Pseudonocardiaceae > Amycolatopsis > Amycolatopsis sp. WAC 04169. Next base: position 240,898 of record NZ_QHJI01000010.1, on the reverse strand, counting down.
CCGCGAGGTGGCGCTGATCGATCCGGACGAAGGCACCGCCGCGCTCCTGCGTGAGCTGGCCTACGGCCCGGCCGACGTCCGCTCGGTGCTGTACACGGCGTCGCTGTGGTGAACCAGGAGCCGGTCGCGATCGTCGGGATGGGTGTCTTCCTTCCCGGTTCGTCCACTGTGGACGAATACTGGCAGAACATCGTTTCGGGTACCGACGCGACCACCGAGATCCCGCCGCACCGCTGGGACCCGAGCTTCCACGACGGGGACGGCCGCACCCCGGACCGGACCTACGGGCGACGCGGCGGATTCGTCGCCGACAGCCTGGACTTCGACGCGACGGCGCTCGGTATCGCGCCCAGCACCGTCGCCGGGATGGAGCCGGACCAGCTGGTCGCGCTGGCCGTGGCCGCGGCCGCGGTCGACGACGCCGGTGGCCTGCGACGGCTGGGCGACCTCGAACGCGTGGGCGTGATCCTCGGCAGGGGCGGCTATCTCTCGCCCGGGCTCCAGCGGTTCGACCAGCGGGTCCGGTCGGTCCGCCAGATCACCGGCGCCGTCCGGGATCTCCTGCCGTCGGCGCGTCCGGAGATGCTGGACAGACTGCGGGACGCGTTGCTGGAGCCGCTCGGCGAGTTCCGGCCGGACACCGCGATCGGGCTGGTGCCGAACCTCGCCGCGTCGCGGGTCGCCAACCGGCTGGACTTCGGCGGCCCCGCGTACACGGTGGACGCCGCCTGCGCGTCCTCGCTGCTCGCCGTGGACCAGGCGATCGGCGAACTCGCCCGCCGCCGCTGTGACGTCGTGCTGGCCGGCGGCGTGCACCACTGCCACGACGACACGCTCTGGTCGATGTTCACCCAGCTCGGCGCCCTCTCGCCGAGCCAGCGGATCAGCCCCTTCTCGCGTGACGCGGACGGCCTCCTGATCGGCGAGGGCACCGCGATGGTCGTGCTGAAACGGTTCTACGACGCGCGCCGCGACGGTGACCGGGTTTACGCGGTGCTCCGTGGCTCGGGGACGTCGAGCGACGGGAAGGGCGCGAGCCTGCTCAGCCCGGCCGTCTCCGGGCAGACGCTGGCCCTGCGGCGCGCGTGGGCGTCGGCGGGGCTCGATCCCACCGCGCCCGGCGCGCTCGGCCTGCTGGAGGCGCACGGGACCGCGACCCCCACCGGGGACGCCGCCGAACTGGCCACCCTCGCCGAGGTGTTCGGACCGCCGGACGGTCCCCGCGCGGCGATCGGCGCGGTGAAGGCGATGATCGGGCACACCATGCCGACCGCCGGGGCCGCCGGTCTGGTCAAGGTGGCGCTCGCACTGCACCACGCCGTCCTGCCGCCGACGCTGAACTGCGCCGACCCGAGTCCGCTGCTGGACAAGACCCGGTTCCGTGCTTTGTCCGAAGCCGAGCGGTGGCGGTCGGGTGAGGTCCCGCGGCGGGCGGCGGTCAACGCCTTCGGTTTCGGCGGGGTCAACGCGCATGTGGTCCTGGAGGAGGCCGACCCCGCGCCGTCGCGGCCGAGGCGGGCCAAGGTGACCGGGGAACCCGAGCGGGTCCTCCTGCTCGCGGCGTCCACCGTCGACGGGCTGCGCACGCTGCTCGATCGCCCGGATCCGGAGTCCGGCGAGCACGGCCCGTGCCGGATCGGGATCGTCGGGCCGACCGGGAAGCGGCTCGAAGTCGCGCGGAGGGTGTTGGCGAAGATCGCGGCCGAGGGCGGTTCCTGGCACGGGCCCAACGACATCTGGTGCACGACCGCGCCCTTGCTGGAGCAGGCCGGGGCGAAGACCGCGTTCGTCTACCCGGGGCTGGAAGCGGACGCGGAACCGCGCTGCGCCGACGTCGCCCGGCATTTCGGCCTCGAACGGCCCGAATGGTCGACGGCGAGCGTGCTCGCCCGCGCCTCCAGTGTGTCCCAGGTCGGGCTGCTGCTCGACACCGCGCTGCGGCGGCTCGCGATCAAACCCGACCTGCTGGCCGGGCACAGCGTCGGCGAATGGACCGCGATGCAGGCGGCGGGGATGTACCCCGGACAGTCCACAGAGGACATGTTGAACCGGTACTGGCCGCAGGGATTCACGCTGCCGGACGCGGAATTCCTCGTGCTCGGCTGCTCCGCGGAGCGGGCGGAGGCACTGCTCGCCGCCGAGCCGGAGCTGATGATCTCCCACGAGAACGCGCCACGGCAGACGATCGTCTGCGGTGACCCGGCCGCCGCGGCCCGGCTCGCGAAGCTGTGCGCCCAGCACGGCGTCGTCGCCAGGACGCTGCCGTTCCGGTCCGGGTTCCACACCCCGCTGATGCGGTCGCGGCTCGGCCCGTTCACCCGGCTCGCGGCCGAACTGGACCTGAAGCCGCCGCGGACCCCGGTGTGGTCGGCGACCACGGCCCGGCCGTATCCCGCGGATCCGGTGGAGGTGCGGGAGCTGTACCTGGCCCACCTGGTGCGCAAGGTCCGGTTCCGGGAACTCGTCGACGCGCTCTACGCAGACGGCGCCCGGGTCTTCGTGCAGGCGGGCGCCGGTCAGCTGGGCTCGTTCGTTTCGGACACGCTGGGCACGCGGCCGCATCTGGTCATCCCGGCGTCCTCCGGCACGCGGGCGGGCCTCGCCCAGCTGCGCCGGGTCGCCACCGCGGTCTGGGTGGAGGGCGGACGCCCCGCGTTCGACGCGCTGGAGCCGCGCCGGACGCGGATCGACACGGCGGGCACGCTGCTTTCGGTCGAGGGCGACGTCAAGGGCATGTTCGCGGGTGCCGGTGAGGTGCCCGAACTGGCCGACGGGATCCCGGACGCGATCGTCGCGGAGTTCACCGCGCTGCTCGCGGAGACCCGGGAGGCCGCGGCGAGCGTCGCCAATGCGGCGGCACGGCGCACTATCGAGTCCACTGTGGACGTCTCGCTCGCGACAATGCCGTATCTGGTCGATCATCGGTTCTTCCGCCAGCGCGCGGACTGGCCCGACGAAGCCGACTTCCGTCCCACCGTGCCCGCGACGACGTTGGTGGACCTGGCCTGCCGTGAGGCGGAACGGGCCTGGCCGGGCACGGTCGCGACGGGGGTGAGCAACGCGGCGTTCTCCCGGTGGCTGATCGCCGCTCCGGCGGTGCGTGTGCCGCTCTCGATGACCCGAGAGGGCGACCGGATCAGTGTCCAAATCGGACCGCACGCCAGCATGGACGTCCATCTGGCGCAGCGTTATCCCACGGCTCCGCGGCCGTCTCCGCCGCCGGGGCCGGAAACGGCGCCGCCACTGAGCGCCGCCGAGATCTACACCCGTCGCGAGATGTTCCACGGCCCCGCGTACCAGGGGCTCGACAAGCTCATCGGGCTCGGTGAGCGGCACATCCGCGGCGACCTCGTCGTACCGTCCGCGCCCGGAGCGCTGCTGGACAACGTCGGCCAGCTGCTGGGCTGCTGGCTGATGGCGACCAAGGCGGACGCGCTGCTGGCGTTCCCGACGTCGATGGGCCGGGTCACCTGGTTCGCGCCGGAACCGGCGCCGGGCACGAAGCTGCGCTGCGTCGTCCGGGTCCGGCTGCCCCGGCCGGACGTCCTGGAGATGGACGCGGAACTGGTGTTGGACGGCACCGTCCTGGCCAAGATCGAACAGTGGCGGGACATCCGGTTCCCGTGTGACCGGCCCGCCCACCGCGTCTACGCCTTCCCGGACCGGCATCGGCTTTCCGAGGACCACCACGGCGGCTGGACCGTGGTCACGGACCGGTGGCCGAGCCCGGCCGCACGGGACATCTACGCCGGCATCTACCTCGGCGCGGAGGAACGCGCCGAGTTCGCCGCCTGCGCGCCGCGACGGCAGCGCGGCTGGCTGCTGGAGCGGATCGCGATCAAGGACGCGGTCCGCGCGAAACTCGGCCTGGACGGCGTGTACCCGGCGGAACTCCGGGTGAGCGCCGACGGGACCAGGGTGACCGGGCTGTACGGCCGGGCCGTGCCGCCGCTGGCGGTGGCCGTCGCGTCGGCGGGCGACGTCGCGGTCGCACTGGTCAGGGAAGAGACCGCGACGCCGCCCCGGATCGCGGTCCGGGCCGAGGGCGAGCTGGCGGGATTGGCCGAGGAGATCGGTATCGGGGCGGAATTCGCCGGAATCCCCGGGCACGTGGTGGCCTGGAACCGCGGGTAAGAAGAGGAGCACAGCATGACGATCGAACAGGAGAGTCCGGCGTCGGTCTTCGGCACCGTGGCCGAGTTGCTGAAGGAACTGGTCGGGGACACCGACGTCCTCGGCATCGAGATCACCCCGCAGACCACCTTCCACGAGGATCTCCAGCTGGAGAGCATCGATCTGGTGACCTTCGCGAGCATCCTCGCCGAGTTCTTCGGCGCGGACGTCAACCTCGCGGAATTCCTGGCGGAGAAGGATCTCGACGACGTGATCGAACTCCGGGTCGGCGACATCGCGGACTACGTGGCCGCCCGCCTCGCCGAACGGGGCTGAGCCAGTGCCGACCATGACCGTCAACGGGCTGCGCACCAACGTGCAGCTCGTGCCCGGCGGGGGTACGGAGACCGTGGTGTTCCTGCACGGGATGGGCACCGACAGCCTCGCGAGCTTCTACCTCACGCTCGCCCCGCCGGTCGCCGCCGCCGGGGTGGACGTGATCAGCTACGACCTGCGCGGGCACGGCAAGACCGAACGCCCCGAGCGCGGGTACACGATCGCGGACTTCGTCGCCGATCTCGACGACCTGCTCGACCAGCTCGACCTCGACCGGTCCGTGCACCTGGTCGGCAACAGTTTCGGCGGCACCCTCGCCTACAGCTACGCCGTGGCGAAACCGGAACGGGTGCGCAGCATCGTGTGCATCGAGTCGGAGCCCGCCACCGAACTGTGGGCGGGCAAGATGTCGCAGATCCTCGAACACACCGTGCGGTTCTTGAAGGTCGAGGAGAGCTTCGACTGGATCGAGGCCAACTACAGCGCACATCACCGGCGGCTGGCGAGAATGGCTGCCGAGCGGATCATGGCCACGTCGATGGCCGAGGAGGTCCCGCTCGGTCCCTTGCTGACCCTGGACCAGGTGGCGGGGATCGGCTGCCCCGTACTGTCCATTTTGGGCAGTCACGGCTATCAGGCCGACGATCTCACCGCGCTGACGTCGCTGCTGCCCCGCGGCGAGCTGCACGTCTTCGAGGGCCAGGGGCATTCGGTGCTCGTCGAGCAGCACCGCGAGGTCCGGGAGCTGCTGCTGAACTGGATCGACCGGCACGGGAGGCCGCGCGGATGAAGTACCTGCTGGTCGTCCCGCCGCTCACCGGCCATGTGGCGCCGTTGCGCGCGGTGGCCGCCGAACTGGTGGGCCGCGGCCACGACGTCGCCTGGTGCGGCCCGGAACCCACGACGTCCGAACTGACGCGGGCAGGCCGGGTGTACGCGGCGGGGGACGCGCTGGAGTTCGCCGTCGAACGGCGTCCCGAAGGCCTGCGCGGGTTCGCGGCGCTGAAGTACCTGTGGGAGCAGTACCTGGTCCCGCTCGCGGACGCGATGGTCCCCGGTGTCGAGAAGGCGGTGGAGGCTTTCCGGCCCGACGTCGTGCTCACCGACCAGCAGGCATTCGCGGGCGCCCTCGTGGCGAGCCGCCGCTCCCTGCCGTGGGTGACGTCGGCGTCGACGTCCACCGAACTCGGTGATCCGCTGGGCGCCATGCCGAAGATCGCCGCCTGGGTCGACGGCTTGCAGGAGGGCCTCCGCGCCCGGCACAAGGTGTCCTGTGGCGACCTGCGGTTCTCGCCGGACCTCATCCTCGCGTTCACCACCGTGTCCCTGACGGGCCCGATCGCCGACGTCGGCGCGGTCCGGTTCGTCGGTCCCGCGCTGGCCCCCGCGCCGCCGGTGGGGTTCTCGTGGGACCGGCTCGACGGCCGCCCGCTCGTCATCGCCACCCTCGGCACCGCCAACGCGGCTCTGGGCCGCAGGTTCCTGTCCGAATGCGTCGACGCCCTCGCCGGGATGCCGGACGTCCAGGGCCTCGTCGTCGATCCGACCGGCGAACTGCTCAGCGACGACGTGCTGGTCGTCAAGCGGATCCCGCAGGCGGAAGTGGTGCGGAAAGCCGCGGCGGTGATCTGTCACGGTGGGCACAACACCGTCTGCGAGACCCTGGCCTCCGGACTGCCGCTGGTCATCGCGCCGATCAGGGACGACCAGTCGATGCTGGCTCAGCAGGTCGAGGCGGCGGGCGGCGGGCTGCGGCTGCGTTTCGACCGCGCGAAGGCGCCCGACATCCGCGACACGGTCACCGAAGTGCTGACCGATCCCGCCTACGCCGCGGCGGCCGCACGGGTGCGGGCCTCGTTCGCGGCGGCCGGGGGAGTCGTGGCCGCCGCGGACCACCTCGAGTCCCTTCCGCACTGACGGCTAGCCGTATCTCGCGTGATTGAAGGCGGACCTCACGTGATTGGGGGCGGAACTCACGAGTTTCGCCTTCAATCACGCGAGATACGTCCCTGATCACGCGAGTGACGGGTTCAGGCTCAGGTCATCGGGGTGACGTCGCGCGGGGTCCGGAAGGTCCGGGCCGCGATCCACCCACCGGCTGCCGCGGCGACGGCGGCGATCGCCAGCGAAATCGGGATCGACCAGCCCGACGGACGTCCCAGCGCGAGCGCACGGGTCGCGTCGATCGCGTAGGTCAGCGGGTTAAGCGCCGAGACCATCCGCAGCCAGGACGGCATCGTCTCCAGCGGCATGTACGCGCTGGAGGAGAACATCAGCGGGAACATCACCACGAACGACGCCATCTGCAGGGTTTCGGCCTTGCGCAGCCAGGTCGTGATGGCGACGAAGATCCAGCTCAGGCACCAGCCGACGACGAGCGTGAGCAGCAATGCCGCGGTGACACCGAAAACGCCGCCGGTCGGCCGGAAACCCAGCAGCACCACGCTGGCGAGCGTGGTCACCAGCAGTTGGACGCCGAGCCGGGCGGAATCCGAGATCGTGCGCGCCACCAGGACGGCGGAAAGGCTGATCGGCATGCACCGGAGACGTCCGGTGAAACCGCTGTAGATCTCCGCGAGCAGGCCGGCGCCCGAACTCATCGCCGTGGTCATCGCGATGTTCACCAGTGTCGCCGGGACGAGGAAGTTCACGTATCCCTGATACGCCGCGACCCCGGGCAGCGTGCTGACCCCGGTGAACACCTGGCTGAACAGCAGGAGCAGCACGATCGGTTGCAGCAGCCCGAAGAACACCAGCCGCCGGTCACCGAAGGCCGTCTTCAGCGAGCGGACCGCGAGCACCCGGACCTGGGTGGTGAAGGTGCTCGGCGGCCAGGTCGCCGGATCGGTCAGCACCGGCTGCGACGGTGCTCGGTGCCGTGCCTCGGTCATGGCGCGGCCGCCGGATTCCGGTGCAGTGAAAGGTAGACGTCGTCGAGTGTCGGCTCGGCGACGGTGAGGTCCTTCATGGGCGCGCCCGCCGCGTCGAGCGCGCGGACCAGCACCGTGATGTCGGCGGGCCCGGACAGCGCGACACCGATCACCAGCCCGGAGGCCGACGTCGTGCAGCTCATCCCGAGCCGGTGCAGCGCGGCCAGCGCCCGGCGGGCGGCCAGGTCGGTGCCGAAGGTCAGCGTCGCGGTCCTTTCCCCGAGCCGCGCCTTCAGTTCCGACGGCCGCCCGGAAACCGTGACGTGCCCCAGCCCCAGCACGATGACGTGATCCGCCAGTCTGTCCGCCTCCTCGAGGTACTGCGTGGTGAGCACGACGGTGGTGCCGCGCGCCGCGAGGCGTTCGACGCCGTCCCAGAGCCCCGCCCGGCTGAGCGGGTCGAGCCCGGTCGTCGGTTCGTCGAGGAACAGGACGTCGGGGGAGCCGACCAGGCCGGCGGCCAGATCGAGCCGCCGCCGCATCCCGCCGGAGTACGTCCGCGCCGGCCGGTCCGCCGCGTCGTCGAGGCCGAACATGGCGAGCAGTTCGGCCGCGCGGCCCCTGGCCTGGCGCCGGTTCGCGCCCAGCAGCCTGGCGACCAGTTCGAGGTTGCCGCGGCCGGAGAGCGCGTCGTCGACCGCCGCGAACTGCCCGGTGACGCCGATCCTCCGCCGGACGTGATGACCGGCGCGCACGACGTCGAAACCGCACACCTTCGCGCTTCCGCCGGTCGGCTTGACGCGGGTGCTGAGGATGTCGATCAACGTCGTCTTGCCCGCGCCGTTGTGGCCGAGTACCGCGAGCACGGTGCCGCGGCCGACCCGGAGACTGACGCCGGCGAGGGCCGTCACTTCACCGTAGTGCTTGGCGAGGCCGGTCACCTCGATGGCAGCCTGCTCCATTCGCCGAACGTAGCGGGGTTTTCGGCGTTGCCGCAATGCCCAGAGCCTCGTGAGTGGCAAGGACGGTTAGAACCGTCATTACCACTCACGAGACCCAAGGCAAAACAGTTACGCCCATTACAATCTTTTCCCCACGCGAAGCCGCCGTTCCCCGATTACTTGTCCCTCCGGCATTCCGTCAGTAGCGTGCTGCACCAGTTGGCCGTTCGGCCGGACTATCGAAATGAGGAAGCCCGAATGTCAGTGCTGACCGGGCGCGTTCTGCGCGCCTTCCTACTCCCGGCGGTGCTGGGGCTGGGGGCGCTTTCCTTGGCTTCCGCCTCCGCCGATCCCGCGCGGACGCAGCAGGCACGAGAAGCCGTCGCGCAGGAACCCGCCATCGCGCAAGCCGGGCTGACGTTCGGGTTCTACGTCGGAGACGAACAACAGCCCACGACCAGCCGCGTCGCGAAACTCGGTTCGGACATCACCTTCCCGCAGGGCCGGTTCGACGGCAAGATCCTCGGTTTCTCCGGGCAGGTGCCGATCACCGGCAAACTCGCCATCCCGCCGACGTCGAGCTATTTCGTGTCCTTCCGGTTCATGCCCGCCACCGGCGACGTCGCACTCATCCCGGACGGCGACGCCACCGGCACGGTCCTCGTGAAGACCGGCGCCAACGGCGACTGCAAAGCGGTCGGCACCAACATCTGCGCGCTCACCGACGTCACGAACAAGGTGTTCATCAAGCTCTCGAACGCCAAGGTGGACGGCAAGGTCCTCGACGTCGGCCCGAACTGCCGGACCGCGCAATCGGTCGCGGTGAACATCAAGGCCCTGGTGCCGCTCGCGTTCCCCGCGCCGCCGGTGAAGGTCACGAGCACTTTCGCCACACCGGCGTTCGCCGGATGCGGGGTGCGTGAGGATCTGAGCCCGTTGCTGACCGGGCTGGTGTCCGGTCCCGGCAACACCCTGGTCACCAACCTCAGGCTGCGATGCGTCGGCGATGGCCCGCCCCCCAACGGATGTGGAGCCTGACGATGGCCAATCCAGTCGCCCTGCTCGCCCGCGCGCCGGAGAAGGCCGCCGCGGGACTGCGCGAATTCGGCCGCATGTGCGCCATGGGGATCGACGTCGTCCTCGGGATGTTCCGCCGCCCGGTGCAGGTCCGCGAGTTCATCCAGCAGTTCTGGTTCATCGCGAGTGTGTCGATCACGCCCGCGATCCTCGTGTCGATCCCGTTCGGCGCGGTCATCTCGCTGCAACTGGGTTCGCTCACGAGCCAGATCGGCGCGCAGCAGTTCAACGGCGCCGCGAGCGTCCTCGCGGTGGTGCAGCAGGCCAGTCCGATCGTGACCACGCTGATCATCGCGGGAGCGGGCGGGTCGGCGATCTGCGCGGACCTCGGCGCCCGCTCCATCCGCGAGGAGATCGACGCGATGGAGGTGCTCGGCGTCTCGCCGATCCACCGCCTGATCGTGCCCCGCGTCCAAGCGGCCATCGGCGTTTCGGTGCTGCTGAACGGTTTGGTCAGCGTCGTCGGTGTGCTCGGCGGCTATTTCTTCAACGTCATCGTGCAGGGCGGCACCCCGGGGGCGTACCTCGCGAGTTTCAACGCGCTGGCCCAGCTGCCCGACCTCGTCGTCAGCTCGATCAAGGCGTTCATCTTCGGTTTCCTCGCCGGTGTCGTCGCGGCCTACCGGGGGCTGAACCCGAGAGGTGGCCCCAAGGGGGTCGGCGACGTCGTCAACCAGTCGGTGGTGATCACGTTCCTGCTCCTGTTCTTCGTCAACACGATCCTGACCGCGCTGTACCTGCAGCTCGTCCCGGCGAAGGGAACCTGATCCCGTGACCAGCGTCCCCGAACGGGCCCGCGAGGCGTTCAAACGCCCCGGGAACAGTCTTTTCGAGCTGGGCGACCAGTTGCTGTTCTACATCCGCGCGCTCGCGGCGATCCCGATGGCCGTCACCCGCTACTTCCGCGAAGTGGTGCGCCTGCTCGCCGAAGTGACCTTCGGCAGCGGGGCGCTCGCGGTGATCGGCGGCACCGTCGGCGTGATGGTCGGCCTGTGCGTGTTCACCGGGATCACGGTGGGGCTCCAGGGTTTCAGCGCGCTGAACCAGATCAACATCTCCGCGATGACCGGCTTCCTCACCGCGTACTTCAACACCCGCGAGATCGCGCCGCTCTCGGCGGGGCTCGCGTTGTCCGCGACGGTCGGCGCCGGGTTCACCGCACAACTGGGCGCCATGCGGATCTCCGAAGAGATCGACGCGCTCGAAGTGATGGCCGTGCGCAGCATGCCCTACCTCGTCACCACGCGGATCGTGGCCGGGTTCATCGCGATCATCCCGCTCTACGTGATCGGCCTGCTGATCTCGTACCTGGGCTCGCGGGTGACGACGGTGGTCTTCTTCGGACAGTCCGGCGGAACCTACGACCATTACTTCTCCCTGTTCTTACCTCCTGAAGACGTGTTGTGGTCGTTCGGCAAGGTGCTCGTGTTCAGCGTCGGCGTGATCCTCACGCACTGTTTCTACGGCTATCGCGCCGCGGGCGGCCCGGCCGGCGTCGGCGTGGCGGTCGGTCGCGCCGTGCGGACGTCGATCGTGCTGATCAGCGTGCTCGATCTCTTTCTCAGCCTGGCGATCTGGGGCGCGACCACCACGGTGAAGGTGTCCGGATGAGCGCGCGGGCACGAACGCAGGCGGCGGGGGTGATCTTCCTCGTCATCCTGGTGCTGCTGGGCTGGCTCGCCGTCGCGATCTTCAACAAGGACTTCGAGCGCGCGGAACTGGTCACACTCAAGACCGACCGCGTCGGCAACCAGCTGGCCCCGCCCGCCGAGGTCAAGGTCCGGGGTGTGCCGTTCGGCGAGGTCAGGGCGGTCCGGGGCACGGCGGAGGGCGCGGAGATCGACCTCGCCATCGACCCGGCGAAGATCGATCAGCTGCCGCGCAACGTCTCGGCGCGGCTGCTGCCGAAGACGGTGTTCGGCGAGCGATACGTCAACCTCGTGCTCCCGGAGCGGGCCGCCGGCGGATCGCTGCGGGACGGCGACGTCATCGGGCAGGACCGGTCGGCCAACGCGATCGAACTCGAACGCGTCCTCGGTGACCTGCTGCCCCTGCTGCGGGCGGTGCAGCCGCAGAAGCTGAACAGCTCACTGGGCGCGATTTCGCTCGCGCTCGACAACCGCGGGAAGTCCTTGGGGGACAGCATCGTCCAGCTCAACGACCTCCTCAACCAGGTGAATCCGCTGATGCCGCAGTTCAAGGCCGACGTCAGCGGTCTCGCCGACGTGGCGGATCTGTACACCGGGGCGGCGCCGGACATCCTCAAGGCCCTCTCGGATCTCTCGACGACCGCGAAGACCATTGTGGACACTCGTGCGGACCTCGACAAGCTGTACACGAGCGTCACCACCGCGAGCGGCGACCTGAACAAGTTCTTGGTGCAGAACAAGGACAACATCATCGGTGTCAGCGTGAAGAGCAGGCCGACCCTGGAACTGCTGTCCCGGTATGCACCCGAGTTCCCCTGCCTGTTCGACGCGGTCAACCGGCTCAAGCCGGTGATGGAGAAGGCGTTGGGCAAGGGCACCGGCGAACCCGGGCTGCACGTGACGCTGTCCGTCCACGACCCGCGCGACAAGTACGTGCCGGGCCGGGACGATCCGCGGTTCGACCAGAAGGGCGGGCCGCGCTGCTATGGCGGCGGCGGGTCTTCGGCGGCGGTCGCGTTCGCCGCCGATGGGGACCTCGGCCCGGCCAATTCGAAGGGGGAGCGGGGGCTGGTCGCCGAGATCCTGGCGCCGTCGCTCGGGATGAAGCCGGCCGAGGTCCCGGACTGGAGCAGCGTGCTCGTGGGCCCGGCGTTGCGCGGTACGGAGGTGACCGTCCGATGAGGGGTGTCGCGGGGCCGGCGATCAAAGGCCTGATCTTCTTCGTGATCACCGCGGTGGCGACCGGGATCCTGGCGATCACCATCGCCAACTCCGGGGTCGGCACGACGGTCGGCTACACCGCGAGGTTCACCGACGCGACGTCGGTCAACCCCGGCGACGAGGTCCGGATGTCCGGTGTCCGCATCGGCCAGGTGGATTCGGTCGGCGTGGTCGAACGGCGGCTGGCGGACGTGCGGTTCTCGGTCGAGAACAAGCGCCGTCTCACGGCCGGGGCCACGGTCACCATCCGGTACCGCAATCTCGTCGGCCAGCGGTATCTCTCGATCGACCCTGGTCCGGACGGGCCGCCGCCGCTGGACGAGGGCGCGCTGATCCCACCGGAGCGGACCCAGCCGGCGCTGGATTTGACGGCGTTGTTCAACGGGTTCAAACCGTTGTTCCAGGCGCTTTCGCCGAGCGACGTCAACCAGTTGTCGTTCGAGATCGTCCAGGTGCTGCAGGGCGAGGGGAGCACCATCGACAGCCTCATCGAGCACACCGCGTCGCTCACGAACACCCTGGCGGGCAAGGACCAGGTGATCGGCCAGGTGATCGGAAATCTCAACACGGTGCTCGACACGCTCAACTCGCAGGGCGACCAGTTCGACAAGCTCGTCGACGTCACCGCGCAACTGGTCTCCGGGCTCGCCGGTGACGCGAAACCGATCGGGCAGGCGATCGGCGGGCTCGGCGAACTCACCACGGCCACCGCGGATCTGCTCCAGGACGGCCGCGCGCCGTTGAAGGACAGCATCAACACCCTCGGCGACCTGTCGAAGAACCTCGCCGACAACACCCCGGTGTTCGAGCAGTTCCTGGCGAACCTGCCCAAGAAGCTGGACCGCATGGGCGCGATGGTCTCGTACGGTTCGTGGTTCAACTTCTACCTGTGCTCGGTGAAATCGGACGCGCCGCCCGCCCCCGGCGGTCCGCCGGTCGGTATCCCGCTGACCCAGGGACGGTGCCGATGAAAGCGCCGAGGATCAAACCCTTCCGCAGCCGCAATCCCATCGTCGTCGGCGCCATCACGGCGCTGCTGATGACCATCACGGGTTCGGCGGTGTTCTTCTCCGACGATCTCCCGGTGATCGGCGGCGGCACCACGTACGCGGCGGAGTTCACCGAAGCGGCCGGGCTCAAACGCAACGACGAGGTCCGGGTCGCGGGGGTGAAGGTCGGCGAGGTCTCCGACGTCCTGCTGGACGGCGCCAAGGTCAAGGTCCTGTTCCGGGTCAAGGACACCTGGGTCGGCAACCGGACCACCGCGTCGATCAAGATCAAAACCCTGCTGGGGCAGAAGAACCTGGTCCTCGATCCGGTCGGCAACGCCGAACTGGATCCGGACGAGCCGATCCCGGTGCAGCGCACGAGCTCGCCGTACGACGTCACCACCGTGTTCAACGACCTTGCGAACACGGTGGGCGCGATCGACACCGATCAGCTGGCGAAGGCGTTCGGAACGCTGTCGGAAACCCTCGGTGCCTCCACACCGCAGGAGGTCCGGACAGCTTTCGACGGCATCACCGCGCTGTCGAAGACGCTCGCTTCCCGGGATCAGGAACTCGTGAAGCTGTTCGAGAACACGAACAAGGTGTCCAAGACGCTCGGTGACCGTTCGCAGCAGATCGAGGCACTGATCCGCGACGGCAACACGCTCCTCACGGAGCTGAACGCGCGCAAGGACGCGATCGCGAAGCTGTTCAGCGGGGTGAAGAACCTGTCGATCCAGCTCAAGGGACTGGTGGCGGACAACCAGAAGACGCTCGGTCCCGCGCTCGACCAGCTCGATCGCGTCGCCACCGTGCTGCTGCGCAACCAGGACAAGCTCAACGAAAGCCTGCGGCTCGCCGGCCCCTTCTACCGGCTGCTCGGCAACGCGGTCGGCAACGGCCGGTGGATCGACACCTACATCTGCGGGCTCGTCCCGACCGGCGGCACGCCGGGCAGCTGCATGCCTTCGAGGCAAGGGGGACGCTGATGGGACGCCACTTCACACTCACGGATCTCGGCGCCCACGCCCGGCGGCGGGCCTGGATGCGGCGGCTCGCGGTCGCCGTCGTCGCGGGGCTGCTGGTGACGGCGGCCTGGCCGCTGCTGACCCGGCAGGCCGACCGCGTCGTGACCGGGTTCTTCACCGCGACCGTCGGGGTGTACCCGAACACCGAGGTACGAGTGCTCGGAGTCCCGATCGGCTCGGTGACCAAGGTCGAACCGCGCGGCACGAACGTCGAGGTGACCATGACGGTGCGACCCGACGTCAAGCTGCCCGCGGACGTCGGCGCCGTCGTGATCACGCCGAGCCTGGTCGCCGACCGGTACGTGCAGCTCACCCCGGTGTACCTCGGCGGACCGGAGCTGGGCGGCGACGCGCGGATCCCGCCCGAGCGCACGGTCACCCCGGTCGAGGTCGACGAACTCCTGGGCAGTCTCAACCAGCTGATGACCGCGCTGGGACCGAAGGGCGCCAACCGGGACGGCGCGGTCAGCGACGTCCTCACCAAGGCCGCGACCTACCTCGACGGCAACGGCGGCAAACTCGGCGAGGCGATCAAGAACCTCGGCGAGTTCGCCAGGACGGCGAGCGACTCCAAGGACGACCTCTTCACCTCGATCGACAACATCAGCAAGTTCACCGCGATGCTCGCCGCGAACGACGGCAAGGTGAAACAGGCGATCCAGCAGATCTCCTCGCTCAGCAAGATCCTGGCCGATCAGCGGGACCAGTTCTCCGGCGCGATGACCGAACTCACCGAGGCGCTCAGCGTGGTGCAGGGCTTCATCAAGGACAACCGGGGCAAGGTCAAGTCCGATGTGGACAAACTCGCCGAGATCACCAAGCTCCTCACCCAGCAGAAGGCGTCGCTGAGCGAAGCACTCGACGCCGCGCCGAACGCGCTGGCGAACGTGCTCGGCGCGTACAACCAGGGCGCGGGAACGCTGGACGGACGAGGGAACCTCACCGAATTCTCGGGGGCGAAATGAAAACCCGGATCGCCGCGGTACTCGTCCTCGTGCTGGCCGCCCCCGGCTGCAGCGACGGTGTCGACGTCTACGACATCCCGCTGCCGGGAGGTGCCGCGCTGGGAGAGCGCCCGATCCACGTCACGGCGAGTTTCACCAACGTGCTTGACCTCGTGCCGCAGTCCGGGGTGAAGGTCAACGACGTCCCGGTCGGCCAGGTGCGGACCGTCGATCTGGCGCCGGACGGCCGCAGCGCGGTGGTCGGCCTGCTCATCAACGGTGATGTGAACCTGCCGGCCAACGCCGTCGCGCGGCTGCGGCAGGCGAGCATCCTCGGCGAGAAGTTCGTCGAGCTCGCGCCGCCTCCGGAGGGGACGCCGAGCGGACGGCTGGTCGACGGCGCGGTGATCCCGTTGGCCAGTTCTTCGCTGACCCCGGAGATCGAGGAGGTCTTCGGCGCGCTTTCCCTGCTGCTCAACGGCGGTGGTGTCGCGCAGGTCCAGAACATCACCCGTGAACTCAACGACGCGCTCGGCGGCAAGGAGAGCGCGGCACGCAGCCTTCTGTCCAATTTGGACGTTTTCGTGCGCGGGCTCGACGAACACAAGGCGGAGATCACCCGCGCCATCGAGAGCGTCAACAAACTCGCGGGGACACTGAACGCGAACACCGAAGAGATCAAGGCGACCCTGAACGGGCTCACCCCCGGCATCGAGGTGCTGAACCAGCAGCGTCAGGCACTGGTCGGGATGCTGAAGTCGTTGGACGGGCTCACTTCGGTCGCGGTCGACACGGTGAATCGCAGCAAGGACGACCTCGTCGCCGACCTCAAGGCACTCGAACCGTTGCTGCGGAAGCTGGCCGAGTCCGGGGACGAACTGCCGAAGGCGATGGAGATGATCTTCACCTTCCCGTTCCCCGACGCTGCGCTCGAGGCCATCCGCGGTGATTACCTGAACACGTTCCTGACCTTCAAGAACAGTGGTGGCCGCTGATGTTGACCAAGTTCGTCCGCGTGCAACTGGTGGTCTTCGTGACCATCGCCGTCCTCGGCGTCGCGTACGTCGGCGCGACGTACGCGGGGCTGGACAAACTGGTGCTCGATCGCGGGTACACCGTCAAGGTGCGCCTCGCGACCGGCGGCGGCATCTTCAGCAACGCCGAGGTCACCTACCGGGGCGTGCCGATCGGCCGGGTCGGGGAACTGCGGCTGACCGCCTCCGGGATGGAGGTGGACCTCGAAATCGAGCCGGGCGGCCCGGAGGTGCCCGCGGACACCGAAGCCGTCGTCGCCAACCGATCCGCCGTCGGCGAGCAGTATGTCGACCTTCGGCCGCGCCGCGACAACGGCGCCATGCTGCGGGACGGTTCGGTGATCGCCGAGGCGGACACGAAGATCCCGCTGCCGGTGGACGTCGTCCTGTCCAGTGTGGACTCTTTCGCGAACTCGGTGCCGAAGCCGGCGCTGCGGACCGTGGTCGACGAGCTGTACAACGCGACTTCCGACGCCGGCCCGGCGCTGGATCAGCTCGTCGGCAGGGGGATCGAGTTCGTGCAGGCGGCGAGCGCGCATGTCGGCCCGCTGACCAGGTTCGTGACCGACGCGCAGACCGTGCTCGACACCCAGGTCTCGCAGGCGGACGCGATCCGCTCGTTCGGCGCGAACGCGAAACTGCTCGCCGCGACGTTGAAGAGCTCCGACGGCGATCTGCGACGGCTGATCCCGGCCGTCCCGGCGGCCGCGAACGAGGTCAGCACGCTGCTGCGGGAGACCGGGCCGAGCCTCGGCATCCTGCTGGCGAACCTGCTGACCACCGCGGACGTACTGGAAACGCGGCAGGACGGCATCGAGCAGCTACTGGTCACCGCGCCGAAAGCGGTCGCCGCCGGGCACGCGATCATGGGGCCGGACGGCGCGCACGTCGGCCTCTCGCTGACGTTCTTCGATCCGCCGCCGTGCGTCACCGGTTACGGG
Organism: Amycolatopsis sp. WAC 04169; assembly: GCF_003947535.1. Classification (NCBI taxonomy): domain Bacteria; kingdom Bacillati; phylum Actinomycetota; class Actinomycetes; order Pseudonocardiales; family Pseudonocardiaceae; genus Amycolatopsis; species Amycolatopsis sp. WAC 04169. The sequence continues at coordinate 223,755 of NZ_QHJI01000010.1, read as the reverse complement.
ACCGGCTATCGCGACGGACTCGACACCTCGCCGCGTCCGCTGAACACCGCGGCGCGCTGTGCCCTGCCGAAGGGCAATCCGACGAACGTGCGCGGCTCGCAGAACTTGCCCAGGAGGTGAAGGCCATGACCCGGATCGCCGCATTCCTCGCAGCCGTCGCCACCGCGGCGGCGGCCTGGTTCGGCTACTCGTGGTGGGACGCCGCGCACGACGACGGCGTCGCACGGGCCACGGTCCGCGACGAGGCCTTGCAGGTGGGCAGGCAATCGGTCGCCGCACTGACCACTTTGGACTACCGGCAGGCGGAACAGGGCTACCAGAACTGGCTGAACCTGTCCGGCGGCGCGCTGCACGAAGAGCTGGCGCGCGACCGGGAAGGCGGCCTCGGCCGGATCGGCCAGGCGAAGACCGTTACCACCGGCCGGGTCGTCGACGCCGCGGTGACAGAAGTGGATAGTGGCGGCGGGGCGGCCGAGGTGATCGCTTCGGTCGAACTCGAGGTGCGGCCAGAAGGCGGGGAAGCCGTGACCAAGCACAACCGGTTCCGCGCCGGCCTGACCCGGACACCGGACGGGTGGCGCGTCACGTCGCTCGGCCAGGTGCCGGTGACCGACACCGGAAAGCCCTGACGGAGGACGCGATGACCACGAAACGAGCCGACAAACCGGCACGGCGCGCGGTGAAGGTGGCCGGGAAGATGGGCGGGAGCACCCGGGTCGCCTTGCTTGAGGTGCCTGAGGAGGGCCCGGTCGTCGTCGCTCCGGTGCGGCGGCGGGGCGCGGTGGTTTTCGGCGCGATCGCGCTGGTGATGGCGGGCCTCGCGGGGTGGTTCGCCATCGAGGCAAGGGACGCGACGGCGGCGCTGACGCACAACACCGCGCTGACCGACGTCGCCACCACCGCCGAGGTCAGCGACCAGATCGGCAAGGCGCTCGGCACCGTCTTCTCCTACCGCTACGACGACCCCGCCAAGAGCGAGCAAGCCGCGAAGGCGGTCCTCACCGGGCCGGCGCTGGGACAGTACGACCAGCTGTTCGCGCAGGTGCGGGGGCTCGCGGCGGAGCAAAAGCTGGTCGTGACCTCGACCGCGGTGGTCTCGGGTGTCAAGGTCCTCGATGGGGACCGGGCTTCGCTGCTGGTGTTTCTCGACCAGACGGGTGTGCGGGGGGATGGGCAGCGGAGTACGGGGGCGGCTCAGCTGAGCGTGAGTGCGGAACGGGCTGAGGGGAAGTGGCGGGTGACCGCTTTGGCTGCCGCCTGACGTCGGGGAGCCGCGTCTGGCCCGAGGGTTGCGAAAGCCACTTTCGCAACGTCAGCCGCGGCACCCGCGACGAGCCAGCGCGTGAAGGCCCCCTTCCCTCGGCTCAGCAGAGGGAAGGGGGCCTTCACGCGCGAAACCGTCAAGAAGGAGCAGCCCGCAAAGCAAGGATCATCTCGAACCGCCGCTCAGGATCCCGCAGCCCGTCCGCGAACAGCGCCTCCAGTTCCTGGGCGCGGGAACGCACCGTCTGCGGATGCACCGCGAGCCGTTCCGCCACCTCGCGCACGTTCCCGCAGGTCTCCAGCCACGCCAGAAGCGTCCCCGCCAGCCGTGAATGCTGCTTGCCGGTCAGCCCGGCCAGCGGCCCGAGCCGTTCCCGGACGAGCTCGGCGGCCAGGAAGGGTTCCTTGAGCAGCCACAGGCGCGAAAGATGGTCGACACACCACGTCACGGGCTCGTCCACGAGCGCGCCGGAGTCGACGAGCCGCAGGGCTTCGCGAGCGGCACGCAGGGAACGGGCCGCGAAGACGGGCGGGACCGCGGGGCCGATCGCGGCCCGCCTGACCGCCAGAGCTTCCGCGAATCGCTCCCGTTCGTCCGGTTCCGGAGCGGGCAGCAGCAGGCAGGGTGAGGTGCTCTCGAAGTCGGTGAGCGCGGCCGGTGGGGCGTCGTCCGGCGGCTGGTCGAGGGCGACGGCGACGAGCAGGTCCGGTAGTTGCCAGCGGGCCAGGTCGGCGGCGTGTTTGACGACCTCGGGCGGCGACGGGGGTTCGGCGAGCAGGAGTTCCATCAGCCGGTGCCGCCGGCGCTCCAGTGCGCCGGCGGCCTTTTCCCGTGCCTCCGCGTGGCCCTCGACCGAGAGTGCCGAAAGCTCGTCGATGTAGGCGAAGATGGCTTCCGCGAGCAAGCACAGCGTCGCGGAAGGCACCCCCGCACGGCGCCCCACTTCGGCCATCCGGCGCCAGGTCACCCTGGCACCCACGCGGTAGGCCGCCTGGAGGACGTCGACGTTGCGGCCCTGATGGAACTCCTGGACACCCAGGCTCACGAACACGCTCCGCCGGTCCTCCGACGGCCCCTCGGGGTTGCCGAGGCGCTCGAGGAACTGCACGAACGCCATCTGCACGCCGGTCTTGAGCGCCTTCCCGAACGCGCCGTCCAGTGGCCGCGCGTACTCGGGGATGGTCCGCTGGATCTCCCGGACCACCTCCCCGGCCGTATCGCCCAGCCCTGGCCGGAACACGGTCGCCAGTTCTCTCGGCAGCAGCGCCCAGAGCTGGACCGGACGCCCGCTCGACCCACCCGGCCGGGCGGGCGTGAGCAGCGGTCCGTACGTCGCCTCGACCCCGCTGCGGGCGTCCTGCGGTCGGGTCACCTCGTCACCTCGTTGTGAGTGGGAAACGCTGATCTGGTCAGTCGTCGGCGAGCAGGGCCTCCGCACGCAGGGCGATCTCCATGTCGAGCCGGTCGTCGGCGTTGTTCAACCGGTCGCCGAAGAGATCGATGAGCTGGTGCATGCGGTAGCGGACGGTCTGCGGGTGGACCTTGAGTTTCTTCGCGATCTCCGGAGCACTGCCCCGGGACTGGAGCCAGATCAGCAGCGTCTCCCCGAGCCGCGCCCGCTGTTTGGGCGTGAGGTCGTCGAACGGGGCGAGGCTGCGCGTGCACAGCTCACGGACCAGGAACTCGTCGGCGAGCAGCCACAGGGTGGACAGGTGGTCGCTGTACCGCGTGACCGGATTGTCCGGCAGGACCCCGCGCTGGACCAGCCGCAGCGTGCGGCGGGCCCACAGCAGGGAACGCGGCGCTTCGGTGAGCCGCACGGCCGGGCCGATCACCGCGCGCCAGCCGGGAAGCCGCTCGGCGAGGTCCTTCAGGTGCTTGTCCGGGTCGCCGGTGACCAGGCAGGGCTTCGGACCTTCGAAGTCGACCAGGACGTCGGCGTCCAGATCGGCGCTGTCGGGGTCCAGTGGGCCGAGCCGTCGTTCCAGCGCGACGACCGTGACCTCGGTGGGCAGTGCCCACTGCGCGTTCGCCGCGTGCGACGCGATCGACTGCGGTGAGGACGGGGGATCGGAGAGCATCAGTTCGAGCAACCGGCGCCTGCGTCTCGCCCTGGTGCCCGCGGCCCGTTCTTGAGCGGCCGTGTAGCCCTCGATGGACAGTGCGGAAATCTCGTCCACGTAAGCGAAAATCGCCTCGGCCGCGGTGCACAGGAGATCGGCGTCCGCTCCGATCGCCTGCCCGAATTCCGAAACGTGCCGCCACGCGACACGGCCGCCGACGCGGTACGCCGTCTGGAGACAGTCGAGACTGCGGCCTTCGCTGAATTCGACCTTTCCGAGGTTGCGGAACACCGCCGACCATTTGTCGAGCGGCGCCGTCCCCTGACCGACGGTGTCGAGGCAGTGCAGGATCGCCTGCCGGATACCCTGCGTGATCATCTGTCCGAACGCGCCTTCCAACGGCTGCGCGTATTCGGGGACGGCTCGTTGCACCTCCTGCAGGATGGCTCGTGCCAAGGGGTCGGCCCGCGGCCGGAACCGCTCGCCCAGGTCTCTGGGCAGTGACGCCCACAGTCCATTCGCACCGGTGCTGCGCACAGGTCGGTTCTCCACTGGGGTTCTCGGTGCCGGCGTGAAGGCGCGCGGTCGCTGGACCGGACCCGGTGGCTGGCGGTGCGGGGTGGCGGGGTGGCGCACGTCGGGGTCGGGTCGTGCGGTCCGCAGATCGTGCCGCGAGAATCCGGTATCCAAGTCGGTCATGTTTTTATCCTTGCTGGCAACAAAATCAGCCTCTTCAACGGTGAAGCCGATCCAGATTTTGTGGCTCACGCAACATAAAATCCGGCCGAGAGGACTGTCAACGGCTGGCGGGAGCTTGATCGGCCACCTGGATGGACTACACCCGAACGGGTGGTCCGAACCGGCGGCGAGTGACATTTAGGCAGGCTTGAGATGGCGTCCGGATGACAACTTTTCCTGGACGTTTCCGGGCTCTTTCGCCGCCTCGCTGGCGCGGATGAGCACCTCGACGACCTCGTCCAGGCTCAGCCTGGCGGGCGCGGTCGCGGCGAGGAAGCCTTCGAGCTCGCCGGCGAACCGGGCCGGGTCGGCCACATGTGGAAAGTGTTTCGCATTTTCGAACACGGTCAATCGGCTGTCCGGCAGCACTTCCGCCGTCTTCCGGCCGTGCGCGACCGGGATGAGCGGATCGTGCGCGCCCCAGACGACGAGCGTCGGCACCTCCCTGGCGAGGTAGAGCTTGTCGATCGCGCTCGCGCGCTGGCCGCGGAGGTCGATCAGGCTGCGGGCGATGAACAGGAAGGCGCGCCGCCTGCCCGGGTCCGCCAGTGACGCAAGGTGACGGGTCAGCTCGCGGGTCTCGGGGGAGAGTTTCCCGCCGAGGGACCGGCATGCCGCGGCGAGTCCGCGTGCGATCGCGACGGTGGCCGGGTTGACCGCGAGGGACAGCGTCACCTTGGCCCCCGGCAGCGCCGTCGCGCGCAGTACCGGGGTCACCTGCGGGCCGAGTCCGGCGCTGCCCACGAGCACCAGGCGGGCGCACATCTCGGGGAACTGGTAGGCGAACTGCATCGCGATCCCGCCGCCGAGGGAGTGCCCGACGATGGTGGCGTGCCGGTTCCCGGTGAGCGCGAGGACGTCGCGCACCACGCTGGCCATCGCGCCGAGGCCGTAGTCGGCTCGCGGGGCGGCCGAATCGCCGTGGCCGGGAAGGTCCGGGACGAGGACGCGGCGCCCGAACCTGCTCCGCTCGAAATGGTCGAGCAACGGGACCCAGGTCTCGCCGCTGCCCGAGATCCCGTGCAGCAGCACGAGCGGCTCGCCCGCGGTGTCCTTTGTGGACGGAACGTATTCCCGCAGCCGGATTTCCCGGCCGTGCAGGGTCAGTGTGCGCGCTTGGAGGGCCATGTCCCGCCTTTCCGTTGTCAGGCGTCAAAATAACGTGTGGAACGGCCGGTTCGTCAGCGTGTCGCGGGACACGTCGGGCGATTGCGACCCGCGTGACAAGAATGCCGGTACCGACCCCGAGCCGGATGCCAAAAGCGGGGACGACGGGCTATTGCGCATCGACATTTTCCCACCGTCCCGGTATTCAGGAAAGCGTCGGTAAACACCCGTCACCACGGGGAGAAACGCAATGGCCTGCCGGGCGGACTTCCACGTCGACCAGCCGAGGGCGAAGCACGCCCGCCGCGGCCTCCGCTGGGTGCTCCCCACCGTGCGGCCACCGGAACGGCGAGTGCGGCGCATCAGGTCCCTTCGTCGCGCCGGTGAGCGCGCATGAGGCGCTGCGCGCGCAGGGCGAGCTGCATGTTCAACCGGTCGTCGGCGTCCCTGAGGCGGTCGCCGAACAGCTCCTCCAGCTGACGGAGACGGTTCCGCACAGTCTGCGGGTGCACGCCGAGCCGTTGTGCGATCTCCGGTGCCCCGCCCCGGGTTTCCAGCCACGCCAACAGGGTTTCGCTGAGCCGTTCCTGCTGTTTCTCGCTCAGCGAGGTGAACGGGTCGAGGCTCTGCTTGGCGAGTTCGGCGCCGAGGAAGTCTTCGGCGAGCAGCCACAGCGTGGCGAGGTGGTCCCGGCACCAGATGATCGGGCCGGGCGCGTCCTCGCCGGTCAGCAGGAGCGCGCGGCGGGCGGTGCGGAGGGCGGCCGGGGCGTCGGTGAGCGGTACGACGGGGGACACGGCCACCCGCCAGCCGTCCAACGCGTCCTTCAGTGGGGCGAGGTCGGTGTCGGGGTCCGCGGTGAGCAGATACGGCTCCGCGCTGTCGAGGTCGGCCAGCACGGTGTCGTCCAGGAGGTGCTCCGGGAAGGCGGGAGCGCCCGCGGCACGCTGGAGGGCGACCATCGCGGCGGCGCTCGGAACCCGCCAGCCCGCCCCGTCGGCCAGGCTGGCGATACTGCACGCCGAGCCGTCCGGTGCCTGGGCGATCAGCTCCAGCAGGCGTCGCCGCCGGAGCGGGATCGCGCCGGCGGCCCTGGCTTCCGCCTGCTGGTATCCCTCGATCGTCGTGGCGCACAGCTCGTCGACGTAGACGAAGACGGACTCCGCCGCGAGCGCGATGACGTCGAGACCGACGCCGAGCCCGCGCACGATGGGCCGCATCGCCCGCCATGCCGCCCGCGCGCCGACGGTCACGCTGTCGTGCAACGGTTCCAGGCTCCGGCCCTCGGCGAACTCCATCCGCCCGCGCATGCGGTAGAAGTCGATCCAGCGGTCGTGGGGGAGGTCCGGATCGCCGATGCAGTCGACGTAATGCCGCACCGCCCGCTCGCACGAGACGACCAGGACGCGGCCGAAGACACCGCGCAACGGCTGCGAATACGCGGTGACCGATCGCTGCACCTGCTTGACCATGGCGGCCGCGGCGTGCCCGGTATACGGACGCAGTTCTTCGCCGAGCGAACGCGGCAACGTCGCCAGCATGCCGAAACCGCGGTACTCGACCACCAAGACCACCCTTTGATTTTCTTCGAACCGGGGAGAAAAACATGAATCCGTTTGCATGACCGCGTCGGATCGACGGGAACGGTGCGGGGCCGTTTGTACTGGATCGGCGGACGGCCTGTACCCCGAATGTGACGTTGAATTTGCAACGGAAAGTCGCGGGGCTCACCGAGGTGACAACGGACGGGCGTTTCGGTGTGACGTCTTTTGACACGGATGTGTCGACGGTTCTACGCTCCGTGCATTCGAGTGCGCCGGTGGCGCGCGGACGAAAGGGAATTGGTGCCCGTAATCGTCGGCCAACTTCTCAACGGGGGATCGCACACGTGAGCTGGCAGCCCGTCGGCGCCCTCTGGGCACGCCTGCCGAGGGAACTCGGCGACGCCGTCCGCCCGCGGATCCCGGCGATCGCCCGGCACTGCGTCGAAGGCGTGATGTCCGAGGTCGGTGAATGCGCCGAGGTGTTCAGCGACGGCGAGGCCCGCGCGGCGGCCGTCGAGCTGACCCGGCGCAGTATCGAACGCGCCATCGACCGGGTCGGCGTCCCCGAACTGCTGCAGAACGACCTCCTGGTCGATTTCCGCGCGCAGGGGCGGATCGCGTTCCATCAAGGACTCAGCCGGGAAGCCGCGCAGGCGGCGTTCAGGGTCTCTAGCCGGGTGCTGTGGCGTTCGATCGCTTCGATCGGCCGTCAGCTCCAGCTCCCCGGCGACGTCCTTTATGGCGCGGCCGAGTGCCTCTTCGGCGACGTCGTCGAGGTGACGATGGCGCTGGCGGACGGCTACAACGCCGCGCAGGCGGAGGCGACCGGTCCCGCGGAGCAGCGGGCGCGGTTGTTCCGGCTGCTGGCCGGCGGCACCGGGTACAGCCAGGCCGACGCCGGCGCGCTCGCCGTCGCCATCGGCTGGCGGATCCCGGAGCGGATCACGGCGGTCGTCTTCACCGCGTCACCCGGAGCGCCCCCGTTCCCGGCCGGGCTGCTGCCCTCGGCGGTTCCCGTCGATCTCGTCTCCGACCTGCCCGGTGCGCTGGTGGCCTGCCCCGAAGCCGACCTGAGCGGTCTGCGGGAGCTGCCGTCCGGCTGGTCGGCGACGGTCGGGGTGTCCGTCCCGACCGCGCAGGCCGCCGAGTCGTACCGGATCGCGCGCCGCGCGTCCGAGCTCGCCCAGCGGGGCATGATCACCACGGTCGGGCCGGTGCTCTGGTGCGAGGAGCACATCACCACGCTGCTGTTGCTCGCCGACGAGTTCCTGCTCGACCGGCTGGCGGGCGAGGCGCTGGAACCGTTGTCGGGGCTGGCGCCGCGTCAGCACGACGAGCTGTCCGCGACCCTGCTCACCCAGGTGCAGACGCGGGGGAGCGCGCCCGAGATCGCCCGGCAGCTCGCCGTGCACCCGCAGACGGTGCGAGCGCGACTGCGGCGGCTTTCCGAGCTGTTCGGCGAGCGGCTGGACGATCCGGATCAGCGGCTGCGGATCGAGCTGGCGTTGCGCGCGGAACGGCTGCGGCCCGCCGACGTGTGACTCGCTTTTTGTCCACAAAGGACGCTGGGTCGCGTGATCGGATGGACGACACGTGTGATCAGACGGACGACACGCGTGTCCAGACGGACGACACGCGTGTCCAGACGGACGACACGCGTGTCCAGGCGGACGACACGGGACCGGCTCCGGCTGCGCGTGTGGCGTCCGTCCAGTCACGCGTGTCGTCCGTCTGATCACGTGCGCCGTCCCGCCGCACACGCGCAATCGCCACTCACGACCTGGGCATCAGGCGCAGTTCGACGTCGCCGGAGCACCCGCGACCCGGTCCTTGAGGAAGGCGAGCACGTCGGCGTTCCCGGTGTAGACCGCCGTGATGTGGTCGGTTTCGAAGGTCTTCCAGGTCGTCTTGACCCCGGCGGCGCAGTAGGCCTTGTGCAACGCGTCGGCCTGGGCGAACTGCACGAGCTGGTCCTGGGTGGCGTGGTAGAGGAACACCGGGACCTTGGGGGGAGTGCCGCCGAGTTTGTTCTCGTTGAGGCGTTTCACCCATTCCGGACGAACGTACCCGGCGCTGGTCGTGTAGTCGGCGATCTTGTTGTTCGCATAGGTGGTGAGCAGCTCGAACGTGCACGCGTTCTTCTGCATCTCCGCGAGCTTCACGCGGCCGTTGTCGCTGAGGAACGAGTCCAGTTTCAGTTCGGGGTAGGCGTTGTCCAGGCCGATCAGGGCGTAGGCGAAGACACCGAAACCGAACTTCCCGTCGAGCTGCAGGGTGACCTGGACGAGGTCGGCGGGCACGCCGCCGGCGGCGACGCCGACGAGGTTCAGCTCCGGCGCGTAGGCGGGCTGGAGCTCCCCGGCCCAGGCGGCCGCTCCGCCGCCCTGCGAGTACCCGCGGAAGAGCACCTTGGCGTCGGCCGACAGTTTCGCCTCCGGCAGACGCTGCGCGGCGCGGACGGCGTCGATCACCGCCGGGCCTTCCGAACGCCCGACCACGTAGGTCGTCTTCGGATCCTGGCGGTAGCCCTCGTAGTCGGTGAGGGCGACGGCGTACCCGGCGTCGAGCGCGTCGTCGAGACCGGACTGCTCGTAGAACGCGCCGATGTCGATCATCTTCGACGGCGTGCAGGTGAACGCGGGACCGTGCGTACCGGCGGCGAACGAGACGATCGGCGCCTTCGCCGGGTCCACGTTCTTCGGCACCAGCACGGTCCCGGTCACCGCGTCCGGCTGCCCGAGCGCGTTCGTCGACAGGTACATGACCTGCCACGCGTTGACGGAATCCTTACGCGGACCGGCTTTCGAGACACGCGAGCGGATGATGTCACCCGGTTTGCCCGCCGGAAGCGGGGAAGGCGGGGTGTAGAACGAGTCGTCGGACGCCGCCGGGACGGCGGAGCTCGCCGGGCTTCCGGTCAACACGGTCACGAGACCGGCGGACAGGACGATCGCCAGCGCGACGGCGAGCGCCCGGCGGGACGGACGGGGGAACGGGGTCGGCACGGCCGGGCCTCCAGGGCAGGGTGGCTGGTCGGGGGGTCAGGCGTTGCCGCCGTAGACCTGGCGGCAGGTCGTGGACTCGGTGAAGGCGAGATCCAGTTCAGGGTTGGTGCGCAGGTGCTTGATCGGGCCTTCCGGCTCGCTCAGCCCGCTCATCGTGCTGTCCGCGTCCGCGACGACCTTCTGCAGACTCGCCTGGTCGGTGACCTTCGCGTCCTGCATCCGGGTCAAGGTGGCGGACACCTTCGACTTGGTCTCGCCGAGTGTGGTGGTGGCCTTGTCCACGGCGGACTGTCCATCCGGGACCGGCGGCACGCCGGCGTTGCGGATCCCGCCCGCCATGTCGTCGAGCGCGGCGGACAGCGAGTTCAGGAAGCTCACCATGGCGGTCTTCGTCGCCTGCGGGTTGCCGGGATCGAACGCGGGCGGCTGGGACAGCTTCGCCGAGCCCGTCGCGACGCCCGAGCACACCTTGTCCACCCACGCGAGCGCGGCCGGGTCGGCGTGCCTGCCCGCGTCGGCGGGGTCGTCCGGCCCGCAGGCGGTCAGCAGGACCGACGCGGCGGTCACGGAGACGGCGGCGAACGCGATTCGCGCTGCCGTGCGGCGCATTCTTTTCATGGTTTCCCCGTCGAATTCGGCGAAAGAGGGCCTGCCCCGGCGCGACGAGCGGGATTCCGCGATGGTCGGCGGTGACCGGCTTGCTGAACCGCGAGGTTACTCACGAAAGAATCCGGCAGGCAAGGCGGGCGGCGGCCGGAAAAGGCGGATTGGCATGCGCGAGATAGTTTTCCCGGGCGCGATTGTCACCCTCGTCAGCGGTTCCGCGAGCGGCTTGATCCGGCTCTGAACTGGGGAAACCCATGTGCCGCTACTAGGAACACCTCCGTCGCACCGTGCCAGCGTGACAATTTACCGGTGGCGCGTCAACTTTTCCGGGGAAGCACTTGATAGCGGTGCGTACGCGTCGTTAGTTTACTGTTCGGTTGCGATCCGTCAGACATCGTCGCTACCCGGAGAATTCTCCCGGGCCGATATTCATTGCTCTGGGGAATTGTACGCCGTTTCGTATCATCGTTGATACCACGGAAGGACGATCGTGAGTCACCGTAGAGGAACCAAGAAGGCGGTCGCCGCCGCCGCTGCCGGTGCCGTGGGGCTTGCCACCGCGGTACTCGTGGTCGGGGCACAGTCCAGTGTCGCCGATCCGATCTCGCTCCCGCTCAACTACCACTGCAACCTGCCGCTCGTGGGGTCGCAGTCGCTCAAGGTGGTCATCAACACCGATCTCCCGCTGTCGGTCAAGACCGGTCAGCCGACCGGCACGTTCGACATCAAGGCCGTCTCCACGATCAACGCGGACACGGTCAGCGGGCTCAACCTGATCGGTGCGACCACGCTGGAAGGCCAGGCCATCGCGGCGGCGACCGTGGCGGCGCCGGGACTCAACCTCCCGGTGAAGGTCCCGAACGACATCGCCAAGCAGAACATCCCCACCTCGGGCGAGATGACGGTCAACGCGGCGGGCAAGACACCTTCGCTGACCTTCAACCAGCCCGGCGAGGCGAAGATCACCGTGGGTGACATTCAGCTGAAGGTCACCCCGCGCAAGGCCGACGGTTCGGTCACCGGCATCACGCCGGACGGCACGATCGACGCGCCGTGCACGCAGGATCCCGGCCAGAACAACACCCTGGCCACGATCAAGATCGGTGAAGGTGGTGGCGGCACGACCACCCCGACCACGCCCACCACCCCGACCACGCCCACCACCCCCACGACGCCGACCACGCCGACGACTCCGCCCACCTCCACCCCCGGTGGCGGCGGAATCAAGTACGCGTTCGGCATCAAGGGACAGACCGCGCTGAAGTCGCTCGGCAGCACGGCCGCGATCAACGGTGGCTTCGACGCGGACGTGGACCTCGCCTCGAAGACGTTCACCGGTGACCTGAAGCTCGACCCGTCGTCCACCCAGTTCAAGCTGTTCGGGTTCATCGACGGGCGTTCGGAGATCAAGGTCGAACAGGTCGGCAAGCAGACCGGTGAGCTCGTCGGCACCGGGTTCAAGGCGCACATCAAGTTCAACGTGTTCCTGCCGAGCGTGCAGATCTTCGGGATCCCCATCAGCACCGACCCGAAGTGCGGCACGGTCAGCCCGTCCACCAGCGAGATGACCACGGGTCCGGACTTCGACCTGCTCAAGGGCGGGAAGCTCACCGGCACCTACTCGCTGTCCGCCCTGCAGAACTGCGGTCAGCTGAACGACTGGGTCAGCGCGTTCGCCAAGAGCGACGGCAACACGCTGGACCTGAACCTCACCAAGAAGTAAGTCAGCAGCCGGTCCCCGTCGCCTCCCGCGACGGGGGCCGGTGCCGTTTTCGGGAAGGCGACCATGCCCCTTCGTGCCAACGTCCGGATGCTGCTCGCGGCGGGCCTCGTCGTGCTGATCACCGCCGGCTGCCTGCTGTTCGTCGCCGTCCGCAGCGCGGCGGCCGGTACGCCGGTCGACAAGAAGCTGTCGTTCACCTGCCCGTTCCCGCTGATCGGGTTGCAGAAGCTCGATGTGGACATCAAGGCCGACTTCGAAGTACCGACGGCGCCCGGCGGCACGCTCACCACCTCCGGGCTGACCATCACGGTGACCGTGCCGGACAAGGCGGCCCGCGGGCTGAACCTCGTCGGCGCCACCACCATCGAAGGCACCGCCGCGGCGGGCGTGACACTGGTCAACGGCGACGCGAACCCGCTTCCCGTGCGCATCCCGCTCAATGTCGCGAAGACCGATCTCCCGCCGTCCGGTACGTTCGCCACGGTGGCGACCGGCTCGGTGCCCACCATCACGCTGGCGAAACCGGGCAAGACGACGCTGACCGTCGGCGATTTCACCACCCGTCTCACCCCGAAGAAGGCCGACGGTTCCTTCACCGGGCTCGGCTCGTTCACCTCGGACTGCGCGCTCGACCCCGGCCAGGACCCGATCCTGCTCTCCTTCGAACTCGGTGAGAAACCCGCGGGACACCGGTACGCGGTCGCCGGGAAGACCGGCGTCAAAGCGCTGGGCGCAGCGGCGCCGCTCACCGGCACCTTCGACCTGAGCCCCACCGCGGCCACCGTGTTCAGCGGCGGCCCGGTGTTCGACAAGGCGCATGCCGACTTCCGGCTGTTCGGCTTCCTGCCGGGCTCGGCCGATCTGGAGTTCGTCGCCGACGGACCGCAGGGAGGCGACCTCGCCGGGACCGGTTTCGTCGCGCGGCCCCGGTTCACCACCGTGCTTCCGCTCGTGACCCTCGTCGGCATGCCGGTCAGCACCGGGCCGTCCTGCCGGACTTCGGCGCCGTCGACGGCGGAACTGCGTACCGGTGAGGGCTTCACCATGGCGAAAGGCGGCGCGCTCGCCGGCACCTACTCGCTCGCGCCGCTGACCGGCTGCGGCGCGTTCACCTCGTACGTGAGCACCCTCTTCCAGGGAGACGGCAACACCTTCGAACTCGCACTGACCCCACGCCAGGCCTGATACCTCGGGGACACCTGTTGCACCACCACCGTAGTAGTCGGCCCGGCGGCGGGTCCGGTTCCCGCCGCCGGTAATCTGCGTCGCGACACCACCAGGGACACCTGTTCCACCACCGAGGAACCATCGGTGAAACCTGGGAGTGCTACGAAATGACGATTTCCGCGCCGGAGGCCACCGTCCGCACGGTGGAGCTGACCGTGTCGGGGATGACCTGCGCCGCTTGTTCCGCGCGGGTGGAACGCACGCTGAACAAGCTCGACGGGGTGCGCGCGTCGGTGAACTACGCGACCGAACGCGCCACCGTGCAGGTCCCCGGAACGCTGGCCGACGACGTGCTCATCGAGCGGGTCCGCAAATCCGGCTACACGGCGGAGATCCGCGGCGACGAGGATCCGGACACCGGTTTCGCGCGGGTCCGGGATCTCCGCCGGCGGCTGGTCGTCGCCGCGCTGCTGGCGATCCCGCTGGGGAACCTCTCGATCACGCTCGCCCTGGTGCCGCGGCTGCGATTCCCCGGCTGGGAACTGCTGTGCCTCGTGCTGGCCGTGCCCGTCGTCTTCTGGTCCGCGCTGCCGTTCCATCGCGCCACGCTGCGGAACCTCCGCCACCGGTCGTCCAGTATGGACACCCTGGTCTCGCTGGGCGTGCTTTCGTCGTTCGCGTGGTCGGCGTGGTCCGCCTTCGCCGGCGGCACCGAACCCGGCTACTGGATCGGCTTCGGCCCGACGGCGGCCGGTGCCGACGCCATCTATCTCGACGTCGCCGCCGGGGTGACCACCTTCCTGCTGGCCGGGCGGTACTTCGAGAGCCGGTCCCGGCGCAGCGCCGCCGGGCTTCTCGCCGCGCTGGACGCCTTGGCCGCCAAGGACGTCCGGGTGCTGCGGGACGGAGCCGAGCGGATGGTCCCGATCGGCGAACTGGCCGTCGGCGACCTGTTCGTGGTCAAGCCGGGGGAGTCCATCGCCGCCGACGGCGTCGTCCACAACGGACTGTCCACTGTGGATGTCAGCGCGGTGACCGGTGAGCCGGTGCCCGCGGAGGTCACCACCGGCGACCGGGTCATCGGTGCTTCGGTGAACCGGGACGGCAGGCTCGTCGTCCGCGCGACCGCGGTCGGCACGCATACCCAGCTGGCCCAGATGACCGCGCTCGCGGAACGCGCGCAGGCCCGCAAGGCCGCGGTGCAGCGTCTGGTCGACCGGATCTGCGCGGTGTTCGTCCCCGCCGTGCTCGGCGTGGCCGCGCTGACGCTCGCGGTCTGGCTGCTCGGCGGGGCACCCGCGCGCGAAGGGTTCGCCGCGGCCGTCGCCGTCCTCATCATCGCCTGCCCGTGCGCGCTCGGGCTCGCGACGCCGACCGCGCTGATGGCCGGGGTCGGCCGCGGCGCCCAGCTCGGCATCCTCATCAAGGGCCCGGACGCGCTCGAGGCGAGCCGCACGGTGGACACCGTCGTGCTGGACAAGACCGGCACCGTCACCACCGGGAAGATGACCGTCACCGCGTGCCGCCCCGCCGACGGGTTCACCACCGGCGAGCTGCTGCGGTTCGCCGGGGCCTTGGAGGCCGGTTCGGAGCACGCCATCGCGGCGGCCGTGGTGACCGCGGCGCGGGCCGAGCTGCCGGACCTGCCCCCGGTCGAACGCTTCACCGCGCTGCCCGGGCTCGGCGCGCAGGGCGAGGTCGAGGGGCGTGACGTCCTCGTCGGCAACGCGCGGTTGTTCGCCGATCGGGGGATCCCCGGCGACTTCACGGTGGCGGACGGCGCGACGGCGATCCTCGTCGCGGTGGACGGCCGGGTCGCCGGGCACCTGGAGGTCCGGGACGCCGTGAAGCCGTCGGCACCGGCCGCCGTCGAGGCCCTGCACGCGCTCGGCCTGCGGACCGTGCTCCTGACCGGCGACAACGAAGCCGCCGCTCGTGTGGTCGCGGAGGAGATCGGCGTCTCCGACGTACGCGCCGGGGTGCTTCCTGCGGAGAAGGCCGCGGTCATCGAGGAACTGCGGGCCGGGGGAGCGCGGGTCGCGATGGTCGGCGACGGGATCAACGACGGTCCGGCGCTGGCCACCGCGGATCTCGGCATGGCGATGGCGCGGGGCAGCGACATCGCGGTCCGCTCCGCCGACATGGTGCTGGTCCGCGAAGACCTGCGCGTGGTCCCCGACGCCATCCGGCTCGCCGACCGCACGCTGCGGATCATCCGGGGGAACCTGGCCTGGGCGTTCGGCTACAACGTCGCCGCGATCCCGCTGGCCGCGCTGGGCCTGCTGAACCCGCTGATCGCCGGGGCGGCGATGTCGCTGTCCTCGGTGCTCGTCGTGTCCAACAGCCTCCGGCTCAAGGACTTCCGACGCGCCGCGTGACACTTCCGGGTGGTTTTGTACCATCGCCCCTCGGAACAAGGGGGCCTTCGTGAAGCCGTTGAACACCGGCGAACCCACCGGCGTGGGGCGCTACCGGGTGTTCGCCGCGCTCGGCGAGGGCGGGATGGGCCGGGTGCTGCTCGGGACGTCCTCCGACGGCCGCCTGGTCGCGATCAAGCAGATCCATCCCGGTTTCGCGCAGGACCCCGGCTTCCGCGAGCGATTCCGCCGCGAGGTCGAAACCTCCCGCTTGGTGTCCGGCGCGTACACCGCACCGGTCATGGACGCCGACCCGAACGCGCCGACGCCGTGGCTGGCCTCGGTGTTCGTGCCGGGACCGGCGCTGTCCGAGGCCGTCGCCGCCGGCGGTCCGCTGCCTCCGGTGGCGGTCCGGCATCTCGCCGCCGGGCTCGCGTTGGCGCTCGGCGACATTCACCGGGCCGGGCTGATCCACCGCGACCTGAAGCCGAGCAACGTCATCCTCACCGGTGACGGCCCCCGGGTGATCGACTTCGGCATCGCCCGCGCCGTCGAAGGCGACTCCGAACTCACGCATACCGGCGCCGTCATCGGTTCGCCCGGGTTCATGTCGCCGGAACAGGCCGAGGGCAAGCCGCTGACCCCGGCGAGCGACATGTTCTCGTTCGGCGCGCTCCTGGTGATGGCCGCGACCGGAGCGAATCCCTTCACCGGGACGTCCACCCCGCACACCTTGTACAACGTCGTGCACGTCCACCCCGACCTGCGGCATCTGGCGCCCGAAATCCGGCAGATCGTCGAGCCGTGCCTGGCGAAGAACCCGGCGGACCGGCCGTCGCCGTCCTGGGTGCTGGAGCGGCTGGGCCCGATCCCGCCGATGGCCGGCCCGTGGCCGCCGGTGGTGTCCCACCTCATCGCCACGCAACAGGCCGAGGTCCAGCGGCTGCTGAACCCGCCACCGCCGAAGCGATCCCGGCGTGGCCTGTACGCCGGGCTCGCCGCGGCCGCCGTCGTGCTGCTCGTCGGTGGCGTCGTCGCGGCGGTCTCCCTGAGCGGCGACGATCCGCCGCCGGCGGCCGTCGCGCCGAGTTCACCGCCGCAACCGGACGAGCCGATCACCACCCCGGTCAACCAGGACCCGCTCGGCCCGGACAACCTGCGCCGGGTCGACCTGTGCAAGGTCCTGAAAGGCCGCGACGTGCCCGGGTTCGGCAAGCTGAGCACCAAGATCGACATGCAGTTCGACTCGTGCACGTACTCTTCGCCCGCGGGCAAGTGGCTGGAGCTCGCCGTCGGCGGCGACCTGGTCGAAGGAGAAGCGGGCGGCGAGCTGGAAGGGCTTCCGTTGCGGATCAAGGGATCCGACGACGCGTGCGCGGTCGCCGTCCCGGTCTCCGGCCTGCCGAACACGAAGCTCACCGTCGACGTCAACTCGATGTCCACAAAGGACGCCGCGTGTTCGGTGGTGAAGGCCGCGCTCGCCGACGCGGTGAAGCGGATCCGGGCAGGCGGCCAGGAACGCGACCTCCCCGCCGGGACCCTGGCGCCGCTGGACCCGTGTGCGCTGGTCGGCCCCGTGACGACGGACCGGCTGATCGGACCGGTCGTCGAAACGATCCGCGAACATCTGCACCAATGCCGGTACGACGCGGCGGGCAATGTCCGGCTGAGCCTCGTGCGGGCGTACCCGCCGTCCCAGTCGAAGGACTCGTACTACACGGAGACGGCCACCCTCGATCTCGGCGGCGCCAAGGTGTACCTGGCGAAGAAGGACGACGGCGTCGCCCGTTCCACCTGCTCGCTGACCTGGCAGCATCGGTCCGTCAGCGACCGGGACGGCGAGAACGTCGAGCTCACCGTCGGGACCAGTGGTACGAAGATGACCGCCGACGAAGCCTGCGAGAAGGCCAAGGCCTTCGCCGGGGTGCTGCTGCAGAAACTTCCGAAACCCTAGGGCTGGTCAGTGAAACCGTTGAACCCCGGCGAACCCCGGCAGATCGGCCCGTACCGGATCATCGCCGAACTCGGCGAAGGCGGGATGGGCCGCGTCGTGCTCGGCCTCGCCCCGGACGGCAGGCTCGTCGCGGTGAAACAGCTGCACGCCCAGTTCGCGCACGACCCGCGCTTCCGTGAGCGGTTCCGGCGCGAGGTCGCCACGTCGCGGCTGGTCTCCGGCGCGTACACGGCCGCGGTCATGGACGCCGACGCGGAAGCGGAAACGCCGTGGCTCGCCTCGGTCTTCGTCACGGGACCGTCCTTGAAGGAGGCCGTGGACGCGGCCGGACCACTGCCCGCCGAGTCGGTGCGGCTGCTGGCGTCCGGGCTCGCCGCGGCGCTGACCGAGATCCACCGTGCCGGGCTGATCCACCGGGATCTCAAACCCAGCAACATCATCCTGACGAGTGACGGGCCGAGGGTGATCGACTTCGGCATCGCGCGGGTGGCGGAGGAGGCGCAGGACCTCACCGGGACGGGCGCGATCATCGGCTCGCCCGCTTTCATGTCCCCGGAACAGGCGGGCAGCGGGCAGATCACCGGCGCGAGCGACGTGTTCTCCCTCGGCGCGATCCTCGTCATGGCCGCGACCGGCCGTGGCCCGTTCACCGGCCCGACCGCGCCGCAGACGCTGTATAACGTCGTGCACGCCACGGCGGATTTCAGCGCGGTCCCGGACGAGATCCGGCGGGTCGCCGAACCCTGTCTGGCCAAGGACCCGGCGCGGCGGCCGACTCCCGAACAGATCCTGGACTTCCTCGGTCCCGTGCCGCCAGGTATGGCGCCCTGGCCGCCCGCCGTGCACGCCCGGATCCGGCAGCAGGACACCGAAGTGCGCTCGGTGCTGGCTCTGCCGCTGCCGATCTGGCGGCCGCCGCCCAAGAAGATGGCGCCGCGGACCAAGAAGATCCTGTTCGGCTCGCTCGCCGCGGTCGTCCTGCTCGTCGTCGCCGGGATGGTCGCGCTCGGCCTCGCCATCGCCGAGCACGCCAAACCCGAGAATCCCGGGGTCACGTCGCTGTCGGCGAACGATGCGCTCGCCGCGGAACGCCTGCGGCTGGTGGATCCGTGCAAGGTGCTCGCCGGCCGGTTCGTGCAGGAATTCGGCACCCTGAAACCGGAAACGGGCCCGATCTACCCGGCTCGCTGCAGGTACACCGGGCTCAAGGGCGTCAGCTTCGAACTCCGGCTCGGTGAAGGGGTGAGCACCAGCAGCGTCGAGCGGACGGACCGCACGGCCGAAGGGCTGCCGTTGCTGCGCAGCACCATCAGCGGCGGCTGCGATTCGGTCGCGCAACTGCCGGCGGACCGGCGGCTCGGCGTCGTCGTGTCCCATCCGGGGCGGGAAGGTGATCCCTGCAAGGCCGCCGACGACATGCTGAGCGCCGCGCTCACCCGGCTGCGCACGCACGAGGTCGACCGTACGGGTGATCCGGCGAGCATCCTGCCGCTCGACCCGTGCACGGTCGGCGACCCCGCGGTGCTCGGCAAGGCCGTGCCCAACGCGCAGCCCGCGCCGCGGACGCTGCGGATCTGCGAGTGGGTGGGCGGCGGGGACACATTGACCGTCGAGCTGCAGCGAGGCGCCTACGCGCCGGAAGGATCGCCGGTCGACCTCGGCAGCGGTGTCACCGGTGACATGCGGGAGTTCGGCGGTTCGAACTGCGCCGTCACCTGGCAGCATCGGCCGCTGCCGGACCGCGAGGTCGAACACGTCGCCGTCCGTCTTCTGGCGCGCGAGGGGAGCGGAAGCCCTTGCGACCGGGCCAAGGAGATCGCGGGCTCGATCGCCTCACGGCTGCCGAGACCTTGAGCTTCGCGGATAGGGAACCCCCTGTGAGGCTTCGGAAACGGGGTCCGCTAAGCTATCGCCAGTACGAACGAAACACCACGCGCGTTTAGCTCAGCGGGAGAGCGCTTCCCTGACACGGAAGAGGTCACTGGTTCAATCCCAGTATCGCGCACCAGGTTCGCTTCCTCCGGTGGACCGAAGTTCGTACCACGGGCGATTAGCTCAGGGGGAGAGCGCTTCGTTCACACCGAAGAGGTCACTGGTTCGATCCCAGTATCGCCCACCACCGAAAAGGCCCCATCCGACACCGGGTGGGGCCTTTTCGCGTTGTAACCGAACGCGTCACTCGCGTGATTGAAGGCGTAACTCACGTGATTGGACGCCGAACTCGGTGATGCGGCCCCAATCACGCGAGTTACGCCTCTGATCACGCGAGTTCCGGCTTAGCGGAGCGCTTCGATCATCGGTGTCAGGGTGTACATGGTCGCGGCGAGGTCGGCCTTCGGGTCGGGGGAGTGGGCGAGCCAGACGGCGGCCTCGTTCATCGCGCCGGAAAGCAGGCGTACCAACGGTTCGACGGGGCGCTTCGCCAAAACGCCCTCGGTCATCAAGCCGGTCAGGGCTTCGGCGAGGTGCCGGGCGGAGGATTCCGCGTCCAGCTCGCGCCAGTCCTGCCAGCCGACGACGGACGGACCGTCCAGCAGCATGATCTGCTGGGTCTCCGGATCGGTCGCGGCGGCGAGGAACGCGCGGCAGCCGGCGAGCAGTCCGGCCCACGAGTCCGGCGCGGCGTCCGCGGCTCGCGCGATCTGCTCGCCGACGTCGTGCTGCACGACGCCGAGCACATGCCGGAACAGCTCCGCCTTGCTGCTGAAGTGGTGGTAGAGCGCGCCTTTGCTCACACCCGCGGTCTGCGCGATGGTCTCCAGGCCGACCTTGCCGTACCCGTGCTCGGCGAACAGCCGGCGGGCGGTGGCGGTCAACGCCTCCATCGTCTCTTCGCGCTGCTGCTGTTTCGTGCGGGCCATACCTGGATCTTGACATACCGACCGTCGGTTGGCTAACTTCGAAAAAACAAACCGACGGTCGGTATTGTTAGCGAGACAAGGCGGCATCATGCGTCTGACCAGCTTTTATCCCGTTCTCATGACCGAGAAGATCGCCGAGACACGGGACTTCTACCGTGATCACTTCGGCTTCGAGCTCACCTTCGAGGCCGACTGGTACGTCAGCCTCAAACGCGGTGAGTGGGAGCTCGCGATCCTCGCCCCGGGGCACGACACCATTCCCGGCGGGGCGGGCAAACCCGTGCAGGGACTGTTGCTGAACTTCGAGGTCGAAGACGTCGACACCGAGCACCGGCGGCTGGTCGAAGACGCCGGGCTGCCCGAGGCGCTTTCGCTGCGCAGCGAGGAGTTCGGGCAGCGGCACTTCATCGTCGCCGACCCCAACGGCGTCCTGATCGACGTGATCCAGGAGATCCCGCCGACCGGCGAGTTCGCCGGGCAGTTCACCGACGAGGCACGCCCGAGCTGACGAGCACGGCCACCAGGAACAGTCCACAAGCGACCGCCGCCGACACCTGAAGCCCTGTGGTGCAGGCGGCCCTCGCGGCGTCGAGCAATTCGTCGGCTAACTGCGCCGTGAGGCCTGAGGCGGCCGCCTCCGCCTGAGCCGGCCCCGAAAGAGCGAGCGCTCGCGCCGGTTCCGGCACGCCCGCCGGGACGGCCAGGTGTCCCGCGTACACGGCGGCGGCCAGGGAACCGAACACCGTCGTCCCGAAGCCGGCACCGAGTTCGTAGCCGGTCTTCTCCACCGCCGCGGCACCGCCCGCCTGGTCCGCCGACGTCGCCGAAAGCAGGGTGTCGGTGCTCGAAGTCAGCGCGAGCGCCATCCCCAGGCCGAGCCCGGTCAGCCCGGCACCCAGCAGTACCGGCGACGTCATGGCCGCCGAACCCGCCGCCGGGACCAGCAACGAGACGGCCGCCACCGCGAACCCGGCCGTGCGGACCCGGGCGTTGCCGAACCGGCCCAGCAGCGAAGGCGTTACCACACTGCCGACGGCCGACGCGCCCAGCACGAGGAGCAGCCGGCCCGCCGCCGCCGTGGGCGAGAGCCCGAGCACCACCTGCAGGTATTGGGCGAACAGCAGGCCGAGCCCGACGAGCGTGCTCATCACCAGCAGCACCCCGGCGACCGCGGCCCGCACGCCCGGTCGCCGGAACAGGGCGAGGTCCAGCAACGGCGGGTCGGTCCGGCGCTGGCGCCGCAGGAACAGTCCGATGAGGACACATCCGGTCACGCCCGAGGCGACGGCCGTGGTCCAGGCGCCCGGATGCCCGACGGCGAAAGCGATCCCGAGGACACCGCCCGCCGCGAGCGCCGCACTGACCGCGTCCCACGGCCGCCGCCCGGGCGGGTTCCGGGGAAGCCAGCGCAGCGCCAGGACGACCGCCGCCAGGATCACCGGCGGGTTCAGCAGGAACGTGGCCCGCCAGCCCCACACCTCGACGAGCACGCCGCCGAGGATCGGCCCGAACACCGAGCCGGTGCCCGCGATCCCGCTGCACACCGCGATCGCCGTGCGGCGACGCCGCTGGTCCGGGAACAGTTCGCGGAGCAGCGACATCGTCACTGGCATGATCATCGCGCCGCCGCAGCCGAGCAGCGCGCGGCAGCCCAGCAGCACCGACACGTTCGGCGCGAACGCGCAGCCGAGCGACGCGATCCCGAACACGACGTACCCGGCGACCAGTACGCGCCGCCGCCCGTACCGGTCGCCGAGGGTGCCGAACGGCAGCAGCAGCGGCGCGGCGGTCAGCGGGTAGATCGCCACGATCCACACCTGAGCCGCCGCGCCCGGCCGCAGCTGCCGGACGAGGTCGGGCAACGCGACGTGCAGCACGGTCGCGTCGACCGCCACGAGGAAGAGCCCGGCGCCGAGTACCGCCAAAAGCGGCCAGGCGCGGTCGACCGCTCGCTCGGCCCGGGCCGTGGTCACAGGAGTCCCGTCAGATGCCTCGCCACGACATCGACGTGGGGCGGGTCGACCACCGACAGGTGATGCGCCTCGACCGGCACGATCTCCAGCCCCGGGCACAGTTCCGCCCAGCCCGCCGCGAGATCCGTGCGCGAATACCGGGGTTCCATCGCCAGCCCGGCCGCGTACTGCTCGGTCGCCCGGTAGAGCACCACCCGGCCGTCGTAGCGGCGGGGCGTACCGCGTTCGGCCGCCAGTGTGTCCAAAAAGGACTGACGCTGGTGCCGGAGCACGCCGGGGCTGAGCAGACCCGCTTCGGCGACCCGCCGCATGGTCAGCTCGATCTGCTCCTCTTCGGGCAGCGGTGCGAGCTCCTCGTGGCCGAGCCGCACTTCACGGCCGTAGGTCCCCTCGACGTATCCGGTGAAGCGCAGGAACCGCCGCGCCGATGACGCCCGCGGATCGAGATCCGGCTCCGGAAGCGGGAGCATCGTGTCGATCAGCGCGACGAACTCGACCTCCTCGCCTTCTTCGGCGAGCCGCGCGGCGACGCCGTACGCCAGCGCCCCGCCGAACGACCAGCCCGCCAGCCGGTACGGCCGGCCTCGACGTTGTTCCCGCACCAACGGCAGCAACTGCTCGACCCGCTCTTCGATGCTGACACCGGGAACGCGTTCGAACCCGACGCACGGCACACCGGCGGGCAACCGCTCCAGCAGCGGCCGGTACACGGTGCAAGTGCTGCCGCCAGGGTGGAACAGCAGCAACGGCGCGACTCCGGCCTCACCGGGCGCGAGGACGTGCACCGGACCCCGCTCCTCCCGCGTGTCGAGAACCGCGCGGGCGACGTCGGCGATGGCCGCGAGCGTGTCGTGCCGACGGAGTTCGGCGGCGTCGACAGCCGTGGCGAGTTCGGTGCCGAGCCCCTGGGCGAGCAGCTCGGCCAGCCGGTCCGGTGCGGCCGTCTCGGTCAGCCGGACGTGCGTGCCCGCCGCTTCGGTGCCGGTGTGCTCCTGCCACAGGCGCAGCACCAGCCGGTCCGCCGCGTCCCAGGCGCGACCGCGCGACGGCAGTGGTTCCTCGTTCTCCCGGGGCGCGAGATCGCGGCTGAGATCGGCGAGCGTGGCGCCCCGGAGCACGGCGGCCGAGTCGGGTTCGGTGCCGAACTCCCGGCGGACGGCCTCGCGGATCCGGTTCGCCATCAGGGAATCCAGTCCGAGCTCCACCAGCGGGACGTGGGCGTCGAGGCGGTCGGGGCGCAGCCCCATGACGGCGGCGACGATCTCGGTGAGCCGGTCGCCTCCGCCGCTCCGCACGGGTTCGGGCTCGGGGGTGCGGGCCGCGAACGACGGTGCTTCCTCAGCGGAGGTGTACCAGTGCCGTTCGTGCCGCCACGGCATCGGCGGGACGTCGACCAGCCGGGCCCCGTCGTCCGGATCGGCGGTGGTGATCCGGGTGCCCGCGCAGTACAGCTCGGCCGCGGCGGCGCCCAGCGCGCGGACCTCGTCCTGGCCCCGGCGCAAGGTCCCGGTGACGAGCGCGTCGCCGATCTCCTCGGCTTCGAGCGTTCTCGCCACCGAACCCCGCAGGATCGGATGCGGCGACACTTCGAGGAAGACGCGGTGTCCGTCCGCGGCGGCGGCCGCCACGGCCTGCCGGAACCGCACCGGACGACGCAGATGCGTGGCCCAGTACCCGGCGTCGAAGTCCGGCAGCTCCCGCGGATCGGCCAGAACCGTGTCGTACCACGGAACCGTCGGACGACGGCCGCCCAGTTCGACGAGCGCCTCCCGGAGCGCGGGCAGCACCGGGTCGACGCGGGCGGAGTGGCCGGCGACCTCGACCGGCAGCCGGCGCGCCCGCAGGCCGACGGCTTCGAGCTCCGCGACCAGGAGGTCGAGCACGGTCGCGTCCCCGGCCACGGTCAGCTGACCGGGTGCGGATTCGACGGCGAGTTCGATGTCCGGGTACAGGTCCAGCTCTTCCGGCGCGAGTTCGACCGCCGCCATCGCGCCGCCGGGCCCGATGGTGCCCAGGAGCCGGGCCCGGGTCGCCACCAGGTGGACGGCCTCGTCGGGGGTGAGCACGCCGCTCACCACGGCGGCCGCCGCGGAGCCGAGGGAGTGCCCGACGACGGCCGCCGGCCGGACGCCGAGCGCCTCCCACTGGGCGGCGAGCGCGATCTGGATCCCGAAGATGGCCGTCTGGGTTTCGGGCAGGGACAAGGGATCCCCGCTGGTGAGCAGCGCGCGCAGCGAGCGGCCGGTGTGCTCGGTGAACAGGTCGTGGAGCTTGTCGACCTGGGCGGCGAACGCGGGTTCGGCGGCCAGCAGTCCCTGCCCCATGCCCGGCCACTGCGAGCCGTGGCCGGAGAACACGAACACCGGCCCGTCGGTGCTCCGCCCGGTGCCGGTGACCGCGCCCGCGGGCAGCGGATCGGCGCCGGAGCCGACGGCGCGCAGCAGCCCGGCCAGCTCGGCCGTGTCCCCGGCGACGACGGCCGCGCGGTGCGGACCGCCGTTGTCGCGCCGGGAGAGGGTGTGGGTGACGTCGGCCAGGGACAGCGACGGTGTGGCTTCCAGCCAGTTCGCCAGCTGCGTCGCGCGTTCGGTGAGGCGGTCGTGGGTACGGGCGGACAGCAGGCCGATGCGGACGTCGCCGCGGTCCGGGACCGGCTCCGGCGGCGGCGCCTGTTCGAGGACGACGTGTGCGTTGGTCCCGCCGAAACCGAACGCGGACACACCCGCCGTGGCACGGCCGGACCGGCGCGGCCACGGCGTCGGTTCGGTCACCACCTTCAGGCGCAGGTCGTCGAACGGGATGTGCGGGTTGGGGGCGGTGAAGTGCAGCTGAGGCGGCAGTTCGTCCCGGGTCATCGCGAGCACGACCTTGATCAGCCCGGCGATCCCCGCGGCCGCCTCCGCGTGCGCGATGTTCGTCTTCACCGAGCCGATCAGCAGCGGTGCGTCGGCGGGACGGTCCTTGCCGAGTACCGCGCCGAGCGAGCGGGCCTCGATCGGGTCGCCCAGCAACGTGCCGGTGCCGTGTGCCTCGACGTAGTCCACAGTGGACGGATCGAGCCGGGCGCCGTGGTACGCCGTGCGCAGCATGTCCTGTTGCGCGACGGGGTTCGGTGCGGCCATGCCCTGTGAGCGCCCGTCGGAGTTGACCGCGGTGGAGCGGATCACCGCCAGCACCCGGTCCCCGTCGTATTCGGCGTCGGCCAGCCGCTTGAGCACGACGACACCGCAGCCCTCGGCGCGCGCGATGCCGTCGGCGTCCGCGGCGAACGTCTTGCATCGGCCGTTCCCGGCGAGCAGCCCCGCCGCGGCGAACGCGGCCGTCGGACCGGGCAGCAGCATGAGGTTCACCCCGCCCGCCAAGGCCAGATCCGCCTCGCCGTCACGCAGCGCGCGGACCGCGTGGTGTACCGCGACCAGCGACGAGGAGCAGGCGGTGTCCACCGCCATACTCGGCCCGCGCAGGTCGTAGACGTAGGAGAGCCGGTTGGCCGCGATGCTCCCGGCCGCGCCGGTGGCGGTCCACAGATCCACGCCACCGCCCGCCATCGTGAGGTGGCCGTAGTCGTGGGTCGAGATCCCGGTGAACACACCGGTCCGGCTGCCGCGCAGGGAGGCCGGGGCGATCCCCGCGTGTTCCAGCGCTGCCCAGGCGACCTCCAGCAGCATCCGCTGTTGTGGGTCCATTGTGGACGCTTCACGCGGGGTGATGCCGAAGTGGTCCGCGTCGAAACCGGCCACGTCGTCGAGGAAACCGCCGACGATCGGGGCCGCGTCGGCGCTCCACCGGCCCGGCGGCGCGGTCCGGACGGCGTCCCGCCCGCTGCGAAGCAGTTCCCAGAACTCGTCGAGGCCGTCCGCGCCGGGCCAGCGGCAGCCGAGGCCGACGACGGCGATCGGATCGGTCCGGCGACGATCCGTGCCCGGCTGTTCGGGTTCGGGCTCGGTGCCGCCGGTGAGCGAGCGGGCCAGGTGGTCGATGGTCGGGCTCTCCCACAGCAGGGTGGCCGGGAGCGGGGTGCCGAGCAGGTCTTCGAGGTCGGCGGCGATACCGACGGCCTGGCGGGAGGACAGGCCGTAGTCGCTGAGCGGGCGGTCGGCTTCGAGCCTGGCCGCGTCGACGCCGGTGTGCCCGGCGACCGTGTCCAGCAGCCAGCGGCGCAATGTGGGGGTGTCGAACGACGGGTTTCTCATCGCACCAGGGCCTTTCCGTAATCGCCGGCGAGGTAACGGTCGCGGCAGGCGCTCCGCGCGATCTTGCCGCTGGAGGTCCGCGGGACCAGACCCGCCGGGACGAGCACGACGTCGCGCAGCGCGAGGCCGTGCGCGTCGGAAACGAGCCGCCGGACCGCCGCGGCGAGCGTCCGCTCGTCCTCGGTGGTCAGCGCGCTGTGGCCGCGGCGCTCGGCGACGACGACCGCGGCTTCGGTGTCGGTGCCTTCGACGGCGAACGCGGCGACACTGCCGGGGCGGATGTCGCGGTCGGCCGAGGCCGCGGTCGCTTCGACGTCCTGTGGGTAGTGGTTGCGGCCGTCGACGATGAGCAGGTCCTTGATCCGGCCCGCGATGTAGACCTCGCCGTCGTATCGGACGCCGAGGTCGCCGGTGCGCAACCAAGGGCCGTCCGGCAGCCCCTCGTGGTCGCCGGTCAGCCTCGCGCCGAAGGTTTCGGTGCTCTCCAAGGGTTTCTGCCAGTAGCCGGTGCCGACGTTCGGGCCGTGGACCCAGATCTCGCCGACCGAACCGTCCTTCAGCGCGACGCCGGTTTCGGGATCGACCAGCGCGACCTGCTGGCCCACCGGGACACCGCAGGCGACCAGCTTGAGGCCGTCGTCCGACGGCCGTGCCGTTCCGGCGCCCAGCGCGGCGCGGTCGAACGTGGTGACCCGGGGCGGCACGCCGGGGCCGGTGGTGACGAACACGGTCGCCTCGGCCAGCCCGTACGCGGGCCGGGTCTTGTCCGGGGTGTACCCGGCTTCGGCGAAGGTTTCGTGGAACCGGTCGAGCACGCCGGGGTTGATCGGCTCGGCGCCGTTGACGATCGCGGCGACCCGGTCGAGACGGAGCTTGGCGCGGTCTTCCTCGCGCACCCGGCTCGCGGCGTAGTGGAAGGCGAAGTTCGGGGCGGCGCTCCAGCTCCCGTTGTGGTCGCCGAGCAGTTCCAGCCAGCGCACCGGACGTTCGATGAAGGCCAGCGGATCCATCAGCACCGATCGCATGCCCAGCGCCAGCGGCGTGATCAAGCCGAGTACGAGACCCATGTCGTGGAACAGCGGCAGCCACGACACCGTGGTCCCCGTCGGTGCGATCCCGAGCCCGTGCGCCGCCTGGCGGACGTTGGCGAGCACGTTCTCGTGGGTCAGCACCACTCCTGCCGGGCTGCGCGTCGAGCCGGAGGTGTACTGCAGGTACGCCACGTCGTCCGGCCTCGCCGCCGGGGCGGGCCAGGCGCGGACGGGTCCCGCCTTGTCGGCCGCGACGACCGTGACGTGCTCGCCGCCGGGCAGGCCCGCCAGGAACTCGCGGACCGCGTCTTCGGCCGCGGCGGTGGTGATCACCGCGGTGGGGGAGCAGTCGGTCAGTACCGCGGCGAGCCGTCCGGCGTGCCCGGGCAGCCCGGGATCGAACAGCGGCACGGCGATCGCGCCCGCGGTGATCGCGCCGAGGAAGGCGACGACGTACTCGGCGCTCTGCGGGCACAGGATCGCCACCCGGTCACCGGCCCGGACGGGCAGCGCGCCCGCGACGGCGTCGACACGGTCCTTGAGTTGTTTCCACGTCAGCGTCCGCCGTCGCCCGGCGCGATCGGTCGCGAAGTCGGTGAAGGTGACCGCAGGCCGGTCGCCGTCGGTGTCCGCCCAATGCCGGAGGCAGTCGGGGAGGGTGGGGCCGGCCGTGGCGGGCAGGTTTTCGGGGGCCAAGGACATGACGTCTCCTCGGGGTTCGGCGGGGTGGTGCGGGGGATCAACGGCCGAGCGGACCGGCGGCGTGCCGCCAGGCGTCGACGGCGAGCGCGTCGAGATCGAGGCCGGTGGTCCCGGCGTCACGAAGCACGACCAGCACGTCGTCGGCGGCGATGGCGACGGTGCGCAGACGCAGCCCCGGCAACTCGGGGGGCTGTCCGGGAAGCGTCAGGAGTTGTTCGTAGGAAAGGGTTTTCGCACCCGGCACGGCGGGAGCCGGGTGGACGGTGACGGTCGACACCGCGGTACCGGCCGCGTCGTCGACCGTCACCTTCGAGCACCGCCCGGCCTGCGCGGCCCAGGCCGCCAGATCGGGCGGGTTCGTCATTCGGGCGACCAGTTCGGAGACCTGGCCGCCGGGGACGGCGGACTGGAAGCCCTGGCCGGCGGCGCCGTCGCCGACCAGCCGGCCGTGGACGACGTCTTCGCAACCACCGACGTCGACCCTGCTCTCGCGACTGTCCGGGGTGGACAGTGCCGAGGCCACGTCGAAACCGTCGCGCGCGGACGCTCGCGGGACGGTTCCCGGTGGCAGCAGGGCGGCCTCCGGGACGGTGGGCGAAGGCGGGGCGGGTGCGGCCTGAATCGATTCTCCGGGGGCGCCGGAAATGGTCGCGACCGCGGCGGCGGACACGACGAGTGCGCGAATTCGGGCAGCCATGAATAGCCCTTTCGGAAGGGTCCTTGGGGAGGTGTGGTCCCTTCGGTGGGACGCGGGCGCCGGAGTCGCGTCAGGGAACGCCGAACCCGGGCGGCACGACGAAGGCTACGACGGGAAATCGAATACCGGAAGGTGTCAAGAGAACGTAAATGTCCTTCGTGTACAGGGTGTGACCTGGGAGTATCGGCCTTTTCGCAGGTGTGCGCGCCGGTCTGGTACTCCCGTGCCACAGTCGCTCACTGTCCGTGAGTGATGGGTCACCCGACTGGGGGAGGTCGAGGGATTTCTTGTTTCCCTGGCATTCATATTGTCCTCCCGGATTGTGGGCAGGACAATTGCCTGGAGGGGCTCGTTCCGCTTAACGTGTCGCCACCTCTGATTTTCTTTCTCGGGTAATCGCCGTCACATTTTCGAATTCTGTCGAACGACCGGGACAAAGGATTACGTATGCGCAATACTTCGAGGCGGCTGTGGGCGGTCGCGGCCGTCACCTGCCTGCTGCCGGCCGTCGTCGTGGCTCCGGCGCGGGCCGAGAGCGGTGTCCCGGACGCCAGGGCCGACGACGGCTCGCACGTCGTGGCCCAGACCACTGTGGACGGTGACCCGCGGATACTGGACCTCACCGTGCGCTCGGTCGGCGTCGGGAGTTACGCGATGGTCCGGCTGATCCTGCCGTCGGGGTGGGCCGCCGAGCCGGACCGGAAGTGGCCGGCGGTGTACCTGCTCGCCGGGGAGACGCGGCTGCAGGATTATCGCGGCTGGACCGCCAACACCGACATCCGGAAGCTCGCCGACGACTCCGGCGCGCTGGTGGTGATGCCGGGCTCGGGTTCCGCGGGGTTCTTTTCCGACTGGTGGAATTACGGCAAGGACGTCGTGCTCAATCAATGGGAGACGTTCACCGCCGTCGAGATCCCGCAGTTGATCGATCGCGGCTATCGCGGGGACGGCCGCCGGGTGGCGGCGGGGCTCTCGCTCGGCGGCTACGGCGCGGTCGAACTCGCGGCCCGGCGGCCGGGGGTCTTCCGGTTCGCCGGGTCGTTCAGCGGCAATCTCAACCCCACGGGTCCGTACGGCGAGCTGCTGACCAACGCGATCGTCGCCTCCGCCCGGCAAGACCCCGAAGCGCTCTGGGGCGACCGCCGTCGTGAGGCGTCGCGCTGGGACGCGCACGATCCGCTGGTGAACGCCGACCGACTGCGCGGCACCGAGCTGTACCTGTCCACCGGCAACGGTCTTCCGGGTCCGTTCGACGGCAAGCTCCCGATCGACGTGCTGCCCGGCGCGATGCTGCTCGAATTCCTCTGCTCCGGCCAGACCACCGCGATGGCCGACCGGCTGAACCGGCTCGGTGTCCCGGTCATGACGGACTTCTACGGGGCCGGCACGCATCATTGGGCGTACTGGCAGGACCAGTTGCACAAGACGTGGCCGCGGATGCTGCGTGCCCTCGCCGCGCCGGTGAAGACGGGGGAGGCGTCGTGACCCGTCCGTCCTTTGTGGTCACCGGGGCGTCGAGCGGGATCGGCCGGGCGTGCGTGGCCGAACTCGTCCGGCGGGACGCCCACGTGTGGGCCAGCGTGCGCACCGACGCGGACGAAACCGACCTCGCGCGGACCTTCGGTGAAGCGGTCACCGTGCTGAGGATGGATCTCCGGGATCCGGCGTCGATCGCGGCCTGTGGGGAGAAGGTCGCGGCGGCGGGCCCCTTGCGGGGGCTGGTGAACAACGCCGGGATGGCTCGGCCGGGGCCACTGGAACACGTCCCGCTCGACGATTTCCGGCACCAGTTGGAGGTCAACGTCACCGGTCAGCTGGCCGTCACACAGGCGATGCTGCCCGCGCTGCGTGCCGCGTCCGGTGCCAGGGTCGTGACGGTCGGGTCGATGGGCGGGCGGATCGCGGGGCCGATGGTGGGGCCGTATCACACGTCGAAGTTCGCCCTGGTCGGCTTGACCGACAGCCTGCGCGCCGAGCTCGCCCCGTCCGGGATCGGCGTCGTCCTCGTCGAGCCCGGCGCCGTCGCCACCTCGATCTGGTCGCGCGCCCGCGCCGCCGCCGAAGAGGTGCGCGCCGCGCTGCCGGAGGCCGCGCGGGAAAGGTACGCGGCGCAACTGGACGAGGCCGAACGCAGTGCCGAGCGGTCCGCGCGGAACGGTGTTCCGCCCGAGCGGGCGGCGCGGGTCGTGGTCCACGCGCTGACCGCACGCCGTGTCGCGCCGCGATACCTGGTGGGCAAGGACGCGCGTATCGCGGCGGTGCTGGCGAATCTGCCGTTCCGCCTCCGTTACCGGCTGACGGCGGCGAAACGATGAGCCGGCTCGCCGTGATCGTCGCTCCCGGCTCGCGGGGTGACGTCCAGCCGTGCATCGCCTTGGGCCGTGGCCTTGACGGTGACCGGGTGCGGGTGCTGGCGGCCGAACGGTTCCGGACCCTGGTCACGTCGCACGGCCTGGATTTCGCGCCCCTCTCGGCCGATCCGGCGGAGGTCCTCGGTTCGGACGGCGGGCGCGAATGGACCGAGGGGCGCACGTCCGCGACCTTCCTGCGCGGGTTGCGCGGCGCGCTGGCCCCGGTGATGGAGCGTCTGCTGGCCGACGTCCACCAGGGCGCGGCGGGAGCGGACCTCGTGCTCGCCCCGACGCTGGGATTCCTCGGCGCGCACTTGGGCGCGTCGCTCGGTGTTCCCGACGTCGAACTGCACTACCAGCCCAGCGTGCCGACGGGGGCCTTCGCCCATCCGTTGGTGCCGTGGGCGGCCAGGACCGGGCCGTGCGGCAGGCGGCTGAGCTTCCGCGCCGTCGACGCCGTCGCCTGGCAGGTGCTGCGGCCGGAGGTGGATCGATGGCGCGAGCGGACACTCGGTCTGCCCGCGGCGGGGCTGCGCGGGCCCCGGCGGACGGAAACCCCGGTGCTGTGCGGGTTTTCCGACGCCGTGGTTCCCCGGCCGAAGGACTGGCCCTCACGGGTCCATGTCACCGGGTACTGGTTTCTCGAGGCGCCCGCGGCCTGGCGGCCGGACCCGCGCCTGCGTGATTTCCTCGCGTCCGGGCCGCCTCCGGTGTACGTCGGTTTCGGCAGTATGCGGCCGTCGGAGGCGGAACGGACGTTCGCGGCCGTCCGCACCGCGTTGCGCCGGGTGGGGTTGCGCGGTCTGCTCGGTACCGAGGCCCGAGCCGACGACGACGATCTGCTGACCGTCGGGGACGTTCCGCACGCGTGGCTGTTCCCGCGTACCGCGGCGGTGGTGCACCACGGTGGCGCGGGCACGACCGCGGCAGCGTTGCGCGCGGGTGTTCCCTCACTGGTCTGCCCGGTCTTCTCCGACCAGCCCTACTGGGGCGACCGGGTCTTCCGCCTCGGCGCCGGGCCGCGACCGTTGCCGCTACGGGAGCTGACCGCGGATTCGCTGACCGCGCGGCTGCTGGAGCTGTCCGGCAACCTCCTGTTCCGTCGCGATGCGCAGTACGTCGCGGCGCGACTGCGTGACGAGGACGGGGTGGCAAGGGCCCGGCAGGTGCTGCGATCGGTGGGCTAAATGTATGCGTTTCGCATATAGTTGGGGCATGGACCTCGAGACAGCGATCAACGAATGGCACGAGAGCGTCAACGAAGGCGACCTGAGGCGAGCGGCGGACGCGGTCGGGGATCCCGTCGTCGTTCTCGGGCCGAAGGGCGCCGGGCCGATCACGTCCGCGCAGTTCGCCGACTGGGTGGATCGCTCGGGGATCAGGCTGAAGCCGCGATCGTGGCATCCGGTCAGCGATCACCTGATGGTGGTGGAGGAGGACGCGACCTGGCCCGAAAGCGCGGGACCGACCCGGGTGGCGACCGTGTTCCGGGTGGGCGGCGGCAAGGTCACCGCGGCGCTCCGGCTGCCCGATCTGAAGTCCGCGCTCGAACTGGCCTACATCTGCCGCGAGATGGCGGCGACCGAATGAGCGCCCCAGGTCCGGGCCAGGCACTGTTCGCCTTCGTGCGGCACTGGTCGCGCCGGACGGCGGCAGTCGCGGACCAGGGGCGTCTCGTCCTCGTCTGCGAGGCGGCCCATTCTCTCGCCGGGCGCGGGGCCGAGACGACGGTGAACGCGATCGCCGTCGAGATCGGCCTCGACCAGAGCGGCGCGTCGCGGCTGGTCAAGGCCGCGATCGAGGCGGGCTGCCTGTCCATGGAGGCCTCGCGGAACGATGGGCGCCGCCGCGAGGTTTCGCTGACCGCGGCGGGCCGGTCCATGCTCGATCAGGCCCACCGATGGCAGGAACAGATTTTCGATCAGCTCACCGACGGATGGAGCGAGAAGCGGCGAAGCGAGCTTCAGCGGGCCATGAGCGAACTCATCGACCGCTCGCATCAGCTAAATGCTCCGTGAGGCGGCCGAAGCAGGACTGCCAGCCTTCGTGGTGGCTGTCGCGCTCCGCCACGGTCTCGAAGATCGCTTGGTGGAACGACATTTCCGTCTTGCCGTCGAGGTCGGAGAGGTCGACCGTGACGAGGGTGTCGTGCCCGCGGAAGCCTTCCGGCTCCTCCCAGGCGAAGCTGAAGACGAGCCGCTCCGGCGCGACGATCTCGTGGTAGACGCCCGACATCCACAGCTCGGTCTCGCCGTCGCTGATGCAGGTGCGCCACTTGCCGCCCACGGTGAGGTTGACGGTGCAGGACTTGCCGGTGAAGCCGGCCGGGCCCCACCACTGCGCGAGATGGTCCGGGTCGGTCCACACGCGGAAGACGAGATCGCGCGGTGCGTCGAGGAGACGGGTGATCGTCAGGTCGGTCATCGTGGTTCTCTTCCGCAGGTATTCAACCGATAGGTTAATCAATGCCCTGGTTGAACTCTAGTAGCGTTGTCAACCGGGCAGCACGCGTGGCGTCCACTCGGTCACGCTAAACCGGCCTGAACGTCGGTGCCGGTCCGTACGGTCGCAGGCATGACACTGCGTTCAGCACTCTGGCTCCCGATCTTCGACGAACTCGCCGATCCGGTGATCATCGCGCGCCTGGCCGCCGAAGCCGAAGAAGCGGGCTGGCACGGCTTGTTCGTCTGGGACCACATCCGGTGGCGTGAGCCGGTGCGCGCGATCGCCGATCCGTGGATCACCCTCGCCGCCGTCGCGTCCGCGACCGAGAACCTCGCGTTCGGTCCGATGGTCACGCCGCTGGCCCGTCGCCGTCCGGTCAAGCTCGCCCGCGAGACGGCCACTTTGGACCGGTTGAGCGGCGGACGGCTGATCCTCGGCGCGGGGCTCGGCAGTGACCGCTTCGGCGAGGAGTTCTCGAGGACCGGCGACGAACCGGACGATCGCAAGCGCGCCGAGATGCTCGACGAATCGCTCGAGATCCTCACCGCCGCCTGGTCCGGTGAGCCGGTGCGGCACCACGGCGCGCACTACACGGTCGACGACATCACCTTCCTGCCTCGGCCCGCCCGCCCGATCCCCGTGTGGCTGGCCGGTTTCCCGGGGAAGACGAAGCCGATGCGCCGGGCCGCGCGCTACGACGGGTTCTTCCCGGTCAACCTGCCGCACGCGGACGAGTTCGCCGAGGCGGTCGAGACGATCACCGCACTGCGCGAGGGCGACGAGACGCCGTACGACTTCGCCATCGGCGTGCCGGCGGGCACGGATCTCGCACCCTACGAGCGCGCGGGGGCGACCTGGTGGATGGCCGAATTTCCCTGGGACGACCTGTCCGTCGACGCGGTGCGCGGCGTCTTGAGGGAGGGCCCTTCTTGACCCAAGCTTTAATATCTCTTTACTAAATGCGATACTGGACCGACGAGGGGAGTACTTCCCAAGAGCTTGCCCGGTCAGTACGGACACCCCGCCGGTGTCCCCGGGAGGCCGCCCCCGCCGGGTGAAGGAGACCTCGAACTTCGAGTTCGAGGAGGCTCCATGCCCGAGTCCGTGGCAACCGTGGGATCGCCGGGGTTGTGGGCGATCAGCATCGCCGTCCTGCTGGCACTGCTCGTCGCCGATTTCGCGGTGACCCGGCGCCCCCACGAGGTGTCGATACGGGAGGCCGCCGGCTGGTCGGTCTTCTACCTCGCGCTTCCGGTGGTGTTCGGGCTCTGGTTGTGGCTCGAGTTCGGCGGCGGTCAGGCGCTCGAGTTCATGACGGGGTTCGTCGTCGAGAAATCCCTGTCGGTCGACAACCTGTTCGTCTTCATGCTGTTGCTCGCCGCCTTCGCGGTGCCGTCCGAGGTGCAGCAACGGGTGCTGCTATACGGCATCGTGGGCGCGCTGGTGCTCCGCGGCGTGTTCATCGCGGCCGGTGCCGCGATGCTGTCGGCGGGAACCTGGGCGTTCCTCGTCTTCGGCGTGATCCTGTTCGTCTCGGCGATCAAGATCCTGCGCGAGGCCATGTCCGGCGGTCAGAGTGAGATGGATCTGTCGCAACTGCGGTCGGTCCGGTTGCTGCGCAGGCTCATGCCGGTCACGGATGACTATCGCGGCACCAGGCTGACCGTGCGTGAACACGGACGCCGCGCGCTCACCCCGCTGGCGGTCGTGGTCGTCGCGGTCTTCGCGACCGACGTGGTGTTCGCGGTCGATTCCGTGCCCGCGGTGTACGGCATCACCGAAGACCCGTACCTCGTGTTCGCCACCAACGCCTTCGCCTTGATGGGCTTGCGCGCCTTGTACTTCGTGCTCCACTCGGCGCTCGCGAAGCTGGTCCACCTGAACCACGGCCTCGCGATCATCCTCGCCTTCATCGGGGTGAAGCTGGTGCTGCACTGGGCGCACGGCATCTGGCCGTCGGTGCCGCAGGTCCCGACCCCGGCCTCGCTGGGCGTGATCGTCGCGGTCCTCGTCACGGTGTCGTTCACCAGCCTGTACGCGCGTCGTCGCGAAGCCGCCCGGGCGGCACGGGAGTGAGTGATGATCACCGAACTCGTCGTCGGTTTCCTGATCGATCTTGCGGTCGCCGCCCTCTTCCTGGCCGCGTTGCTCCTGGTCTTCGCGGCGATGCGGCCGCCGCGGCCGCCGCGTGGTCCCTGACCGCAGGAAACCTGGCGTGTCGGTAGTCCGGACCGACGGCATGTCCGGTACGGCCGGTACGCTCCCGGTGGTTGAGAAGACAGCCGTCTTCTGTTCGCGCGCCGGAAAATCCGGTGAGGAAAGGTGGCTGTCCTTGTCCAACGCCGTGCGTTACGGCGAGCAGTCCCCGCCCCGTAGATCTTCTTTCCAGCCGACCCGGTTGCATGTCCTGCTGGTCGAGGACGACGACGTCGACGCGCTGCTGGTCGAAGAAATGCTCGCGGACGCCGTCGAAAACCTGGAACAGGTCGTCCTCGACAGGGTGACGACGCTCGAACGGGCCCTCGCACGGCCGATCACGGCCGACTGCGTGCTCCTGGATCTCCAGCTTCCGGACGCGACGGGGCTGACCGGCCTGACCAGGCTCCGGCAGCACGCGCCGTCGACCGCGGTGATCGTCCTGACCGGCCAGGAGGACGAGGCCACCGGGGTGGCGGCGCTGGGCGCGGGTGCCCAGGACTACCTGGTCAAACAGCATGTCGACGGCAGGCTTCTGGCGCGGACCCTCCGGTACTCCTGGGAACGCAGCCGCGCCGAACGTGTCGAGCAGCAACTGTTGCAGCATCAGTTGCAGGCCAGGGAGAACGCGCGCCTCGAACGGGGTCTGCTGCCGACACCGCTGGTGACCGATCCCCGGCTCGGACTCGCGGTGAGATACCGGCCCGGCCGGAACGGGGCGTTGCTGGGCGGCGACTTCTACGACGCCGTCGAACTCCCCGACGGCACCCTGCAACTGGTCATCGGGGACGTGTGCGGGCATGGTCCGGACGAAGCGGCGCTCGGTGTCGCGCTGCGGATCGCGTGGCGTTCGGTCGTGCTCGCCGGGCTGCCGATGGCGGAAACACTGGCGATGGTGGAGGAAATGCTGCGGCACGAGGCATTGGGGCCGCTGTTCGCCACCGTCTGCATGATCACCGTCGCCCCGGACCGCCGCTCACTGAGGATGGCACTGGCCGGTCATCCGCAGCCGCTCTTGGTCGACGACTCGGGCGGCAGGTTGCTGTCCAGGGAGAAACTCGGCCCGCCGCTCGGCGTCGCGCCGGGTGCGGGGTGGCAGGAGCTGATGGTGCCCCTGGGGCCGCGATGGTCGTTGCTGCTGTACACCGACGGCCTTTTCGAGGGTCGCGTCGAGGGCAGCGGCGAACGGGTCGGGCTCGAACGGATGGCCGCCGCCGCGCTGGACAGCCTGAACGCCGAGGGCGACTCCGCCGCGGCACTCGATCGCCTGATCAGCGAGATGGACCTCCTGCACGGCGGGCCCCTGGACGACGACGTCGCGCTGGCACTGCTCACGTTCGATTCCGGCGAGCCGCCGCGATGAAGCCCGTTTGGTCGATCAGCCGCTGGGCCGTGCTGTCCGGGGTGATCGCCGGCCTGCTGCTCGGGGGCGCGATCGTGGCCGGCGCGCTGGCCTTGACGAACCTCACCGATTCGCGCGCCAGGCTGCTGGACGTCACCGGTCCGCAGGTGCTGCAGTCCACCTCCCTCTCGACGGCGATGCTGAACCAGGAGACCGGTGTACGCGGCTACATCCTGGCCGGACGATCCGAGTTCCTGGAGCCGTACCGGGACGGATTGAGGGCGCAGGACGCGGCCGTCGCCGAGCTGCGGCGGCTCGGCGTCGTCCCCGGTACCGCGAGTGGTGACGAGCTGGACCGGGTGCTGAGCGCCGCCGCGACCTGGCGAAGGACGGTCATCGAACCCGTGCTCGCCGGCGTTCCGGCCACCGGCGCGCAGGTGGACGCGAGCAAACCGCTGTTCGACGAGGTCCGCGCGGCGCTCGGTGTGTTGCAGAACCGCCTGGAGGCCGACCGGCTGGACGCGCGGGAGGACCTGGCGGCCTCCGCCGACGTCCTGCGGGCCATGCTCGTCGTGATCGCGGTCCTGCTCTGCGCCGCGTTCGCGCTGGTCTTCCTGGTCCTGCACCGGAAACTGATCAAGCCGATCCGTCAGCTGGCCTCCGAGGTCCGGGACGTCGCGCAAACCGACGTTCATCGCGAGGTCCGCGGCTCCGGTCCGAAGGAGATGCGAGAGCTGGCGTCCGATGTGGAGTCACTGCGTTCGCGGGTCCTCGAAGAGGTCGCGCGGTTGGAGCGGGCGCAGGAACTGATCGTGACCCGGACCCGCGAGCTGGAGCGGTCGAACTCGGACCTGGAGCAGTTCGCCTATGTGGCTTCGCACGACCTGCAGGAGCCACTGCGCAAGGTGGCCAGTTTCTGCCAGCTGCTCCAGAAGCGGTATCAGGGAAAACTGGACGAACGGGGGGACCAGTACATCGGTTTCGCCGTCGACGGCGCGAAACGGATGCAGGCGCTGATCAACGACCTGCTCGCCTTCTCCCGCGTCGGCCGGCGCCCGGGGGAAAGTGTCCTGCTGGAGTCCGGGGAACTGCTGGACACCGCGCTGGGCAACCTCGAAGACGCGATCGCCGAGTCCGGCGCCGACATCACCCACGGCGAGCTACCCGTCGTACGCGGGGAGAAATCCCTGTTGGTGGCGGTCTTCCAGAACCTCGTCGGCAACGCGATCAAGTTCCGCGGCGAGGAGCCGCCGGAGATCGAGATCTCCGCTGAGCGGGATGGCGATGACTGGCGTTTCTCCGTCGCCGACAACGGGATCGGCATCAGCGACGAGTACGCCGAGCGGATCTTCGTGATCTTCCAGCGGCTGCACGGCCGCGGCGAATACCCGGGCACGGGGATCGGCCTGGCCCTGTGCCGCAAGATCGTCGAACACCATGGCGGGAGGATCTGGCTGGACACCACCGTCGCGTCCGGGACCCGGTTCTGCTTCACCCTGCCCGCAGCGCAGAACTCCGACGAAGGAAACGAGCAAGCATGACCGAGTCTCTGGAACCGATCCACATCCTGCTGGTCGAAGACGACCCCGGCGACGTCCTCATGACGCAGGAGGCGTTCGAGCACCACAAGATCCGCAACACGCTCTCGGTCGTCTCCGACGGCGAGCAGGCCTTGCAGTTCT
Source organism: Amycolatopsis sp. WAC 04169 (assembly GCF_003947535.1). Classification (NCBI taxonomy): domain Bacteria; kingdom Bacillati; phylum Actinomycetota; class Actinomycetes; order Pseudonocardiales; family Pseudonocardiaceae; genus Amycolatopsis; species Amycolatopsis sp. WAC 04169. The sequence continues at coordinate 184,754 of NZ_QHJI01000010.1, read as the reverse complement.
TGCGCAGGGAAGCGCCGTACGAGGACGCGGACCGTCCGGGGCTGATCCTGCTCGACCTGAACCTGCCCCGCAAGGACGGCCGCGAGGTGCTCAGCGAGGTCAAGGCGTCGCCGGAACTGCGCACCATCCCGGTCGTCGTGCTCACCACTTCCGAAGCCGAAGAGGACATCCTCCGTAGCTACGACCTGCACGCCAACGCCTACGTCACCAAGCCGGTCGACTTCGACCGGTTCATCGACGTGGTGCGCCAGATCGACAACTTCTTCGTCACCGTGGTGAAGCTTCCGCGCTGACCTCAGGGGAAGCGGATCACGGTGATCCCGGCCAGCACGAAGAACACCAGCACCACCAGGGTTCCACTGTGCCCGCCGGATGAACTGGTCACGACCTGTTCGACGGCGCCGGTCAGCCGGACGCCGCAGTCCGCGACGACGGTGTGCCTGCCCGCTTCGATCCGCGTGAATTCGACGGCCGCGGTGAAGGCGCCGGTGCCGTCGGCGTAGGCGCCGCCGACGCGTTCGCCGTCCGACGTCAGCGTGACGCGTTCGCCGGGGGTGCAGCCCTTGCCGGTCGCGGACAACGCTTCGCCGGGCTGCACGCTCGGCCGGTCGAGGATCAGGTCGTTCGGGCCCGGCGGGGTGCTGCTCGTCGACGGGACGTCCGTCGGCGGCGGGGGAGTGTCCGTTGTGGACGGTGGCGTTGTCGTGGTGGTGGGCGGCGGTGTCGTCGTGGTGACCGGGGTGGTGGTCGTCCCCGGTCTGGTCGGGGTCGTCACCGGAACCGACGGCTTGGTCGCCGGCGGCACCTTCGTCGTCGGCGGGGCTGTGGTGACGGTCCCGGTCACGCGGAAGATCGCGCTCCCGGTCAGGGGCTGGCCGGTCCGGGCGTTCGTGCAGGTGCCCGTGACCGTGTGGCTACCGGGTGCCGCGTTGCCCGGCACCGTCGTCCCGACCTGTCCACTGGGGGCGCTGACCGACGTGACGGCCGTTCCGTCCCACGTGAAAGAAATAGGTCCTTTGCAGGGCGAGAAATTCCAGGAAATGGTGAAAGAACTCCCGGCGGGTCCGCTCGAAGGTTTCAAACCAACCGTGGACTGATACGGGGACTGCTGCGCGTTTCCCGTTCCCACCTGGGAAAGCAGGAACAACAACCCGGTCACGGTGCCGAATATCAGGCGAACCACGATACGCATTGGGACGTGCCTCTCCGGTAAGTACTCGCTGTAGCATTCCGGACCAGTCGGCCGAGGAAAACAGGGGATGCGCAAAATGGGACGTGTCATCGCGGCAGGGGTTGCGTTGGGGCTGTGCGCGGTCCTCTTGGGCTCACCACCGGCCAGTGCGGACGACGTCGCCCGTGGCAAGCTCGACCTGGCGGTCACCCTCGACGACCGGCCGATCGCCAACGCCACGGTCATGATCGATCCGGCGAAACAGGTCGAACTCACCGTCACGGCGACCAACAGCGGAGGGACCGCTCTCAAGGTCCGCAGCGTGCGGGTGTCCGGCGTGGCGCTGGCCCTGACCTTCTTCGCCTACGACACCACGGCACCGTTCGAGGTCCCCGCGCACAGCCGGGTCACCCGGACCTTCGTGCTGGACATGGCCGACCTGTCCGGTCAGGCGATCGGGCTGCTCCCGTCGACGGTCGAACTGCTCGACGCCCAGCGCGGCACGCTCGGCGAGGCGACCACCGTCGCGGACATCCGCGGCTCCTTCTGGTCCGTCTACGGCGCTTTCGGGCTCGCGATGCTCGTGCTCACCGTGCTGGCGTGGCTGACCGCCCTGCTCGCGCTGGCCCGCCACCGACTTCCCGCCAACCGGTGGCGGCGCGGCCTGCGTTTCCTGCCCGCCGGATTCGGCACCGGGCTCGTCGCCGTCGTCTCGCTGTCGGTGCTGCGGCTCGTCCCGCCGGAGCCGGCGATCGAGATCCCGGTGGTCCTCGGCGCCGCCGTGATCGCCTTCCTGCTCGGCTACCTGACCCCGCATCCCGCGCCGGGTCCCGGTGGCGACGAGACGGTCCGCTTTCCCGACGCCACCAAGGAATTCAACCGATGAGCGCACCCGCCGAGGTCGTCGCCGCGCTACCGCAGTACGAGATCGGGGCCGCGATCGGCCAGGGCGGGATGGGGGTCGTCTTCGCCGGCGTCCACCGTTCGCTGCGCCGCGACGTCGCCATCAAGCAACTGCCGTGGGACGTGCTGAACCACGCCGTCAGCAGCGAACTCTTCGACCGCGAAGCCCGGGTGCTGGCCAGCCTCGACCATCCGCACATCGTGCCGGTGTACGACTACGTGCGTACCGGCCGTGAGCATCTGATGGTGATGGAACGCCTCGACGGTGGCACGGTGCACAGCCGGTTCCACAGTGGGGAGATCGGCGGGGAACAGGCCTGCGCGATCGGGCTGGCGATGCTCGCGGGGCTCCACGCGGCGCACGAAGCGGGCGTGCTGCACCTCGACGTCAAACCGAAGAACCTGCTCTTCACCACCCAAGGCGTGATGAAGGTGGCCGACTTCGGTATCGCGAAGGTGATCAGCGAGGGTGCCACCCTCGTCACGCACGGCGGCGAAGTCCTCGGCACGCCCGCCTACATCGCGCCCGAGCAGGCGATGGGCAACGCGCTGAGCCCGGCGGCGGACGTCTACTCGGCGGGCACGGTGCTCTACGAACTGCTCTCCGGGAAGCTGCCGTTCGACAACACCCGTGGCGCGATCAGCATGATGCGCCAGCACATGTTCACCGATCCGCGTCCGATCGACGGCGTGCCGTCACCGCTCGCCGGGGTCGTGATGCGCAGTCTCTCGCGCGAACTCGACTCCCGGTACCGCGACGCGGAGACCTTCGCCGCCGACCTCGCCTCCGCCGCCACCGCCGTGTATGGGCCGGGCTGGCTCGAACGCTCCCGCGTGCCCGTCCGGCACCTCACCCCGAGGGTGATCTCCGCGATCGGTGCCCCGGCACCTGCCGGAGACGGCCCGACCCGGCCGGTCCGCCGACCCGCACCGGATCCGACGGTGTCGGCGACCCGCGCGGATCTCGAGCCGAGGAAACGCTCCGGCACGGTGCTCTGGTTCCGGCTCGCCGCGGCGGCCGCCGCGATCGTGCTCGTGCTGCTCACCCTGCTCACGCCGGAACGGCTGCCGCACGAGGCCACGACGCTGAAGATCGACGGCGTCGCGGCCTCGTCGGCATCCCTCGACCTCAGCAAGACGTTCGCGGTGACCGGGGAGGGGAACCCGGGACAGGTCACCCTCGCCCTTTCCGCCGCCGGGATCCCGCTCGGTTCCGCGTCGGCGGTACCGAAACCCGAGGGCGAGGGCTTCCGCGCCGATCTCGCCTTCCCCGGGCTCACCCGGTGGATCGCCGGCGGCGCCGTCACCGCGACCCTGACCGCGGACGGTGTCCCGCGGACCTTCACCGTCGTCACCGAACAGCATCCGCTCGCGAGCGCGCTCGGCGCGGGCAGCCTGATCCTCGCCCTGTTCGCTTTGGCGTACCTGGAATCCGGGCTGCGCACCATCCGGAACGGACACCGCTGGCGGGGCGCGCTCGCCGGCGGGCCGGTGCTCGGCCTGCTGTTCGGTGCGACGGCGTGGCTGTGCGTCTCGGTGCTGAGAGTGCACGAGCCCGCGGTCCTCTTCGGCGTCGGTTGCGCGATCGCGGGTGCCGTGGCGACCGGTTTCGTGGTCGCGGCCGCCCGCGTCCGGCGCACGCGCTGACGCCCGGACCGCCCCGGGTCACGACTTGCGGTGCTTGCCCTCGTCGTCGGTGACCTCGAACTGTTCCTTGCGGACCTTGCCGGAGATCGTCTGGTCCTCGGTGACGGTCTCGGTCTTGAGCCTCGCCCGCTCGACCGCGACGGTTTCCTTGTTCACCACCGGTTTCTCGGCGTGCAGCACGACTTCCTGTTCGTCCTCGGCGATCTCGGCCCGCTCGCCGCCCGGCTTCGTGATCGGCTCCCGCTCGATCCGGACCTCCTCGTGACTGACCGGAACGGTGACCTGCTGCTCTTCGGTGACGACGTACTTGCGCAGCCGGACATGGCCGGTCTCGACCTGCTCGGTGCCGACGTTCAGCCGTTCCTCGGAGCGCGTCATGGCGGGTTCGGCGTCCCGGTCCCGCTTGCCGGTGTCCGCGCGTGTGCCCGGGTCCATGCCGGCCTTGCCACGACCGGTGTCGCCCCGGCCTTGCGTCCGGTCGTCCATCCGGCCGTCCGGGGACGTCCTCGGCATCGGCAGTCCGTAATGCCGGTACAACTGCGCGCTCTCCTCCGCGGACAGGTGGCCGTCGGCCTCGATACGGGGCGCGTCGGTGACCGCGTCCTTGTCGACGCGGACGTGCACGCCTTCCTTGTCCGCATGCGCTCCCGACAGCGGGACAAAACTCTCCTTGGTGCCGAACAGGCCCGTTTTGACGGTGATCCATTCCGGCTGGCGCGTCGCGTCGGCGAGGTAGACGTTGCCCACCTTCCCGAGCTTGTTCCCGGTCGGGTCGACCACGGCACTGTCGATGAGTTCCTGCGGCTGCATGGTCTTCGCCATCGGTCCTGCTCCTCTCGAAAGATGCTGCTGAGAAGCCCACCGTCGGCCGGGCCGGTGATCATGGCAACCGTCGTGGTGCACCTGTGGGTGACCCCGGAAAGTGGTGGTTTGAAGCGACGCTCGCGGGCTAGGAGCAGGGCGTCGTCGCAGGTGAAAGCGGGTGTCCGGGTGGTGCTGAGCACGCCTGGGGGATGGCGCGAAGGTGTGATTCCGAAAATCGGATGCGGGGGCTTCCGGCCGTGTCCTACCCTCGTGGGCGTGATGCAGCAACTGCTGTTCCTCTGAGGAACGACGCCTCCACCGGTACCGCGAGCCGCGGTACCGGAGTTCGTTCTTCCTGCTCATCACCTTCACCGGAGGCAGTTCCTTCATGCATTCCCCTCTTTCGCCCGCGCCTGTGCGCGCGGCGCACGTCCGCCTGTCCGGCGTCCACCTCTCCTTCGGGGGACGGCCCGTGCTCTCCGGCGTCGATCTCGTCGCCGCGGCCGGTGACCGGGTCGCCATCGTCGGCGAGAACGGTCGCGGCAAGACCACCCTGCTCCGGGTGCTCGCCGGCGACCTGCCCGCCGATCGCGGCGAGGTGCACCGCTCGGGTTCGGTCGGCGTCGCCGACCAGCAGATCCCGCTCGGCCCGGCCGACACCGTCGGCGCGCTGATCGACCTCGAACTGACCGCCGTCCGTGCGGCGTTGGCTCGTCTCGAGGCCGCCACGGAGGCGCTCAGCGACGGTCTTCCGGGCGCGGACGAGGTTTTCGCCGCCGCGCTGGAACAGGCCGAAGCCCTCGACGCGTGGGACGCCGACAGGCGCGTCGAAGTGTCGCTGGCGGCCTTGAACGCCGTGGACGACCGTGACCGTCCACTCGGGACACTCTCGGTCGGGCAGCGCCACCGGGTCCGGCTGGCCTGCCTGCTCGGCGCCGGGCATCCGGTCCTGCTGCTCGACGAGCCGACGAACCATCTCGACGCGGCGGGCCTCGACCACCTCACCGAGCGGTTGCGCGCGCATCCGGGTGTGGTGGTCCTGGTCAGCCACGACCGGGCGTTGCTCGCGGACGTCGCCACCACGGTGATCGACCTCGATCCGTCGAGCGACGGCAGGCCGCGCGTCCACGGCGGCGGGTACGCGGGTTACGTCGAGGCGCGCCGTGCCGAACGCGCCCGCTGGGAAGCCGAGCACGCCGAGCAGATCGCCGAGCGGCAACGGCTGGCCGACGATCTGTCCGCCGCCCGGAACCGGTTGCGGGACAACTGGCGCCCGCCCAAGGGCACCGGCAGGCATGTCCGTGCCACCCGCGCGCCCGGACTGGTCCGCTCGGTCCACCGGCGGCAGGAAGAGCTGGCCGGGCACGTCGTGGCCGTCCCGCCGCCGCCCGCCCGGTTCTCCATGCCGGACTTGCCGTCACACGGAGGCGCTGTCCTGCTCCGTGCCGCCGGGATCACGGTGGCCGGACGGCTCGCGGGTCCGGTCGACGTGGCGCTGGAAAGCGGCGACCGGCTGGTGGTCACCGGCCCCAACGGAGCGGGCAAGTCGACGCTCCTGAGCGTGCTGGCCGGGGAACTGGAGCCGGACACGGGCACGGTCACCCGCTCCCGGTCGGCGCGGATCGGGCGGCTGGGACAGGAATCCGACCTGCCGGGCAGGCGGACGGCGATGGAGCTGTACGACGAACGGCTCGCCAGGACGGGGATCTCCGGCCCGGGACTGGGTGAACTGGGCCTGCTCGCCGGTTACGACCGGCACCGGCCGGTGGAGGAGTTGTCGGTCGGCGCCCGGCGACGGTTGGACCTGGCGCTCGTGCTGGCCGCTCGCCCGCACGTCGTGCTGCTGGACGAACCGACCAACCACCTGTCCGCCGCGCTCGTCGACGAACTGACCGCCGCGCTCGGGACGACACCGGCCGCGGTGGTGATCGCGACGCACGACCGGCAGCTTTCACGGGACACGGCGTCCTGGCCGAGGCTCGCGTTGTGAACCGTCAATCGTGGTGGGCGAGGGTGTAGCGCACGGTCTGCGCCAGCACCACGCTGCCGTCGGGCTCGCGGAGCGGTTCGAGCTCCGCGAGCACGGCCCGGCGCACGGCGTCGAGCCGGTCTTGCGGGATCAGCTCCCAGAACATCCGCTGGCCGTGCGACCAGGACCAGGTGATCCAGTGCCCGGGGTCGGCGAACTTCACCGGATAGACGCGTTCCACGGACGTGACACCGGTGAAGCCCGTCGACTCCACGGCCTGGCCGAAACCTTCGATGGTGGCGAACAGGCCCGACCTGATGGCGAGCGTCCAGGCCAGCTCCGGCGGTACGAACGGTTTGAACACCTCACGCACGGCGGCCCAGCGCGGATCGTCGGCGCCGAAGGTGGTCACGCCCAGCCGGCCGCCAGGTGCGAGAACGCGATGCCATGACCGTAGCCCGGCGACCGGATCGGGCAGGAAGAAGACCACGAACGACGCGAGGACCACGTCGAAGGCGGCGTCGGGCAGGGTCGGTTCTTGGGCGTCCATAAGGGAAACCGAGGCGCTCGCGCCGCGCGCCTCGATGTCTTTCGCGGTGCGCTCGACCATTTCCGCGGACAGGTCGATCCCCAGCACCGATCCGCTCGCGCCGACCCGCTCGGCCGCCGGGAACAGCACCGCGCCCCGGCCGCAGCCGACGTCCAGCACCCGCTCGCCGGGGACGAGCGCGACCCGGTCGAGCAGTTCTTCGGCGAACGTGCCGAAGAAGTCGACGCCGAGAGCGTCGTACGTCTCCGCCGTCCGGTCGAACAGCCGCGCCATCGCCTGCCGGGTGTAAGCGCTCATGCGCAGGACGATGGCCCGGCGAAAACGGTGTTGTCAAACGGATGGCGGATATTTGTCATGCGGGCTTGAGTGGGGGTACCCGGAATTCGATCCGGGGTGTCAATTCCTCTGATGGCCGGTATTCGAAGGCGGGGCTCACGAGAAGGCGCGGGAAACCTGCGAAAGCACGATGAGCCCGCACACCACCAGGTTCTTGTACTTGTGCTCCACCACGATGGCGACGAATTCGCGGATCGTGGCGCTCGGCCAGAAATACCAAGCCGTCGGCGACCCGATGACCTGGCCGTTCACCTTGGCGCGCCGGGCGATGAGGGCGGCGCGGAGCACGTGGAAGTTGTTCGTGACGACCGTGCAGCGATAGTCCGCCTTCCGCTGCCGCATGATCTCGGCGCTGAAGGTGAGGTTCTCGAAGGTCGTCCGCGACCGGTCTTCGAGCAGGATCCGCTCCCTCGGCACCCCGTTCCCGACCAGATGCTCGGCCATGGCGTGGGACTCCGGCAGGTCCTCGTCGGGGCCCTGCCCGCCCGAGGTGACCACCATCGGTTCCCCGCCGCGGCGGGCTTCGGCGTCGAGCACGCGCCGGGCGCGGTTCAGGCGCCCGGCCAGCAGTGGCGGGACCCGGTGACCGTCCAGCAGCCCCGACCCCAGCACCACCACGAAGTCCACGCCCTTCTCGGTGCGGATGCGGCCGTAGACGATCGAGTACAGGAGGAAACAGACGAAAAGGAACGAGAAGTAGACGACGAGGCCGTTCAGGATGCCCCGCACGATGTCGAGGGGCTCCCAAGCCAGCTGCGTGACCGTCGCGTTGAAGACGATCAGCGCGCAGATGCCGATCCCCGTCAGCAGCGAAAGGACGTTGGCCAGCCTGCGTCCCTCCCGGCGGAGCATGGTGATCCCGTTGAAGATCAGGAAGACCGTCAGCGCGAGGACCGTCGGGATGATCAGCAGGATCACCCCGACCGCGACGAAACCCGCGGCCTCGGGAGACACCGAGGCGAGCAGCGCGATGAACGTCACGCCGAGGAAGAGCAGCGCGAAGAAGAGGTAGAAGCCGTTCCGCAACCGGCGCCGGTCGCGCAGGAAGCTCACCAGGAACGCCGCGCAGCACAGGGCCGCGATGGCGAAGGGGATGGCAGCGGCCTCCACGGGAACTCCAGCCTTGGGACGATGCGGGCGGCGGCATTCAAGCACACGACGGAGCCGCCGAAGGCACCTCCCGTTGGTGTGTCGCTCTTACTGACCCGAGAGGGTCACCGCGCGCGTTGCACCGGCCGCTCGTCCCACACCGGTTCCGTCGTTTCCCGCACCTGCCCGTCCGAGCCGAACACGAGGTACCGATCGAAGGATCGCGCGAACCAGCGGTCGTGCGTCACGGCGATGGTGGTGCCTTCGTAGGCTTCCAGCGCCTGTTGCAGCGCTTCCGCCGAAGCGAGGTCGAGGTTGTCGGTCGGTTCGTCGAGCAGCAGGATGGTGGCGCCGCCGATCTCCAGCAGCAGGATCTGGAACCGCGCCTGCTGACCGCCGGACAGCTTCTCGAACCGCTGGTCGCCCTGCCCGTCGAGTTCGTAGCGGCGCAGGATGTTCATCGCGGGCCCGCGGCTCCGGGCATAGCCGGTCCAGAGGATTTCGACGAGCGTCTGCCCGAGCAGTTCGGGGTGGGCGTGCGTCTGCGCGAAGTGACCGGGGACGACGCGGGCGCCGAGCTTCCACTGTCCGTCGTGCGCGACGTCCTCACCCGCCAGCAACCGCAGGAAGTGCGATTTGCCGGAGCCGTTCGAGCCGAGCACCGCGACCCGTTCGCCGTAGAAGACCTCCAGATCGAAGGGTTTCATCAGGCCGCTGAGTTCGAGCCCCGCGCAGGTGACGGCGCGGACCCCGGTCCGGCCGCCGCGCAGGCGCATGGTGATCTTCTGTTCGCGCGGGGGAGCGGCGGGCGCCCCGGCCTCCTCGAATTTCCGCAGCCGCGTCTGCGCGGCGTGGTAGCGCGAGGCCATCTCGTCGCTGCGCGCGGCGTACTGGCGCATGTCGGCGACGAGTTTCTTGAGCTGGGCGTGCTTTTCGTCCCACCGGCGGCGGAGTTCCTCGAAGCGTTCGAACCTTTCCGCACGCGCCTGGTGATAGGTGTCGAAGCCGCCACCGTGCACCCAGACGTCGCCACCGGCGGGCCCGGGTTCGACGCTGATGATCTTCTTCGCCGCCCGCGCGAGGAGTTCCCGGTCGTGCGAAACGAACAGCACGGTCTTCTGGGTCTCGCGCAGCCGTTCTTCCAGCCACTGCTTGCCGGGGACGTCGAGGTAGTTGTCCGGCTCGTCGAGCAGGAGGACGCCGGCCCCGCCGAGGAGCAGCGCCTCCAGCACCAGCCGTTTCTGTTCGCCGCCGGACAGCGTGCGCACCTCGCGCCAGCGCGCCTTCTCGTACGGCAGGTTGAGCGCCGCCGTCGTGCACTTGTCCCATACGACTTCGGCCTCGTAGCCGCGGGCGTCGCCCCAGTCGCCGAGCGCCTGTGCGTACGCCATCTGGTTCGCCTCGTCGTCGCGTTCCATCAAGGCGAATTCGGTCTCGTCGACGGCACGCGCGGCGGCGCGGAGCGCGTCCGGCGACACCGAGACGAGCAGATCCCGCACGGTCCGTTCGTCGCGCACCGACCCGACGAACTGGGGCATCACCCCGAGGCCGCCGCTGATGGTCACGGAACCCGCGCTGGGGGAGAGTTCCCCCGAGATCAGCCGCAGCAACGTCGTCTTGCCCGCCCCGTTGGCGCCGACGAGCGCGCAGACACCGCCCTCCCCGACCCGGAACGAGACATCGTCGAGAAGCAGCCGTCCGTCGGGCAGGTGGTACTCGACGTGCGCGACTTCCACGTGACCCATGGCGACAGCCTGCCCGCGCGCTCGGGAGTCACGCAACGCAATATCTCCGGTAATGTCGGTGACGTGGAGCGAACCTACTTCGGCGTGCGGCTCAAGCTGATGCTTGCGCTGTTCCTGCCCGAGTTGTTCGTCGTGCTCCCGGTCGTCGGCGGGATCAACCCGCTGAGCCTGGCCACCGCGCTGACGGCGTCGGTGGCGGTCGCCAACCCGCTCGGGCTGGCCGCCGCGCTGACCGCGTCCCTCGCCGCCGTCCTGCTCGCGCTCGCGGTGCATTTCCGCCTGGAACCGGCGGCCGCCGCGATGCGGGTGCGCGCCATCAGCCTGCGCGAACGCGCGCAGCTGTTCCTGAGCCTGCGCGACCCCGACGCACGCGGCCGCGTCCGGCCAAGGGCTCCGTCAGCGGGCATCGCGACTGCCTGACCTTTTCGTTCGAAGGTGAGGCAGTCACTCCTGCCCGCATACCTTCGACCGACGGAGTGACCTGGTCATGTTCGATGTCTTCCTGTACCCCGTTTCCGCCATTCTCTGGTTCTGGCACAAGGTCTTCGGTGCCGTGTCGAGCCCAGACTCGGGCATCGCCTGGGTGCTGTCCATCGTGTTTCTCGTCTTCACGCTGCGTCTCCTGCTGGTGAAGCCGGCTCTCGGCGCGTTGCGCGCGGGCCGCCGTATGCAAGCGCTCGCCCCGGAGATGCGGCGGATCAAGGAGAAGTACGGCAAAGACCGCCAGCGCATGGCGAAAGAGATCCAAGAACTGCACGCCGAAAGCGGCTCCAACCCGCTGGGCGGCTGTCTCCCGGCGCTGATCCAGCTCCCGGTGTTCCTGTCGCTGTACTGGGTCCTGCGCGACTTCACCCCGGGAGCCGTTTCGAACCACGTTTTCGACCACGCCGGTGTGCGGTCGTTCCTGAACGCCGACCTGTTCGGCGCGAAGCTCGGCAACTGGCTTTCGCAACCCGCGGCGGAACTGGCCGCGTTCGGCACGGACCACGTCCACATGATCGCCGTCGGAGTGCCGCTGATGCTGATCGCGAGCCTGGCCACGTTCTTGTCGATGCGGTCGGGACTCGCGCGGCAGGCCTCTCCCGAGACGGCCGGGATCACCAAGCTGATGATGTACCTGGCGCCGGTCGGCATGCTGGTGTCGGGGGCGTTCTTCCCGGTGCCGATCGGGGTGCTGGTGTACTTCCTGGCCACCAACGTGTGGACGCTGGGGCAGCAGCACTTCCTCACCAAGGTCGTCGACCGGGAGGAGGCAGGCCGCTGACCGGCCGGTGGTGTGTCGGCCAGATCACGTGAACCAGGGCCAAGAACTGTTCGGTACCGGCGTGTCGGGCAAAGCCCGATGGGGAATCATCGCGCTCGCCCGGGAACTGTTCCCGGGCGGGTGGGTGTTCCCGGCGCCGTCCGGCGCCGGGAACGCGTTCGCAGATGACGTCCGGTGAGCGACGTGGGGTGCTCGGCCAAAGCCGATGGCGTGCCTTCGAACACCACCGTCCCGCCTTCGGCACCCGCGCCCGGCCCGATGTCGATGACGTGGTCGGCGTGCGCGATCACCCGCTGGTCGTGTTCGATCAGCACGAGGGTCGCCCCGTCGTCGACGAGTTCGTCGAAGAGGGCGAGCAACCGGTCGACGTCGCTGCCGTGCAGTCCGGCCGTGGGTTCGTCGAGGATCAGGCGCAGTTCGTGCGCGGGGCCGGCGTCGGCGAGGTGCCGGGCGAGCAGCAGCCGTTGCCTTTCGCCGCCCGACAAGGTGTCGAGGCTCTGCCCGATCGTCAGGTAGCCGAGCCCGACCCGGTCCAGCCAGCGCGACCGTTGCCCGATCGGAGACCGCTCGCCGAACAGGGCGGCGGCGTCCGCCGGATTCATCGCCAGCACGTCGGCGATGGTCCGGCCGTGCAGGCGCGCGGCGAGCGCGTCCGGGTTGAACCGGGTGCCGCCGCAGGCGTCGCAAGCGGTCTGGACGTCGTCGAGGAACGCCAGATCGGTGATGATGACGCCCTTTCCCTTGCAGACCGGGCACGCCCCGCGGCCGTTGGCGCTGAACCACGACGGATGCTTTCCGGTGGCCTTCCCGAAGGTTTCGCGGATGGGTTCGGCGATGCCGAGCACCGTGGCGGGTGTCGACCGGATGCCACCGCGCAGCGGCGCCTGTTCGACGACGACGAAATCGGGATGCCGCCGGGGGAGTTCGCCGGCGATCAGGGTGCTCTTGCCGGAGCCGGCCACTCCCGAGACGACGGTCAGGACGCCGAGCGGAACGTCGACGGTGACGTCACGGAGGTTGTGGCTGGTGGCGCCGGAGATGGTCACGGCGCCTTGCGCGACGCGGGTCCGCTCCCGGAAGCGAAGCGGGGCACCGAGGAGCCGCCCGGTCTCGGTACCGGCCGTGACGAGTTCGCCGGGGCCGCCCTCGAACTGGATGCGCCCGCCTCCTTCACCGCCGGCGGGACCGAGGTCGATGACGTGGTCGGCGGCCGCGATGACCGCGGGATGGTGTTCGACGACCAGGATCGTGTTGTGCGCGTCGCGGAGCCTGGCCAGCAGTTCGAGAAGGCGGTGCACGTCATGCGGATGCAGGCCGGTGCTGGGCTCGTCGAACACGTAGCAGACGTCGCTGAGCGCGCTCCCGAGATGGCGGACGATCTTGACGCGCTGGGCTTCGCCGCCCGACAACGTCCTCGACTCCCGGGACAGGCTGAGGTAGCCGAGACCGACGGAATCCAGCGCATCGAGCCGTTCCCGGATCGCCTGCGACAACGGCGCCACCGACGGATCGCGCACGGCCGAAACGACGTCGCGCAGCTCGCCGACCGGCATGGCGGACCAGTCCGCGATGGACCGCCCGTCGATCAGGCTTCCGCGCGCCGCCTCGGAAAGGCGGGTTCCCGCGCACTCCGGGCAGACGCCGCGGGTGACGACTCCGGCGAGCCTTTCCTGTTCCTCGGCCGTGAGCCGCGACGGCGTCTTGCGCAGGTACGAATCCCGCAGGCGCGGGACGATGCCGTCGAAGAGGCCGTGCTTGGGGTAGTCGGGGCCGGGGTCGTCGAGGGGGAGTGCTTCGGCGTGCAGCAGCGTCTCGACCTTCGCCGACGGCAACCGTCCCAACGGGACATCGGGGTCGACCAGTCCGGAATGCACGAGGCGTTTCCATCGGTAGGTGCCGGGGGCGAACGTCGGGAACCGTACCGCGCCTTCGCGCAGGCTTCGCGAACGGTCGAGCAGCCGGTCGAGGTCGATGTCGTCGACCGAGCCGAGGCCTTCGCAGCGCGGGCACATCCCGGCCGGATCGTTGAACGAGTATGCGGGCGAGAACCCGGCTCCGGGCTTTCCGAGGCGGGAGAACAGCAGTCGCAGCAGCGGCGCGATGTCGCTCGCCGTGCCCACGGTGGACCGCGCGTTGCCGGTGAACCGCCGCTGATCGACGATCGTGGTGAAGACCAGCCCGTCGATCCGGTCGACGTCGGCGGGCGGATGCTGGGGGAGCCGGTTCCGGACGAAGGCGGGATAGGTGCCGGTGACGAGGCGCTCGGCTTCGGCCGCGATGGTGTCGAACGCGAGCGACGACTTCCCGGACCCCGACACGCCGGTGAACACCGTCAGCCGGTGCTTCGGCACCCGGACCGAGATGTCGCGGAGGTTGTGCGTGCGGGCTCCTTCCACGGTGATCCACCGGCCACGGTCAGCTTGATCTTTCGCCATGAACCGAGGCTACGATGAGATGTGGCCGGATTACGGCCACAACTATCGGGAGGCGTCGTGACGGCACCACGGGAACGGATGCTGCGGCTGTTGTCGCTCCTGCAGTCCGGCCGGGCGTGGCCCGCCGCCGAACTCGCGACGGCCATGGAAGTCCCGCCGCGCACCCTGCGCCGGGACATCGACCACCTTCGCGGGCTGGGCTACCCCGTCGAGAGCAGCCGCGGCCCGGGAGGCAACTACCGGCTGGTCGCGGGCACCGCGCTGCCGCCGCTGATGCTGGAACACGACGAGGCGATCGCCACCGTGCTCGGCCTGCGGCTCGCCGCGGCGGGCGGGACCGGCGTGGACCTGACCGCCGAATCGGCCGACCGCGCCGCCGCGAAACTCCGCCGCGTCCTGCCACCGGCACTGCGGCGGCGGACCGACGAAATGCTCGCCGCGGTCGAATTCGGGACCGGTGAACAGCCGCGGGTCGCCCAAGACGTCCTGAACGTCCTGGCCGCCGCGATCGCGGCTCGGCGGTGCCTCGAGTTCGCGTACACGGGAAAGGACGGACCGTCGTCGCGGACGGTCGAGCCGATGCGGCTCGTCCAGCTCGGCAAGCGGTGGTACCTCTACGCCTGGGACCTCGGCAGGCGGGATTGGCGGAGCTTCCGGCTCGACCGGATCGGCGCACCGTCGATGACCGAGGTGGCGTTCGAGCCGCGTGCGCTCCCCGTCGACGATGTCGCTGCTCATCTCCAGGAACGCTTTCACAGCCCGAAATCCCTCCGGATCACGCTGACCCTGGAGGTCGGTGCGGCCGAGGCCGCTGCCCGGCTTCACCGGGTCGACGGGAGTTTCGAGGCTCTTGGGGACGACAGGTGCCGATATGTCGCGTACGTCGATTCCTTCGAGTGGCTGGCGGTCGTCCTGACGCTCACCGACATCGGGTTCACGGTGGAGGAACCGGCGGAATTCGGCGAATACCTCGCGCGGACGGGGGAGCGGCTGCTGCGGGGCGTCACCCGCTAGTCCTGCCGTTGTCAGTCCCAGTTCGAATCCGTGAAGGCCTCCTTGAGGGACCCAGAGTCCCTCAAGGAGGCCTTCACGGAATGCGGGCGCGCCCACGTGCGTCCCATGAGCACCAGGAGTCACATTGACTGCGCGTGAAGGCCCCCTTCCCTCGGCTCAGCCGAGGAAACTCGACCTTCACCCCTTCCCAAGTACGTGATGGCCCCCTTCATTGCGTCTAGCGCAGTGAAGGGGGCCTTCACGTACTTACCGCTCCCCACTCAAGAGGGTTGAGGCCACTGCTGCCCCCGCGTCCAGGAATCCAGCACCATCAGGGTCTTCGTGCCCGTCACCTGGTGATGCCGCCGGATCTCGTCGATGGTGTGCTGCAGGTGGCCCATGTCCCGCACCCGCAGCCACACGAGCGCGTCCGGGTCGCCCGCGATGGTGAACACCGCCTGGGCCTCGGGCATCCGGGTGGTGGTGCGGACGATCTCGCCGACCTTGGTGGTCCCGGTGAACCGCAGTTCGGTGAACGCCTCGATGCCCCAGCCGAGTTTGGCGTGGTCGATCTGGACGGTGTAGCCGACGATGACGCCGTTCTCCTGCATACGGTCGATCCGGCGCTTGACCGCCGCGGTGGACAGCGTGACGCGGGCCCCGATGTCGCCAAGGGTGCGCCGCGCGTCCTCGCGCAGCAGTTCGAGGATCTCGCGATCGGTCTCGTCGATGAGCTGGTCCGCCATGAGCCAGGATGGTACGCAGACGCAACGGATATCGGCCAGCGGTGAAGATGGGCCGGATTTTTTGCGTGCCGGGTGCCAATAGACTGCCGCCTGTTGCGACGGCCCGCGCGGGTCGGGTCTCCTGTCGTGACGTCACGCGGGGGTGCCGAAGGAGGCAGGTCTGGTGGAGCAGTTCACGTTGGAGGACCGGTATCTGCGGGAGGACGGCACCGTCTACCTCAGCGGCGTCCAGGCCCTGGTCCGGATGCTGTTCGACCGGGTGCGGCACGATCGCGCCGCCGGGGCGTCCCCCGCCGTGTTCGTCTCCGGCTACGAGGGTTCGCCGCTGGCCGGCTACGACCTCGAACTCGGCCGCCGCTCCCATCTGCTCGAGAAGCACGACGTCGTGCACCGTCCCGGCCTGAACGAGGAGCTCGCCGCGACCGCGGTCATGGGCAGCCAGCTCACCGCGTCGGTCGGCTCGTCGCGCGGCGGGGTCACCGGGTTCTGGTACGGCAAGGCGCCCGGCCTCGACCGGGCGACCGACGCCCTGCGGCACGCCAACCTCGCGGGTACCGATCCGGCGGGCGGTGCGGTGGCGCTGGTCGGCGACGATCCGAACGCCAAGTCCTCGTCGGTGCCGTGCGCCTCCGAGCTCGCGCTGGCCGATCTGGCCATGCCGGTGTTCTTCCCGTCCGACTCCCAGGACGTGCTGGACTTCGGCCTGCACGCCGTGGAGCTGTCCAGGGCGAGCGGACTGTGGTCGTCGATGAAACTCGTGGCGAACGTGGCCGACGCCGCGAGCACCGCGCACGTCCGGCCGGCGTGGACGGCACCGGAGCTGGCGCTGCCCGCGTACCGGCACAAGCCCAGCACCCGGTTGCTCGGCACCACGTTGATGGCGCTCGAACGCAGCCTGTACACCGAACGCCTGCCGCTGGCCGTCGAGTACGTGCGCGCGAGCGGGGTCAACCGGATCGTCCAGGAAGGGCCGGCGGACCGCATCGGCATCGTCACCGCCGGAAAGTCCTATTTGGACTTGATGCAGGCGCTGCGGTTGCTCGGCTTGGACGCCGAAGCGTTGTCCCGGCATGGGATCAGGATCCTCAAGCTCGGGGTGATCCACCCGCTCGAACCGTCGATCGTCCGCCGGTTCGCCGACGGCCTCGCCGAGATCGTGGTGGTGGAGGAAAAGCGTTCCTTCGTCGAGTCGGCGATCAAAGAAGTCTTGTACGGCACCGCCGGCGCGCCCGCCGTGTACGGCAAGACCGGCCCGGACGGCCGCACCCTGTGCACCGAACTCGGTGAGCTCGACCCGGACGCCATCGCGAGGGTGCTGGCCACCCGGCTGGGCGAGCACCACGAGATCCCGTCGGTGACCGCGTGGCGGCAGCGCCGCCGCCGCGAGCGCATCTCAGTGCCGTTGCTGACCAGGACGCCGTATTTCTGTTCCGGCTGCCCGCACAACTCCTCGACCAAGGTGCCCGAGGGCACGGTGGTCGGCGGCGGCATCGGCTGCCACGCCATGGCGTTGTTCATGGAGCCGGAACAGGTCGGGGACGTGGTCGGCCTGACCCAGATGGGCGGCGAGGGCGCGCAGTGGCTCGGGATGGAGCCGTTCGTCGACGCCTCGCATTTCGTGCAGAACATCGGCGACGGCACGTTCACCCATTCCGGCAGCCTCGCGGTGCGGGCGGCGGTGGCCGCCGGGGTGAACATCACCTACAAGATCCTCTACAACGCGACGGTCGCGATGACCGGCGGGCAGGACGCCGTCGGTGGTCTGTCGGTGGACCGGCTGGCGTCGCTGCTCCTGGTCGAAGGCGTCGCGAAGGTGGTCATCACCAGCGATGAGCCGAAGCGGCTTCGCGGCGTCCGGATGCCGGACGGCGTCGAGGTCCGGCACCGCGACGAACTGCTGAGCACCCAAGAGGAACTGGCCCGCGTTCCCGGGGTGACGGTGCTGATCCACGACCAGGAATGCGCCGCCGAGAAGCGCCGCAAACGCCGTCGCGGCAAACTGGAGACCCCGGCCGCCAAAGTCGTGATCAACGAGCGGGTGTGCGAAGGCTGCGGCGACTGCGGCGAGAAGTCGAACTGCCTGTCCGTGCAGCCGGTGAGCACCGAATTCGGCCGCAAGACCGCGATCCACCAGTCGTCGTGCAACGTCGACTACTCCTGCCTGGCGGGGGATTGCCCCTCGTTCATGACCGTGGTGCCCACCGGTCGCAAACACCGGCGGAAGGCCGGGGAGATCACCGCGGCCGAACTGCCCGCTCCCGAAACCTCCGGCACCGACTTCACCGTGCGCATCACCGGTGTCGGCGGGACCGGTGTGGTCACCGTCGCGCAGATCCTCGCCACGGCCGCCGTGCTCGAAGGCAAGCAGGTCCGGACACTGGACCAGACCGGGCTCGCGCAGAAGGGCGGCGCCGTCGTCTCGGATCTGAAGATCACCACCGAGCCGACACCGCAGGCCCCGAAACTCGCGGCCGGGGAGTGCGATCTCTACCTGGCTTGCGACGTCCTCGTCGGCGCGGATCCCGCGTATCTGACGGTGACGGATCCCGGCAGGACCACGGCCGTGGTCTCCACGACCGAGGTGCCGACCGGCCGGATGGTCGTGGACACCACGGTGTCCTTCCCCGATGCCGCCGCCGTGCGCGGGGCGATTTCGGACAACGCGGCGCGGACGGTGGCGCTCGACGCGCGGGAACTGGCGGAGATCCTGTTCGACGACGACCAGTTCGCCAACATCCTCCAGCTCGGCGCGGCGCACCAGACCGGCGCCATCCCGCTGGACGCGGCCAGCGTAGAACGCGCGATCGAACTCAACGGGGTCGCCGTCGCGGGCAACCTCCAGGCGTTCCGCCGGGGCAGGCAACTCGTCGCCGATCCCGACGCGCTGCACGCCGTGGTCGCCCCGCCCGCCGTCGCCGCGAGCCCCACCCCGTCGGCGGGCGCCCTGCGTGCCCGCGCGCTCGTGCACGCCGAACCGGGTTCGGAACTCGCGCGCCTGCTGGACATCCGCGTTCCCGAACTCGCCCGGTACCAGAACGTTCGCTACGCGAGGGAGTACGCCGAGTTCGTCGAGCGGGTCCGGGTGCTGGAAGGGGATTCGACCGCCATCACCGAAGCGGTGGCGCGGAATCTGCACAAACTGATGGCCTACAAGGACGAATACGAGGTCGCGCGGCTTTCGCTCGATCCCGCCGTGCTCGCCGGGATCGAGGCGGAGTTCGGCGTCGGGAGCCGGTACGCCTATCGCCTGCACCCGCCCTTCCTGCGCGCGATGGGTATGAAGCGGAAGATCGCACTGGGCCCGAAGTTCCGCCCGGTGTTCGTCGCGCTGCGCGCCGCGCGGAAGCTGCGCGGCACCCGCTGGGACCCGTTCGGCAAGGCACACGTCCGGAAGGTGGAGCGGGAACTCGTGGGGCAGTACCGGGAGACGATCCTCGCCGCTTTCGGCACCGAGGACGCCGATCGCGGCAGGATCCTGGCCTTGGCCGAGCTGCCCGACCTGGTTCGAGGCTACGAGGACGTCAAACTGGCGAACGTCGAGGCCTATCGCCGGGAACAGTCGGCGCTCCTGGCCGATCTCGTCCAGGCGGACCGGCTCGGCGCGAACATCTGACGCACTCGACGGCTGTTTTTGGCCTCTGTCAAGAGGTTCTGCTTTCCGGCGGTCCCGGTTGGCGGTTTGTGTGCATTAGTGTCGATGCGGGGTCCGCACATCCACTGATCGGGATTGGGGAGTCGTCGTGAAGAGGAATCGTGTGCCGGTGGCGCGAAGACGGATGTTCACACTGGTGGCGGCGCTCGCCGTGGCCACCGGCGCGGTGACGGGGACCGCGCGGGCCACCACGTCAGGGCCGGTGGATCTCGGCACGCTGCCGGGGGACGACGAGAGCACGGTCCTCGCGGTCAACGAAGCGGGGGAGATGGTAGGGCTGTCGCTCGTGGGCCCGACCCCGAAGCGCAGTCACCCGGTCCGCTGGGACGCGAACGGTCAGATCATGGCGCTGCCCACGCCGGGAGGCACCGAGGGGCAGGTACGCGACATCAACAGCCTCGGGGTGTCCGCGGGGTACGTGCTGACCGCGACCACCGCCGTACCCGCTCGCTGGGACGCCGCGGGTCAGGCGACCTTGCTGCAGCTTCCGCCCGGTTATCACAACGCCACCGCGTGGGCGATCAGCGACACCAACGTCGTCGTCGGGGCCTGGCTGACGCCGGCCGAGCAGTACCACGGGTTCCGCTGGGATCCCGATGGCACGGCCACCGACCTCGGCACCTTGCCCGGCGAGACCTGGAGCATGGCCGACGGCATCTCCGGCGACGGCACCATCATCGTCGGCGGCGCCGTCCGCTCCGCGGCGAACCAGGCCGTGCGGTGGGTGAACGGCGGGCCGATCACCGAGCTGGCGCCGCAGGGCGTGAGCAGCGGTGCGGGCCGGATCAACAAGGGCGGGGTGGCCGCCGGAACGTTGCGGGAGACCAGTAGCGGACCTCCGATCCCGGCGAAGTGGGATCGGGACGGCGTGATCGATCCCCTGGACTGGCCGAGCCCGCACTCGGTGTGGATCTACGGGATCGGCCCCACCGGTTACGTGGTCGGCAGCGGCTACCTCAACCCGCCGCGCCGCTCGGCCCTGCTCTGGGACCTCGACGGCGGCGTCATCGCGCTGCCCGACGACGGCCTCGGCGCCGACGCCGAAGCGGTCGACTCCCAGGGCACCGTGGCGGGCACTTTCCGGAGCCAGGCGACGGTCTGGTTCCGGGACGGGGAACGGCGGCAGCTCGGCAACCTGCCGGGTGGTACCCGCAGCCGGGGTTACCGGATCACGGACAACGGCCGTGTCGTCGGAACCGCTTCGAACGCGGCCGGGCAGTCGCACGCGGTGTACTGGACCCTCGACTAGCGGATCCGCCGAATATCCACTGGACGGCTCGACGAGACTCGGTGTGTGGCTTCCCGTCGAGCAAAGAGCACCACGCCGGATCTCGGGCCTGCGCCGCGGCGGATCACCGTGGACGCGGCGCAGGTACGAGGACTGGTCGCCGAGCAGTTCCCGGAGTGGGCCGGCCTTCCGGTCCGGCCGGTGGCCGAATCCGGCTGGGACAACAGGACTTTCCGGATCGGCGACGACATGCTGGCACGGCTGCCGAGCGCCGCCGAATACGCGTTGGCGGTGGACAAGGAACAGCGCTGGCTCCCGCTGCTCGCTCCCCGGCTGCCGTTGCCCGTCCCGGTTCCGCTGGCGAAGGGGCAGCCTGGCGCGGGTTACCCCTTCGAGTGGTCGGTCTACCGGTGGCGCGACGGCGAACCCGCGACCACCGCCCGGATCTCCGACCCGGTCCGGTTCGCCGTCGACCTCGCCGGTTTCCTGGCGGCCCTGCGGGCCATCGACACCACGGGCGGCCCGCGGCCGGGCAAGCACAACTGGTTCCGGGGCGCCGGTCTGCGCACCTACGACGCGCAGACCGAGCGCGCGCTCACGGCGCTGGATGGCGACTTCGACACCGGGCCGGCCCGCGAGATCTGGAAGGCCGCGCTCGACAGCCCGTGGGACGGAACGGACCGCTGGTTCCACGGCGACATCGCACCAGGGAATCTCCTGCTCGACGGCGGGGAACTGGCGGCCGTCATCGATTTCGGCACCTGCGGCGTCGGCGATCCGTCCTGTGACCTGGCGGTCGCGTGGACGTCGCTGACCGCCGCCGGCAGGCGCGCGTTCCGCGAGCGGCTTTCGGTCGACGATCCGGAATGGGAGCGCGGGCGTGGGTGGGCGCTGTGGAAGGCCTTGATCACTTGCGCTCGGATGCGCGACCGCGTCGACGAGGAAGCGGTGAACGCGCGTCGCGTCCTGGCGGGGATTCTGGCCGGTCCTTCCGGCGCCCGCTGAGCCTGACCCGATCGCGGCCCTGTTGGCCAGTAACCACCCGCGCGGGGGTGGCGGCGGACGTTTTGGGGGCGCGGCTGACAGATTCGCGAACGGTGAATCGGCCGCGTATGACAAAGACGAAGAATGGTCGCGCGGCCTCTGTGATTTTGCTTGCCTGCCGAGCCTTGCGGGTGTGTTAATTCCCTGTGGCATACCCGTAAATGTGCGCACGCGCCCGCTGGGAAGAGCCCGCGAAAGCGGGCATTAATCGTTTGTCCGATGGTTTCGGCGGGTGTGGTCTATGTGTTGGAGAGGGACCTGTGAAACACAGAAGACGTAGTCGAAGACTGGCTGGGGGCATCGCCGTCGTGAGCACGGCGGCCTTGGTGGCATTGGGTCTCACGATCGGCTCGGGCACCAGTGCCGCCGCTCCGGGTGAGCTCACGCAGAATTACTCGTGCCCGTTCCCGTTGATCGGTAATCAGAACGTCTCGGTCACCATCAAGACCACGCAACCTTCGACGATCGAGACCGGGAAACTGACTCCCGCCATCGAGATCACCGCCGTGTCCAACGCGGGCAAGACGGCGACGGAAGGCCTTCGGCTCGTCGGTGCCGAGTCCATCAAGGGCACCGCGAAGGCGACCTCCACCGTGACGATGCCCGGCAGCCAGGGCACGATGACCGTGAAGGTCGACTCCGACGTGCCGAAGCAGCCCATCCCGGCGGCGGGCAACGACCTGGTCGTGAACGCCACGGGCAGCGCGCCGGCGCTGAGGTTCGATCAGCCGGGCACCGCGACGCTCGCGGTGAACAACCTGCAGCTGGTGATGACCCCGCTCAAGGCCGACGGCACCGAGACCGGTCTCGGCACCTTCACTTCGGACTGCACGCTGGCGGCGGGGGCCGAGACCGTCCTGCAGACCTACACGGTGACCGGTTCGCCGGTCACCCCGGAAGCCGTTGTCGGCACCGGGAACCGCCCGCCGCTGAAGCAGGTCTACAGCTGCCCGTTCCCCTTGATCGGCAACCAGGACGTCACGGTCGACATCAACGCCACGTTGCCCGACTCGATCCCGGTGGGCCAGTTCACCCCCAAGATAGACATCAAGGCCGTCTCCAACGCGGGCGCGACCGCGACCGAAGGGCTCCGGCTCGTCGGCGCCGAGACCATCAAGGGATCGGCGCTGGCCACGTCGCTGGTCTCCAGCCCGCAGGGGCATCTCGCCGTCGGTGTGCCGACCGCGGTCCCGCAGCAACCCATCCCGCCCAAGGGCAACGATCTGGTGATCAACGCGAGCGGTTCCGCCCCGTCGCTGCGGTTCGACCAGCCGGGGACGGCCACGCTGTCGGTGCACGATCTGGTGCTGACCATGACGCCGTTGACGGCTTCCGGCGCGGAGACCGGCCTCGGCACGTTCGTCGCGGACTGCACGCCCGCGAGCGGCCAGGCCAACGTGCTGCACACGTTCACCGTCACCGCGGCGGCGGACACGACCGCGCCGTCGGCTCCCGGCGCCGTGACGGTCGGCGACGTCACCCAGAACAGTGTCGCGTTGTCCTGGGGCGCCGCCACCGACAACGTCGCCGTGACCGGCTACGACGTGTTCAACGGCACCACTCTGGTGAAGTCCGTGACGGGTACTTCGGCCACTGTGGACGGTCTCACCCCGGACACGGAGTACTCCTTCACCGTCAAGGCGAAGGACGCGGCGGGCAACGTCTCCACGGCCACCGCGCCCGCCACCGCCCTGACCGCGAAGGCCCCGGACACGCAGGCGCCGACGACGCCAGGGAACGTGCAGTCGACCGGAACCACCCAAACCAGCGTGACGCTGGCTTGGGACGCGTCGAGTGACAACGTCGGTGTCACCGGCTACGACGTCTTGAAGGGCACCGAGGTCGTCAAGTCGGTCACCGAACCCCAGGCGACGATCGACGGTCTGGCGGCCGATACCGAGTACACCTTCACCGTGGTCGCCAAGGACGCCGCGGGCAACGCGTCGGCGGCGAGTTCCGCTGTCACGGCGCGGACGCAGGCGGCGCCCGACACGCAGGCTCCGGGAGCGCCGGGCAACCCGCGCTCGACCGGAACCTCGGCCTCCAGCGTCGGGCTGGCGTGGGACGCGTCGAGCGACAATGTCGGCGTCACCGGTTACGACGTCTACAACGGCGACACCCTGGTGAAGTCGGTGACCGAAACCAGCGCCACCGTCGACGGTCTCGCCGCCGACACCGAGTACACCTTCACCGTGGTGGCCAAGGACGCGGCCGGGAACAAGTCGGCGCCCAGCGCGACGGTGACCGCCCGGACCGCGACCGCTCCGGACACCGAAGCGCCCAGCGTTCCGGCCGGTCTCGCCACGGCCGACATCACCCAGTCCAGCGTCGCGCTGTCCTGGACCGCGTCGAGCGACAACGTCGGTGTCGTCGGCTATGACGTCTTCAACGGCGGCACTTTGGTGAAGTCGGTGGCGGGGACTTCGGTCACTGTGGACGGTCTCGCGCCGGACACGGAGTACTCGTTCACCGTGGTGGCGAAGGATGCCGCGGGCAACGTGTCGGCTCCCAGCGCCGCCGCCACGGCGCGGACGCAGGCCGCTCCCGACACGCAGGCTCCCGTGGCACCGGGCAACCCGCGCTCCACCGGGACCACGCAGACCAGCGTGAACCTCGAATGGAACGCGGCGACGGACAACGTCGGTGTCACCGGCTATGACGTCTTCAACGGCAGCACTTTGGTGAAGTCGGTGGCGGGGACTTCGGCCACTGTGGACGGTCTCGCGCCGGACACGGAGTACTCGTTCACCGTCGTCGCCAAGGACGCCGCGGGCAACGCGTCGACCCCGAGTGCCGCCATCACCGTCCGGACGCAGGCCGCTCCCGACACGGTCGCTCCCGCGGCGCCGGGCAACCCGCGCTCCACCGGGAGCACGCAGACCAGCGTGAGCCTCGCGTGGGACGCGGCGACGGACAACGTCGGTGTCACCGGGTACGACGTCTTGAAGGGCACCGAGGTCGTCAAGTCGGTCACGGGTACTTCGGCCACTGTGGACGGTCTCACGGCCGACACGGAGTACACCTTCACCGTGGTCGCCAAGGACGCCGCGGGGAACAAGTCGGCCGCCAGCGCGCCGGTCACGGCGAAGACGAAGCCGAACACGTCCCCGATCGTCAAGTACAGCTACGACCTGGCCGGCAAGACCCAGCTGAAGAAGCTCTCCGGCCCGATCGACCTGCGCGGTGGCATCAACGCCGCGATCAGCCTGGCGAACGGGACCTTCGAGGCCGACCTGACGCTGAACCCGACGAGCGCGAACCTCACGCTCTGGGGCTTCGTCCCGGTCAACGCGAAGATCGAGTTCGCGTCGGCGGGCAAGACCACCGGCACACTGGCCGACGGCGTGCTCAAGTCGACCTCGGCGGTGACGGTCAAGCTGCCGCGGATCAGCGTCTTCGGCTTCCCGGTCTCGGCGAGCGCGAAGTGCCAGACGAAGACGCCGGCCCAGATCCCGCTCCAGTCGAAGGCGGGCTTCGATCCGCTGGCCGGTGGCAAGCTCACCGGCTCCTACACCCTGCCGCCGCTGCAGGGCTGCGGGTTCCTCAACGACATCATCACCGCCGTCACCTCCGGCCCCGGCAACACGGTGGAGGTGAACCTCAAGCCGCGTCCGGTCGGCTGATCCCGCGCACCATCCGATCCGGCCCCGTCGCACCTCGCGGCGGGGCCGGTTCGCTGCGCCGGATCCCGGCGAACAGCAGCGCGGTCGCGACAAGGAGGATCGGCCACGGGGTGAACAGGAGCACCGCGGCGATCAGCAGAGTCCAGATCCCCAGCGCCCAGGCGAGGAACACGGGCGGGGTGATGCCGCGCCGTTCCAGCCAGAGCACGGTCAAGCCGACGAGGACGAGCGGCACGCCGAAGCTGGCCGCGCTGAGCCAGAAGGCGCTGTTCGCGGGGCTCATGGCGGCGAGGTCGTCGCGCCACAGTCCTCCGCTGAACCACGTGCCGGCGTGACCGGCGGCCTTCATCACCGTGAGGGCGCCCAAGGTGTGGGCCGTGCCGAAGAACGTTATGAGCCAACCCGCCCATTTGATCATGTCAACTCCCCAGGTCGTGTTATACGGTTGCGTATAACGTCAGGCTAGACCGGTTATACGGTGGCGTACAACCAGTGGAGAGGTGAGGTGGGCCACGGCATGGGCGCATTGCGCACACCGCGGGAGAAGTGGGTCGAAGAAGGTCTGCGGGCGCTGGCGGAGGGTGGGGTGGACGCGGTGCGCATCGAGGCTCTCGCCAAGGCGCTCGGCGTGACCAAGGGCGGGTTCTACGGCTACTTCGCCGACCGCGCGGCTCTGCTGGAGGCGATGCTGGACGCCTGGGAGTACGAAAGCGTCGACGAGGTCCTCGCTCGCGTCGAGCGGGAGGGGTGCGACGCGCGGGACAAGGTCCGGCTGGCCGGCAGGCTGACTTTCTCCGGTGGCCGGTTGCTGCCCATCGATCTGGCCGTTCGTGACTGGGCTCGCCGCGACGACGCCGTGGCCGAACGCCTGCGGCGCGTGGACAACCGACGCATGCAGCTGGCCCGCGACGGGATCGCCACGTTCTGCGACGACCCCGACGAGATCGAAGCCCGCGCACTGCTCGCCTTCTGTGCGGCCATCGGCAACCACTTTCTCGCCGCGGACCACCCGGGACAGACCCGGGTCCAGGTCCTCGCCCGCGCCGCCGACCTCATTCTCGATGGTCCGCCCAGCGATCCCAGCCGATTCACCGGACCACCCGCCTGATTGGTCCGGGTTACTCCGATCGGCCCTGACGGGCGCGGCGGTTCAGGTAATAAGTTGCCGCTAACAACAAATCCTCCCGTCGATGAAGCCTGTGGGAAGGACCCTCATGAAGTCACCGAAACGGCGTCGCGCGATAGTCGCGCTGTTGACCGTGCCGGCGCTGCTGGCCGCCACGCCGGTGAGCGCCGCGCCACTGGCGGACGCGCCAGGCGCACCGGGTACCGGGGCGGCCTGGACGACCGGGGGCAAGGAAGGTTTCGGCACCGCCGCCGGTGCCGCGTCGAAGGTGTGGTTCACCCTCGGCCAGGGGATCAGCCACGAGATCTATTACCCGACCGTGGACACCGCCAACGTCCAGGACCTGCAGTACGTGGTGTCCGACGGCGCCGGTTTCACGCAGCTGGAACGCGATCACACCACCAAACAGCTCGTGCTCACCGATCCGCGCTCGCTGAGCTACCGGCAGATCAACACCGCCACCAACGGCCGGTATCGCATCACCAAGACCCACACCGCCGACCCGGCCCGGTCCACCGTGCTGATCCAGACCAGGTTCGAGGTGCTCAGCGGTGGTCCGCTGCAGCTGTACGCGCTGTACAACCCTTCGCTGAACAACAGCGGCATGGGGGACACGGGTGCCACCTCCGGCGGGCAACTGGTCGCTTCGGACGGGCCGGTGTCGAGCGCGCTGGCCGCCTCCACCGGTTTCGTCAAGGCGACCAGCGGTTACAGCGGAACCGCGAGCGACGGTTACGTCGACCTGAGCGGCGACCACGTCCTCGGCGCGCAGTACGACTCGGCCTCGACGCCGGGGAACCTGGTGCAGCTGGGGCAGATTCCCGTGGGAACGGACACGACCTTCACGCTGGCGGTCGGTTTCGGAAGCGATCGCGGTGCCGCGTCGGCGAACGCGTCGGCCTCACTCGCGGGTGGTTTCGCGTCGGCGGACACCGCGTACCGGTCGGGCTGGAGCGGCTATCTGTCGTCGCTGGCCGCGGTGCCCCGGTCGATCTCGGGTGCCGGGCTGACCACGCAGTACAACGTCGCGCTGATGACCCTCAAGGCTCATGAGGACAAGACCTATCCGGGGGCGAACGTCGCCTCGCTCACCAATCCGTGGGGTGAGGCGAAGGACGGGAACGGCACGGGGGACTGCGGATACCACGCCGTCTGGTCTCGCGATCTCTACCAGGTCTCGACCGCGCAGATCGCGGCGGGAGACTCGGCGGCGGCCAACCGCTCGGTCGACTACCTGTTCACCGTGCAGCAGCGCCCGGACGGTTCCTTCCCGCAGAACACCCGGCTCGACGGCACCAACTGCTGGACCAGCCTGCAGATGGACGAGGTCGCCTTCCCGATCGTGCTGGCGTGGCAGCTGAACCGGTTCGACGCGGGGATGTGGGCGAAGGTGAAGAAGTCCGCGGACTTCCTCGTCGCGCGTGGTCCTTCCACACCGCAGGAACGCTGGGAGGAGAACGGCGGCTACTCGCCGTCCACCATCGCCGCGGAGATCGCCGGCCTGATCTGCGCCGCCGACATCGCCGAACGCAACGGGGACACCGCGAGCGCCGCGCGTTATCGCCAGATCGCCGACCAGTGGCAGGCGCAGGTGAGCGCGTGGACGTTCACCACGTCCGGTCCGCTCGGCGACGGCCGGTATTTCCATCGCATCGACGGAAACGGCAATCCCAACGACGGCCAGAACATCTTCCTGCAGAACGGCGGCGGGAACCACGACGAGCGCGCCATCATCGACGCGGGCTTCCTGGACCTCGTCCGTCTCGGCGTGAAGCCGGCGGCCGATCCGGACGTCGCGGCCTCGCTGTCCGAAGTGGACTCCACGCTGAAGGTCGACACCCCGAACGGTCCGATGTGGTACCGGTACAACCACGACGGCTACGGCGAGACGGCGTCCGGAGGCCCCTACACCGGCGCCGGCGTCGGACGGCTGTGGCCGCTGCTCACCGGTGAACGCGGCGAGTATGAACTGGCCAACGGCCGCCCGGCGACAACGCATCTGGCCACCATGGCCGCCTCGGCGAACGCCGGTTTCCTGATCCCGGAACAGGTCTGGGACCGGCCGAGCGCCGCGGGCTTCACCTTCGGCGAAGGCACCGGTGCGGCGACGCCGCTGGCGTGGTCGATGGCGCAATTCGTCCGGCTGGCGCACTCGATCGACGCCGGTGCCCCGGTCGAGACGCCGTCGGTGGTCAAGCAGCGGTACAGCGCGGCGTGCTCCGGCGTTTCGGCCGAGTTCACGGTGAACGCCACCACTTCGTGGGGTCAGAACATCTTCGTCGTCGGTGACCGCGCCGAACTCGGGGCGTGGAACCCGGCGAACGCCGTCCCGTTGTCGTCCGCGAACTATCCTTTGTGGACGGGGAAGGTCGCGCTGCCGAAGGGTGCCGCGTTCCAGTACAAGTACATTCGCAAGGAGGGCGGGGCCGTGACCTGGGAGTCGGGCGCGAATCGTGTCGGTACCGCTTCGGGTGGCTGCACGTTGGCGCTGAACGACACCTGGCGGCCCTGACGGCTTGCCGGTGTTGCGAAAGCCACTTTCGCAACGTTGAAGGTTGCGAAAGTGGCTTTCGCAACGCCAGGTCCGTGAGCAAGGGTGGCGGTGGCGTGATGGCTTACGACCACCTGTACGGAACGGCGGCTTCGCGTGTTTGATCGGACGGCACGCGTGATCCGACGGACGACACGGCGGTGGCGAAGCCTTCGCCGTGAGTCGTCCGTCCAGACACGCGTGTCGTCCGTCTGATCACGTGTGGCCGCCGCCATCAGCAGCGCGCCCGCCAGTGCGCCGAGCCGCAGACGCGCCTTCCCTCCGGACGCGGTCGTCCTGTGCGGTTCCATTTCCGATTCCTCCCCATGGCCGGATCTGCTGCCGGCTCCACGCTCTCCACCCGCGGGGCATCGTGGCAAGCGGGATCGCCCGGAATGGGAGGCTGGACGAAACCTTCCCACTGACCTGCGACTTTGCCGTGCAGGGAGATGTGATCTCGCGAATTCGCGCGGCGAAAGGTCCGCGGTGGGACACTGAAAACCGGTCGGAACGGGGCGCGGAGGGGGCTCAGCGGGATGGCGAGTGAGGCGGCTGCCAGGCTGGCGGCACTTCTCACCGAGCACAAACAGCGGAGCGGCCTGAGCTACGAACAGCTCGGGCGCAAGGTGCATTCGAGCCGGTCGACCGTGCACCGCTACTGCACGGGACGGAACGTCCCCGCGACCTTCGCGCCGATCGAGGCGATCGCGACGGCGTGCGGCGCGAGCCGGGAGGACCTCGCGAAGCTGTACCGATCGTGGGAACGCGCGGACCTGGGCGACGCCACGGTCCGGGACATCTTCGGCACGGGCACCGTCGTCCGGGAAGCCGGCGTGACCGTCCCCGATCGGAGGCGGCCGCTGACGAAGGTCTCGCTCGCCGCGGTGCTCGGGGTCGTCCTGCTCGCCGGAGGCGCCATGGCGAATCCGCCGGGCCGGCAGGCGCCCGGCACGATCCCCACCGTCCAGGCGGCGATGTGGACGAACGCGCCACGCGCGATCGAGCCGGAATTCGTCGGGGTGACGGCGAACTCCAACACCGGGCAGATGCCGTCGTTCGGGGTCGGGTCCGTCCGGTTGTGGAACACCCGCACCCGATGGCAGAACCTGGAGCCCGCCCGCGGCAGTTACGACTGGGCGACACTCGAACGGCTCGTGACCGGTGCGCGTGGGGCCGGTCTCCCGGTGACCCTGACCTTCGGCGGCACTCCGCTCTGGGCGAGCCCGAACAGCCCGAAGTCCGTCTACACCGACGACTCCCGCACAGGCCCGCCGGACGACCTCGCGGACTGGGAACGTTTCGTGCGTGCGGTCGCCGAGCAGTACCGGGGCCGCATCGACGCCTACGAGCTGTGGGACATGGCCAATCATCAGGACTTCTTCTCCGGTTCGATGGCCGAACTCGTGGAGATGACGCGGCTGGCGAGCCAGGCGATCAAAGCCGCCGACCCGGACGCCACCGTGGTGTGCCCGTCCATGGGTGAGCTCTGGGATCCCGCGGCGTTCGACGAGTTGCGGCAGTTCGCCCGGCTCGGCGGCTACGACCACTGCGCCGCCGCAGCGGTGAAACTGGCTCCCCGCAACGACTCCGATCCGCCGGAGACGATGCTTCCGTTGGCGCGGGAGATCGAGAAGGCACTGCAGGAAGCCGGCGCGGGCGTCAGGCTGTGGAGCACCGGCTCGGCCTACGACGTGAACAGGCAACAGCCCGTGGACGCCGACAGGGGAGCGCAGCACGCGGCCCGGTTCTTCCTTTCCGGGCTGTACGCGCAATACCGCCGGATGTACTTCTACAACTGGGGCAGCGCCAAGATCCCGATCGTGCTGCAACCCGTCGGCGGTCCGCATACGAAAGCGGCGCGACACGTGGAACGCCTGAACGAGTGGTTGAAGGGCAGCCGGATCCACTCTTGCGGGCAAGGACGCGAAGCCGGGTTACCCGACCATCTTTGGCAGTGCCGTTTCGACGAGGGCGGCAGGAATTTCCTGATCTGGTGGACCATCGACCGATCCGATCGGATCCCGTCGGCGCCCGGCACCACCTCGATCGAACGGCTCGACGGGGCCGGAACGCCGGTCGAACCCGGTGCCGACGTCACGGTCACCGGCAGCCCGATCCTGCTCCGGCTCGGCTGAGGCCGGGCTTCAGCCGCTGTTCAAGGCGGACACGACCGCCGCCACGGTCACCGTGTTGAAGACGAAGGCGATGATCGCGTGCGTCGTCACCGTCCTGCGCATCTCGCGGGAGACGACGTCCACGTCGGTCGTCCCGAACGTCGTCATCACGGACACCGCGAAGTAGATGTAGTCGGACCACTCGGCGGCTCCGTCGCCGGGGAACCGCATCGCCTTCCCCGCCTCGACCACGTTGTCCGCGTGATAGGCGATCGCGAAGGACACGAGGACACAGACCCACGCGACGACCACCAGGGCCACCGCCACTCCCACGCGCATCCCCGCCGGCAGGCTCTCGCCGCCCAGCCCCGGCATCCACACGACCGCCACGGCGAGCGCGGCCGCGGCGATGAAGATCGACACCCCCGGCCCCGGCGCCGTCCCGAAGACGTAGCGCTGCACGAACGTGCCGCGGCTCTCCCGGCGCGCCCAATCCCGGATCTGCTCCGAGGTCGCCGCGCCGAACGCGGTCACTGTCACCACGAGATAGCCGACGAGGTAAGCGAGAAGAACCAGGACGCCGCCGTCCACCGGCGCGAGCGAAAGCACGTCGTCGCCGAACGCGAGCGCCAACGCGGCGACGAGCAGCGCGAACGCGAGGCTCAAGCCGCTGCGCCGCCGCTCCGACAACCAGATCCGAGCCGTTTCCCGAGACAGTGCCGTCTCCCTTCGCGCACGTCGCACCGGAGCACGCTACTCCATTCCGGTGACGGAACCTTTCATCGCGGCGTCGCTGACCGCGTTCGCCTCGTCGATCCGTGCCATGTGCTCCTCGGCCCAGTTCCGGAGCGCCGCCAGCGGCATTTCCAGTGACAGACCCAGATCGGTCAGCCGGTAGTGCACCCGGGGCGGCACGGTGGGCTCCACCCGGCGGGCGACGAGGCCGTCGCGGACCAGGCTGTGCAAGGTCACCGACAGCATTTTCTGGGACACGCCGGGGATCCGGCGCCGCAGCTCGGCGAACCGCACCTCGTGCGGAGCCGCCTCCGCGAGCACCTTGACCGCCATCGACGTCCATTTCGTCCCGATGCGGTCCAGCAGGCGGCGGGTGGGGCATTCAGGGTCGAAGAGATCGCCGCGCCGTGTGGTCACCTGGAGCTCACCACCTGTGTCGGAAGTGCCGTCTTGGCGGCATCGCTGAAGTTACCTACGGTTTTCTGGTAACCAATGGTAACCACTACGGAGGCGACGTGCCCTCGACACGACGGATCACCGTCAACGGCGTCCGGCTCAACGTGGCGGTCGCGGGCAGCGGGCCCGCGGTCCTGCTGCTGCACGGGTTCCCCCACACGTGGCGGCTCTGGAGCGAGATCATCGGCCCGCTGGCCGAGCACCACCGGGTCATCGCCCCGGATCTGCGCGGGTTCGGTGACAGCACCCGTGCCGCCGACGGCTACGACGCGGGGACGCTGGCCTCGGACGTCGAGAGCCTTCTCGACGCACTCGGCGAGCCCAACGCGGCCGTGGTCGCCATCGACGCCGGCACCCCGGTCGCCTTCCTTCTCGCCCTGCGGCGGCCGGATCTGGTGCGGCGGCTCGTTTTGATGGAGTCGATGCTGGGCTCGCTGCCCGGCGCCGAGGACTTCCTCGCCGGTGGCCCGCCGTGGTGGTTCGGCTTCCACGCCGTTCCCGGGCTCGGCGAAACGGTCCTTATCGGACACGAGGCGGAGTACGTGGACTGGTTTCTCGCCTCGGGCACCCTCGGGCGTGGTGTGGCGCCCGAGATCCGCGACGCCTTCGTCGACGCCTACACCGGCCGGGATGCCCTGCGCTGCGCCTTTTCCTACTACCGCGCCATGCCGGTCAGCGCGCGCCAGATCGGCGAGGCGGTCGCGGCCCGCCGTCTCACCGTGCCCACGATGGCGATCGGCGCCCATCCGGTGGGCCGCGCACTGGAACGGCAACTGCGTCCCGTCACCGACGACCTCACCGCACATCTGCTGCCGGACTGCGGCCACATCATCCCGCTGGACAAACCAAGGGAACTGCTTCGCTTGCTGGCGACGGCGTGTGTCCACAGTGGATAGTGCCCTTTCGGGCAAGGAACATTGTCTGTCCGCACAGAGCCCCCACGCGGGCGGTCGGCGGCTGGCATCGTGTCGGCGTTGACGCCCCGGCCCCTCGAAGGGATGGCAGATGAGTTTCCAGGTCGTACCGGCCGAAATCGGCAAGCACGCGGCCAACGTCGACGGGATCGCCGAGCGGCTGGGCACGGTGCTGTCGGCGGCGAACACCGCGGCCATGTCGGACGAGGCCTACGGTCTGATCTGCGCGTTCGTCCCGCCGTTCATCAATCCGGCGGAGGAGAAGACGATCGACTCGATCAAGGCCGCGATCGACGGCGTCAAGGCGACCGCCGCCAATCTGCGCACGGCCGAGCGGTCCTACACCGAGCAGGACGCGGCCGGTGTCGACATGTTCAAGCAGTACGAGGCCGCGATCCCGGTGGCGCCGAAGGAGAAGGTGCAGCGATGACCAACCCGCTCGTCGCCACACCGAAGGATTCCACCACCGCGGTGTCCGGCGTTCCCCTGCTCGAGTCCGCGACCGAGCTCAAGGCGTCGATCGAAAGCGGTGACTGGGCGTCCGTCGCCCTCGGCGCGGTCGGCACCGCCATGGACGCGGTGTCCGCCGCCCTCGATCCGTTCGGCACCATCCTCGCCGCCGGGGTCGGCTGGCTGATGGAACACGTCGGGCCGCTGAAGGAGGCGCTCGACGCCCTCGCCGGAGCACCGGACGAGATCACCGCGCACGCCGAGACCTGGCAGAACGTGGCCGCCGAACTCGGCTCGATCAGTGCCGACCTTGACGCGATGGTCGTCGCCGAAACCGCGAACTGGGCCGGCTCCGCGGGCGACGCCTACCGCACGCGGGGAGCGGACGTCGCGGCGCTGATCGGCGCCTGCCAGCAGGCCGCCGGTGGCGCGTCGTCCGGCACCCGGATCGGCGGGGAGGTGGTCACCGCGGTCCGCACCCTGGTCCGCGACACCATCGCCGAACTGATCGGCCGGTTGATCAGCTGGGCCCTGCAAGTGCTGGCGACGCTCGGCCTCGGCATGACCTGGGTGCTGCCCCAGGTCACCGCCGCCATCGCGAAGACCGCCTCCAAGATCGCCACCGTCGTCACCAAACTGGTCAAGGCGATGAGCGCGCTCGCGCCCCTGATGAAGAAGGCGAAGAACATCTTCGCCGAGGCGGAGAAGGCGCTCCGCAAGATCGACGCGGGCAAGACCGGTCCGGCCGGGAAACCCCGTGGCCCGAAAGCGGGCGGCGGCGAGTACAGCGGCACGCGCGGCGGCGGAGGCGGCAAGGGGAAGAATTCCAAGCCGCAGCCCGAGCAGCCGTCCGGGCTTTCCCCGAACCTCGGGAAGTTCGACGAGCTGACCCAGGCGCAGAAGGACGCGGCGCTCAAGATGAAACAGTGGATCCGCGACCACAAGGACAGCGGCCAATTCGGCGCCTGGCACAACGGTGTGGACGACAACAAGCTCAACTCGCTCGGCTTGGGGAACAGCCCCGTCCCCGGCCCCGGCTCGACCTGGGGCGGCAGGATCTACGGGAACCACGGTCAGGCGGGCGGCAAGTTCGGGAACGAGGGCCGGTTGCCGCACAACGGCAAGACGAGTGACGGCAAGAAGCCCGCCGATCAGCCGCTCGGCCCGGACGGCAAGCCGATGAAACCGTACGACGGCAAGTACTACGAATTCGACGTCCACCCGACGCCGCGGTACGACAACAAACCCATCAGGGACGCCGACCAGTACACCGACTTCAACGGGAAACCGTTGCCGGAGAACCAGCGGCCGAAGCCGGATCGCATCGTGAAGGACGACAACGGCAAGTTCTATTACGCGCCGGGCCACTACGACAAGTTCTACGAGGTCCCCTGATCGTCGTCGAAGGCTCACGAACACGACACGTTCGACTCGGCGAGTTCCGTTTTGGTGCCCTCCGCGGCCGGCAGGCCCAGTTCGGCGTAGCCGGCGATCGCGCGTTCGTAGTGGTCGCGGACGGTTTCCGGATCGGAGGCGGCCCGGGCCAGTCCCCGGTGGGCGCGCGCGATCTGCTCGTGGCAGCCGTACCGGGTCGCCACGGCCAGGGCTTCGGCGTGGTTCGCGCAGGCCGTGTCGGGGTAGCCGCAGGCCAGGCAGGCTTCGCCGAGTCCGTTGAGCGCCCACGATTCGCCGTCGCGCCCGCCGTGCCGCCGGAACAGGTCGAGCGCCTGACGGTGGTGGGCGGCCGCGTCGACCGGACGGCCGTCCAGCGCTTCGGCCCGCCCGAGTCCGTCGATGGCCCATGCCTCGCTGCCCCGGTGGCCGAGTTTCCCGAACAAGGCCGCGGCTTCGGTATGCAGGCGGCAGGAATCGGCCGGCCCGCCTCCGTTCGCGGCGAGTTCCCCGAGACCGATCTTCACCCAGGCCTCGCCGAACCGGTGGCCCGCTTCCCGATGCAGTGCCATCGCCTGCCGAAGGTGCTCGTATCCCTCTTCCCGGCGGTCGATCCGGGCTTCGACGGTGCCCAGCCGGGTGAGCTGATGAGCCTGCCCGGTCAGGTCACCGAGACGGCGGAACAGGGCCAGCGCGCGGGTGTAGTAGCCGACGGCGAGCCGGTAGCGTCCGGCGCTCTCTTCGATCATCCCAATGTTGCCGAGAGCGCGTGCCTGGCCGAGCGCGTTCCCGGCCTCGCCGAACAAGGCGTAAGCCGCCCACATGTCCGAGGCGGCGGACTCGGCTCGGCCCGCCTGAATGTGGAGGCCGCCGACGGCGACCAGTGCGTCCGCTTCGGCGCGGCTGTCACCGATGGCGCGGGCGGCCCTGATGGCGTGTCGGTGGACGGCCAGCGCCGCCGTCTCGTGGTGCCCGTCGAGGTAGCGGAACAGCAGCGCGGACAACGTCACGGCGTGTTCGGGCCGTCCGGCCGCGGCCAGCGCCTGGACGGTCGGCAATTCGGCGTCCAGCCAGTCCCGCGCGCTGTCGGCGTCGTCGAGCGCGGGCAGCGCGCTCCCCGGCGAGGCGACCGTAGGCCGGCGGTTCGCTTCGCCGGGGTAGAGGCGATCCATCGCCGCCGCGATGGTGGCGAGGTAGTAGCCGTAGACCCGGTCCAGTGCCGCGGGCTCGTCGCACTCGATCTCCGCGGCGTACGCCTTCAGCAGGTCGTGCATGCCGTGGCGGTCGGCGCCGACGGGATGGACCAGATGCGCGCGGACGAGGGCGTCGAGCCAGGCCCGGGCGTGGTCGAAGGAGCTCCCGGTCAGCGCGGCCAAGGCGTACGAGTCGAACACGGGCGCCGGATGCCTGCCAAGGAGGGCGAAGGCGCGGATGGTGTCTTCGCTGAGCTGACGCAGCGACCACGAGAACACCGCCCGCACCGCGGCCCGCTGATCACCGCCGGAACTGAGCAGCTTCAAGGTCTGCTGGGCGGCTCGCAGTTCACCGACCAGCCGGGACAGCGGGGTGGACGGCCGGGACACGGCGAGTTCGGCCGCCAGGCGCAGGGTGAGCGGCAACCGGACACACCGTTCGGCCAGTTCGGCGGCGGCCTCGGGTTCGGCGCCGGCCCGGGTGCCGATCAGCCGCCGGAGCAGGTCGGCCGCGTCGGCCACGGACAACCGGTCCACGTCGATCCGGTGGGCGCCGTGGAGCGCGACCAGCCCGGCGAGTGAGTCGCGGCTGGTGACCACCACGGCGCAGCTGTGCGTGCCGGGCAGCAAGGGCCGGATCTGTTCGAGCGTCGCCGCGTTGTCCAGGAGGACGAGCATCCGCCTGCCCGCCACCTCGGTACGGAACCGGGCGGCACGTTCCGCCTCGCCGGACGGCATCCGCGTGCCTTCGGGCAGCAGCGCGGACAGGAGGGCGGCCAGCGCGTCGGCCGAGGACATCGGCTCGCCGGGCGCGTAGCCGCACAGATCCAGATATAGCTGCCCGTCCGGAAAACGGTCCCGCATCCGGTGACCCCAGTGCACGGCGGTCGCGGTCTTGCCCGCTCCGGCCGTACCGGTGAGGCAGACGAGGACCGGTTCTTCGCCGGCGCCGTCGGCGAGCCGGTCCAGCTCCGCCAGTTCACCGGCCCGGCCGGTGAACCCCACGACGTCGGCGGGCAGCTGGGCGGGCACGGGAGGCGGCGCCGCGGCCACCGTCGGCAGGTCGTGGCGGAGGACGGCCTCGTGCACGGCGGCGAGCTCCGGACCGGGGTCGGCGCCCAGTTCTTCTCGCAATGCGCGAAGAATCCGTTCGTAGTGGGTGAGCGCGTCGGCGCCGCGGCCCACGGCGTACAGCGCCCGCATCAACGCCGCCGCGGCGGGTTCCTGCAACGGCTGTGCGTCGGTGAGCTCGGTCAGGCGGGTGAGGGTCGCCGCCGCGTCGCCTTCACGGATCTTGGCGTCGGCCCACGCGACGATCGCCGCCGTGTGCTCCTGATGCAACGTTCGGCGGGTGCGTTCGGCCCAGTCGCCGCGAAGCCCGGCCAGCGGTTCGCCCTCCCAGAGTTCGAGTGCCGCGCTGAGCCGGGTGACGTCGGTCGGGTGCTCGCGGAGCAGGCGCCGGAACCGGAAGACGTCGACCTGTTCGGGCCGGGCGACGAGGCGGTAACCGCCCGGATCCCTCGTCACCCGCGCGCCGGCGGGGTCGGCCTGTTCCAGGGCGCGCCGGATCCGGGTGATGTGGGCCTGCAGGGAACGACGCACCCGCTCGGGCGGCGACTCGCCCCAGACCCGGTCGATCAGCAGGTCGACGCCGACGGTGCGGCCCGCTTCGAACAGCAGTACGGCGAGTACGGCCTGCCTGCGCGGCTCGCCGATGGCGACGGTCTGCCCGCGCACCTGCAGGCGGACCGGCCCCAGTACCCGGAAATCCACGGAAGAATGGTAGAACCGATATTTCGGTCACCACAACACAATCTCGGCTTTTTTCGGGACATGACGAACGGAAATCGTTTTATCGCAAGGGAAAGGAACGGAAAGAGTCGGTACCCTGTTGGCGGGTAACGGATGGTGGTCAGGCATGATCACGGCTCATGACGCGCGACACTGACGACCGATCGTTGTACGAGACCATCTTCCGGCGCCGGGACACCAGGGGCGAATTCACCGGAGAGCCGATTCCGGCGGACGTACTGCGTCGCGTGTTGAGCGCGGCGCACGCCGCACCGAGCGTCGGTCTTTCCCAGCCATGGGATTTCGTCGTCGTGTCCGATATGGACCTTCGAAAGAAGTTCCGTGAGCACGTGCTGGCCGAACGCGAAGTGTTCGAAGGACGGCTGGATGCCGAGAGGGCCCGCGTCTTCGCGCCGATCAAGATCGAAGGGATCGTGGCGTCGTCGGCGGGAATCGTGGTCGGCTACGACCCGTCGCGCGGTGCGCCGGACGTCCTGGGACGGCACGCGATCGCCGATGCCGGCCTGTACTCGGTGTGCCTGGCCATCCAGAACCTCTGGCTGGCCGCGACCGCCGAAGGGCTCGGCGTCGGATGGGTCAGCTTCTACCGCGAAGAGTACTTGCGCGATCTGGTGGGGTTGCCCGGACACGTGCGTCCGGTGGCGTGGCTGTGCGTCGGTCCGGTGCGGGACCTGCCGACGGTGCCGGATCTGGAGCGGCACGGCTGGCGGGAACGGCTTCCGCTCGACGCGGTGCTGCACTTCGAGCAGTACTCGAAGGGGAGCGGACTGGCCGGTCGTGAGTGACGCCAAGCCCGTCGCGAGTGCCTGATATGGGCGTTTTGTGCGGGGGTCATGAGTGTTGATGGTCGTTCTGGTGGACCTGTATTTGCTACCCACTCGGCTTGACGCCGTCATGCTGCCGTGGCGGAGCCGATATCGACGAGTGGGGAGGATTGGGGACGTCCAGTGTCCGGAATCTTCCCCGCTCGACATCAAGCTCCTAGGCCCGAGCGCCCCTCGACGATGTAGGAATTGGGGCGCTCAACGTCCCGATTCCTACATCGTCGGCACCTGGCACGCCGAGCTTCCGGCGCTATGCCTCCCCTCGAGATCCGTACGACTCTGGACATTCGCCCTGCTCAGGAGTGGGTGAATAGAAACGCGCATATCGACATAAATCGGATATAGCGGACCTACGGTGTCCTTTGTGGACACTCGGGACAGGGTTGGGCCATCGGTCGGTCCTCGTGGGTTGGTCTTCGGCCCGCGTCACGAAGCTCGCCGGAACCCTACGGGGACAGGAATTGGAACGTCCACCGTCTCGAATCCCTCAGCAGCGAAACCGAGCGTGGAGGATTCAGGACTTGCGGTGGGCTTCCCTGGATCGACAGGGGGCAAAGGGCCCTTCGTCGCATCCGATGCGGCGAAGGACGCTTTCGGCCCAGTCTGGCCCAGTGCCCTCGGAAGCGCGGCGCGGTGGTCAGCGCAGCTTGTCGACCTCGGCGATCCGCTCCCAGCGCGCGCCGAGCGCGTTGAGCAGCGCGGCCATGTCGATGTCGTCGTCGCCGTCGAGGAGTGCCTTGTCCAGTCGCCGGGCGCGGCGGTTGACCTGGCTCAAGACCGACTTGCCCTCGTCGGTGAGCGAAAGCAGTTTGCGCCGCGCGTCGTGCGGGGATTCGACGCGCCGGATGAGCCCCCGCCGCTCCAGTCTGCGGCACAGGTCGGCCATCGTCGAGGTGTCGAGGGCGACCGCGCCCGCCAGCGAGCTCTGGTCGCTTCCGGGGTAGGCGCGGACCGCGGACAGGACCGCGAACTGCGGACCGGTCAGCACCGGGTCCACGTGACGGTTCCATGCGGCGAGGTAGGCCTGGTACAGCCGCCGGGCGCCGTAGCCGGGGGCCGCCAGCAGGTCTGACGGCGTCTCGGGAGTGACGGCTGGTGCGTCGTCCCTGCGCCGGCCCGTGCGCGCCGATTCACCCATCGCTGCTCCTTGTCGGCTCCAACCCGCTGCCCGGGCCCCCGCGGTGATCCTACGTGTCCGGACGGTCGCTCACGGGAAGGCCGCCGGGATCTGTCCGAAGTCACCTCTTGCGTATCCGGATAGTACGTGTTCGTATGAAGGCCGGTCTTCCGTACCCGGATAGTACGTGCTCGGATCAATATGGAGGTGGTCGGCGATGGACCGGAATCTGTTCAACGACATCTGTTTGCGCCAGCTGACGTTCTCGGGGGTGCACGAGGGCGAGACCGTGGTGGTGCTGACCCGCGGCGGTGAGCGGGCGGAGTACGCCGACGCCTTCCTGTGGGCCGCTCAGCAGCTCGGCGCTTCGGCCTACCACATGCGGCTGCCCTCGCCGGTCAGCGCGGCGGGCGCGTGGGCGGTGGGCGACTCGGGGCTCGGGAACATCCCGCTGGCGGTCGAGGCGCTCAAGAGCGTCGACATGGTGGTCGACTGCACGTTCCTGTTGTTCAGCAAGGAACAGTTCGCCATCCAGGACGCGGGGACCCGGATCCTCACCGCCGTCGAGCCGCCCGAACTGCTGGCCAGGCTCATGCCGACGAAGGAACTGCGCGAGCGCGTGGAGATCGGCGCGGAACTCCTGGCCAAGGCGGGCACGATGCGGATCACCAGCCCCGCGGGTACTGACGTCACCTATCAGCTCGGCGTGTACCCGACGCTGTCCGAATACGGCTACACCGACACCCCCGGCCGCTGGGACCACTGGCCGGCGGCGTTCGTGTTCACCGGCGGTGCCGACGACGGCGTCGACGGGAAGATCGTGCTGTCGCCGGGCGACGTTCTGTTGCCGTTCAACACCTACGTACAGACCCCGGTCGAAATCACCATCGAGCAGGGTTTCATCCGGGACATCCGCGGCGGGGCCGGATCGTCCGGACTGGACGCGGATCTGCTGCGTTCCTACATCGAGAGCTTCGAGGATCCGCGTGGCTACGGCATGAGCCACGTGGGCTGGGGCCTCGACGAACGCGCGCACTGGCACGGCCTGACCCAGTTCCCCGGCGGGATGGGCATGGAGCTGCGGAGTTTCTACGGCAACGTCATGTTCTCCATCGGCCCCAACAACGAGCTCGGCGGCCCGAACGACACCCCGTGCCACTTCGACATCCCGATGCGCGGCAATTCCCTTTACCTGGACGACGAACTGATCGTCGACAACGGCGAGCTGACCGTCGCCGAGATGCGTCCGGCGGCCCGCCGATGACCGACCACCACATCGGGATGATCGTCCCCAGCTCGAATCTCACGATGGAGACCGAGCTGCCGCGGATGCTGCGCGCCAGGGAGGAAGCCGATCCGGGCGACCGGTTCGTCTTCCATTCCGCGCGGGCCAGGATGCGGCACGTCGAACCCGAACAGTTGCGGGCGATGAACGCCCAGGCCGGCCGGGCGGCGGCCGAACTCGCCGACGCCAAACCCGACGTCGTCGCCACCGCGTGTCTCGTGGCGATCATGGCGCAGGGACCCGGCTACCACTGCACCGCCGAAGACGACATCACGCGGGTGCTGCGGGAAGAGGGCTGCGACGCGCCGGTCGTCTCCAGTGCCGGTGCGCTGCTGTCCGGGCTCGGTGCGCTCGGCGCCCGCAAGGTCGCGATCATCACGCCGTATATGAAGCCGTTGACCAAGGCGGTGGCGGACTACATCGAGGACGCCGGGGTCGAGGTCGCCGACGCCCTTTCCCTGGAGGTGCCGGACAACCTCGCCGTTGCCCGGCTGGACCCCGCCGGGTTGCGGGAACACCATCGCAAACTGAACCTGTCCGATGTGGACGCCCTGGTGCTGTCCGCCTGTGTGCAGATGCCGTCGCTGCCCGCGATCCAGCCGGTGGAGGACGAGATCGGGATCCCGGTCCTGTCGGCGGCGACGGCCACGACGTTCCGGATCCTGACGGAACTCGGCGTCGAGCCCACGGTGCCCGGCGCCGGGAGGTTGCTCAGCGGCACGGAAACGTTGACGAAGACGGGAGGCGGGCATGGCCGCGAGTCAGTCGTTTGAGGTCGTTGTCGTCGGTGGCGGGCTCGGCGGGCTCTGCGCCGCGTTGTCCTTGCGGCAGCGGGGTTTGCGCGTCACCGTGGTCGAGGCCGCCCCGGCGCTGGGCGAGATCGGCGCGGGGATCCAGACCGCGCCGAACGCCAGCCGGATCCTCATCGGGCTGGGGCTGCGCGCCCGGCTGGAGCGGGTGCGGACCGAGCCGCAGGACCAGGTGCGCCGTCGGTGGGCCGACGGCAGCATCATCGCCCAGCTGCAGCTGGGCAGCCGGGTGACCGACCAGTACGGCGCGCCCTACTGGCACTACCACCGCGCCGACCTGCACGGAGTCCTGCTCGACGCCTGCCTGGATCCCGACGGGACCGGCCCGGTGGTGCGGGTGGCGACCGGTGCGCGGGTGGTCGATCTCGACCGGACGGCGCCGGACCGGCCCGCCGTGATCACCGCCGACGGGCGACGGTTCACCGGCGACGTCGTGATCGGGGCGGACGGCATCCGGTCTTCGGTACGCGATCTCGCCGGCTTCGACGACACCCTCGCGTTCTCCGGTGAGATGGCCTACCGGGCCTTGATCTCCGGCGACCTGATCGCCCAGGACCCCGCCACCCGCTTCCTGGTGGACCGCTATCACTCCACGATCTGGTACGGCCCCAACAAACACCTGGTGCACTACATGATCCGCGGCGGGGAGTACCTCAACGTGGTCGCGATCGTGCCGTGCACCGAATCGGTGGCCAAGGACTGGAGCGGTCCGGCGACCGCCGCCGAACTCGCCGCGGAGTACCACGACTGGGACGATCGGGTTCCGACGATGCTGGCGAAGGCGAAGGACGAGGACGTCTCGGTGTGGGCGATGTACCGCCGTCGCCGTGACCCGGTCTGGGTCGACGGCCGGGTCGCCCTGCTCGGCGACGCGTGCCACGCCATGTTGCCGTACCAGGCACAGGGCGCGTCGCAGGCGATGGAGGACGCCGCGGTGCTGGCCGAGGAGCTGGGGCGGGTGACCCGCGACGGGATCGACGGTGCTTTGGTCCGCTACGTGGACCGGCGCGCCAAGCACGCGGGCATGGTGCAGGACGCCTCGCTGCAGAACATGGACTTCTACCACTTGCCCGACGGTCCCGAACAGCGCGAACGGGACGAGAAGCTGCGGCGCTTCGACGGCGAATCCGACGTGTCCTACGACTGGCTGTGGAACGGCAGCCCGCTCACCGACCCCGACACCGAGTCCATCCACTACCAGTTCGCCCGCTGAGGCGCGCTGGCCGGCAATCGCATCGGAGTGGTTCATGCGTACTGGTGATCAGATCGTCCAGGACCTGCCCTGGCGTTGGAGCGTTCAGGGAAAGATCTTCCTCATCGGCGGGCTGGGCTACATGTTCGATGCCTGGGACGTCGCGTTGAACGGATTCCTCACCCCGCTGGTCGGGACGGAATTCGGGTTGTCCGCCGGCGGGAGGGGCCTGGTGGCCACCGCGAACCTGATCGGCATGGCCGTGGGCGCGGTCGCCTGGGGCACGATCGCCGACCGGATCGGCCGGAAGAAGGCGTTCAGCATCACGCTGCTGCTGTTCGCGCTGTTCTCCGTGCTGGGCGCGCTCGCGCCGAACGTGGAGACGTTCCTCGCCCTGCGTTTCCTGGCGGGGATCGGACTGGGCGGCTGCATCCCGGTCGACTACGCGATCGTCAGCGAGTTCTCGCCGCGCAAGCATCGCGGCCGGGTGCTGTCCGCGATGGACGGCTGGTGGCCGATCGGGACCACGCTGGCCGCCGTCAGCGCGACGCTGCTGCTCCCGGTCGAGGGGAACTGGCGCTGGATGCTGGTCTTGATGATCCTGCCCGCGCTGCTGCTGTTCTGGGTGCGGCGTGGCGTCCCGGAATCACCGCTGTACCTGGTGCGCAAGGGCCGAGAGGCGGAGGCACGGGCGGTGATCGACGACCTCGTGCGCCGCACGGGAGCGACTCCGGAGCCGTACTCGATCCCGCCCGCGGTGGTCGAGGACACCCGCGGCGGCGCGGTCGCGGCCGCGTTCGACCAGCTGCGCCGGGTGTGGGCGTTCAACCCGAGGATCACGGCGGTGGCGTGGTCGCTGTTCATCAGCGTCATGCTGGTCTACTACGCCGCGCTCAGCTGGATGCCGTCCATCCTGCGGGCGCAGGGATTCGGCGAGATCGCCGCCTTCGCCTCGACCGCGCTCATGAACGCGACCGGCATCGTGGGTGTCGCGGTGGCCGTGCTCCTGGTCGACAAGGTCGGCCGCAAGCGGATCATCATGGTCGCCGGTCCGCTCACCGCACTGTCGCTCGTGGTGTTCTCCCTGCTGCTCGACACGCCTGCCGCGGCGGTCGTGGCGATCGGCGCGTTCGGCCTGTTCGCGCTGGTGGTCATCCCGGTGATGTACGCCTACGTCTCCGAGCTGTACCCGACGGAACTGCGGGCCTCGGGATTCGGCTGGGCGTCGTCGTCGAGCCGGGCGATCACCGGTTTCGCGCCCCTGCTGTTCGGCAGCGTGCTGTGGCCGGTGCTCGGGT
Source organism: Amycolatopsis sp. WAC 04169 (assembly GCF_003947535.1). Taxonomy (NCBI): domain Bacteria; kingdom Bacillati; phylum Actinomycetota; class Actinomycetes; order Pseudonocardiales; family Pseudonocardiaceae; genus Amycolatopsis; species Amycolatopsis sp. WAC 04169. The sequence continues at coordinate 140,308 of NZ_QHJI01000010.1, read as the reverse complement.
TGCCCCTCACCTTCGCGGTGCTGGGGGTGCTCGTGGTGGCCGCGGTCTTGTTCATGATGACGGGCGCGCCGGAGACCCGCGGCCGCGAACTCGACCGGATCGTCGACCCGGCCGAGCCATCCGCCGAAACCAGGACGGCTCTGTGAAGCCCGCCGCGTTCCGGTACCACCGGGCCCACGACGTCACCGACGCCGTCGGCCTGCTCGGCGAGCTCGCCGCGGCGGGCGAGGATCCGAAACTCATCGCCGGCGGCCAGAGCCTGATGCCGATGATGAACTTCCGGCTCGCCCGCCCCACGGCGCTGGTGGATCTGGGACCGCTGCGCCGGGACCCGGCGCTGAACTCCTTCCGGCGTAACGGTTCCGGCCTCACGATCGGCGCGCTGGTCACCCATCGGGCGGTGGAGGTCTCCGAGTTCGGGCCGGATTTCGACGTGCTCTCCCGCGCGATGCGGTGGGTGGGGCACCTGCCGATCCGCTCCCGCGGCACGGTGGCGGGCAGCATCGTCCACGGTGACGCGACCGCGGAATGGTGCCTGCTCGCCCTGCTGCTCGACGCGGTGATCGTCGCCGAAGGCCCGCGCGGTCCCAGGGAGATCCCGGCCGCGGAGATGTTCCACGGCTTCTACACCACGGCCGTCGAACCGGACGAGGTCGTGACGGCGGTGCGTTTCACCAGGCCGTCGCCCCGGGCCGCGGTGACCGAGTTCGCCCGTCGCCACGGCGATTTCGCGATCGTCGACGCCGCCGTGAGCATCGACGCGGAGAACGGGGGCCGGGTCGTGCTCGGCGGCGTGGCCCCCGCGCCCGTCCGGGTGCCCGAGGCCGAGGCACTGCTCGACGGCGGCGTTCCCGGTCCGGAGCTGTTCGCCGCGTGCGGTGCGGCCGCCGCGGCGGCGATCGATCCGCCCGGCGACGCGGCGGGCAGCGCGGCCTACCGCCGACGGCTGGCGCGGACGCTCGTCACCCAGACGCTGCACGAGGCCTGGGAGAAAGGAGAAACGCGATGACCGCACGGTTCGACGGGCGCCAGGGCCGCTGGGTCGGCGCGTCGGTGCCCCGGCGTGAGGATCCCCGTCTGCTCACCGGCCGCGGCCGGTTCGTCGACGACATCCAGCTGCCCGGAATGCTGCACGCCGCCTTCGTGCGTTCGACGGTCGCGCACGGCAAGCTCGCCGGGATCGACCTGTCGGCGACTCTGGCGGTCGATGGCGTCGTCGCCGCGTATACGGCGGAAGACCTGGCACTCGGTGACATCGTCGCGTTGCTCGACCGCCCGCCCGAGGAGTTCTCGCCGACCGCGATGCCGATCCTGGCCAGGGAAAAGGTGCGGTTCACCGGCGAACCGGTGGCGCTGGTCGTCGCCCGCGATCCGTACAGCGCCGAGGACGGTGTCGAGGCCGCGGTGGTGGATTACGAGCCGCTCGGGGCGATCGTGTCGGAGGAGTCGGCGTTCGCCGAGGGCGCTCCGCTCGTGCACGACGAGGCGCCGGGCAACGTGCTGGTCGACGTGTCGATGTTCGACACACCCGGTGTCGACGCGGCGTTCGAGGCGGCCCGTGCGGGCGGCGGCCGGGTGGTCGAGGTCGTCACGAAGAGCGGACGGCAGAACGCGCTCCCGCTCGAAACACGGGGAGTGGTCGCCTCCTGGGACGACCACGACGACCAGCTGCTCGTCCAGATGTGCACGCAGGTGCCGCATCAGGTGCGCACGGCGATGGCCCGTTCGCTGCGGGTCCCCGAACGCACCGTGCGGGTCACCGTCCCGGACATGGGCGGGGGTTTCGGCCAGAAATGCGTCGTCGGCCGCGAGGAGATCGCGGTCGCGGCGGCGGCCCGGCGGCTGAACCGGCCGGTGAAGTGGATCGAAGACCGCCGCGAGGCGCTCACGGCCGGATTCCTCGCCAGGGAACAGCGTTACCGCACGCTGGCGGCGTTCGACGAGGACGGGCGGATCACCGCGCTGGACGTCGACGTCGTCTGCGACATGGGCGCCTACTCCTGTTATCCGTTCACGGCGGGGATCGAGCCGCTGATGGCGTCGGCCGAGATGCCGAGCGTGTACCAGGTGCCCGAATACCGTGTCCGTGCCCGCGCCATCGCGAGCAACAAGGCACCGACGGCGCCCTATCGTGGCGTCAGCCGTCCGCAGTACGTGATGGCGATCGAGCGGATCATGGAACGCGCCGCCAGGGAACTCGGCCTCGATCCGGTCGAGATCAGGCGGCGCAACGTGATCACGCAGTTCCCGTACACCGGTGTCAACGCCATCACCTACGACCCCGGCACCTACCGCGAATCGCTCGAGCTCGCCGAAGCGGCGATCCGGGACGAGGGCTGGTACGAGATCCGGGACCGTGCGGCGGCCGAAGGCAGGCACATCGGCATCGGCTACTGCTGTTTCTCCGAGCGGACCGGATACGGCTCGGGCGCCTTCGCCAAACGCAAGATGGCGGTGGTGCCCGGTTTCGACATCTCCGAGATCCGGATGGACACCACCGGATCGGTCGTGGTCACCAGCGGGACCATGAACCACGGCCAGTCGCACGAGACGACGCTGGCGCAGATCGTGGCCGACCGGCTCGGGCTGCACCTCGACCAGGTCAAACTGCGTCAGGGCGACACCGAGCGCATCGCCTACGGCTGGGGGACTTTCGCCTCCCGCTCGGTGACGATCGGTGGCTCGGCGGTGTCCCTCGCGGCCGGGAAACTCGGCGAACTGCTGTGCAAGATCGCCGCGCATCTGCTCGAGACGAGCCCCGACAACGTCCGCCTCGACGGTGACGGCGGCGTCGTCCAGATCGACGATCCGGAGTGCCGCGCGTCGTTCGAGGAGATCGCCGACGTGGCGTACCTGCGCAGTCACCTGCTGCCCAAGGACGTCGAGCCGACGTTGACGGCCACGGCCAGCTTCGACGTGCCCGGGGACGGCACCTTTTCCAACGCCACGCACGCCGTGGTCGTCGAGGCCGATCCGGGCACCGGTCAGATCAAGATCCTGCGCTACGCGTGCGTGGAGGACTGCGGGGTGGTGATCCACCCGCAGGTCGTCGACGGCCAGTGCCGCGGCGGGATCGCGCAAGGCATCGCCGGCGCGCTGTTCGAGGAGATCACCTACGCGGGCAACGGGGAACCGTCGGCCGCGAGCTTCATCGACTACCTGGTCCCGACCGCGACGGAGATCCCCGACATCACCGTCACCCATCTCGAAACCCCTTGCGCGTTCACGGAAAACGGCGCGAAGGGGGCGGGGGAGGGCGGCACGATCGGCGCGCCCGCCGCGGTGCTGAACGCGATCAACGACGCGTTGCGCCACACGGGGGTCGAACTCGACGTGACCCCGGTGCATCCGCAGACCGTGCTCGCCGCGCTCGACGCGGGGGTCCACAAGGAAATGAGCGTTCCATCATGAGCGACCGGCACCTGATCGTCCTGAACGTCAACGGCGAGCCGCACGAGGCCCTCGTCGAGCCGCGCAAGACCCTGCTCGACGTGCTGCGGCACGACCTCGGGCTCACCGGCACCCACGTCGGCTGCGAGCACGGGGTGTGCGGCGCCTGCACCGTCCTCGTCGACGGCGAACCGGTGCGGGCGTGCCTGATGTTCGCCGTGCAGGCGGAGTCGGCCGAGATCCGCACGGTCGAATCGCTGGGACGCGACGGCGAACTTTCCGATCTGCAGCGGTCTTTCAGCGAGCACCACGGCCTGCAGTGCGGCTTCTGCACCCCCGGATTCCTCATGCTGGCCGAGGGTTTTCTGGCTCAGCGGCCGGACGCCGGCCGCGAGGAGATCCGCGAGGCCGTGTCGGCGAATCTGTGCCGCTGCACCGGTTATCAGACGATCGTGGACGCGATCGAGGCGACCGCGACCCGTCGATGCCACGCCAAGGAGAAGGAGGCGACAGCGTGATCCTGGAGAACCAGCTGTCCGTACCGGCCGGACCCGACGAGGTCTTCGCCTTGATCAACGACGTCGAGCGGGTGGCGGGCTGCCTGCCCGGCGCGACCCTCGACGGACGGCAGGACGACGCCTATCTCGGCCGCGTGAAGGTCAAGGTCGGCCCGATCACCGCCGCCTACTCGGGCACCGTGCGGTTCACCGACGTCACCGAGGCCGACCGCAGCCTGCGGCTGGTGGCCAGGGGAGCGGACGCCCACGGCAACGGCGACGCCGAGGCCGACGTGACGCTGACCGTGCGCGAGGCAACCGGCGGCGCCACCATCGAACTGCGCACCGATCTGTCGATCCGCGGCAAGCTCGCCCAATTCGGCAAGGGCGCGATCGGCGCCGTCTCCACCCGGCTGCTCGACCAGTTCGCCCGCAATCTCGCCGACCAGCTCCGAGCGGGGCCCGTCGCGGCCACGAGCGCCGCTCCCGCGCCGGTGCCGGAGGCCGTCGACGGTCTCGCCATGGTGCTTCCGGAGGGCGTCAAACGCTACGGCGTGATCGCGGCCGCCGCGGCCCTCGGGCTGTTCCAGGGCTGGCTGCTGGGCCGGATCCGCACCCAGGACAAACTGATCAAGGAGTTGCAGCGTGGCCGTGGATGAAAGCCTCGACAGCGTGTACGACCGAGCCGGTTTCGGCGCGAGCGTGCCGCGCGGATCGCGTCCGGCGCTGGTCGTGGTCGACCTGACGCGGGGCTTCACCGAACCCGCGTTCCCGTCCGGCGCCGACCTCACCGCCGAAGTCACCGCGACCACCGCCCTCGTCGCCGAAGCACGGCGACAGGGCGTGCCGGTGATCTACACCGCGATCAGTTACACACCCGCCGAGGCGGACGGCGACGCCGTGGCGTGGCTGCGGAAAGCACCCGGGATGCGGGCACTCCGCGAAGGCAGCGAAGCGGTCGCCCTCGACCCGAGGCTCGAACAGCGTGAAGGCGACCATCTCATCCTGAAGAAGGGCGCCTCGGCGTTCCACGGGACTTCGCTGGCCGCGCTCCTCACGAGTCTGGGCACGGACACCGTCGTCGTCTGCGGCGCGACGACTTCGGGATGTGTCCGCGCGACCGCCGTCGACGCCGTCCAGTCCGGTTTCGACACGCTCGTCGTCCGGGAAGCCTGTGGTGACCGCGCTGCCGGGCCCCACGATGCCGCTTTGTTCGACCTGCAAGCGAAATACGCGGACGTCGTCGGACTCGACGAAGCGCTGACGTATCTCGCGGATCTGGATCGCCGCACGCTCGGGCAACCCGCTTTGGCGGATCTCGGCGACGTTCCGGCGACCAGCCGCTGGGTGACGTCGGGTCCGGTCCGGCTGCACGTCCTCGACTACGGTCCCGCCGACGGTGTCCCGGTGCTCGTGCTGCCGGGGATCACCAGCCCGGCGGTCACGATGGACTTCGTGGCACGGGAACTCACCGACCTCGTGCGGCCGATCGTGCTCGACGTCCGCGGCCGCGGGTTGTCCGATGACGCCGCGGAGTACGACTTGGCGAGCTACGCCGCGGACGTCGACGCGGTCGTGGACGGACTCGGGCTGCGCGATCCGATCCTTTTCGGACACTCGATGGGCGCGAGGATCGCCGCCCGTGCCGCCACCACCCGGCCGCTTCGGGGCACGGTGCTGGCCGATCCGCCGCTGAGCGGCCCCGGGCGGGCGCCGTATCCGACCACACTCGATGCCTTTCTCGGGCAACTCGACCAGGCTCGCCGGGGCACCGACGCCGACGAGGTGGCCCGATCGTGGCCGCGATGGCCGCGCCGGGAACAGGAACTGCGTGCCCGCTGGCTGTCTTCGTGCTCCCGTTCCGCGATCGCGGCGACCCACGCCGGTTTCGAAAGCGAGGACTTCTTCGACGACTGGCCGAAGGTGCCCGCGCCGACGTACTTCCTGTACGGGGGCGCGAGTCCGGTCGTTACGGCCGCCGGTGCGGCCGAAGCGGCCGAGCGCAATCCGACGGCCGAGTTCGTCGAGATCCCGAAGGCCGGGCACATGATCTTCTGGGATGAGCCCGAAGCCGCTCTTGCCGCTTTGCGGGAGGCGTTGCGCAAGCTGGTGTAGCCGTCGTCGTGAGTGATTGGGGTCGTTCGAGCTGGCCGTGTTCTGGGCACCTATCGGCTAGTGCGCGGGTGGCCGTTTCGCGTGACTGGACGGACGACACACGTGACTGGATGGACGGCACGCGTGCTGTCCCGTCAAGCACGCGAACCGCATGTGCGCTACAGGTGGGTCATGATCATCGTCACACCGACGTGGCGACCTGCCATGCCACCACGACGACGGCGACGGCGATCGGGTGCACCGCGACCGCAGCTCGCGCCAAAGAACGCAGCAGTAGAACAACGCTCCGATCACCGAGGGCGGCCAAGCGGACGACACCGTCGCCGTATATGTAGGCGAAGTGGTGTGGTGTACCGCCGTTGCGACGGTGGGCGCGGCTGATCCAGTATTCCGGTAGGACGAGCACGGCCGCGATCAGTGAGACGACCTCGCGTGCCGGCTCGACCAGGGTTCTGAGCAAGACCGGGAGGACGAACCTGACAGCGATACAGGCTATCGCGACGAGGAGTACCGAATTCGCCAAAGCGTGAGGGAACGCCGACCACATCATTCGCCGCCGGGGTCGTCGGCGGGAGACGACGAGCCGTCCTGTTCCGGCCTGGAAGGGCCGCGGTGCCGGTGGTCGTCGAAGGACAGTTGACGCGCGGCGTCCGTGCCGGTCAGCACCCTGTTGATCGAGGCCTGCATCCACTGCATCATGACCCGGACCTGGTCGTCGATCTGCCAGCGATCCAACGCGTCCGACTCGATGAGGCGGGTGATGAACTCGACGACCTCCTTGCGGTGGTTGTCGCGCTCGGCCACCAAGACCTCCACCACCGCTTGGACGTCCTGCGGATTCTGTGCCAGTTGCAACGCGAACTGGTCGAGGTCGCCGTTCTCGATGAGATGCTTGAACGCCCGAACCTCTGCTTCGAGTCGTATGTTGCGTTCCGCTTGTGCATCCATGCGCAAACGCACCAGGACGTTCGTCCAAAGCCCGTATTCGTCGAGGAGCCACTTCGAGTCGAAATAGGCATTCGTCTCCTTCTCCGCGGTCTCGACATCGGACGTCTCCAGTGACCTGCTCGACTGTCGGAGCCCGGCCAGCAGTCGGGGTACCACGACCGGACGGATGTCCGTGAGCCCCTTCGTGACAACGATCTCCGGTGCCTCGACCCGCCACTGGACATCCACTTCCGTGCGGAAGACGAAGGCCTCCCCGGCACTCGGTAGTGTGACGTCCAAAGAAAGATTACGAAGTGAGAGATCCACGTCGTAGACGGACCGATATCCACTCCACACGAGTTCCCCGATCGTCGGCTGGTGTTTCCGGGAAAAGACGTCGAGCTGACCGTTTCCCTTGACGAACACGCGGGCGACCCATGGGCGCGCAACCGAGCCTTTTCGGACGAGCTTCAGCCTGCCGACACGGCCACCATCCGCGATCGGCGAGTAGGCGGACGAGGGCAGGGTCTTCACCGCCGAGGGATAATTCTGTGCCGCGGCTTCCTGCCAACCGCCGTCCGATGGCGCTGAAGGCGAGACTGTCACGGTCTGTGCGGGCTTCTCCTTGGCTTCTTGCGGGTCAGCCGTCTTCTCGGTCACGCTGCAGTCCTCCTCTGTTCGCCCGCTTTCACCGCCGTGTTCAACTGGTCCGCCACCTTCGGCTGAAGTGGGTCCGCCCAGTCGCCGACCAGCCTGTTCAGCAGGTAATGCAACCGTTGAGCGTCGCCCTCGTGAGCCACCAGGCCCGTCATGAATCGCGCCAGTTCGTCGAGCAGGGCGGGGTCGTGCTCGCCGGAGCGGACCCACCGAGCCAGCAGGAACCTGGCCAAGGTGTCGCCTTCACGACTTCGTAAAGCTTGCGTCAGGAGTCCGGTGACCCGCCGGGCGACTTCAGCGTCCTTAGTGGACAGTGCGAGCAACAACGGCCACCGCTCCGCGTGGGGTGGCAGGACAGGACGGTCGTCTTCCATCGACAGCGAGAGGTAGTCGAGCTCGAACCCATAGAAACTCGCGAGGTGCTTGAGGCTCGTCAAAGCGAGCCGGCGCAAGCTGCTCCGATCGCTCGCCAACCACCGGCGCAGGTGGTCGAGCACCTCGGTCACCCTGCCGAAAGCGAGCAGTTTGGCGACGCTGAACCCGGCTATCCAGACGATCTCGCTGTCGGTGTCGCCGGTCAACGGCATTCTGCGTTCCGACGGTGTGCCGAGTACGCGGAGTTCTTCCAGCGCGTAGTGGACGTCTCGTCGTCCCAAGGCGAAACCGTAAGTGGCGGCGGCCGTCCAACGCTCCTCCGGAGTTCCGTACCGACGCCATTTCCGGAGCCGTTCGAGGATCGCCGGCCGGATTTCGTCGTCTTGTGCTGCTTGATCCAGGGCGATCGCGGCCGACCGTCGCCTGATGAAGAGGAAGTCCTTCCACTCATCCGAGGAAGCGTTCGGCGAGATCATCTTGGTGTACACGTACACGAAATCGTGACGGCCCAGGTAGCCGGTCGCCTGTGCGGCCCGGACCCACATCATCGGCCTGCTGTCCTTGCCGAGTTCCTTGAACCACGGACCGAACTGCTCTCGCAACCGGTGATGGTTCTTCCAGACATGGTCCAGAACGGCCGTCGGGTAGCGCGGGTCGTGGAACTCCAACAACTCCATCGGGATCAGCTCGCGGCCGAACGTCGCGTGTCCGTCGATGATCCTCGCGCGAAGCGCCGGCAAACGCGCACCTTGATCGTCTGCGAACAGTGAGCCTTGGCGCTTGTCCTTCTTGGCTTTGTCGTCGTTCCCGACGAGTTTTCGGGTCAGTAGATCGGCGGCTTCGGTCACGACGGTGTACGGCGACCGGTTGAGCACGGCCAACGCGATCCGGAACGCGGCTAGTCGCAACGCCTCGTCCAGTTCGGCTCCGGGAGTGAGGCCGAGCAGTTCCGCGAACCACTCGGCGACCTGGAAGTGCACCGCACGCTCGGCTTCGCGCTCGACCTCGTCCCGATCGATCTCACCTCGCGCGTGTTGTGCGAGCAGCGCCGCCATCCTGACCGACTCCAGCGGGCAGGGACACGGCCCCAGCGCCGCCATCGCCCAATCTGCTTCACTCAACCGGAGAAGCTTCTCCTCGAAGCCTGGAGGATCGTCGGGAAGGATCTCGTGCTGAATGTGCTTCCTGAGAAGTTGAGAGGGTTCTGGAGCCTGGTAGTCGAAGGCGTAACCCCCGAACGATTCGATATCCCGAGGGTCTTCCGGAATGACCAGAACGCCGTAGGATTTCGAGTCTTTGAGTTGTTTCTGGAGATCATCGAGTATCGTTTCGGTCAGACCGCCACTGACTCGCGGTGACAACTCCGCTAGGTAACCGACGTTCTTGCGTTCGAACTTGCCCCGGGTGAGTGACTTCGCGGTCTTGCCGCATTCCCATCGGGAAACCTGGTTCGGAGTGAGCCGGTCGAGCAAATGCAGCGCGGTGGTGACCCGGCCCGTACCTGGACGGCCGCGCAGCACCAGGAGATGTCGCTCCTCGAGTCCGGCGAGGAACTCCAGGTACCGATCCACTTGGAAGTATCGTTCTCTAACCCAGTGAAGCAGTTCTCGGCGCACCGCTCCGACGGTTCGTTCCACGGTCTGCCCGACGAAGATCTGATAGCGATCTCCGACTTGCATGTCCTGGGTTTGCAAGGACCCGATGCTCGAGGTCGGCCCATACCGGGTGCCGCTGTGGGTGAAGTAACGCGCGCCGGTGAAGAGCGCTTGATTCTCTCCGCGGGCGTCGTCACCGGAGAGCCGTTTTTCGTCGTCAGGTGCATTGCTCTCCGCCGACTTCGCCGTCGGTTGACCGGCTGGAGGAGGTGAGGTCGCCGGCGCCGTGGCGCCCGGTGCGTCGTTGGCTTCTTCGCTCATCGGGGCGATCCGTCGCCGTTGTACACGGTCCCGTTGATGTAGGACCCGTGTATGACAGCGCTCCCGATGTTGGAAACAGGTCCGTGGAAAGGGCCCGCCGCCGGGGCGGGCGGTACCGGCGAGGTGGCACTGGCGGGCTGCCCCGCATCCGGCGGTATGGAATAGCCAAGAACCCGGAGCCAGGATCCGGGATGGGTATCGATCTTTCGGTAGCTGTCGGGCATGACCAATCGAGCGCTGGTTCCCTGGACGAATCGCCGGTGGACTTCGTCGGACAGCACGACGGCGATGTTCGCGTCCGCGACACGACCGAGGACGGCCATAGCGGCTTCTTCGGAAGCGAGCTTGCGCGCCTCGTCGGTGTTGTGACCGAACGCGATGCCGACGGACACCTTGGGGCAGTCACCGATCGCGAGCGCCTGCTGTAAATGGTGTAGCCAGACGCCGAGCAGGAGGCCGCCAGTGACACGAGGCGACAAGGTCACGACTCCCTCGGTGTCGTCGGGCCCCTCGGTCGGCGAGATTCCAGCGGCGTCGAAGGAAGCACACACGGCCTGTGCGACGGAACTGTCAGAGGCCTCCGGGATCCTCCCGCGCTCGACACGAATGGCGAAGGCGGCTTGGTCGGCTGGTCGCGCGGGGGAGTGACCGGGCACGCGGATCCAGGCCCCGCTCCGGAATCGTTTGTCCGTCTCTTCGACCTGGACTCGGGCGAAGTCGTGGACACGTAGGGTGGTGAGCCCCTGGCGGACGGATCCGTCGAAGATAGCCTCCGAAACGACCTGCACGAGGTTGGCTTCGGGATGATCCGTCAACGCCTCCCGGACCGGTTTGGCATCACGGAGCCGGCAGACGTGTATCGGGCCGTCCGAGGCGAAGCCGTAAGCGGCGGGCAGGGCACCACCATGGTGTATCGCGAGGCGCAGCCGAAGCCGCGCTTCGGGTCGTCTATCGCGGTTGAACAGCTCAAGCCGGTTGTCCAGCTCCCGGACGAACGGATCGATCAGGGTGAGTTCGGCGCCGTCCGCGATGACGGCCAAGAATCCGTCCCCGGCCTCCTGTATCCGCCAGGTCGCGGGGTCAAGGCCAGCTGCGGTTCCGGCCGCATCGACCGCCGAAGAGAGCGCCTCCTGAAGGTCGAACTGCTGCCGCGCGTCACGATCGCTGTAGCGCCACGCGTCGACGGCGAGTAGCAACACCCTTGAGAATTCGTTGTGGTCCGGCAACCCGTCCTCCTCCGAGGATCGATGAGCGATCCGATGACTTCGAGTCCCTAACTCTGAGCCACGTCCGCGTCGACGATCCCGTATTGATACGGGTTCTCCCGTTCGAGTACGCCGAATCGGCGCAACCTTGGCAGATCGGCGACTACGATTCGTCGAGATTTCCGCTGCACCAGCCCGAATTGTTGCAACAGGCGCAGAGTCTTCTCGAACGTCGCCAGAGATACGCCGGCAAGCGAGGCCAACTCGGTCTGTGTCAACGCGACGTCGAGGTCCAAGCCTTCCGCGGTCCTGATGCCGTACGCGCCGGCGATCTCGGCGATGATCCGGCCGACCCGCACGGGCGCCGGACAGGCGACGAACTCTGTCCTGCCGACGTCCGCCTTGTGCAGCCGTGTGCCCAAGGTCCCCGCCAGTGCGGCCCAGGCATCGGAATGACGATCGAAGAAGTCGCACAACTGCAAGTTCTTGATCAACCTCGCTTGCGCGGGTTTGCAGGTCATCACGTTGGCTGAGTGCGGCAGCCGCTCGAGCATCGAGATCTCTCCGAGCAGGTCGCCGCGACCGCGCAGAGCGAGGAGCACGGGCCTGCCGAACTCGGTGTGGACAAAGACCTTCATCAGGCCGTCGAGCAGCAACACCACGTGGTGGCTTTCCTCGCCCTGCCGAAATACCTGGTGCTGCGCCTCATAAGCCACCGCCGTGCCCAGTTCGAGAAGAGCTTCCCTGGACCGTGTCGACATTCGGCCGAGCAGGGTGTCGGCGGGCCAAGACTGCTGGTTCAGCTCCGCTCCCTCGTCATGCCGTGCGTGCACCTGCCCGCGCGAGCTGCCATTGGACCCCTCCAAGGCAGCCATGTCACGGCGATCCACACCCCGTCTCGGGACGGGATGCGGCCGGGAAATGACCCGATGAGGAGAACCCGTCCTGAGGCGGCATATGTGCGTCGCGGTCACACGACGATGGTGGCGACAGCGAGGAGAGTCACGATGCGAAGCACCAGCAAGAAGCCACCGGCCGGGCTGCGGGGCAGCACTGTCCGGGCGGAAGCAGAGCTCAGCACGATGCTGAACACGATCTCGTCCTTCCAAGGCGCGGTCCAGCACGCCGATGAGAAGGTGCGGACCGTCGTGGCGATACAAGCCATGATCACCGCCATGGAGACCGCTCAGCTCGCCCTGCTCGGACCACCACGGCTGATCTCGGCTCCGCATTTCGCGATCTTGTTCTGTTTCGTGGTGGCGTACCTGTATTCGTCGTTTCACCTCGTCCAGGCTGTCCGGCCTCGGACAGGCGCACCGCCCGGGGGTAACAGGTTCGCTTTTCCGAGCGTAGCGACCGGCAAGTCCGCGGCCGTCTCTCGATCCGTGCGAGACCAGTGCGATGAGGCCCGCGAGTTGATCAGGTTGCTGGCCGCCCTCGCCATGCGGAAGCACCGCCACGTCCGATTCGCGCTGACCGGCATCTGGGTGCTCTTCCTCAGCGGACTCGGACTCCCGCTCATGACGATGTTGTCGTGAGCGGGGTCAACCTTCGGCCACGGCGGCGAGTCGAAGCCGATCGCGGATGCGCAGGCTGCGGTATCCGGTTTCGACGATGTCTTCCCGCCGGAGAAGCGCCAAAGCGCGGTGCACGGTCGGCTCCGCTGCCCCGACCAGCGCCGCGAGTTCGGGCTGGGACAGGGAAACGCCGAGTTCGACATCCGGGCCGGCGGGGACACCGTAGGATGCGGACAACTCGACCAGCACACGGGCGAGCCTGACCCTGACCTCGCGACTCCCGAAATCGATCCGGCGGCGGGTGGCCCAGCGCAGTTTCACCGCGACATTGCTGCTCGCCGCCAGCGCGACTTCCGGGGTCTCGGTCAGGAACCGGCGGAACTCGGCCTGTGCGACGATCCGCGCCCGGACCCGGCCGGCCGTGGTCGCCGTGGCGATCCTCGGCTGCCCGTCCATCGCCGCGAGCTCACCCACCAGATCTCCACCGACCCGGATGGCCAGGAGCGCCAGCTGTCCGTCGGGCGTCGTACCGGTGATCTTCACGCAGCCGTTGAGGAGGAGGAACGCGTGTGTGCTCGAGTCCCCTTCGTGGAGAAGTACCGTGTCGGGGTCGTATTCCTTCAATGTGCCGAGGGCCAGCAAGGCGGAACAGGCTTTCGGCGGCAGTCCCGCCAAGAAGCTGCCGGTCGGGAACCGCAAGGTTCGATCACTCAATGCGACAGCCTCCTCACCCGTTCGAATACTAGGACGGCAGGCGAGGACACGCCAGCAGCACGCAGCCCGTCACCAGTCGATTGGCACCGCGACCGGGCCCCGGAGCGTCAGGAACATCCGCCGCCAGGCGACTTCTTCGAGCGGTACCGCGAGGCGCAGTCCCGGGGCGGCGGCCAGAAGCGCGGCGACACCGGTCCGCAGTTGCAGGCGGGCCAGTGCCGCGCCGAGGCAGTGGTGCGGTCCGTGGCCGAAGGACAGATGTCCTTGCGTGCGAAGGGGATCGACTCGCTCCGGTGCGGGAAACCGCCGGGGGTCGTGGTTGCCCGCCTGCAGGGAGGCGAGGACGAATTCGCCCGCGCGGATCGGCACCCCGCCGACGTCGGCGTCTTCTACCGCGACTCGCCCCTGGTCGGCGGCCGAACCTTGGTCCTGGCGAAGGAATTCCTCGATCGGCGCGGGATCGCGGGGCAGTTCGGGGTCGGCCGCCAGTCGCAGCACGATCTGGGCCAACGCGTTCGCGGGCGGGACGTATCCGCCGAGAAGGATCGCGAAGGCGAGTTGGGTGACCTCGTCCGGCCGCAGCGCGTCGCCGTCGTCGCCCCGGGCCTGCAACAGGCCAGTCAGGAGGTCCTCGCCGGGCGCGAGGTGTTTCGCCTCGACCAGTTCCGCGAGGTAGTCACCCAGCTTCCGGGAGGACTCGGTCATCTCCTCGTAGCTCGGCGCGGTGAACACCGCGAGCACGCCGTCCGCCCAGCTCCGCAGCGCGTCACGAGCCGACGGTGGAACGCCGAGGAGTTCGTTCAGCACCGAGAGGGCGAACGGGATCGCATATCCCTCAAGGATTTCCGCGGGCGGTCCCGGTGCGAGCAGCTTCGTGACCAGGTCTTCCGCGATCGCCTCGACGCGCGGCCGCAGGAGCTCCACCCGGCGTGGGGTGAGTGCCTTACCCGCGATGCGCCTGAGCCGCGCGTGTTCGGGGCCGTTCATGGTGAAGAGCAGAGCGTCGGCGCCGGTCTCGGGAACCCCGGGCAGCCAGACGCGGAATCGCGGATCGGTAAGCAAGGCACGGATGTCGTCGTAGCGGGTGACGAGCCAGGCGTCCTCGCCGGTCGCGAGACGCACGCGGCTCACGGGCTCCTCGAGTTCGGTCGCCGTGAACGGGTACTTCATGTGCTTCCCCCTATTTCTTCGGTTTGCCGGTCACCTCTTCGGCCAGCGAGTGCAGCGGCATCAGCGCGGCGGGGTCCCCGCCCACCTTGAGGGCGCGGGCGGTGAGCAGGCGGTACAGCTCGTCCGCCGCCCGGACCAGGCGCGCCGCGCGTTCAGCGGCCGAATCCTCGTCCGGATCGAGTTCGGCGAGCGCCGCCGCGAGGACCTGCTCGGCGTTACGCTGCTGGCGCTGTGCGACCGCCGAGACCAGGCCGTCGACCGGGGAGACCAGGGTGCGGCGGCGGTCGGCCGGATCCGGATGCGTGCGCAGGGCGCCCCGCTCACGCAGCTTTCCGACGGCGACGGAGACATGGCTCTGCGCGAAACCGGTGCGCGCGGTCAGCTCGCTGATCGACAGACCTGGTGCTTCGACGACCACCGAGATCAGCACGAGATAGATCTCCGGCACCTCGGGATCGGCGTCGTCGCGCATACCTCGGGACGCCAGCTCCATCAGGTGCTTGCCGAGCAGGTACAGCTCACCGGCTTTCACATCGGAAACGATACATCGAAAACGATGAAACTCGCCAGGTGATTCCGGGGTGACGTCCGCGAGGCTAGCAGCGAATTCCTGAATCGATCCCGATCTCTGATCAGGCAACTCAGGTCATCACATAGGACCCAGGGCCCAGGGACACCGGCCAGGATCGGCCCCCGGTCCGACGCGAAGGCGTACCCCGTTGGGATGGACTGGCGAGCGACGTGTTCGCGCTCGACGGGAAGAAGTCCTGATGCTCAAGTTCGACCGGCTCACCAAGCGACGAGGATCGGCGACGATCCTGTCCGACGTCAGTTTCGAAGCCCGTCCGGGAAGGGTGACCGGCTTCCTCGGGCCCAACGGCGCCGGGAAGTCGTCGACCCTGCGGATCCTCCTTGGGCTGGACCGGCCGACGTCGGGAACCGCGCTGGTCGACGGTGTTCCGTTCGCCGCTCTGCGGGATCCGCTGCGCAAGGTCGGCGCCGTACTCGACGGCTCGGGCGCGCATCGCTCGCGCACCGGCCGGGCGCATCTGAAGTGGGTCGCCGCGGCGGGCGGTATCCCGCGCGGCAGGGTGGACGAGGTCCTCGCGGAGGTCGGGTTGTCCGCCGCCGCGGGCAAACGCGTCCGCGGCTACTCGCTGGGGATGGGGCGACGGCTGGCACTGGCGGCGGCACTGCTCGGCGACCCCGAGGTGCTGGTCCTCGACGAACCAATCAACGGTCTCGATCCGGAAGGCATCCGCTGGATCCGCGGTTTCCTCCGCGAACGGGCCGCGGCCGGGCGGACCGTCCTGCTTTCGAGCCACCTCATGGGAGAACTGTCGGAGACGGTCGACGACGTCGTGGTCATCGACGGCGGCAGGATCGTCGCGCGGGGAACACTCGCCGAGGTCGTGGGTGGGCACCGAAGCCTGGAGGACGCGTTCTTCGCGCTCACCACAGGGGCCGTGCGATGAGGGTCTATCGGGGAGAACTGCGCAAACTCACCTCGCTGCCGTCGGTCTGGGCCGCGGTCGCGGTCGGCGTACTGGTCCCGGCCACCCTGACGTTCCTCAACGCGAGGGCGGCGGTCAGTCGTGGCAACGTGGACCTCGGATTCCAGGAACTCGCGTTCGGCGTGGTGGGCGCGATCATCCTGGGCGTCGTCGCGGTGAGCAGCGAGTACACCACCGAGGGGGAGAACGCCGGTGGCGGACGCCAGATCACCACCAGCCTCACGGTCGTGTCGTCCCGGAGGCGCTTGCTGATCGCGAAGCTGGCGGCGATGAGCACGGTGGTCGCGGCGCTGGCGGCGGTGTCCGCGACCATCACCCTCACGACCGTCGAAGCGCTGGGTACCGCCGATTTCCGACGCCTGCTCGGAGTCGTCCTCTACTGGGTGCTGACGGCCCTGCTCGCGTCCGGCTTGACCCTGTTGACACGCAACGGAATCCTGCCGCTCACCGTGCTGATCCTGAACACGTCGGTGGTCACGGTCACCTACCTGCTCACGAAAGTCACGCCGCTGGCCGCGTTCTTCCCCGACCTGGCAGGGTTCCGGATGTTCATCGAGCGGGTGGAGCTGCCCGTCCGGCTCGCGCCGGTCACCGGTGGCCTGGTGATGACGGCCTGGGTCGCGGCACTGCTCGCCGCGGGTTTCCTGGTCTTTCGCGGGAGGGACGCGTGACGGGCGGCCGGGCGATCCGGGCCGAGATCCTCAAACTGCTCAGCCTGCCGGCGACGTACTTCACCCTGCTCGGCACCTTGGGTGTTTCGGCGATCCTCGCGACCGCGTTCTCGCGACAAGGCGTCTCACCCGTCGGCTACGTCCAGGCCGGGTTCATCGTTCTCGGTGTCGTCGCGGTGACGTCGGAGTACGGCGGCGGCCAGATCCACCGCACCCTGACCGCCATGCCACGCCGGATCACCCAGCATCTGGCCAAAATGACCGCCCTCCTGGTCGTGGCCGCCCCGGCGGCCGCCCTGACCGCGCTGGCCGGCGGACCGTGGTCCGATGTGGCGGGAGCGAGCGCCTATCTCGCGCTCACCACGATCCTTTCCGCCGCCGTCGCGACGGTCGTGCGATGGAGTGTCCCGGCGGTGGCCGGGCTGCTCGGGTACTACTTCATCGCGGGCCCGCTTCTCCATGACCGGGCCACTTTCGCGGACTACCTCCCGGACGCCGCGAGCCATGACTTGCGCGCACTCGGCGCTTCGGCCGTCGTGCTGGGCTGGGTGCTCGTCGCCGTGGGGATCTCCGCGATCACGTTCCACCGGCGGGACGCTTGACCGCGCGCGGGGCCACTAATCCCAGGTCGTACGCCGTGATCACCAGCTGGGCGCGGTCGCGGGCCGAAAGCTTGCTCAGGAGCCGGCTGATATGCGTCTTGACCGTCTTGACGGCGATGGTCAGTGTCTCGGCGATCTCGGTGTTGGACAGCCCGCGGCCGACGTAGGTGAGGATCTCGATCTCACGCTGGGTCAGGCCTGCGGGCGGGGGCGGGCTGTGGTGCGGCGGCGCTGTGACGTAGTGCGCTATAAGCCGGGTGAGAATGGCGGGCGCGAACAGGGATTCGCCGCTGTGCGTCCGGCGGACGGCGGCGATGAGCTCGTCCGGTTCGGTGTCCTTGAGCAGGAAACCGCTCGCACCCGCGCGGAGCGCACCGTAGACGTACTCGTCCAGCTCGAACATGCTCAGTACGAGGATCCTGGTCCCGGCCAGGTCGGGACAGGCGCTGATCTCCTTGGTGGCCACGATCCCGTCCCGGCCGGGCATGCGGATGTCCATCAGCACGACGTCGGGGCGCAGCCGCCGCGCCAGTTCCACCGCCTGCGTCCCGTCTTCGGCCTGTCCGACGACGACCAGGTCCGGGGTGGCGTCGATGATGATCGCCAGGCTGTGCCGCAGCAGCCGCTGGTCGTCGGCGAGCAGGACCCGGATCGGTGGTTGTCCGGTCACCGGCGTGCTCCGTCCGGTAGTCGCGCGGTGAGCCGGAATCCGGTTCCGGCCGGTGCCACGTGCAGGTCGCCGCCGAGCACCTCGGTCCGTTCTCGAAGTCCGGCCAGGCCGTGACCGGCACCCGGGGCGGGGGACCAGGCACTTCGCGGCCCGTCGTCCTCGACGGTCACGACGATCGTGTCGCTGTCGCGCCGGACCTCGACGCGAGCGATCGTCGGCCCGGCGTAGCGCGCGGTGTTCGCGACGGCTTCACGGACGATTTCGCACACAGTCGCTTGTATCCCAGGGGAAACGTCCCCGAGCTCGCGGACGTCCAATCGCGGCTCGATGCCCAGCGGACGAGCGGCCTCGACGATGGCGGGAAGATCCGACAGGTTCAGCACGGGCCGCAACGGGGCGCCGCGCTCGTCAGGGTCGCGAAGCACGGCCAGCATGCGCCGGAGTTCGGTGACCGCGTCCCGGCTCGTCCGCTCGATGTCGACGAGTGCCTGTTCGCGCTCCGCTTCCCGGACTTCCCCTTGGACCCGCCGCGCCGCACTGGCTCGCAACGTGATCACGCCGAGGCCGTGGGAAACGATGTCGTGGAGTTCCCGGGCGATCCGGAGCCGCTCATGCTGCGTGGCGTGCTCCGCCGCCCAGCCGGTGAGGCGGGTTTCGTAGTCGAGGCGCCGCTTGCGAGCGCGGATCAGCGTCCACGTCGTCACGCCGATGGCCGTGGCCACCACGAGAATCGGCACGACGACCGCGCCGGGTCCGTTCGCGCCGACGGCCAGCAGCGCGATCGCGGCCACGACCAGTACCGCGGAGGCGACCAGCCACGCACGCGATCGCCATTCGGGGCGGTCCGGCGGAGTCATCACCGGCCATCGTATTACCGGCGGTCCTCAGGCCGCGTGCGCCAGCGTCAGCGCGCCACCCGCCGCCGAAAGCAGGAGAACGGACCAGCGGACGGACCGTTCACCGACCCGGCGGCTGAGCGCCCGCCCCAGAAGATCGCCCGCGAGTGCGGCGAGAGCGACCGCGAGGAGCACGCTCACGGGCACCTCCACCCAGCCGAGGCTGGGCAACGCGACCAGGCCGAGGAGGAAGAAGTAGATAGACAGCGTCCCGCGTGTCTCGTCCGCGCCCCAACCCGCGCTCGCCCCGTACACCGCCACGGCGGGACCGGAGAGTCCGGCGACGGAGTTCATCGCCGCGCTCAGCACACCCGCGCCGACGGCGCCCGTCCGTCCGGCCAGCCGTCTGCTGGTGATGCCGCTCGCCAGCACGCCGACGGCGAGGACACAGCAGCCGCCCGCGGCGAGCAGCAGCGGCCGCGAGGGGACACCGCGGACCACGAGCGCGACGATCGGCGTGAACAGCACCGCGGGCACCGTCAGCCACGCGACCTGGGTCCATCTGATCGCCCGCCAATGGGTGATCGCGACCGCGAGATAGACCGGGAAGCCGAGCAGCAGGGTGAGCCGGACGGCGTCGAGCGGGCCCAGGGCCAGCGCCAGGAACGGTACGCACAGCAGGGAAAGCCCCATCCCGGAAAGGCGCTGGGCGACCACCCCGGCCGCCGCCGCGAGCGAGGTCATGGCCAGGGTTCCCACGAGTCCATTGTGGATCCGGTCTCGGCGTGGCGGTAGCCGTCGTCTGGCGAAGACGTCATAGCCCAGCGCTATGAGCGGCGAAGGATGTCTTGTGGTGTGAAGGTGGCTTTCGTCGCGTCGGATGCGGGGAAAGTCCCCTTCGGCCCAGGCTCTGCGGGGCTGCGGTCAGGGGCGTGTCGCGAAAGCCACTTTCGCGACACGCCATGACCGCGAGCAGGTCATGATCTACGACGGCACGTGGTGATGCCTTCACGGAGCACCTCCTCGCGAACTGGACCCGTCGAACGCGCGGGTTCTGGCACTTCTGGCCGTTCCAGCCGTGCCGCACGCTCAGCGTCACTGCCTTTGGAACAGACGGGAGCGTGAGATGAAGATCGGTGTCCCTCGTGAAGTCAAGAACCACGAGTACCGGGTCGCGGTGACACCCGCGGGCGTACACGAGTTCACTTCGGCCGGGCACGAGGTGTTCGTCGAGCGCGGAGCGGGGGAAGGGTCTTCCGTGCGCGACGAGGACTACGCCGCCGCCGGCGCGAAGGTGCTCGACAGCGCCGACGACGTCTGGGCGACCGGAGACCTCGTGCTCAAGGTCAAGGAGCCGATCGCCGAGGAGTACCACCGCCTGCGCCGCGATCAGCTGCTGTTCACCTACCTCCACCTCGCCGCGAGCGAGCCGTGCACGCGGGCGCTGCTGGACGCGGGCACGACGTCGGTGGCGTACGAGACGGTGCAGCTGCCGAACGGATCGCTGCCCCTGCTGTTCCCGATGAGCGAGGTCGCCGGGCGGCTGGCCCCGCAGGTCGGCGCGCAGACGCTCATGCGGGCCAACGGCGGGCGCGGGGTGCTCATCGGCGGCGTCTCCGGGGTCGCCCCGGCGCGGGTGGTCGTACTCGGCGCCGGTGTCGCGGGTATGAACGCGGTCGCCGGCGCGGCCGGGACCTGGGCCGACGTCGTCCTGTTCGACAAGAACGTCGACAAGCTCCGTGCCGCAGACCGGATGTACCAGGGCCGGATCCGCACCGCCGCGGCCAACGCGTACTCGATCGAAGAGGCCGTGCTCGAAGCCGACCTCGTGATCGGCGCGGTGCTCGTGCCCGGTGCCAAGGCGCCGAGCCTGGTGTCGAACGATCTCGTGTCCCGCATGAAGCCGGGCAGCGTGCTCGTCGACATTTCCGTCGACCAGGGTGGCTGTTTCGAGGACACGCGGCCGACCACGCACGCGGAGCCGACGTTCCAGGTGCACAACTCGGTGTTCTACTGCGTCGCCAACATGCCCGGCGCCGTTCCGCACACCTCGACGTACGCGCTGACGAACGTCACGCTGCCCTACGCGCTGGAGCTGGCGAACCACGGTCTGTCCGGCGCCGTCGCGCGGTGCCCGGAGCTGCGCGGCGGGGTCAGCACGGTGGACGGCAGGCTGACGTCCGCGCCGGTCGGCGAGGCACTGGGAATCGCTTCGGCCGTCCTCGACGACGTGCTCGGCTAGGTGGTGCGGGCCGGGATCGGGAGCTAGGTTCAGATCCCGGCCCGTCGCCGGAAGGGAGGTGCCGTTGCCGCGAACGTTGATCGAAATCGACCGGACGTCCGCCGAGCCGCTCTACCGGCAGGTGCGGCGTGCCATCGAGCACGGCATCGCGATCGGCACGTTCGACCCGGCGCACCGGCTGCCGAGCTCGCGTGAGCTGGCCGCCGAACTCGGCGTTTCCCGCAACACCATCAACCTCGCCTACCAGGAGCTGGTCGCCGAGGGGTTCGTGGAGAGCCGGGAGCGCAGCGGGCTGTTCATCAACGCGGAGATGCGGCCGCATTGCGCGGTGCAGGAGCGCGGCACCAGCCCGGCCATCGACTGGAGCGCGCGGGTGCGCCGGTATCCGGACGCCGGGGTGCCGCATATCGAGAAACGCCCGGACTGGCACACCTACCCGTACCCGTTCCTCGCCGGGCAGGTGGACGTCACCGCCTTCCCGGCGCGGTCGTGGACCCGCTGCCTACGAGACGCGCTGTACCGGCCGCACGTGTTCCCGAGCCTGCAGGACAGCGTCGGCTCCGACGACCCGATGCTGGTCGACCTGATCTGCCGTCAGCTGCTCACCGCGCGGGGGATCGAGGCCGACCCGTCCGAGGTGCTGATCACCGTCGGCTCGCAGCAGGGCCTCGACCTGCTCGGCCGCGCGCTGCTCGGGGCGGACAGCGTCGTGGCGATGGAGAACCCGGGATACCTCGACGCCCGGCACATCTTCCTGCGCACCGGCGCCGGGCTGCGCGGCGTCGACGTCGATCAGAGCGGCCTGCGCCCGCCGGACACGCTCGACGGCGTCGACCTGCTCTATCTCACCCCGAGCCACCATCACCCGACGAACGCGACGTTGAGCATCGGCCGCCGCCGGCGGCTGCTCAGCCTCGCCGCGAGTGCGGGCACGGTGCTCGTCGAGGACGACTACGACAGCGAATTCCGGTACCACGGCAGCCCGACGCCCGCGCTCAAGGCGCTCGACGGCACCGGTGACGCGATCTACCTCGGCACCTTCTCCAAGTTCCTCTCGCCCGGCCTGCGGCTCGGGTACTTGGTCGGGCCGCGCGAACTGGTGCGGGAGCTGCGGGAGATCCGGCGGTACGTGCTGCGGCATCCGCCCGGTCACCTCCAGCGGGCGCTGGCGTTACTGATCGACAGCGGCGAGTACCACCGCTCCCTGCGGCGGTACCGCACGAAACTGATGCGGAAGTGGGAGGCGACCTGCGCCGCGGTCACCGAACACCTGCCGTGGACGCAGACGGCGTACCCGCCGGGCGGCGTCAGCCTCTGGATGACCGGGCCGCCCGAATTGGACTGCCGGGTGCTGATCGAGCGCGCCGAGCGCGACGGCGTCCTGATCGAGCCCGGTGACATCTTCTTCGTCGGGGACGATCCGCCGAAGAACCATTTCCGGATCGGGTTCGCGGCCGTCCCCTTGCGTGACATCGACCCTGGTATCCGCCTGCTCGGCCAGGCCTGCCGCGACCTGATCGCGTAACTGGTACCACCGCACCGGAGCGTTCTGGACCTGTTCAGGCGGCCAGATGTGCCGCACTGTCTGGGGATCCCTCGTGAGCCAGGACACGTCGCCAGGAGGTCCGTGTGGTGGAGTTCGTTCGAGAAGCCGATTTCGTCGCGCTCGGTGGCACCGTCCTCACCTTGGACGCGGCGGGGAGACGGGTACGCGCGCTGGCCGCGAGCGGCGGGCGGATCACCGCGCTGGGTTCCGAACGGGAGATCTCCCGGCTGATCGGCCCGGAGACCACCGTGCTCGACCTGGCCGAGCGCACGGTGATCCCCGGGTTCGTCGAATCCCACAACCATCCGGCGTTCTTCGGGATGACGCTGGCCGCGCCGGTCGACGCCGGCAGCCCGCCCAACGACACCATCGCCGACATCGCCGGACGCGTCGCCCAGGCGGCGAAGGAACTGGGCCCGGGGGAGTGGATCCGGGGTTTCCGGTACGACGACACGCTGCTCGCGGACGGCCGTCATCCGACGCGCGCGGACCTCGACCCCGTCTCCGGCCGCAATCCCGTGGTGCTGACCCATGTTTCCGGCCACTTCTGCACCGCGAACTCGCTCGCCCTGCGCGAAGTCGGGATCACCGCCGAGACCCCGGACCCGCCCGGCGGGCTCATCGTGCGCGACGCCCGCGGGGAGCCGACCGGTGTGCTCGTGGAGACCGCGGCCTTCCTCGTCACGTCCCGGCTGCCCGGCCAGGGCGCGGGCGAACTGGCCGAAGCGCTTCTCCTGGCGGACGAGGAGTACCTCGCCAACGGCGTGACCTCTGTGCACGACACCGGTATCGGGCTCATCGGCGGAGCGGCGGAACTGGAGGCGTACGCGCTGCTGAGGCGCGCCGGAAAGCTGCGTGTCCGGGTGCGCGGTTACCTGTTCGACGGTCTCCTGCCCGGCCTCGGCGAAGGTCACCCGGAACGGCCGGAAGCCCAGGCGGACGACAAATTCGCGATGACGGGGGTGAAGATCGTCGCGGACGGTTCGATCCAGGGCAAGACCGGCTGCCTCGCGGAGGGCTACACCTGCGATCCGGACGAGCACGGCATGATGCTGCTCGAACCCGCCGACCTCGGCCGCCGGATCGCCGCGCTCGACGCGGCGGGCTGGCAGGTCGCCGTGCACGGCAACGGCGACGCGGCGATCGACGCGATCATCGACGGCTACTCCCGGCTGGGCTCGCCGCGGGGAACCGGCAGGCGGCATCGGATCGAGCACTGCCAGACGGTGCGCGAAGACCAGCTGGACCGGATGGCCGCCCACGACGTCCTCGCGTCGTTCTTCGTCAAGCACGTCTACTACTGGGGAGATCGGCATCGCGACGTCTTCCTCGGGCCCGAGCGGGCGCGCCGGATCAGCCCGCTGGTTTCGGCCCGCTCACGCGGAATCCACTTCGGACTGCATTCGGACACCCCGGTGACGCCGGTGCCGCCGCTGGAGGGGATCTGGTGCGCGGTGCGCCGGATCACCAGGCAGGGCAAGGTACTCGGCCCCGAACAGGCGGTGGACGTCGATGCCGCGTTGCGCGGCTACACGATCGACGCGGCCTACCTCGCGGGCGAGGAAGACGTCAAAGGCAGCCTGGAGATCGGGAAACTCGCCGATCTCGCGGTGCTGTCCGGCGATCCCACCACGGTCGACCCCGACCGGATCCGCGAGCTGACCGTGGACGCCACCGTCAGCGGCGGCGAGGTCGTCTGGCGGCGCGAAACGACGGGAGCACGACGATGATCCGCAGCTGGCCGAGTGTCCTCATAGGATTGTTCGTCCCCGCCTTCGTCCTGCTGGCGGGAATCCTGATGCTGTCCGGATCGACGGCGTCGGTGCTGGGCATCCCGGTGCTGTTCTTCTGGGTGTTCTGCTGCTGCCCGCTGACCACCCTGTGCCTGTGGATCAGCTGGCGTTTCTTCGACCGCGCCCACTACCCGGAGGACGACTGATGCTGATCGCGATCGTGGCGGTGGTGATGGCGGGCTCGATCGGGCTCGCCGTGTGGGCCGGACGGTCCACGCGCGACGGTGGGATCTCGGAATTCCTCGTCGGCGGCCGGTCCTTCCCGGCGTGGCTGGTGTACTTCCTCGCGGTCGGCGAGGTGTACAGCATCGGGACGATGATCGGGTTCCCGAGCGGGATCTACGCGCACGGCGCGAGCTACGGGATCTGGTTCCTCGGCTACATCCTGCTCGCGTACTCGCTGGGCTATTTCCTGGCCCCGCTGGTGTGGCGGGCGGCGAAACGGTACGACGCGATGACCGTGCCCGACGTGTTCGGACGGCATTTCGGCAGCAGGCGGCTGGAGCTGATCACCTGCGTGACGATGCTGATCGCGCTGGTCCCGTGGGGGCAGTACCAGTTCATCGGGCTCCAGGTGGTGCTGAGCAATCTGGGGCTGCGGCTGGATCCGGTGCAGAGCGTGGTGCTGGCGGGCATCGTGGCGTTCGTCTACATCGCCGTCTCCGGTGTGCGGTCGCCCGCGTTCGTCTCGATCCTCAAGGATTTCTTCATGCTGCTCGGCGTCGTGCTCGTCGGGGTGGCGGTCGTGATCGCCGCCGGCGGCACCGCCAAGGTCAGCGGGCCCGAGGTGCTCAGCGCGGCGCAGACCACCATGGGCGGCTCGGAACTGACCTTCGCGATGACGACGATCCTCTTCCAGAGCATCGTGTTCTACCTCGGCTTCGGTGGCGCGTACGTGTTCCCGGCCCGGTCCGAACGCGCGGTGAAGAGCTCGACCGTGTGGATGCCGATGTACATGCTGATCTACCCGTTCCTGGTGCTGGCCGCCTACTACGGCGTGCGCGCGCATCCGGATCTGGAGAACCCGAACACGGTGTTCATGGTGACCGCCAAGGGTTTGCTGCCCGACTGGCTGCTGGGACTCGTCGCCGCCGGCGCCGCGCTCTCCGGTGTGCTGGTGCTCGCGGCGACCGCGCTCACCATCGGCGGCATGGTCTGCCGCAACCTCGCGCCGAACGTCCCGGCCGCGGCGCAACGGCGGTGGACGGTGGTCGCGGTGGCGAGTTTCCTGGTGCTGGCGGCGGTACTGACCCTCGTCGCGTCGACGTTGATGCTCACGATCCTGAACCTGACGTACAACCTGCTGGCCCAGGTCGTCCCAGGCTGGCTCGCGATCCTCTTCGTGCGCCGGGTGCGGACGGCCGCGGTCGCCGCCGGGATGGTCGCCGGGGTGCTCACCGCGATCGCCCTGTACCTCACCGGTGCGACGTTCGGCGGGTTCAACGCGGGTCTGGTGTCGCTCGGGGTGAACCTGGCCGTGGTGGTTGCTTGGAGCCTGGTGAAACCGGACGTGGCGCGGACACCGGTGGCCCGGTCGGCCGAGGCCGCCCCGGACGCCGAGGCGGTCCCCTCCCTCAGTGCGTGATCCGGCTAGCTCGACCGGGTTCGCCACGAGCGCAGGGCGAGGCGCCGCGTCGCGGGCCGGACCTCCTCGGCCACCTGGTGTCCGTACACCGCCGTCGCGACCGAGCGTTTCAGGTCGCGGCACCGCCGGAGGACGTGCGGCGGGAAACCGGTCCCGGTCGGGCGGTCCGGGGTTCCGCCCTCCTCGGCGTCGAACGACGTCCAGCCCGAGCCGAGGTCGATCAGGCTGCGGTGCTTGGTCGTGTAGTACCCGCGCGACACGCTGAAGGCGAGACCGGCCGCGCCGGCCGCCGCGGCGACGAGATGCAGGTGATAGCGGCTGGAGATCCAGGTCTGCCCGGGCGCCAGCGGCAGGCCGTGGCGCCAGATATCGCGGAACGGATGGAACTCGGCACCGGCGAGTTCGTGTTCGAGCAGCGCCGGGACGGCGCGGTCGACACGGGGAATCCCTTCGACGACGGCGAGTTGCTCCGGGTCGACTTCCCAAGCCCGCAACAAACCCAGCACCTGGGAGGCCAGCACGGACGGTTCGAAGGCGCCGATGTCGGATTGGACGCACAGCACGAATTCGCGCGCCTGCGCGGCGGGTCTCTGCTCGGGTGGCTCCAGGAAGACGTCGTCGCATGTGCGAGCAACCCCGGGCAGCAGTTCGGCCGACGGGTCGTCACGGACGTCGACGACGTCGAAACGGTCGACGAGCGATCGGAGGAGATCGGTGGCGCCGGGCGGGAACGGCGTCAGTCCCTGCCCGGTCATGGCGGTGCGGGCACCTGACCGCCGGGCGGCCGCAGCGGCACCGGCGAGCAGCCCGATGTGCCGGGGCCACAGCGCGTTGAGGTAGCCGCCGCCGATCAGGTGCAGCACGTCGGTCCGGCCGAGCAGATCGATGCCCGCGTCCCAGCGGGGCGCGAGCCCCGGGTCGTTCACCGCGGACTGCACCCAGTTCGCCACCTCCCACGGATCGTCCGAGGGCGCCTCGCCACACAACCGCCACAGGGTGTCCGTGCAGCGCAGGCGTGGATGCAGATCGTTCAGCAGCAGTTGCGCGGGTCCCGGTGAGTGGGTGTCGAGCCAGACGTCCGCCTCGGGCTCGGTCCGTGCCAGATAGCGCAGCCAGGTCGCCGCGATGAGTTCGTCGCCGAAATTCGGAAAGCCGCTCGGGCCGATCAGATAGTGGCGACGGCGGGGACGCGGCGCGCGGGTGGGGGAGTCGCCTCCCTCACCCGCGCTTCCGTCGAAGGTCACTGCGCGACGGTGATCTGCGTGTCCAACGCCTTGTCGCCCTGCGCCTTTTCGTTGCCGGTCGCCTCGGTCTTGACGCGGTCCTTGGCCACGCCCGCCGCTTCGAGCGCGGCGGTGATCGCTTCCGCGCGCTTTTCGGAGAGGGCCTTGGACTTTTCCGCGTCGGGGTAACCCGCGTGCGTGGCGACGGCGATCTTGACGTCGTTGCCCTGCATGGCCTTGGCGATCTCGCCGAGTGCCGTTTTGCTCTTTTCGGACAGTTCCGCACTTTCGGTGGTGAAGGTGATCGGTGACTGCTGAAGCGCCTGCTGGATCGCGGCGGTCACTTTCTGGGCCGCCTCGCCGCCTGCCTGGCCCGCGTCGCCGGTGCCCGCTCCCGAGGAGGCCGGGGCTCCGGAGGACGGCGCGCCCGCCGCGCTTGAAGCGGTTCCATTCGTGCCAGAAGACCCAGCCGCACCGTTTTCGCCTTCGGAGCCGCACGCGGCCACGAGGCCGGCCACGATCGCCACGCCCGTCACCGTTCGGGCAATTGTCCTGCGCATGAAGTTCGAACTCCCTTTGGCCGTCTCCGCATTGGCTGACGCCAGGGATACGAACACGAAAGGACTAAATGCGCCAACCGCGAGCGAGCGCGTCCTTCAGTTGTCATCCATCGCCGAAGTCCGGAGAAATCGCTTCGACCAGGAAACTCGTTACAGTCATGGATCGATGACGAGATCGGCAAGTCCACCCGAGTGAGCGACCGTGAGTGCCGTCTCTTCGTGGTCGAAGCGCTTTTCCTTACCTGGTCGAAGGAAATCGTGCCCGGGACTCACCCACCCGTCGTCCCCGAGTTGCCCCGCGACGCGAATGCACTTTGATGGAAGGCATACGCCGGATCGACGGCGTACCGAAAAGTGAGGAGTTCTCATGGGTATCGACTTCGAAGGCATGAAGGACAAGGTGAGCGGCGAGCACGTCGACAAGGCCGCCGATTTCGCTAAGGGCCGCTTCGGTGAACACTCCGACAAGATCGACTCGGCCGCCGACAAGGCGAAGGACTACCTCGGTGAGTCCGGCGGCGGTGAGCAGCAGGGCGAAGGCCAGCAGGACTCACCGCAGGGCCAGTAACCCGAGGACGTCCCGGAACGGCGCGTATCCGGACGTCACCGAGGTGTCGAGCACTCGCGAGCGGCGGTAGAAGAGGCTGAGGTCGAGGCCGACCCCGACCCCGCGGATCTCGACGGTGCTTTCCTCCCGCAGCACCGTTTCCCGCAGATGTTCGTCCAGGTAGTGCGGATCGTTCGCCAGGCTCGTCGCGCTGTCCATGGGGCTGCCGTCGGAGAGGACGAGCAGGATCCGGCGTGCTTCCGGTCGCGCGCGCATCCGGGCGCAGGCCCAGGCCACCGCCTCACCGTCGATCCCTTCCCGGAACAGATCGGCTTTCAGCAGTGCGGCGAGGTCCGGGCGTGCCCGGCGCCACGGCGTTTCGGCGGCCTTGAACACGAGGTGAAGTCGTTCGTTGAGCCTGCCTGGATGCGGTGGCCGCCCGGCCCGGATCCAGTCCCGCCTCGGCCTGCCCCCGTTCCAGCCGCCGGTGGTGAACCCGAGCACTTCGCAGGCCGCCCCGGCGAGTTCGATCGAGCGGGCGAAGAGGTCGACCAGCGCGGCGACGGGTTCCGCGTGCGCGGTCATCGAACCCGAGCAGTCGATCAGGAACGTCACGAGCGTGTCCGCCACCGGTTCGATCCGCTCGGTGCGGAAGATCCTTCGCTCCGTGGGTGAACTGATCAGCTGTGCCAGGGTCCGGCCGTCGAGCAGGCCTTCCTCCTGCGCGCCGTCCCAGCCGTCGCGTGCCGGTTCGGCGAGCACCGCGTTGAGGTCGCGTGCCAGCCGTCCCGGCCCGACACCCTGCCTGCCGACACGCCGGTCGAGCCGCTCGCGGAGCTCGGCGAGCATCGCGGGCCGGACCAGGTCCGAAGCGCGCCGCTCGCGGTCGTACGCGGTGGTGTGGACCCGGTACGCCGCACCGGATTCGCCCAACGTCCGGCTGTTTCCAGCGGCCGCCGAGGGGATCTCGTCGCCTTGGCTCGCGTCGAAGTCGATCGCGAGGTTGAAGCGGGGGTCGGTGGGATCGCCGTCGTCTTCGGCGTCCTGAGCGGTTCCGGCGAGCAGCGCGCCGGTCGTCCGGGCGATCGCCAGCGCGTGTTCGGCGAACGCCTTCTGATCCGTCCGATGCCGTCGCAAGCCGGCGAGGTCGTGGCCGAGCGACGGCGCCAAGGCGAACCGGGTCGCCTCGATCAGGTCCTCGGTCTCCTCGACCACGGGTTCGCCGGTGATCCGCGAGCGGCAGATCTGCGCGACCGTGTACAGCAGCAGCCCGCGGGCGGTCTCCGTCAGCCCGGACCGGTGGAACTCCAGCGACCAGCGGACGTGGCGCAGACGCAGGTTCCGCCGCATCCCCGGTAGCTCCGCGGGCGGGAGCGACTCGACGCGGAACTGTTCCAGCAGTTCGAAAATCCCGCGCTCGGCCGGATCGCTTGGGCTCAGCCCGCGGTGGAGCGCGGCGTCCGATGTGGTGAGACGTAAGGCCATTCCGTCCGCGATCCCGCGTGCGGACAGCAGATCGTCGTCGGCGGACTGACGCAGGTGAGGCGCGTGCAGGGGCAGCGGTTCGCGTCCTCGATGCAACCGCCGCGCCCGGAAATGCAGTGCCGGATCGCCGCTGAGCGCCCGGACCGCGGCCGCGCACAGCTCCTCGACCTGGTTGCGGCGCCGGGTTTCCGCCTGCCCGGCGGTCATGCCGAGAGCAGGTGGAGCTCGTCGTCGAAGCAGCGCTGGAAGTACTCCGCCACCAGGTCGCGCTCGGCCTCGTCGCACTTGTTCACGAAGGACAGCCGGAAGGCCGTCGCCGGATCACCGAAGATCTCGATGTTCTCCGCCCAGGTGATCACCGTGCGCGGGGACATCAAAGTGGACAGATCACCGGCCTGGAAGCCCTTGCGGGTCAAGGCGGCCACCGCGACCAGGGACGCCGCCAGGTTTTCCGGGATGCCGGGCACCCTGGCCCGCACGATCGCGATCTCCTCGGCGGCGGACAGGTAGTTCAGCGAAACCACGATGTTCCAGCGGTCGATCTGCGCGTGGTTCAGCCGCTGCGCGCCGTGGTACAGGCCGTTGAGGTTGCCAAGGCCGACCGTGTTGGCGGTGGCGAACAGCCGGAACGACGGATGTGGCCGCAGCACCCGGTTCTGGTCGGTGAGGGTGAACTTGCCGTCGCGTTCGAGGACCCGCTGGAGCACGAACATCACGTCCGGGCGGCCCGCGTCGTACTCGTCGAGCACCAGCGCGACCGGCCGCTGCAACGCCCACGGGAGGATGCCCTCCTGGAACTCGGTGACCTGCTTGCCCTCGCGCAGCACGACCGCGTCGCGGCCGACGAGGTCGAGGCGGTTGAGGTGGCCGTCCAGGTTGACCCGCACGCACGGCCAATTGAGCCGCGCGGCGACCTGTTCGATATGGGTCGACTTCCCGGTGCCGTGCAATCCCTGCACCAGCACACGGCGGTCGCGGGTGAACCCGGCGAGCAGCGCCAGCGTCACGTCCGGGTTGAAGCGGTACGCCTCGTCGACCTCGGGGACGTGCTCGGTGCGTTCGCGGAACGCGCCGACGACCAGATCCGAATCGATGCCGAAGACGTCACGCACCGGTAGCCGAAACTCGGGGACCATGAGAACTCCTTACGACGGAACACTTTCCGGTTCGGACCCGCCCTCGGCGTCGACGCGGCTGATCGCCTCGGCAGCGCGCTGCAGCGCCGGGAGCGTCTGCAGGGCCTTGTCCGGCGTCAGCCGCATGACCGGCGCCTGCACGGCGACGCAGAGGTTGGCGCGTCCCGGCACGAGGACCGCGACGCACACCAGACCGGGCAGGAACTCCTCGTCGTCGAGGGCGAACCCGTCCCGGCGGATGCGGGTGAACTCGGCCTCGAGCGCGTCGAGGTCGGTGATGGTCTTGTTCGTGTACTGCTTGAGCGGCGCGTGCGCGAGCAGCTTCCGCCGCTGAGCCGGGCTCATCTGCGCGAGGATCATCTTGCCGCTGGCGGAACAGTGGATCGGCACCCGCGACCCCGGCCGGAGGTAGAACCGCAGCGGTTCCGGGGTTTCGACCCGGTCGAGGTACACGATCTCGTTGCCGGACAACGTGGTCACGTTGCAGCTCTCGCCGAGTTCGTCGACGAGGTGACGCAAAACGGCGTGCCGGGCGCCGTGGTGGGTCGCGTTGAGGAGCAGGTTCTCCGCGAGCCGGCGCAGCCGGTGGCCGGTGCCGTAGTGGCGCCCGTCGGCCTGCCGGATCAGCAGGCCCGCGCCTTCGAGCTGTTGCAGCATGCGGTGCAGCGTCGGTTTCGGCAGGCCGGTCTCCTCGACGAGACCCTGCAGGGAGACCAGCTGATCCTTGGCGGCGATCAGCTCGAGCAGGGAGAACAGCCGCATGGTCGGCGTGTCCCCGTTGATCGGATCGGGTTCGCGAAGCAGCTCCATGTTCCGAAAAGTAGCACACCGCGTCTCGGTTTCCAGAATCTGACGTTGACGCTCGGCGGTCCGCGTCCTATCGTCGGTCGCATCCTGATTTCAGGAACGCCACGTACCGATTTTTGTAAATATCGCCTGTCGAAGGAGCGGAACATGACGGAACGGAAGACGGGTGACGGCCGCGTGGTCGTCAGCGGCCGGAAGAAGATGACCCCGTCCGAGGCCTTCGTCGAGACGCTCGTGGCGAACGGCGTCACCGACATCTTCGGCATCATGGGTTCGGCGTTCATGGACGCGATGGACATCTTCGCGCCGGCGGGGATCCGGCTGGTACCGGTGGTGCACGAGCAGGGCGCCGGGCACATGGCCGACGGCTACGCCCGGGTGAGCGGCAGGCACGGCGTCGTCATCGGGCAGAACGGCCCGGGCATCAGCAACTGCGTGACCGCGATCGCGGCCGCGTACTGGGCGCACAGCCCGGTCGTCATCGTGACGCCGGAGGCGGGCACCATGGGCACCGGCCTCGGCGGCTTCCAGGAGGCCAACCAGCTGCCGATGTTCCAGGAGTTCACCAAGTACCAGGGGCACGTCAACAACCCGAAGCGGATGGCCGAGTACACCGGCCGCTGCTTCGACCGCGCCCACTCGGAACTCGGCCCGACGCAGCTCAACATCCCGCGTGACTTCTTCTACGGCGAGATCGAGGCCGAAATCCCGGAGCCCGCCCGGCGCGACCGCGGCCCCGGTGGCGAGCGGAGCCTCGACGAGGCCGCCGCGCTGCTGGCCACGGCGGAGTTCCCGGTGATCATCTCCGGCGGCGGCGTCGTGATGGCCGACGGCGTCGAGGAGTGCAAGGCGCTCGCCGAACGCCTCGGCGCGCCGGTGGTGAACAGCTACCTGCACAACGACTCGTTCCCGGCGAGCCACCCGCAGTGGTGCGGGCCGCTGGGGTACCAAGGGTCCAAGGCTGCGATGAAACTGATCTCGCAGGCGGACGTCGTGATCGCGCTCGGTTCGCGGCTCGGCCCGTTCGGCACCCTGCCGCAGCACGGCATGGACTACTGGCCCAAGGACGCGAAGATCATCCAGATCGACGCGGACCACAAGATGCTCGGCCTGGTCAAGAAGATCACCGTCGGCATCTGCGGTGACGCCAAGGACGCGGCGGTCGCGCTGACCAAGCGGTTGGCCGACCGCACGCTCGCCTGCGACTCCACAAAGGACGCTCGCGCGGCGAAGATCAAGGTGGAGAAGGACGCGTGGGAGGCCGAGCTCGACGCCTGGACCCACGAGACCGACCCATTCAGCCTCGACATGATCGCCGAGCAGGAGGGCGAGGAGGGCAACTGGCTGCACCCGCGGGAAGTGTTGCGGGAGCTGGAGAAGGCCATGCCGCCGCGGGTGATGGTGTCGACCGACATCGGCAACATCAACTCGGTCGCGAACAGCTATCTGCGGTTCGAGGAACCGCGCAGCTTCTTCGCCCCGATGAGCTTCGGCAACTGCGGGTACGCGCTGCCGACCATCATCGGCGCCAAGGCCGCGGCGCCCGACCGGCCCGCGATCTCCTACGCCGGCGACGGCGCGTGGGGGATGAGCATGGGCGAGATCATGACCGCGGTCCGGCACGACATCCCGGTCACCGCGGTGGTGTTCCACAACCGGCAGTGGGGTGCGGAGAAGAAGAACCAGGTCGACTTCTACAACCGCCGGTTCGTCGCGGGCGAGCTGGAGAGCGAGAGCTTCGCGGGGATCGCCAAGGCGATGGGCGCGGAAGGAATCGTCGTCGAGAAGCTCGACGAGGTCGGCCCCGCGCTGCAGCGCGCCGTCGAGGCGCAGATGAACGAGGGCAAGACCACCGTCGTCGAGATCATGTGCACCCGGGAACTGGGAGACCCGTTCCGCCGCGACGCGCTGTCCAAGCCGGTGCGGTTCCTGGAGAAGTACAAGGACTACGTGTAGGCCTCGTTTTGCGCGTGAAGGCCCCCTTCCCTCGGCTGAGTCGAGGGAAGGGGGCCTTCACGCGTGTACGGGGAGGGCTGCGGTGAGGCGTCGGTCGAGTTGGTCGTGAGTGGCGATTCGGGTTAGAACCCGAATCGCCACTCACGACCAACTGGACCCATCGAACGCCGCCGCTCTGGTGCTGGGCCGGTGCCAGCCGGGTTGCGAAAGTCAAAGCACAGACTCGTGTCTCGAAGGAGGTCTCCGGTGGACGTCACCCAGCTGCGAGCGCAGGCTCGACGGCATCTCGGCCCGCACTTCACCCGCAAGGACACCTGGGCCTCGGATTTCCCGGTGTTCGTACGCGGCGAGGGAAGCTACCTGATCGACACCGAAGGACGCCGTCATCTCGACGGCCTCGCCGGGCTCTTCTGCGTCAACATGGGCCACGGCCGGGCCGACATCGCCGCGGCCGCCGCCGACCAGGTCGGCACCCTCGCCTACGCGAGCAACTGGGGCTCGGCGCACACGCCCGCGATCGAGGCCGCCACGCTGCTGGCCGAGCTCGCGCCCGGCGACCTCGGGACGACGTTCTTCGTCAACTCCGGCTCGGAAGCGGTTGAAACCGCGCTGAAGTTCGCCCGGCAGTATCACCGCAGCCAGGGGCAGCCCGAGCGCACGAAGATCATCAGCCGCGACATGGCCTATCACGGCACGACCATCGGCGCCCTCTCGGTGACCGGGCTGGCGAAGATCAAGGAACCCTTCGGCCCGCTGATGTCCGGCGTCCGGCACGTGCCGAACACGTTGGGACTGCTGGGTGACTGCGGCCCGGCGTCCGAATTGGACTGTGTCGCCGCGATCGAGCGGGTCATCCTCGAAGAAGGGCCGGAGACCATCGCGGCGCTGTTCGCCGAGCCGGTGCAGAACGGCCGCGGCGCGCTGGTCCCGCCGAAGGGTTACTGGCCCGCTTTGCGTGCCCTGTGCGACAAGTACGGCATCCTGCTCGTCTCGGACGAGGTCATCTGCTCGTTCGGCAGGCTCGGGCACTGGTTCGGACACGGGCTCACCGGCGTCGTGCCGGATCTGATCACCTTCGCCAAGGGATCGACGTCGGGATACGCGCCGCTCGGCGGGGTGATCGTGCGCGAGAAGCTGGTCACCGAGCTGTACGACTCGCCGAAGGGCGGCGTCTTCACCCACGGCGCCACCTGGGGCGGACATCCCGTCGCCACCGCCGTCGCGGTCGCGAACCTCACCGCGATGCGGGACGAGAACGTGCTGGGCAACGTCCTCGCCGAGGGGCCGGAACTGTTCGCCGCGCTGAACTCCCTCAAGTCCGCGCACCGCGTCGTCAAGGACGTCCGCGGCACCGGGTTCTTCTACGCCATCGAGCTGATGGCCGACCGCGACAGCGGCCGCGAGCTGACCGAGGCCGAATCGCTGAAGGTGCTTCGCGAGGTGCTCCCGGAGGCGTTCCGGCGCACGGGCGTCATCCTCCGCGGCGACGATCGCGGCGCGACGATGCTGATGATCTCGCCGCCGCTGGTCGCCGACCGCGAGGTGCTCACCGAACTGCTCCACGGCGTCGACGCGATGCTCAACGACGTCGAGAAGGCCGTCCAGCCCTGAATCAGCCCTTTTCACCCGGTGGGGGTCGCCGTCTTCCGGCGGCCCCCGCTTCGTACGCGGAGGTACTTCGATGAGCCTGACCACCGAGGTCACGCCGGACGCGACGCTCGACGGATGGCGGAAGGCGTTACGCGGCCGGAACCTCCGCGTCGCCTTGCCGGACGGCGACGACGAGCGCGCCGTCCGTGCCGCGCTGGCGCTCCGGGACGAAGGTGTCGTGCGGCCGTTGCTGTTCGGTGACGGGGCGCGCCTGCGCGCGGCAGGGGCCACCGACGACTTGATCGTGGACGTCGCCGACGCGCTCGCCGACGACCGAACCGAGGCCGCCTTGACGTCGGGGTTCGCCCGGCACCCGGAGAAGCTCGCCGCCGCCCGGCGCGATCCGGTGTTCGTGGCGGCCGCCGCCCTGCGGGCCGGCCAGGTGGACGCCTGTGTCGCCGGGGCGACCCGGCCGACCGCCGACGTCCTGCGCGCGGGGCTGCGGGTCGTGGGTCTCGCCCCGGGGGTGTCCACGTTGAGCAGTTGCTTCCTGTTGCTGCTCCCGGACGGGCGGCGGCTGACCTTTTCGGACTGCGCGGTGGTGCCCGAGCCGGGTGCGGCACAGCTGGCGGACATCGCCCTCGCCGCCGCGGCGACCCACCGCGGCCTGACCGGCGAGGACCCCGTCGTCGCCATGCTGTCGTTCAGCACCCAGGGGAGTGCCGACCATCAGCGGGTCGAGGTCGTCCGCGAGGCGACTTCGCTGGTGCGGCGGCGGGAACCCGGTCTTCCGGTCGACGGTGAGCTGCAGTTCGACGCCGCGCTCGTGGCGTCGATCGCGGCGGCCAAGGCGCCCGGTTCCGCGGTCGCCGGCCGCGCGAACGTCCTCGTGTTCCCGAATCTGGACGCGGGCAACATCGGCTACAAGATCGCCGAGCGGCTCGGGGGCGCCGTCGCGCTCGGCCCGATCCTCCAGGGCCTCGCGGCGCCGCTCAACGACCTCTCGCGCGGCTGCTCGGCGTCCGACATCGAGACGCTCTCGCTCTTGACCGCCGTCCAAGCTAGCCGAGCAGCGCGAGGCTGACGTAGGCGATGGTGCCGACGAGCAGCGTGGAGAGCAGGCCGAGCAGCAGCGCCCGGCCACCGGTGCGGACCAGGGTGCCGATCCGGACCGCGCAGCCCAGCCCGAAGAGCGCTCCCGCCAGCAGCAGCGTGCAGGCGACCTTGGCGACGTCGAGCGCCACGCCGGGCAGGATCCCGGTGCTGCGCACCACCACCATTGCCAGGAAACCGAGGACGAACAGCGGGACCAGCGGGGCGCGCTTCCCGGCGGCGGACGGGCGGCGCCGCCGTTCGTGCACGCTGACCACGGCGACCATCGGGGCCAGCAGGACGACACGGCTCAGCTTCACCACCACGGCGACCGCGACGGCGGCGGTCCCGGCCGGGGTGGCGGCCGCGACGACCTGGGCGACCTCGTGCACGCCCAATCCGGCCCAGCCGCCTATCCGCAGCGCGTCCATCCCCAGCCGGCCGCCGATGAGCGGGACCGCCGCGATCGCCAGACCGCCGTAGAAGGTGACCAGTGCGACCGCGGTCGCGACGTCGGAGTCCTCACGCTCGACGACCCCTTCCATCGCCGCGATCGCCGACGCGCCGCAGATCGAGAAACCGGTCGCGACCAGCATCGCGAGCCCACGCGGGACACCGATCAGCCTGCCGAGCCCGATCGTGCCGAGGAATGTGAGGCCGACCGTCAGCACCACCGCGAGCAGCGTGCCGGGACCGAGCGAAAGCACCGAAGGGAGAGCGAGTTGCAGACCGAGAAGGACGACACCGGCACGCAGGAGCTTCTTCGTCACCTTCGCGATGGCCTGCCGGGTGCCGTCCGAGAGCACCGGCAGCGAACCGGCGAGCACCCCGAGCACGACCGCGAGGGTGAGCGCGCTCAGCACGGGAACGGCGGTGCTCAGCAGGTACGCGACGACCACACCGAGGGCGGTGACGGCCAGACCGGTGAGGTGCGGCTTCGTTCGCCGCGCGGAGATGGTGCCCATACCGACGAGCGTCGTCCGGAAAGGACAGCGCCGGTAGGCGGGAGAACGGCGGGTAGGTCATGCACTTTGGCTATGACCGCACCGGAACTGGACTCCTTGCGCCTGCTCGTCCTCGTCGGCGAACTGGGCAGTATCGGTCAGGCCGCCGCCGCGCTCGGGATGACGCGGCCGTCGGCGGGCAAGCGACTGTCCCTTGTGGAACGCAGGCTGGGACTGGTGCTGGTGGACCGGACCCGCCGCGGCTCCGCGCTCACCCCGGACGGCCGGGTGATCGCGGGCTGGGCTCGGCGTGTGCTCGCCGAACTCGGCGGACTGCTCGACGGCGCCCGAGCCCTGCGGGCGCGGCACGAGACCGGGCTCCGGATCGCGGCGAGCATGACGCTGGCCGAACATCTGGTCCCGCGCTGGATCGGCGAGCTCAACCGCGCCCACCCCGGCCTCCGGCTCGGCCTGGAGGTCACGAACTCGGACCGGGTGGCCGAGCTGGCCCGCGCCGAGCTGGTCGACATCGGTTTCGTCGAATCGCCCGGGCCTTTCGCCGGGCTCACGTCGCGGAAGGTCGCCGTGGACCATCTCGTGGTCGTCGTCGCCCGCACTCATCCCTGGGCGCGTGAACGCCGTTCGCTGACGCTGGCGGAGCTGGCGAACACGCCGCTCGTCGTGCGGGAACACGGCTCCGGAACCAGGGAAACCGTCGATATGGCCTTGCGCAAGGCCGGCGTGGGGCCGGTGAAACCGTTGCTGGAACTGGGTTCCGCCTCCGCCGTCCGCAGTGCGGTGATCGCCGGAGCGGGCCCAGCGGTGATCAGCGCCTTGGACGTCGCGGACCACGAACTCGTGCCTGTCGCGGTCGAGACTGTCGACTTCGGACGGGTGCTGCGCGCGGTCTGGCCGGAGGGGCGGCGCCTCACCGGTCCGGCGGCGGAGCTGCTGGCCCTGGCCGTGCGCTGCTCGTCGCGAGGGTGATCTGGACCCCTTTCCCACATCGTAACTGGCACTCGCCCCTGGCCCGACTTGTTCCTACGGTGACCGGAACCACAATGGAGCTCCCAGCGCCACCGCTCCGGCGGTGCGTGCGAGAAGGAGGAGACGTGACTTCAACGTCCGGTCCGGCACAGAGCAGCGGCCTGAAACCAGGGCTCAAACAGCGACATATGAACCTGATCGCCCTCGGCGGTGTCATCGGCGCAGGACTGTTCGTCGGCAGTGGCGTGGTCATCCAGTCGGCGGGCCCGGCGGCGGTGGTCTCGTTCCTCATCGCCGGTCTGATCACCGTGCTCATCATGCGCATGCTCGCGGAGATGACGATCGCCAAACCCGCGCTCGGGTCGTTCTACGTCTACGCCAGGGAGGCGCTCGGCAACCGCGCGGGCTTCGCCGTCGGCTGGATGTACTGGTACTTCTTCGTCATCGTCGTGGCGGTCGAAGCCGTCGCGGGCGGCCGGATCCTGCAGCTGTGGGTACCCGACGTGCCACTGTGGGTGCTCAGTCTCGGCCTGCTCGTGATCCTCACCGGTACCAACATGGTCTCGGCGCGATCCTATGGCGAATTCGAGTACTGGTTCTCTTCGATCAAGGTCGTCGCGATCGTCGTGTTCCTGGTCGTCGGTGCCCTGTACCTGTTCGGTTTCTGGCCGGGTGCCAACGGCGGCCTGACGAATCTGGTGTCCCACGGCGGATTCGCGCCACTCGGGATCGGGGCGGTACTCGCGGCGGTGGTGCCGTGCATCGGTTTCTACACCGGCGCGGAGATCGTCACCATCGCCGCCGCCGAGTCCGCGGAGCCGAAGAAGGCGATCGCGAAGGCCATGCGCTCGATCATCTTCCGCGTGGTGCTGTTCTACGTCGGCTCCGTGTTCCTCGTCGTCGCGATCAAGTCCTGGGACGATCCGGCGACCGCGGTCAGCCCGTACGCGGCGGTGCTGGAGGTGCTCGGCATCCCGGCCGTAGCGACGATCATGAACGCGATCGTCCTGACCGCGGTGCTCTCGTGCCTCAACTCGGCCCTGTACACCTCGTCGCGGATGTTGTTCGCGCTCACCAGCAACGGCGACGCGCCGAAGGCGTTCACCCGGCTTTCCGGCAGCGGCGTGCCGAGGCGCGCGATCCTGGCCGGGACGGTCATCGGCTACATCTCGGTCATCGCCGCCTACACCTCACCGGATCTGATCTTCCAGTTCCTGGTCAACTCCTACGGCGCCGTCGCGCTGTTCGTGTACCTCGCGATCGCGCTCGCGCAGGTGCGGCTCCGCCGCCGGCTGGAGCGCGAAGACCCGGGCAAGCTCACGCTCAAGATGTGGCTGTTCCCGTGGCTGAGCTACGCGACCATCGCGCTGATGGCCGCCGTGATCCTGGCGATGGCGCTGCTGCCGTCGACCCGCTCGCAGTTCTGGCTGAGCGCGGTGACGCTCGCGCTGATCCTCATCGGGTTCGAGATCCGCAGGCGGCGCGGCAAGCCGGTGGCGAACGTGCCCGTCGATCCCGTCCCGGACGAACCCCGGCGTGCCCCGGCCACCGTCCGGGAGTGATCTGGATGGGCTGAAAGCGTCCTTCGCCGCGTCTGATGCGGCGAAGGACGCTTTACTATCGGCTCACGGTTATTTCCCTTGCCACGCTTGAGAGTTTCTGGGGATTGCGGACGTGGTAGGCGCCGGTGACGTAGCCGTTTTCGACCCGCACCGCCAGCACGCCGTCGATCTCCCCACCGATCCGGATGAGCAGGCCGGGTCCGCCGTTGACCTGTACCGGTTCCACGGTCCGTTCCGCTTCGCGTTTCCACCAGCCGACGGCCAGCAGCCGGGCCACCTCGTCCGCGCCCACGACCGGCCGCGGCAGGGCGTGCTTCACCCCGCCGCCGTCGCTGAGGGCGACGACGTCCGGCGCGAGGATGTCGAGCAGTCCCTGCAGATCGCCGGTTTCCACCGCGGCCTGGAACGCCTTGAGCGCGGCCCGGTGCTCGGCAGGGGAGCCGGTGCCGCGTGGCTTGCGGGCGGCGACGTGGGCCCGCGCCCGATGAGCGATCTGGCGTACGGCGGCGGGAGTCTTCTCGACGGCTTGGGCGATTTCGTCGTAGTCGACGGCGAAAACCTCCCGTAGCACGAAGACCGCCCGCTCTGTCGGCGCGAGTGTCTCCAGCACGAGCAGCATCGCCATCGAGACGTTCGCGGCCAGTTCGACGTCCTCGGCCACGTCCGGTGTGGTCAGCAGCGGCTCGGGCAGCCACGGGCCGACGTAGGACTCCTTGCGACGGCCGAGTGTCCGCAACCGTTTCAGCGCCTGCCGCGTGGTGATCCGGACCAGGAACGCGCGCCGGTCCAGCACCGTGTCGAGCGCGACGCCCGACCAGCGCAGCCAGGTCTCCTGCAGGACGTCCTCGGCGTCGGTGGCCGAACCGAGCATCTCGTAGGCCACGGTGAACAGCAGATTGCGATGGGCCACGAAGGTTTCCGTCGCCGGGTCCAGGGCGCCGGGTGTCTCGCTCATTGATGGTTTCCCCTGTTCGTGTTTCGCCCTTACGATCCCGCCCGCCGCCGGTTTGTGACACCCGGGAGTGGTGGCCTGCGTCACAGGGCGGGCTTGTCACACCGGGCCGGTCGCCGGGATCTCTTGCTCGTCACCAAGCGCCATCACGAGTGAGGAGATCCCGATCATGTCCACAATTTCGGAGAAGGGCCCGCGGTCGCGGATGCCCAATCCGCTCCCGTTCGTGCCCGAGCTGGCGGAAGTCGCCGCGGGCCTGCACCGGGTCGTCGGGAACGGCACCATTCCCGCGACCACCGTCAGCCTGGTGCAACTGCGGGCCGGGCAGCTGCTCGGCAGCACGTATTTCGTCGTCCGTGAAACGCGCGTTCTGCGAGAGCTCGGGGAA
Source organism: Amycolatopsis sp. WAC 04169 (assembly GCF_003947535.1). Lineage (NCBI taxonomy): Bacteria > Bacillati > Actinomycetota > Actinomycetes > Pseudonocardiales > Pseudonocardiaceae > Amycolatopsis > Amycolatopsis sp. WAC 04169. Next base: position 99,137 of record NZ_QHJI01000010.1, on the reverse strand, counting down.
TCCGAGGAGCGGCTCACCTCCGTGGTCACCTGGCGCGACGCGACCTGCTTCACCGATGCCGAACGGGTCGCGCTGGAGCTGGGGGAAGCCGTGTTCACCGCCAATCCCTCGGGGGAGCGCGTTCCCGACGAGCTGTACGCCAGGGCGTCGGAGCACTACGACGACAAGGCGCTCTGGACGCTCGTCATGGTCATCGCCCACATCGGGTTCTTCGCCCCCGCCGCGCTCATCGCGAAACCGATCCCGGGGATGCCGCCCGGCCGGAACTACACCGACTGACCCTTCTACTTCCACGAAAGGCCTGAAAATGAGCAAGTTCGCAGTGGCGGGAGCGACCGGGCGGCTGGGACGGCACGTCGTCGACGTCCTCACCGAACGCGCCCACGAAGTAGTCCCGATGTCCCGGGCCACCGGCGTGGACATCATCACCGGCGAGGGGCTCGCCGAGGCGCTCACCGGGGCGGACGTCATCATCGACGTCGCTTCGTGGCACGCCTCCGACCAGGAGGCGGCGACGGAGTTCTTCCGTACCTCCGCCCGCAATCTGCACGAGGAAGGCAGGCGGGCCGGAGTCGGCCTGATCGCCGCCGCGTCCATCATCGGTGTCGACAACGCCACCACGGGTTTTCTCGCCGCCAAGAAGGAGCACGAGGAGTTCCTCTCGGCCGGGCCGCTGCCGGTCCGTCTTCTGCGGGCGGCTCAGTTCCACGAGTTCGTGCTTCAGTTGCTGGAGTGGCGACGGGACGACGTCGCCTATGTTCCGGCGATGCCCACTCAGCTCGTGGCTTGCCGCGCCGTGGCGGAGGAACTCGCCGATCTGGCGGCCGCTCCGGCCGCACCGGGAACCCCGATTCCCGAGATCGCCGGGCCACGCGAGGAGAACATGGCGGAGGCGGCGCGGCTCGCCGGGGCCGCCCGGGGGATCGAGGTGGTCGGCATCGACGGGGCGAACGTGCCCGACGGTGAGATCGCCGCCAAGGGCGGATTCCTGCCCGGCCCGCACGCGAAGCTGGCCGGCCCCACCTTCCGGGAGTGGCTCGAAACCCGATCCTGACCGATCGGCCGAGCCTCGGGCTGAAGGGGCCCTTCACCGCATCCGACGCGGTGAAGGGCCCCTTCGGCCCATTCCCTAGACTTCGGCGGTGATCGCATCATGGGGGCTCGATGCCGCGCTCGAAATCGGGATCGCCGCGTTCTGCGCGGGCGAAGAACCGCCGAGCGACGACTTGTTCTGGGAACAGCTGACCGGCGCGGGAGTGGAGCCGTGGCTGGCCGAGCGGCTGCTGGTCTTCCTGCCGATGGCCTACGTCCGGCGGTTGCTGCCGGACGTCACGTATCCGGACGCCGTACGCGACTCCCGCGGGCAGGTCTTCCTCGCGCAGGAGCCGGTCTTCGTGGCGGCGTTCGATCGTGCCCAGTACGCGGACCGGGCGGAATTCGAGCGGATCGCGTTCCGCAGCAGCACGTTCGCCGTGATCAACGAGGCGCTGAACGCCGGATCGCAGCTCGCGGACCTGGAACTCGGCGAACCCGTGTTGTTCAAGGATCTGGAACCGGTCGTCGAAGGCGACGGCGGTGTGCCTTCACCGCAAGCGGTGTTCGAGGCGTTCCTTCGCGAGCACGGTGTCGTGCTGGGCGATGACACTCGTGTCGATACGAAACTCATCGTGCATCCCGCCCCGGAAGGCATGGTGATGGCTCAGGTCGACTTCGCCGTGTCGCATCCCGCGCTGGCCGAGCCGTGGCTCGTCGAGAGCTTCGCCGGGCATGGCACCACTTGGCGTGAGGCGATCGGCCGTGCGGTGGACGGTTTCCGCCACGGGGCGTTGCATCCGATCGTCGACGGGTTGCTGTCGCCCGGCGCCGCGGCCGATCAGGTCGACCGCGAGCGGTACGACCATCCGGACGGCGCGTTCGAATTGGTGCTGGGCGCGCAGATCACCCTGTTCGCCGAAAACGTGCCTTCCGCCGAACCGCTGCTCGACCGGTTGCTGGAAGCGTTGCGCGCGGAAAAGCTCAGCCGGAAGGTACACGGGCTCCGGTTGTTCGTCGCGCACAACGACGGCGCGTTGCTGAACAACGAAGTCCTCTTGGACAGCCGCCCGTGGTCCGGCGGCGAGGCGGTGGTGGCGGATCACCCGGCGCTGGTCGCCGAGGGGCGGGTCGCGACGCGGGTGTTCGGGCTGCTCGTGCCCCTCGACGTCTAGTTCAGGTCGGTTCCGCGGGTTTCGGCGCTGAGGAGCAGGGCGACGACGGTGACGGCGATCGTGCCCACGAGGTACAGCACGACCGCCGTGGGGCCCTGTTTTTCGGCCAGCCACACCGCGATGAGGGGCGCCGGCGCGCCGGCGATGATCGAAGATCCTTGGAAGACCAGGGAAGCCCCGGCGAAACGGCGGCGCGTCGGGAAGAGTTCGGCGATCCAGGCCGCTTCCGGCCCGGCGAGGAGGCCGTGCAGCGCCGCCCCGACGCCGACACCGAGATAGAGCAGAGGCAGCGCGTCGGCCTGGACGATCGCGAAGAAGACCGGCGCCCAGACCGCGAGGCCGAGCGCGGGGACCAGCATCGCCACGCGCCGCCCGACGCGGTCGGACCAGTAACCGCCGGCCAGCATCCCCGCGAATTGCAGCAGTGACCCGATGGCGACGGCGAGGAGCACGTCGGACTTGTCGTAGCCGAAAGTCTTTGTGGCGTAAGCGACCACGAAGACGGTGTAGACGTAGAAGGCCACGTTTTCGCCCAGCCGCACGCCGAGACCGCGCAGGACGGGGCCGGGGTGGGCGAGCGTTTCGAGGATGCTCGACCGTTCGCGGACGGTTTTCGTGGCTGCCCGTGCCTGTGCTTCCTGGAACACCGGCGACTCGTCGATGCGCCGCCGGATCCAGAAGCCGATGACCAGCAGCGGGATCGCGAACAGGAACCCGACGCGCCAGCCCCACTGGTCGAAGGCATTGTCGGGGAGCACCAAGGCGACGCCGCCGACCACGGCCGTGGCCAGCACAGTGCCCAGAGGCGCTCCCGCCTGCGGCCACGCCGACCAGAAACCGCGCCGTTTCGGGCTTCCGTATTCGCTGACCATCAGCACCGCCGCGCCGAACTCGCCGCCGAGGGCGAATCCCTGGATCAGCCTCAGCACCACGAGCGAGATCGTCGCCCCGATACCGACCTGCGAATAGGTGGGGAGCAGTCCGATCGCGGAGGTCGACAATCCGAGGAGCAGGAAAGTGGTCACCAGCATGGGTTTGCGCCCGAGGCGATCGCCGAGATGCCCGAAGACGATGCCGCCGATCGGGCGGGCGACGAAGCCGAGCCCCTGCGTCGCCAGCGCGAGCAGCAACTGGGCGAACCCGTTGCCGCCGGGGAAGAACAACGGTCCGAGCACGGTGGCCGCGAGGATTCCGTAGAGCGCGAAGTCGTACCACTCCAGCACGGCGCCCGCGGTACTGCCCGCCAGGACCCGCCGGAACGCCGACCGGCTGACACCGGTGGACCTCGAATCGGCCGTTTCGCGCGAGGCGGGCACGTTCGTCACTTTCGCTCCTCGTCTCCGGCCGATTCCCGACGTCCGATAATCGGACAGTTCGGGACGCTATTCGGACACGTAGGAACATAGACCGCGTCGGCCGGATCGCGCAATCGTCGATGTCGAGGAGACCGGACCGGCTCCGACTCTTCCGTGAAAGCGCCCGGACAGCGGCGCCACGGAGACGAAGGAGGCCTTGCGATGACCAAGGTGGTGCTGGATGTGTCGATGTCGCTGGACGGTTTCACCGCCGGGCCGAACGTGCGGGCCGAGGAGCCGATGGGGGACGGCGGCGAACGGCTGCACGAGTGGATGGCCGGGGAGGGGGCCGATGCCCGTGCCGTCGAAGAGGTGAACGCGATGGTCGGGGCCACGGTCATCGGGCGGCGCACCTTCGACCTCGGCCTGCGGCCGTGGGGCGGTACGCCGTGGCCCGGCGTGCCGAGTTTCGTGGTCACTCATCGGACAGAGGAAGACTTCCGCGGCGACAACGGCGGGATGTTCTACTTCGACGGACTGGAGGCCGCGGTCCGGCGGGCCAAAGACGCTGCGGGGGACAAGGACGTCCTGGTGATGGGCGCGGACATCGCTGGGCAACTGCTGGTCGCGGGTCTGCTCGACGAGGTCCACGTTCATGTCGCTCCGGTGTTGCTGGGGCGGGGGACCGGGATGTTCGGCGGGCGTGTGGGCGGGTTGGTGCTGGAGGGGGCACCTGTCGCTGGGGCGGCCACTCACCTGCGTTTTCGCGTCCGGCACTCGACGATCAGGCCCGTGAAGGCCTCCTTGCCTACCCTGAAGATAGGGAAGGAGGCCTTCACGGATTACGCGATTGGCATCCGCAGCCTCGGCAACACCACCGGCACCAGTAATCACAGCGGCGGCGCGTGAAGGCCCCCTTCCCTCGGCTCAGCCGAGAAAACTCGACCTTCACACCTTCCCCGAGTACATGAAGGCCCCCTTCCTTGCGCTAGACGCAAGGAAGGGGGCCTTCATGTACTGCCGTCACCGGTCAGCGCGATGCTCCGAGCGCGCACCTCAACGACCGCAGCGATCCACCCGTTCCCACGGCCAGTCCGAAACCAGCCAGCGTGCGACGGCGTCGGCGAGCACACCATCGAGTTCCGCTCTGTCGGCCCGCACCCAGGACTGCACCGTGACGTCCCATTCGGCGGAGGCCGTGGGATACAGGTAGACGCAACCGATGACATCGTCGGCCGGGCTGAGGACGGTGAACGTGAAACCGGTGCACCGCGCGAAATCTTCGGCGTGGCGGCGCAGATCGGCGAGGTTCTCCTCGAGTGTCATGCCGTCGCGCGGCGGCCAGTCGCCGTCGGGATAGCCGGGAGTGGAGCGAATGTGCTCGATGCTCGACATCCAGGCGGCGTGGTCGGCCTGATTGTGTTCCGGTCCCAGGGGTTCGAGGCGGAACTCGTCGGTGACGAGTGCGGTCGGCGGGAGGAAACCGGCTGGTACGAACGCATCCTCGGGCATGGCCAGGACCGTAGTGGCGGACCGGGCTACCCGCACTCGAGTTTCCGCGCTTGCCGTCGCGTCGTGGGCAGGCCAGCATGATCGCGTGTCAGACGAGGGGATGGAGCAGCGCCTGCTCGACGCGGTCCGCGACGGCGAGGTGCTCGACCTGACCGATGGCGGAAAGGTCGATCCGGCGGAGATGCCGTCGTGGGGAAGCGGCCGCACCGTCTCGGCGGCGCTGATCCGTGACCTGGTCCGCGGCCGCCGGGACGTCGAAGTGGACCCGCACGGGCTGCGGCTGCGCGGGGCGAGGATCACCGGCCGCCTCGACCTGGCGAACATCGCCGGTGAGAGGCGGGTCGAGCTGGTCGACTGCTTCCTACCCGACGGCCTGGACCTGCGCGACGGCCGCCTGCCGGGCCTGGTGCTGGACCGTTCCCGTTTCGGGCATTCCGCACAGGACCCGCCGGTGGACGCCGAAAGGTTCACCACTTCGGCGATGACGATGAAGGGTGTGGTCGCGCACGCCCGCACCCCGGCCGGTGCGGTCCGGTTACGCGGGGCCCAGCTCGGGCTGTTCGAGTGTGACGGGGCGCGGCTGGAGAACACGGCCGGGCCCGCCCTGCTGGGGGACCGGCTGCGCGTCGAGCACGGCGTGTTCCTTCGTGCCGGATTCCAGGCCACCGGCGCGGTGCAACTGGTCGACGCCCACGTCGGCTTGCTCGATTGCGACGGCGCGCAGCTGGAGAACCCGGCGGGGCCTGCGCTGTACGCCAACGGTCTGCGGGTCGACCGAGCGCTGTTCCTTCGCGCCGGGTTCCGAGCCACCGGCACCGCACCCGCCGTTCTCCGGTTGCACGGGGCGTCGATCGAAGGCTCGCTGTGGTTGGACACCAGCGAGGTGACGCGGTCGGATCAGGCTTCGGGGGCGCTGATCGACATCGACGAGCTGACCTACGGAGACCTTCCGGAGCAGATCGGCTTGTCCCGGTGGCTGGAGCTGTTGCGTACCCGGACGCCCGGTTACGCGGCCCAGCCCTACCAGCAGTTGGCCGCCGTCCACCGCGCGGCGGGACACGACAGCCAGGCGCGGGACATCCTGATGGCGCAACGGCGTGATCAGATCCGCCGCGGCGGGCTTCGATGGCACGACCGGATGTGGGCCCGGTTCACCGGGCTGGCCCTCGGTTTCGGCTATCAACCCTGGCGGGCTTCGCTGCTGTTGCTCGCCGTCCTCGCCGGCTCGGTCGTGTTGGCCCTCGTCCTCGGCGGGCAGGGCGGTCTGGCGCACACCGCCCGCGCGAGCGCACCGGCGACGCCGTGCGGTGTGGTGGAACGGATCGGGGTGGGCCTGGATCTCGGGCTTCCACTGGTCAAGACAGGAGCGCGGGAGCTGTGCGCTCCCACCGGTACCGCCGCGGGGCAGACCCTCACCGTCGCGGGCTGGGCCCTGCAACTGGCGGCGTGGGCGTCGGCCACCCTGTTCATCGCGGGTTTCACCGGCGCCGTCCGCAAGACCTGACGGCTACCTCTCGAAAACGAGGTCGTAATCCTTGCGCCAGGTGGCTCCCTGATCTTCGGACGCCTCCCAGCGGCCCGTGATCCGATCCGGCTCGACCTCGGCGACGAAGCGCTGGAACATGTCGGGGTCTTCCCGGCTCAGAACCCAGTCGGTGCCGTCGAAATCCATGGCGAAGACCCGGCACACACCTCGTTCGTCGTGGTACAGCGCCGTATACGCGTCGCGGGTGTCGCTGCGGCCGAGAACCAGGACCATCTCGCTCGCGGCTTGCCCGTCCTCACCGCCCATCGTCCAGCGAAGGACCAGGAACGCGTCACCGAGCCATTCGATCGTCGCCGAACCCGGCACCTCCTGATCGGGCGGTTCCAGGAACCACGCGTCGCTCAGCGTCGTCCGCCACGAACCGACGAGGACGTCCAACCGCCCCATGGCTTCGTTGCGCATCACTGCCTCCTCGCGTGGCCCGGTGGTCCGCCATAGTAGTTCGCCCGGCGAGGTCAGTGCCGGAGCGCTCGACAGCGCTTGAGCGAGGCGGTGATCCGCACGGCGCCCACCTTCGCCGTGCCTTGTCCTGGACCCGCTGTTCGCCGCTCACGTCCGGCGACGGTCGTACTCGTCGAAGGCCTCTGCCACGGCGCCATCCAGGATCATGGCCAGGGCATAGGAAATAGTCCAGATCCATTCCTCGAGAAGGGCCGCGTCCTCGGCGCTGATCAAACCGTTCTGGCCGAGCATGCCGTCGGGCGCGACACCCCAAGCCCGGGCGAAATGACATATCCCGACCAAGGCGGAAACCACCTCACGGGGAACAAAGTCGGCCTGTAGTGGCTCGGCAAGAGCCCGGAGGGCCGCCATCACTTCGTGGTAGTTCTCCTCGCGCAAGCCGGAGAAGGGCCGCAGCGACCCGATGAAACCCGTCCGCCAACGCGGATCGTCCACATCCGGGTGTGTGCACGAGTGGAACAGAAGGGCTTCGCGGGCCTCGGCCGGAGTCATGAACGGACGCTAGCGCGAAGGTACGACACCCAAGTAATAAGCATGTGCGTATCATAAGCAGTGTGCAGCCATCTCGGGCCGCCGCGAACTGAGGAGCGAGCATGATCAGAGGTAGGTGGATGCCCGGCCATGCCGTGGACTTCTCCGGAGAAGTGCTGGTCAGCGTCACCGCGTTGACACTCGACGACTTCCGGAGCACGCCGGGCGCCTACAGGGCGGGTTACGTGCTCAGCCGTGAGTGGCCCCGGTTGCCCGGCGCGGTCGGCCAATGGCTGTGGGCGGAACCGCTGCGCCGGCGGCTCGGATCGGTCTCGGTGTGGCGCGACCATGACGGCTTGCGTGATTTCGTCGGCTTGCCCGCCCACGTGGCGATCATGCGGAAGTACCGCGATCTCGGCACCACCCGCGCCACCACCTGGCGCACCGCCGATCTCGATGCGCGAGCCATCTGGCGAAAAGCGGACCAATGGCTGAAAGACGAGGTGTGAACCGCCAGCCCGTCCAGACCGGCGACACGACATGGACTGTCGTGGTGATCCCGGCCTCATTGCGACGACGGGGTCCGCGTGGACCGGTGCTCTCCTCTAGCGTGGGAGTTCCGCGCCGTCCGTGGCGCCCGAGAAAGTCAGGTCGTCCGTCTGTGCCGAGTCCGGGGTCCCAGGTGTCCACGCGCCTGCGCACACGTCCTTCGTGGTTGTCGCCCAAGGTCGCCCGCACCGAGATCCTCGCCGGTCTGGTGGTCGCGCTCGCGCTGATCCCGGAGGCGATCTCCTTCTCCATCATCGCCGGGGTCGACCCGAGCGTCGGGCTGTTCGCCTCCTTCACCATGGCCGTGGTGATCTCGATCGTGGGCGGCCGGTCGGCGATGATCTCCGCGGCGACCGAGCGATCGCGCTCGTGGTCGCGCCGCTGGTCCGTGAGCACGGGCTGGACCACCTGATCGCCACGGTGATCCTGGGTGGCCTGTTCCAGATCGTGCTCGGCTCCCTCGGTGTCGCCAAGCTGATGCGGTTCGTGCCGCGCAGTGTCATGGTCGGGTTCGTCAACGCGCTGGCGATCCTGATCTTCCTGGCGCAGGTCCCGGAGCTGATCGACGTTCCATGGCCGGTCTACCCGCTGTTCGCGGGCGGGCTCGTGCTCATGGTGCTGTTCCCGAAGCTGACCAAGGCGATCCCCGCGCCGCTGGTGTCCATTGTGGCCTTGACCGTCCTCACGATCGCCGCCGGGATCGCGGTCCCGACCGTGGGGGACAAGGGCGCTCTGCCGTCGTCGCTGCCGGTGCCCGGCCTCCCGAGCGTGCCGTTCACCTTCGGCACCCTCGCCCTGCTGGCGCCGTACGCGCTCGCGTTCGCGCTGGTCGGGCTCATGGAGTCGCTGATGACCGCGAAACTGGTCGACGACATCACCGACACGCGCTCCAACAAGACGCGCGAGGCGATCGGCCAGGGCGTCGCTAACATCGTCACGGGCTTCTTCGGAGGCATGGGCGGATGCGCGATGATCGGCCAGACCATGATCAACGTCAAGACCGCCGGCGCCCGGACCCGGCTTTCGACGTTCCTGGCCGGCGCCTTCCTGATGGTGCTGTGCATCGTCTTCGGCCCGCTGGTGTCGCAGATCCCGATGGCCGCGCTGGTGGCGGTGATGGTGCTGGTCGCGTTCGGCACCTTCGACTGGCACAGCGTCGCTCCCGCCACGCTCAAGCGGATGCCGGTGGGGGAGGTCGTCGTCATGGTCGTCACCGTGGGCGTGGTGGTGGCCACCGACAACCTGGCCATCGGCGTGGTCGTCGGTTCGATCACCGCGATGGTGATCTTCGCCCGCCGGGTCGCGCGGCTGGTCGAGGTCACCGCCGTGGTGGACCCGGACGGCACCCAGGTCGTCTACGCCGTCACCGGGGAGCTGTTCTTCGCCTCCAGCAACGATCTTGTCGACCAGTTCGACTACGCGAACGACCCGGAGAAGGTCGTCATCGATCTCACCGGCGCCCACATCTGGGACGCCTCGACCGTCGCGGCCCTAGACGCGATCACCACCAAGTACGCCTCGCGCGGCAAGACCGTCGAGATCATCGGGCTGAACAAGCACAGCGCGCGTATGCACGGGAAGCTCTCCGGCGAACTCGCCGGCAGCCACTGAACGCGCGAAGCGCCTCGGGTTCACCGGAGCGGCGCGGTCCGATCGGCCAGCGGGCCACCGGGGCGCAGAAGCGTCTCCAGGGAGCGAAGCGACTCGGGAAGGACGCTGTACCAGCTCCAGGTGCCACGACGCTCCCGATCGAGGATGCCCGCCGCGACCAGGACGCGGAGATGATGACTCAGCGACGGCTGCGGCATGTCGAACTCTTCGGCGAGATCGCAGAAACAGGCCTCGCCGCCGGGTGAATACCGGACCAGCGACAGCAGCCGGATCCGGACCGGGTCCGAGAGGGCCTTGAACAACTTCGCCGCCTGCTCGGCACCGTCCTGGGAGATGACCGCCGCGGGCTCGGCCATCAGCAGGGTGATGGGCACCGGCTTCCGCCCGCGCCCGTTCTCCGTCGCCACGTGCCCTCCTCGGTCCGAGTGACCTTCGACGGCGAGCGTACCCGGTGGATTGACAAACATCGATGCAAGCCCTTCAATCTGGATCCGTAGACTTCGATCCAGTCGAGCGCCGAGAGGACTCCGCCGATGCCCCGCACGCCCGAGGTGTTGTTCGTCTGCGTGCACAACGCCGGTCGCTCGCAGATGGCCGCCGCGTTGCTGCGGCACTATTCGCTCGGCCGGGTCGCCGTCCGGTCCGCCGGTTCGGAGCCCGCCGAGATGGTGAACCCGGCCGCGGCCGCGGCGCTCGCGGAGTGGGGCTTGGACATCACCGCCGAGGTGCCGAGCAAGCTGTCCACCGAGGACGTGGCGGTTTCCGACGTGGTGATCACCATGGGCTGCGGGGATACCTGCCCGGTGTTCCCCGGCAAGCGGTACCTGGACTGGCCTCTGGAAGACCCGGCCGGGCAGGGCTTGGCCGCCGTCCGCCCGATCCGTGACGAGATCGACCGCCGTGTGCGTGGCCTGGTCGCCGAAATCCTCGACGCGTGAACGACTTCCCGGAGCCAGGAGGCCCCAGCGTGACACGTGTCGCCGACGAGCCCGACGTCCTGCGCAAACTGTCCTTTTTGGACCGTTATCTGCCCGCTTGGATCGTCGCCGCGATGGTGATCGGGCTCTTGTGGGGCAGTATCGTCCCAGGCCTGCAGAGGGTGCTGGACGCGGTGAAGATCGGGCAGGTTTCGCTCCCGATCGCGCTCGGCCTGCTGCTGATGATGTACCCGGTGCTGGCGAAGGTCCGCTACGACCGGCTCGGCGCGGTGACCAAGGACCGGCGCACGATGGTGCTTTCCTTGGTGCTGAACTGGATTCTCGGTCCGGCGCTGATGTTCGCGCTCGCCTGGCTGATGCTGCCGGACCTGCCCGAGTACCGGACCGGCCTGATCATCGTCGGTCTCGCCCGGTGCATCGCGATGGTGATCATCTGGAACGACCTCGCCTGCGGCGATCGCGAGGCCGCGGCGGTGCTCGTCGCGGTGAACTCGGTCTTCCAGGTGGTCATGTTCGGGGTGCTCGGCTGGTTCTACCTCGATCTGCTGCCCGGCTGGCTCGGTCTCGACACCTCGAGCATCGACTTCTCGCCGTGGGAGATCGCGCTCAGCGTCGTCATCTTCCTCGGCGTCCCGCTCGCCGCGGGCTATCTGTCCCGCCGAGTGGGGGAGCGAAGGAAGGGACGTGACTGGTACGAAGGCACGTTCCTGCCGAAGGTCGGCCCGGTCGCGTTGTACGGCCTGCTGTTCACCATCGTGATCCTGTTCGCCCTGCAGGGGGACACCATCACCTCCCGGCCGCTTGACGTCGCCCGGATCGCCTTGCCGCTGCTGGCCTACTTCGCGATCATGTGGATCGGCGGCTACCTGCTCGGCAAGGCGTCCGGGCTGTCCTACGAGCGCACCACGACGCTGGCGTTCACCGCCGCGGGCAACAACTTCGAACTCGCGATCGCCGTCGCCATCGGCGTTTTCGGGGTGACATCGGGGCAGGCGCTCGCCGGGGTCGTCGGGCCGCTCATCGAGGTGCCGGTGCTGGTGGCCCTGGTGTACGTGAGTCTCCGGCTGCGGCAACGCTGGACCGCGAAAGCCCCGGCGGAGTGACCGTCGCCAGCTCGTCGAACAGTCCGGCGCCACCGCACACGCCGGTCTCCGCCATGTGCAGTTCGACCCGCGCGGCCGCTTCGTGGTCGCCGGCGAGTTCCGCGGCGATGCTGCGGACCTGCTCGTAGCCGGTCATGGCGAGGAACGTCGGTGCCCTGCCGTAGCTCTTCATCCCGGCCAGGTAGAAGTTCTTCTCCGGGTGGGAGAGTTCCTTCGCGCCGTGCGGGTAGACGGTTCCACAGGAATGCACGTTCGGATCGATCAGCGGCGCGAGCGCGACCGGCGCCCGCAGTGCCGGGTGCAGCTCCAGCCTGAGTTCCGACAACCAGGTCAGGTCGGGCCGGAATCCGGACAGCGTCACGACCTCGCCGACCTGCTCGATCCGTTGCCCGGCAGAGGAGGTCAGGGTGAGCCTCCCGGCGTCGTCGCGTTCGACCGCCTCGGTGCGGAACCCGGTCACGACGGTGATCAGCCCGGCCTTCACCGCCGCCCGCGCCCGCAGGCCGAGCGCGCCCCGCGCCGGGAGCTGATCGGCGTCGCCGCCGCCGAAGGCGTTGCCGACCGAACCGCGGCGCAGCACCCAGCTGATCCGCGTATCCGGCGCGTCCTTCGCGAGACCGGACAAGGCGACCAGCGCGGTCAGTGCCGAGTGCCCGCTCCCGGCGACCACCACGTGTTCGCCCGAGTACCGGGACCGCACCGCCGGGTCGCCCAGATCCGGCACCCGGTAGACGATCCGATCCGCCGCGGCTCTTTCGCCGATGGCCGGAAGTCCTTCCCCGCCAAGAGGATTCGGCGTCGACCAGGTTCCCGACGCGTCGATGACGGCCCGTGCCGAGATCCGCTCTTCCGAGCCGTCCGAAGCTCGGACGTGCACGGTGAACGGCTCCTCGTCACGGCCGCTGTCCACGACGAGATCCCGGCCCCGCCGCGCGACACCGACCACCTCTGCGTCGAAGCGCACTCGACCGGCGAGCGCCGTGGCCAGCGGTCGCAGATACCGCTCGGCCCAGTCCGAACCAGTCGGATATGTGTCGCCATCGGGTCGCGTCCAGCCGGTGTCCTCCAGCAACCGGCCGGCCGCCGGAGCGACGAGCTCGGACCACGCCGAGAACAACCGCACGTGATTCCACTCGGCCACCCCCGCGCCCGCTCCGGCCCCGCGTTCCAGCACCAGCGGCTCGACACCGCGCTCGGCCAATTCGGCGGCCGCCGCCAGTCCCACCGGGCCCGCTCCGATCACCACGACAGGCAATTCGCTCATCCCCGCGCACCTTTCATCGATCCAGCTCGATTGAAGCGGACTGTATCGACCGGGATCGATTGACGCAACCATCGATTCTGGTCGATACTGTGCGGTATGACCACGGTTGTGCCCGTTCTCCTGCCCGAGCGTGAAGCCGCGACGTACGCCGGTTGGTTCGCCTGTCTGGCCGAGCCCATGCGCGTCAAACTTCTGCACGCGGTCGCGACGTCGCCCCGTGGCCTGACCGTCGGCGCGCTCACGGAGATCCTCGGAACCAGCCAGTCGACGTGTTCCCATCACGTGCGAAAGCTGGCCGAGGTCGGCTTTCTGCACCTGCGCAAAGAGGGCACAGCCACGGTCGTGACGATCAACCAGGCCTGCTGCAGTGGGCTACCGCATGCCGCCGACGCCGTGATGGGCCTGCTCGCGCCGCGTTCGTGCTGCCCGGAAAACCTGCCGGAAGACGTCATCGTCCGTGCGCTGCGCGACGACGACTGGGACTCGGTCCGCCGGATCTACGGTGAAGGAATCGCCACCGGGATCGCCACGTTCGAAACCGAGGTCCCCAGCCGGGAAACCCTCGACGCGAAATGGCTGCCCGGGCACCGGTGGGTCGCCGAGATCGGCGGCGAGGTCGTCGGCTGGACGGCCGCCGTCCCGGTTTCGGAGCGCGAGTGCTACCGGGGGGTCGCCGAGACTTCCGTCTACACCGCGGAAAGCCACCGCGGCCGTGGTGTGGGTAAGGCCTTGATGCACAAGCAAGTCACGGAAGCCGACGCGGCCGGGCTCTGGACACTGCAGACGTCGATCTTCACCGACAATCGCGCGTCCATCGCCCTGCATCAGAGTGCCGGCTACCGCACCGTCGGCATCCGCGAACGCATCGCCCGGCGCGACGGCGCGTGGCTGGACACCGTCTTCCTCGAACGCCGGGGCCCGGTCGACGCCTAGAGTGGGTTTCATGAGTGACCCGGAGCAGCTGGCCCGTGCGTTGCGAACCACGGCCAGGAACGCCGCGACCACCGCCCTGCGCGAGGGGCTGGAAGAAATCGAAGAGCGCCACGGCCGGCGCGTCGCCGACGAGGTCGCCGGCCTGATCGACGTCGACGGGGTGTTCGCCGGGTTGCGGGAAACCGAGAGTCCGCGGCGGGACGGTGACGACGAGCCGTGGGAGTTCAAGCGGGAGTCCTTGACCTGACCGTGGCTCACTTCTCCCAGGTGTAGCTCAGGGCCGGTGGGTCGTCGGTCGTCTTGGTGACGGTGAGGCGCTGGTCGGGGTGCGCGGCCGCCCACCGGGTCATCTCGTTGTAGAGCTGGTCGCGCAGGCCGGCGTCCCGCACCTCGATCGTGGCGCGCTGGGCCAGCTTGCTCGGGTCGACGTCCGGGTCGGTGCGGATCGCCAGATTCCAGAAGTGTTTCTTGTCGGTGCCGTCGGCGCCTTGGCCGTCGTTGGTGAAGTAGACCTCGTCGGTCTCCTTGTTGTAGATCGTCTGGGTCACCTTGATCTGGTCGTCGCCCTGGGCGGCGTTGAAGTAACCGGACGGGTCCGAGGAACCCGGTTCGCGGGTGTAGAACCCGACTTCGCCGCCGAACGCGCCGCCGAACCCGTAGCCGCCCTTCCACAATTCCAGCCGGTATTGCCTGCCGGTCTTCGGGTCGGTGAACTCCATGTTGTCGCCGTCGTCGCCGGTCGCGTCGAGGTCCGCGCCGATGAGTTTTTCGAGCTTGTCGTACAAGTCGTGCCAGCCGAGGAAACTCTGCACCGAGTGTTCGCCGGTGGTGTAGTAGTCGCCGTCCGCGACGTATTTGAAACCGAGGTAGTCGTAGATCTTCTGCGCGATCTCGCGGTTCTGCAGGAGCAATTCCCAGTCACCGGTCAGCAGGGCGGCCTTGAGTCTCGGGTCGTTCTTGACCAGCTCGGCGAAGCCAGGGATCTCGCGCAGCATGATCGCGGCGATCTCGGCGAGATTCCGCTTTCCCGAACCCGCGAGTTCCCATACCTGGCCCGTCCTGTTCCGCAGTTTCAGCCCTTCGGCGAGCAGGACCGCGTCGTAGCCGAGGATGATCCGCTCCAGATCGGCGAGCACGACGAGGGCCTGCGCCTTGATCGCCTTGTCCTGTGCCCAGGCGAAAACGATGTTGCCCTTGCCGTGCGAAAGGTCGTTCCAGACGCTGTCCAGCTTCTGCCGCAGGGATTCGGCGTCCGCGAGGTGACTGCGTGCGTCGCCTTGTGCCTTGGCCAGCGCGTCGCGGACCACCTCGAACGACTTCGCGGACTCTTCGAGATCGTGGGCCTGGTCGTCGCGGTTCTTCTTGAAGTCCGCCAGCGAGGCGAGCGCCGACTCGCCGGCTCCGCCTTGCCAGCCTTCGGCGAGCTGAACGCGGACCGCCTCGACCAGCGATTTGGCGTCCAGCACGGCTTCCTTGGTGGCCCGGCACGCACGCGCCCGGTCGTCCAGCTCCGTCGTGCTGCCCTTCGCGACCTGGTCGTGGAGCTGTCGGATCTTGTCGAAGACCGAGCTCACCGGTCGATCCCTTCGAGGCCTTTGTCCAGTGCCTTCAGGAAGATGTCGCGCGCGGCGGAGTCTGTGCCGTCGTAACTCTTCGCGGCGGCCTGGATGGCTTCGACCAGGCTGGTGACCTGCTGCTGCGAGGCCACCAAATCCTCCTGTCGGGTCAGCAGCCAGACGTCGTAGTCTCCCGCGAACCCCGCGGCCCGATGTGTGGCGCCGACGTTCGGCGAGCCGCCGGGAGTGAGCGTCGGCGGCTTCCCGGCGGCGAGCTTGCCGGCCGCGTTGCTGATGTCCGCGACATCGACCTCGAACCCCACAGCACGTCCTCCCCGCCCCGAGTGACACTCCCCATGGGCAATGTAACACCCAACTCCCGCCTGGCGGTGCGGTTCACACTTTCGGCCGAAGGTGGACGAATCGTCGTGTTGCGTGATCGGGCATACCTCCGTTGGAGTGCTTTCGGTGACCGATTTGCAGAATCGGGCGCGTAGGCGCTAACGTCGAATTCAGTTCGGGGGCCGAGGATTTCGGAACATCAGGCATGTTGAATTCGCGAGAACTGTGACCGGAATCGGGGCGGTTGCCGCGTGTGCGGCATTGATGTTCACCGCGGTACCTGGGGCGGCCACCGCGTCGACACAGGCCGAATCGCTGTTCTGGATCAGATTTGCGGCAGGGGTTCAGCGCTGCTTGGACTCCAATTCCGCGGGCAGTGTCTACACGCACGCTTGCCAAGACCGGAACAACAATCAGAAGTGGAACAACTACGCTCCCGGGAAGTTCAAGAACAAGGCGACCGGGCTGTGTCTCGCCGCCGGAACCTCGTCCACGACGAACAAGTACTTCACCAACGTGTCGACCGGTCTCTGCCTGCACAACGGTGGCGGCCAGGCCGAGGTCGTCGGACTGCGGGTCTGCCGTGCGGGAACCGCATTGTGGACCGTGACGAAACTGAGGAGCTGACTCGAAACCGTCCGCCGGTCTACTTTCGTTGCTGCGTCACGTCGACCGCGTTCAAAAAGCGCGTGTACGACTCGTCCACCCCGATTCCGGTCGTATCGAGCCGGATCGCGTGCGGACGTCCGGCCAGGTACTCGGCGAGGTGGCCGCGGATCCTGTCGACCAAGTCGGAATCGGGATCTTTCAGCATCGTCTGGAGTCGTGCCTCGACGGCGTTGGCCGGACGCTTTCCGTGCAGGCGCTGCAGATGCTCGTGGTCGTCGACGAGGAGGATGACCTCGACGTAAGTGGCTCCAGTCGCGATGGCCACCGCTTCGAAGGCCGGGTCCGGATCGCGGTCGTGAACGGTCACGAGTTGCGGGAGGATCACGTCATGCCCGTCGCGAAGATGCCGCGCGGCCATGTCCCGTCCGTGGCCGCGGGCGATCTCCAAGGCCTCGAAGAAGTTCTCCTTCCAGCCGCCGATCAACCCCGTGAGCACATCCAGATCGAGGGCGAGCGTTCCCGGGTGCTCGTCGGCGTAGCGGCGGGCGAGGGTCGACTTCCCCGTGCGTGACAGACCGTTGAGGTGGATCAGGCGCGCCATGAGCCGACCCTATGTCCTGGCCCCGGTCGGTGGCCGGACAGTCGATCTATGATCGCCGTATGCATGTTCTCGGGCCGACCGATCCTCTTCCTCAGCGGCCGGTCCGACGGGTTGCGGTGGCAGGTCCCGCGGGAGCGGGCAAATCCACCCTCGCGCGAACACTGTGCGAGCGCCTGGGCGTGCCCTATGTCGAGTTCGAGTCCTTCTACCTCGGTCCTGGATGGACGGTCCGGGAGACGTGGCAGGACGACGTTTTGCAGTTCCTCGACGGGGAAGTCTGGGCGATCGAGTGGCAAGGCGAACAGGTCCGGGAGCGGCTGACGGCGCGGCTCGACGTGTTGGTGTGGCTCGATCATCCGCGTGCCTTGCACATGACTCGCGTCGTCATGCGCACGCTTCGACGTCGTGTCGGGCGGGGGTCGAAGATCGCCGGGGGAAACGTCGAGGGCCCGCTGCGCACGTTCTTCACCGACCCGGAGCACATCGTCAAGCTCGCGTGGCGCTACCACCCGATGATGCGCGCGCGGGTCCGCAAGGTGATCGATGAGAACCGTTATCCCGGACTCGTCGTCGTCCGGCTGCGCGGTCAACGACAGGTCGATCAGTGGCTTCGAGGGGCGTTCGATCAGGCCGCGGTGTGAACCGGAAGATGCTCGACTCCGTCAGCCGTTCAGCGCGGCCTCGTACTCCTTCGCCTGGTCCGGTGTCAGGAATCGTGACACCCGCACCAGGACAGGGCCTTTCAGATAGTCGTATTCGCCGACCGCGGGCAGATTCTTGGCCACCGACTGGATGAAGTCCATCCGCGCCTTCGCGCCGGCCTCGTCCGGGAAAACCTCTACCGAACCGCCACGTTCCACCGCGTCCGCGCCGAGATATTCGACGTCGGCAGGCTTGACCCGGGAATCGCCGAACGCTGTCTTCGACGTGTAGCCGTTCGGGCGGCCGAGGAGGTGGTTCGGATCGTCCTCGGCGGTGTACACCTTGACCAGTTTCGTTGTCGCGATCTTCTCGCCGAGTGTCTTCGTGACGTCTTCGGCGGTCCTCGGAGCGGTGACCGCGGCGGATCCGATCGCCGACGGGGAGCTACTCCCGCATGCGGCAAGCGAGAGCGCGGCAAGCGCGACGGAGACGGTGGCTACGGTACGACGGATGATCACGGACCCCTCCAGCGTTGTGACGGTCGACGCCGGTATGTCCCGTGAACCTGATCTTCTGTTACCGGCCGAGGCCGGATCGTGATTGTCGTTTCACGGCAAGGCAGGCTGAGTTCCGGAGACTCCAGCGCTCAGGGCCAAGGCCGCGGCTTCACCGCGCGAAGTGACGTTCAGCTTCTTCAAAAGGCCCGCGACGTGGAACTTGACCGTGCTTTCGGTGATGCCGAGCGCGGTGGCGATGGACTTGTTGCGTTGTCCCTGCGCCACCAGCCTCAGCACTTCGAGTTCGCGGGGGTTGAGGTCCGCCAGCTGTGTCTCGTCGACGCGGCCCACGGCAGGCTCGAACGGGAGGTCGACGGTGACGCGGCTGCCCCAGCCGGCGACGGCGTCGATCTCGACGGTGGCGCCCAGCGTTTTCGCGCGTCCGTCGAGCTGCGCTCGCAGGCCGTGCACGTCGAGGTTCCCGGATTCCTGGTCCCGGATATCGAGATGCAGCGCGGTGCTGTCACTCGACCAGGCGATTCGGAGGCGGGTCAGATCCGGCTGGCCGGTGAAGGCCAGGACCGCCGCGCACGTCATCGCCCTGGCGGCGTGGGCGATTTCGCCCGGTACCGGCCGCCCGTTCTTCGCCGGGGCCGTGAACTCCAGCTCCGCGTCGTGGTGGCGCAGCATCTGCCGGATTTCCCGCCGTAGCCTGCCGAACGCGGCATGCGCGGGCTCTTCGGAGTGCGCGAGATCGGTTTCCCGGGCGGATCGGAGCGCGACCAGCGCGGCCGAGGCGGAGTCGGTCGCGGCGAGCCGGGCGCGGTGGTCCTCCAGCCGGGCCGACCGCAAGGTGGTGAGGATCGTGACGAGCGCGGTCTCGTGTGCCGCGGCCATTTCGGCGATCGTCCTGGCGCGTTCGCTGGAGGCCGCGCGGGATTCGGCCAAGTAGTCGGGGCTGGCCTGGGTCACCTGCTGGCGGATCGAGGTCGCGACGATGCCGAAGACCTCGGCCAGGGGAGCGGGATGCGGGAAGCGGGTCCGGCTCGACCGGGGGACGAGGACGAGCAGGGTGCCGATCGGATCCTGGACCGCCCAGACCGTCCGGGTGATGCCGCCGAGGGTGGCCGTCGTGGTCAGCTGCCGTCCGGGCGGCACGCTCGCTTTGAGCGCTTCGAGTTCTGCGATGGTGACCTTGTCGGCGATTTCCCGGGCACCGGTGACCTTCCGCGGCCGCCCGGTGCACTCCCGGGTGAAGATGACCAGGGCCTGGTGTGGCCAGCCGTCGGCGAGGAAACGCGAGAAACGGTCGGCGATTTCGCGCAGCGGGCCCTCGATGACGTCGCGCAGCGCGGTCAGGTCGGCGGTGTCGGGCATCGGGTGAGCCTAACCGCCTGCTTGCCTGGTCGAAAGGAGAGGATCCACTGGCCCGATGGCCAGGTCGCCGTCGAGCTTTTCCGGCCTAGCCTCAGGTGAAGCATGCGCTCATGCGCATGCCTATGTCGCCGAACGGTGGAGGAAACAGGGAATGCCACAGCAGGTGCGCGGGGTGATCGCCCGGTCCCGGAACGCTCCGGTGGAGCTGACGGACATCGTGATCCCGGACCCCGGCCCCGGTGAGGTCGTCGTGTCGATCGCGGCCTGCGGGGTCTGCCACACGGATCTGACCTACCGCGACGGCGGCATCAACGACGAGTTCCCGTTCCTGCTCGGTCACGAGGCCGCGGGCACCGTGGAAAGCGTCGGGGAGGGCGTGGATTCCGTGCGGCCGGGGGACTTCGTCGTCCTCAACTGGCGTGCGGTGTGCGGACAGTGCCGGGCCTGCAAACGCGGACGCCCGCAGTACTGCTTCGACACCTTCAACGCGACACAGAAGATGACGCTGACCGACGGCGCCGAGCTGACCCCGGCCCTGGGTATCGGCGCGTTCGCGGACAAGACGCTCGTCCACGCCGGACAGTGCACCAAGGTCGATCCCGCCGCGGACCCGGCCGTCGCGGGCCTGCTCGGCTGCGGCGTGATGGCCGGGCTCGGCGCGGCGGTCAACACCGGCGCCGTCGGCCGCGGGGACTCGGTCGCGGTCATCGGTTGCGGGGGAGTCGGCGACGCCGCCATCGCCGGGGCCCGGCTGGCGGGGGCGGGCACGATCATCGCGGTCGACCGGGACGAACGGAAGCTCGTGTGGGCCCGTGAGCTCGGCGCGACCCACACCGTCGACGCCAGCGACACCGACACGGTCGCCGCGATCCAGGAGCTGACCGGCGGTTTCGGCGCCGACGTCGTCATCGACGCGGTCGGCCGCCCGGAGACGTGGAAAGCGGCGTTCTATGCCCGCGACCTGGCGGGCACCGTGGTCCTGGTCGGCGTCCCGACCCCGGACATGCGCCTGGAGATGCCGCTCATCGACTTCTTCTCCCGCGGTGGCGCGCTGAAATCGTCCTGGTACGGCGATTGCCTGCCGGAGCGCGACTTCCCGATGCTGATCGACCTGTACCTCCAGGGCCGGTTGCCGCTGGAGCGGTTCGTGACCGAGCGGATCCCGCTCGACGGTGTCGAGAAGGCCTTCCACGCCATGCACGCCGGTGAAGTGCTGCGTTCGGTGGTGATCCTGTGAGCGGGAACCTGCGGATCGAGCGCGTCGTCACCGCCGGGGTCTTCGAACTCGACGGCGGAAGCTGGGACGTCGACAACAACGTCTGGCTCGTCGGGGACGACGACGAGGTGGTGATCGTGGACGCCGCACACGACGAGAAGACCATCGTCGAGGCCGTGGGCGGCCGTAACGTCGTCGCCGTCGTCTGCACTCACGGACACAACGACCACGTCACCGTCGCACCGCAGCTGAGCGAACGCCTGCAAGCCCCGGCCGTTCTGCATCCGGGGGATCGGGAACTGTGGGAGATGACCCACCCCGGCGGCCGTTTCCGGGCTACGGAGGACGGTGACCGGATCGCCGTCGCCGGCACGGAACTCGAGGTCATCCACACGCCGGGCCACTCGCCGGGATCGGTCTGCTTGCATCTCCCCGAGGCCAAGGCCCTCTTCTCCGGGGACACGCTCTTCTCGGGCGGGCCCGGCGCGACGGGACGCTCGTTCTCCGACTTCCCGACGATCATTTCCTCGATCAGGGACCGGCTTTTCGCCCTGCCGGAGGACACCAAGGTGCACACCGGACACGGCGACCCCACCACGATCGGTACCGAAGCGCCTCACCTCGCCGAGTGGATCGCCCGCGGACACTGAGGTAGCCGTTGATCCGGTGACGGCCGGAAGGCGCTCAGTCGTCCGGCCCGCGCAACGTCAGGACGACGCGGAGCACGTGTTCCACCGCTGCGGGGAACACGGCTCCGCGTAGTTCGCCCCGGCTCGCCAGGGTGAGCCCGGCGAAGTCCAGCATCCGGTCCTCACCGAGCCGCCGGACGGTCAGTGTGGCCACTTCCTCGAGATCGAGGTCGGGATGGTCCATGCGGGTCAGCGCGAACTCGATGAGCAGTTGCTCGTCCGTCATTCCGCACCTCCGCCTCACCTCGAGGATACGACGGCCGTGATCAGCGCAGGACGCGTCCGAGGAAGTCCCGGATGAGGGCCGCGATCTCCGGGCCGTGCGTCTCGAGGGCGAAGTGCCCGGCGTCGAGAAGGTGCAGTTCGGCGTCGGGCAGGTCGCGCAGGAAGGCACGGGCCCCGTCGGGGCCGAAGATCTCGTCGTGCTCGCCCCACGTGATGAGCGTCGGCGGCCGGTGCTCGCGGAAGTACTCCTGGACGGCCGGGTAGACGTCGAGGTTGAACTGGTAGTCCCAGAACAACTGCAGTTGGACCTCCTTGTTCCCGGGACGGTCGAGCAGGGCCTGGTCGAGGGTCCAGGTGTCGGGGGAGAGCCGGTCCAGCCGGTCGGCGGGGACGCCGTGGGTGTACTGCCAGCGGGTCGCCGCGGGCTCCAGGAGTTCGCGCACGGCTTCCTCGTGTGTTTCGCGGTCCTTGGCGTGGGCGAACAGGACGTCCCAGAACGGCGTGAAGCCGTCGACGTAGGCGTTGCCGGACTGCACCAGCAGCGCGGTGACCCGCTCCGGGTGTCTGCTCGCGATGCGGAGCCCGATCGGCGCGCCGTAGTCCTGGATGTAGAGGGCGAAGCGGTCCAGGCCGAGCGCGTCGAGAAGGCCGAGGGTGATCGCGGTCAGGTTCTCGAACGAGTAGTCGAACCGGTCGACGGGCGGGGCGTCGGAGTGGCCGAAGCCGACGTGGTCGGGGGCGATGACGTGATAGCGGTCGGCCAGCGCGGGGATCAGCGTGCGGAACATCTGCGACGACGTGGGGAAACCGTGCAGCAGCACCACCGTCGGCGCCGTGGGGTCGCCGGCTTCCCGGTAGAAGACGCTCCGGCCGTCGATGGTCGCGGTGCGGTGAAAAACCTCGCCGGGGGACCGGGTGACTTCGGACATGACAGGCACTCCTTGATCTAACCGTCTAAAGTTGTTTGAACGGTTAGACTCAAGCATGACGCAACCTAACCTGTCAAGCGGTCGACGGAGGGTAGAATGACGCTCGTGCTGCAACGTCCTCTGATCGGTGAACCCCTCGCGCTGGATCTGCTGAACACCACGTGGCCCGATCGTGGTGAGCGTCGTGACGTCTTCGACGAGCCCGGGGGAGTCGGTGCCTGGCTCACCGAGCGAGGCCTGCCGGATACGCCGGGGGCGGAAGAACCGTTGCGCCACACGCGTTCCGTCCTGCGCGAGGTGCTCGAAAGCCCCGGCCCCTCCGCCGAACGTGCGCTGAACGAGGTGCTGGCCCGCGGGCGGTTGCGGCCGGAGCTGCGGGAGGGTGGCGCCGAAGAGGTGATCGAGGTCGACGACGCGGCCTGGCGGCCCGCGTGGCTCGCGGCGTACGGCTACTTGAGCCTGCTTCGCGCGCGTCCGGACCGGATCAAGCGGTGTTCGGCGTACCCGGTGTGCACGCTGTACTTCGACGACACGACGCGTAACGGCACCAGGCGATGGTGTTCCATGGAAACCTGCGGCAACCGGGCGAAAGCCGCTCGCCACTATCGCCGCGAACAATCGGCCTAGCGCCCGCCCGGCCACGAATATCGAGGGGTAGGGCGAACGGTTCTGGACGCCGACGGGGCTTGACTGTCCACAAGAGACACTCGCTGCTGTCACTGCTGTCACTGCGGCCACCCACGATCCCGTGTCGCACGCATGGAATCCGGCAAAACGGGTAAAGGGCCGGTATGACTGAGGGTCGAGTGGCGGTGTTCGCGCCGTCTCCGCAGCTGACGGTGACGGTGGAAGAACTGGACGGGGCGCCCGACGTCCACGTGCACGCGGGCGGGCAGGGAGTGTGGCAGTCGCGGATGATCGACGCGCTCGGCGCGCGTGCGGTGGTGTGCTGCGCGCTCGGCGGGGAGACCGGGCGGGTGCTGCGGCATCTGATCGGCGTCGACGCGGAGGTCCGCGAGGTCGCGGCGCGCAACGGCGCCTACGTGCACGACCGGCGTGACGGCCGCCGGGACGAGATGGTGCGGATGCCCGCGGACGCGCTGACGCGGCACGAACTCGACGATCTGTACGAGCTGACCCTGGTCCAGGCCTTGCGCGCGGACGTGGCCGTACTCAGCGGGCCGGACGGGGACGACGTCCCGGTGCCGCATTCGGTGTACGAACGGCTCGCCCGCGATCTGGGCACGCACGGCACACCGGTCGTGGTGGACCTCTCCGGTGAGCGGCTGGCCAGTGCCCTCGCGGGCGATCCGGCGGTGATCAAGGTCAGCCATGAGGAAATGGTCGAGGACGGCCTCGCCGAGTCGGATTCGCTGGCCGATCTCGCGGAGGGTTGCCGGGAGCTGGCGTCGGGCGGTGCCCGCGCGGTCGTCGTGTCCCGCGCGGCCGAGGAGACGCTCGCCTGCCTCGAAGGACGGTTCGTCCTGGTGGAGTCGCCCGATCTGACACCGGTCGACACCCGCGGCGGCGGGGATTCGATGACCGCGGGGCTCGCGGTCGGCCTGGCGCAAGGCCGGTCGTTGGAAGACGCGCTGAAGCTCGGAGCCGCGGCCGGCGCGATCAACGTGACACGACACGGTCTCGGTTCGGGTAGCGACGGCGCCGTACGGGAACTCACCGGACGCGTACGCCTGAAACCGTGGGAGGCCTCCTGATGCGTGCCCTGATCACCAACGACGACGGTATCGACTCGCCGGGCCTGGCGGCGCTGGCCAAGGGTGCCGCGGAGCACGGCTGGACCGTGGTGGTCGCCGCGCCCGCGGCGGAGGCGAGCGGAACCAGCGCGGGCCTGACCGGTGCCGGGGGAGCGGGGCGGGTCGCGGTCGAACGGCGGGAGCTGCCCGGACTGGCCGGTGTCCCCGCGTTCGCCGTCGCCGCGCATCCCGGACTGATCGCCTTGGCGGCCGCGCAGGGAACGTTCGGCGACGTACCGGAAATCGTGCTGTCCGGGGTGAACCACGGGGCGAATGTCGGGCGCGCGATCCTGCACTCGGGCACGGTGGGCGCGGCGCTGACGGCCTCGATCAACGGCGCCAGGGCGCTCGCGGTGTCGCTCGACGTGGGGCTGGATCCCGGCCCGCGACCCCATTGGGACACCGCCGTCGCGATCGCCGCGAGCCTGTTCGACCGGCTCACGGAACTACCCGCCGGCACGGTCCTGAACCTCAACGTGCCCGATCGAGCCGAGGCAGGACCGCCGAAACGCACCGGGCTGGCCGAGTTCGGCGCGGTGCGCAGTCACATCCAGAACGGCGAGGACGGCGCGTTCACCCTGACCGCCGTCACGGTCGAGGGAGAGTTGTCGCCCGGTAGCGACGCCCGCCTGCTGAGCGAAGGCCACACGACGGTGACCGCGCTGAACTCGGTGACCGAAGATCCCGACCTCGACTGGTGACCTCCGGTGCGGTCACCTCCGGAACCAGCCCCGCCGCTTCGCAGGATTTTCCGGCTGCAGCCCCAAACTTCCGGTCAGGAAGAAGGTCCCGGCGACGATGTTGCCGCGCGCGGGCGGCCGCTCCAGTTCGGTGGTCGCGATGGCGACGTCGAGTTCGATCGCCGCGATGGTGCGGACCCGGATCCGGTGGAAGGACGTACCGGTGACGGTGTTCACGGGGGTTTCGACCTCGACGACCTCGCCGGCGAACAGCGCGTGGGCGGAGGGTGTCCAGCCGGGGGCGGATTCTTCCGGAGAGAAGGTGCCGGACGGGATGAAGTGGTCGGCGGCGAACTCCAGTTCACCGTCCTGCGCGGCCGAGTACGCGTCGGC
The DNA here is from genome assembly GCF_003947535.1 of Amycolatopsis sp. WAC 04169. Classification (NCBI taxonomy): domain Bacteria; kingdom Bacillati; phylum Actinomycetota; class Actinomycetes; order Pseudonocardiales; family Pseudonocardiaceae; genus Amycolatopsis; species Amycolatopsis sp. WAC 04169. The sequence continues at coordinate 73,736 of NZ_QHJI01000010.1, read as the reverse complement.
GTCGGCGTGCACGGTGACTTCCTCGGCCAGGGCCGCCAGCACCAGGGAACCGGACTCGAGCCGCCCGCCGGAGTGGGCGAGGACCGCTCGGTCTTCCAGTTCGACCGCGATGGGGCAGATCAGCTCGCCGCCGACACCGTCCAGGAGGGCGAGCATCGCGGTCTCGTCGTCGACGAGGCGGATGTCGCCCACGGGCACGGCGGGCGCCGAGCCTGCCAGGCACGGCAGAAGGAACTCGATCTGACCGTTGTGGACCTGCGCGACCAACCGGGCTCCGGACGGATCGGTCCAGACGTGTTCGCTGATCTTCTTGGTGATCCGCCGGGCAGTGCCCGTGCTGATCAGGGAAACGACCCGTTCCCCGAACTCTTCCTCGCTCGTGACGTCGATCCCGATCGTCCCGAAGTGGCTGGACACGCCGGCTCCCCCTGTTCCTTGGTCCGCTGGAGCCTACTGGCCGAGCTGGACGAAGGTCATCCGGATTTGCCGTGGCGTGGTGAATACTGGCCGTCATGAACGAGACCGCCCGCGAGTTCGCACGGTTGCGAAGCATCATCGAGCGGGAATTGCCCGACGCCGCGCCTTTCCTGCCCGGCGCGTCCGAGCAGGAACTCGACCGGCTCGCCACCGAGACCGGGCTCGTCCTGCCGGCCGAACTGCGCGACCTCCTGAGCGTGTCGGCGGGCCAAGACGACCCCGATCAGCTGAACGGCCCGCTCAACTTCCACCATTTCCTGACCGTCGACGAGATCGTCGAGATGCACCGGATGCTCACCGACGTCGTCGGCGACCTTGCCGAACCCGTCGAGCAACCCGCCTGTCTCCAATGGACGGTGTGGTCGGAATCCTGGTTGCCGTTCCTGGCTTTCCAGGGCGATTGCTACTTCCTGGACCTGGCCCCCGGCGAACGCGGCACCCTCGGGCAGGTCGTGTTCCGCCCCAACGTGCCGGACTTCGACGATCCGGTAGCGCCGTCGCTCACCGCGTTCCTCGCCCGCGCCGCGGACCTCGTCGAAGCCGGGCACGTCAAGGCCGAAGACGGCACGCTCGTCGTTCCCGATCTTTATTGAGCGGATTACTTCAGGCGCCCTATCGCCATTTCGCCCGCCCGGCGGCGAATCCGGCTCAGCGCCGGTAGTGGACCTCACCACGCAGAGCAGGCGACGTGGGACTGCCGCAGCGCTGCTCGAACGTCGCGTCGAGCGCGACCAGCCCCTCGGCGCCGCGTTCGATGTGGTCGATCGTGAACGTCGAATAGTCGTCGACGCAGGCCAGGCCGTTGGAGGTGGCCAGGATATGCGCTCCGTCCGCGTGGCTGTAGGTTCCAGCCTGCAGGTTTCCTGACGGGGCGGTGAAGTCGAGCGCGATGTGGTCGAAGCCGTGGTCGGTCTCGGCATCCACCCGCAGGGTGGTGCCGTTCTCCCAGAATCGCACCTCGTTGTCCGGCGAGGCGGTCCAATGACCACTTCTGCCGCTGACGGGGTGGGCGCCCTGTTCGGCGGTGAAGTCGAGGCTCGCGACGGTCTCGGCGGCCGCGACAGGCGCCAGCGCGGTGGCCAGTCCGGCGGCGATGGCGAGCGTGGTGATGGCACGGGAAAACTTCATGGAACCCCCAAGGTCAGCCGCTCTCCGTGGAGCGGGTCCTCACCTATGTTGCCGGTGCTCTTGCTGCTTGCCACGAGTAGAACTACTCAACCGGGTGTACCGCGAGCCTGATCGCTAGAGTTCGACCGTGGCCGTGCTGGAGATCTCGGATCTGGTCGTGGCGTGGGACGCGCGCACCGGCGAGCGTGTTCCGGTCCGCAGGGCGGAGGTGGTCGACCGGCTGCAAGCGGCCGGGGACCGCGGGGCCGCCCGAATCGTGCGTCGGATGCCGGTGCTCGGCGAGTATCTGGATCCCGCCGCGGTGGACCGGCTCCTGGTCCGAGTGCACACGGAACTGCAACGGCTCAACGAAGAACTGCACATGGCGCACCGGTTCGCCGAGTTGCTCGTGCCGATGCTCGCGGTCGCCAGGGCGAGCGGCCGCCGTTTGCGGGTGGTGGACGTCGGATGCGGGCTGGGATTCACGGTGCGGAGCCTGGCCGCTTCCGGAGTGCTGGGCGCGGACGTCCAGCTGGTGGGGGTGGACTTCAATCGTGCCCTGGTGACGGAAGCGACCAGGCTGGCGGAGGAGGAGCGGCTTCCGTGCACCTTCGTCTGCGCGGACGCGTTTTCCCTGGCCGAGGAGGCAGGCGTCTACCTGTCGAGCGGGGTGCTGCACCATTTCGAGGCAGGCAGGTTGCCGGAGTTCTTCCGCGCTCAGGACCGTGACGGGACGGTGGGATTCATCCACTACGACGTCGCTGCGACCCGGCTTGCCCCGCTGGGTGCCTGGTTGTTCCACCGCGCCAGGATGCGAGAGCCGCTAGGCCGCCACGACGGTGTCGCGTCCGCGCGGCGCGCTCACGGGGATTCGGTCCTGCTGTCCGCCGCCTCGGCGGCAGCGGGGATGAAGACTTTTCTGTTCGAGTCGTTCAGGTACACCAATCCGTTCTGCGCGGCGATGAGACCGGTCGTCGGAATTCGTCCGGCGCTGGCTACCGAGTTCCGTCGTGCGCTGGGCCATCGGGCACGCAGACTGGCCGCCGGCTGATGGCGGCGGTGGTTCCGATCGCGCTCGGTCTGCTCGCGCTCGTGGACAGCGGTTTCGCGGGATTCCGGGCCGCGACCGGCCGCGACGCCCGGATCGTCAAACGCTCCTATTTCCTGCTGGCGGCGCGGCGAGGCCTCACGGGTGGAGCGATCGGGCTCGGACTTCTCGCCTCGTTGATCGTGGCGACCCTCGCCTTTTCGGCGGATCCGGGCGCTCGTTACGGCGAACTGCTCCACGCGGGCACGCGCATGCTCCAGGTGCTGGCGCCGTACGCGGCGCTCGTGGTGGCATCGTTGCTGGCGTACTGGCTGCTACCGATGCGGGGGAGTACGTTCGTGATCCTCGTCGGCCTCGGGCCGTTCACTTTGCTGCGGCCCCTGATCGTGCTCGGTGCCCTGGTGTGGTCGGTGGCGGGGGCGAGCGACTGGCTCGCGTGGGTAGTCGCGACAGCGGCCGCGGTCATGGTCTTGACCGTCGAGCCGGTCGTCCACCGTCGGTGGTACCGGCCTCCGGGGTGAAGCGGCAACGGTGGTGGTGAGAGAGGAGCACATGGAATCTCTGTGGACGACACTCGGCGTCGTGGCCGTGGTGGTGGTCGTCATCCTCGTTCTGGTCGCCTTGTTCCTGGTGGTCAAGCTGGTGCGGAAGCACCGTCAGGTCCATCAGCCCGGCACGCCGGTGCCGACCAAGGTCGCCTACTGGGTTTCCTTGGCCTACACGGTGTTCCCGTTCGATTTGTTGCCTGACCCGGTGTACTTCGACGACATCGTGATCCTGGCGGGCGGGCTGGTCTACGTCAGCAAGTCGCTCACCAAGAAGGCGCGCGACGAGCGCCGGGCGGAGTGAGGCACGGCCGGTCGCTGGGGTCGCCGACTTCGAGAGCGTGCCGCCGAGCACGGGAGAAGTGGACGACGGCCGGTCACGGTGCCAGGGTCGAGCGGGTCTCGATTCTTCGCGCTAGAAGGGGCTTTTCATGCCAAAGGTGGCGACTCAAGCGTCCGTGTCGCTGGACGGTTTCATCGCCGGTCCGGAGAACGGGGGGTTCGAATACCTTTTCGCGTGGTGCCGTGCCGGTGATGTCGAGGTGCCCACCGCGTCGCCGGGCCGGTCGTACCAGGTCTCCGAGGCGTCCGCCGACTATGTCCGCGACATGATCGACGGTTACGGGGCCCTGGTGGTCGGGCGAAACCAGTTCGACGGCATGGACGGCTGGGGTGGACAGCACCCCATGCGCGTGCAGGTTTTCGTGGTCACTCATTCGGTACCCGAAGGCTGGGCTCCCGAAAGCGCCGAGTTCGTCTTCGTGACCGAGGGCGGCGTCAAGGCCGCCATCGAACGGGCCAAGGCGGTCGCCGGGGACAAGAACATCGGCGTAGGCCCGGGCGTCGTAGCCCGCGAAGCGCTGGAAGAGGGGTTGCTCGACGAGATCCGCATCGACCTCGTGCCGTTCATGCTCGGCGACGGTGTCCGTTTCGTGGACACGCTCGGCGCCGCTCCCCTGGAATTCGGCGATCCCCAGGTCATTCAGGGGAAGAAGGTCACGCACCTCGTCTATCCGGTCACGGCGGGGGCCGCCGGAGCGCGGTGACCTCCACGCGCTCCATCAGCAGCGCGAACGACATGAGCAACAGCGGGATCATCAGCACCATCCACATGATCCTTCGAGTACCCGAATCGGCCGCCGGGCAATCGCCCCGCGGTCACCCGTTCAGGGCCGTGCGGTGGTGAAGCAGGCGCGGACGGTGGTGCCGAGCGGACCGGTGTGGACGCGGACCAGGTCGGAGAGATGGTTGATGAGCAGCAGTCCCCGGCCGCGTATCTGTCCCGCGGGGGCGGGTTGCCGTCCGGCGAGCGGGTCGGTCAGGTGGCCGGTGTCGTGGACTTCGCAGACCAGCAGGCCGTCCTCCGGCCAGATGCCGAGCCGTCCTTGCCCGCCGCCGTGTTCCACGCTGTTGGCGACGAGCTCGGCCACCACGAGTTCGACGTCTTCGACCCGTTCGTCGGTGAGACCGGCCCGTCGTGCCTGGTCGCGGGCCATCGCGCGGGCTTGGGCCAGGGAGACGGTGTCGCCGGTGACGGGGTCGAGGGTGGTGTGCCGGGAGGGTTCGGTGGGGGCGGGTTCGGGCAGTGGGGCGTTGTAGCCGTCGATGATGCGGCCGGGGTCGTAGCCGGCGCTGGCGCGTTCACCGGTGGAGTCGATCAGGAGCGGGTGGGTGGCTTCGGCGTCGGTCAGTGCGCGCGCGTCGAGGCGGGTGACGTCGTAGGGGCAGAGGATGGTGACGTCGCGGCCGGTGAACGCGAGGTTGATCAGCGCCTCGTGCTGGGCACAGGCCGGATATTCGAGCTCGGACCGTTCGGCCCAGATGGGCTCGCCGATGATGCGGACGTGCCGGCCGGGGTGGCTGTCGGCGAACGCGCGGAGGACGCCGGGGATGATCCGGCCCGGGTTGCGGCCTTCTTCGGTCATGTCCAGCAGCAGCACCCGCTCGGCGTCCTGGCCCAGTGCGGTGCGCAGCAGTTCCAGGTTGGGACCCGGCACGGAGACGGCGACGGGTTCGCCGCGGTCCAGGCCTTGCCGGATGAAGGGGACGGTGCCCGCGAGGTAGTCGTCCTGTCCGCGGTAGAACAGCGCGGGGTGGACGAACGGATCGGTGCCCACGGCCTCCGTGGTCGGGCTCATCATGGGCGCATACCCTCATTCAGGAGATTCATGTACTCCTCTGCCCAGAAAAGGCGCAGCACCTTCCGCACGGATTCGGGCGCGTGCCGGACGGTCAGCGTGCGCGGCGGCCGGACCCGGCGGGCGGCGTCGACCAGGGCGCTCACTCCTCGCACGTCGGCGAACGCCAGCCGGGACAGGTCGATCGTCCCGCCACCGGCCCCCACCAGCACGTCCAGCCTCTGCTCCCAGATCGATCGGGTCGACGGGTCGATCACACCGACGACCCGTATCCCGGACGTGCCGGTGAGGTCGGCGATCCGCAGCCCAGGGCCGACCGGGAGCGAGGTGTCCTGCACCGCCGCCTCCCGGCTCGACAAGAGATTCATTACCTGATGATTCTAGGCGACGAGTGGAGAACGATCCGCGGCGGACCACGAGAGCCGGACGTCAGCGGGCCTGTGCCGGTCTCATGCGTCGACGAAGACGGTGCCCGCGTCGGCGAGTTGTTCGACCACATGGACCGGTTCGAGCAAGGTCTCGGGGGTGTAGAAGCCCGGCGCCACCGCTTCACCGCGCAGGCCGAGCAACCGTTCGATCCCCATGGCGAGGCCGAGCGAGGTCAGCGGACGCTGGCCGTGCGGGTGGACCAGGTACCGGCTGACGCTCAGTGGGGTATCCGCCGGGCCTGCCCCTTCGAGTTCGACCCGGACCTCGACGGACGGACCGTCGCCCCGTCGCGACCCCGCGGATTCACCGACCGCGAAAGCGAATTCGACGTCCAGTGCGCCCGTCGCGAGCGCCAGGCTGGTCACGTCGAGGATCGGGATGGTCTGGCCGGTGACCGTGGTGCCGTCGAGGCTGCGCAACTCCACCCGGGCGTCGGCCGCGCCTGACCAGGCGAAAACGCCGTCGCGCCGCGCGTACCCGGCCGAGGTGACCTCCGCCCAGCGCGCCAGGTCCGCGAGTCCCGCGGGCCCGCCGGCGTCGTTCTTGTCGAGGATCGCGCCGACCCGGATCGTGTCGACCCGGCGGAACTCTTCGGCCCACGCCAGAGCGGTGAGGGTGATGACGCCCGCGGCCCAGTGGCTGGCCATCAGTACGGGAGCGGCCGCCGGGCGCTGCGCGGCGGCGGTGACCTCCGGCGCGATGTCGATCATGCCGCTGGACAGGCTGACGTAGGGCACACCGCGGTCCTGGGCGAACCGCAGCCCGTTCAGCCTGCTGTCCCACAGCGTCGCGACCACCGCCGCGTACTGCTCGCCGTCCGGCAGCCCGAGATCACCACGGGCGAGATCGACGGTCGCCACGGTGGCACCGCCCAGGTCGTCGGCCACCCGTTGCGCCCGCGCCGGGTTCCGGCCCGCGATGGTCAGCGGCAACTCCGGATACCGCCGCCGGAGAAGAGCGGCGGTATCCGAGCCTGCCTGTCCCGACCCGCCCAACAGCAGTACCGATCCCCGCTGGTCCATGTGATCCTCCTCGATTCCCGGTAACCTACATTTTGTAACCTACACGATGTAGCTAGGATGGTGTGGACCCCGAGAGGAGGGCGATGACCGCCGTACCGACCCGCCTGTCCAAGCAGGCCAGGCGCGAGCAGTTGCTCGACGTGGCACTGGCGATCGTGCGTGCGAACGGGGCCGACGGGTTGACGCTGCCCACCCTCGCCGAGGCGGCCGGGGTGAGCAGGCCCGTCGTGTACGACCACTTCGCTTCTCGCCCGGGGCTGCTGCTCGCGCTGTACCGGCGACTCGACGAACGGCACCGGGCCGCCATCGCGCGGGCGCTGGAACAGGCTCCGCCGACTGCGGCGGACGTCGCGGGAGCCATCAGTGTCGCGTACTTCGCCTGCGCCGCCGACATTCCCGAGTTCCACGCCGTTTCCTCGGCGTTGAAGGGCACTCCGGAAATGGAGACGATCCAGCACGAGATGCACGACGGCTACACCGAGCTGATGGCCGACGCACTGACGCCGTACTCCGGGCTGGACCGGGCGGCGCTGCGACTGCACTGCGCGGGCGCCCTCGGCGCCGCCGAGGCGATCGCCGCCCAACTGAACCGCGGCACCACGACCGCCGCCGACGCCATCACGGCATTGACCGGAGTCATTCTCGGCCGCATCGAGCGGGCCACCGGATAGCCGTCGCAGGCTCGGCTACTCAGACGGAGCTACAGCGGTCTGCGTCTGATCGCCATGACGACGGTGTCGTCGGCGTGCAGGATGACGTCGTGCATTTCGGTGGCGAGAGCACCGGGGACCGCCGCCGTGGGTTCTCGGGCGTGGCGGGGCGCGATGGCCACTAGCCGGGCCTCGCCTTCGTGGTGGTTCTTGCGGCTCTCGGTCAAGCCGTCGGTGTAGAGGAGGAGCAGGTCGCCCGCGGCGAGGGTGCGGCTGACCAGGCTGCCGTTCCCAGGATCGGGAAATCCGATCCCTCTCCCGACGATGGAAGGCACCAGGAGCTCGGTGTCGCCGTCAGCGGTGACGAGGACCGGACGGGGATGGCTGCCGTTGGCGATGGTGATGTCGCCGGTCACCGCGTCGAGCCGGGCGAGCAGCACGGTCGCCATCAAGCCGGGCTCGATGGTCGCCAAAGTGCGGGCGGCGCGGGAGATCAGGTCGTGGAGGGGATGGCCTTCCAGCGCGAGGGTGCGGATGGCGTGGGTGACGGTCAGCGCGTGCCGGGTCGAGGTGACGCCGTGGCCGACGGCGTCGACGAGGGTGATGTGCAGGTTCCCGTCGGGCAGTACGAACCAGTCGTAGAGGTCGCCGCCGGTCGGGGAGTCCGGTTCGCTGGGCGCGTAGTGCACGGCCAGGTCGAAAGCGTCCACGTGTGGTGGTGGCGGGCGCAGCGCGTCTTCGAGTTCGCGGAAGATCACCGCGTGGGCTTGCCGGAGTTGTTCGTCCCGCTCCTCGAGTTCGACGTACATGGCGAGCACGCCGCTGTTGGTTTCGGCGAGTTCGTGTTTGAGCTCGCGCTGCTCCTGGGTGACGGTGTCGGCGCGGGCGATCAGGGCGAGCATTTCCTCGCGGATGGCCAGTTCCTCTTCGACGGGAACCGTCGCCGCGTCGCGGACGGCGGGGAGGTGCCAGGTCAAGATCGCGCTGTCGCCGGCGTCGGGCAGCAGGGGCAGGGCATTGCGGTGGTCTTGCCCGACCGGGCCGGGCAACCGGAGGGTGACGGCCAGCCTGCCGTTGCCCGCATGGGTCGACAGCTCGAGTGGCCGCCCCGCGTGCTCGGCGAGCATGGTCACCGCGAGGACCAGTTTGGCGCGATCGTCGACGGCGACCCCCGCGGCGGCGCAAGCTTCGCGAAGGCGGTGGCGTAGCCGGTCGGTGGGGGAGCGCGTCATGGTGTGCCTGTTCCGGATCCGACCGCGATCAGGGTGGCGTCGTCGTGGGGGTCGCGGTACCGGTGGGCGAGGTCGGCGGCGAGGAGTGCCGGGGCCGGGAGCGGGCCGAGGGGTGCGGCGCCGCGCCAGCCGTTGCCGATTCCGTCGGTGTGCAGGACCACGAGGTGGTGTTCGGGCAGTTCCACGGTCCGGATGTGGGGATCCGGCAGGGTGAAGCCGACGATGCCGGGCATACCGAGCAGTGGCCGGCTCTGTCCTGGCGTCAGCACCAGGCCGCCGATGTTCCCGACACCGCAGAATTCGAGCAGGCCACCGGAGATCCGGGCCAGCGCGACCGCGGCGCCGCGGGTCTGCCGCAGCGACCGGTGCATGGCGGTGAGGTGGTCGCGGATCGGGCGGCCGGGATTGCGGCGGAAAAGGTCGATCGCGGTCTCCGCCGCCTCGGCGGCCCCGGGGCCGTGGCCGAGGCCGTCCACGACGGCGATGGTCCGGGCGTCGGGCAGGTCGGCGAGCGCCAGGCCGTCACCGCACTGGTCTTCACCTTCGCGCGCCAAGCGGACGTGAGCGACGCCTGTGGTGTTGGTGCCGGTGACCAGCGTTCGTGCCGCCGCGGTGGTGCCCGAGCCGGCCGCCGACCGGATCCGGAACTCGGTGGCCAGCCTGCCGACGGCGCCGAGGCCGGTGCCGAGCGTCGCGGTCGTGCTGTGGCCGTCGATGCGCCAATAATCCAGATCGGTCATGCCCGGCCCGGAGTCCGCGGCGTGGATGTCCACGCCGGCCCCGGCGAGGGAACGGTGGATGAAGACCGTGCCGTCGGTGGCGTGTTTGTCGATGTTGCCTGCCAGTTCGGAGGCGATGACGGCCGCGCGCTCGGCCAATACCTCCGGCAGTCCTGCCTCCGCGGCGACTTCCCGGGCGACGCGCGCCGCCGTGTACACCGCGCTGATGTGGTCGATGCGGATCTGGCGGGTGAGGTCCGCGATGGTGACGGTCATGGTTTCCAGCGCACGATCGTGACCGTGGTGCCGCGGCCGGGAGCGGTGTCGATGGTGAACTCGTCGACGAGGCGCCGGGTGCCGCCGAGGCCGTGCCCGAGGCCGGCGCCGGTGCTGAACCCGTCGGCCATCGCCTGCTCGACGTCGGCGATTCCGGGGCCTTCGTCGCGTACGGTCAGCTTCAGGCCCACCCGGCCCTCTCGTACGACGGTGATCGTCATCGAGCCCCCGCCGCCGTGGATGTAGGCGTTGCGGACCAGTTCACTGGCCGCGGTGACGATTTTCGTCTGATCGACGATGGAGAAGCCCACCGCGACCGCGCAGGCCCGCACGGCGTGGCGGGCGGTGAGGAGGTCTTCCTCGGCGCGGACCGCGTGTTCGCGCGCGGGGATGTCGCGCCCGGAACCGGTGAGTTCGTCAGGAAGCATGAGGCGCCTCTTCGGCGGCCTCGGCGGGGCGGCGCCACCCCAGCAGTTCCATGGCCTGTTCGGCGTTGAGTGCGCTTTGGACGCCGGTGAGCCGCAGGCCGAGCTCGGACAGGGTGATCGCGACCGCCGGGCGCATCCCGGCGACGATCATCCGTGCCCCGAGCAGACGTCCGGTGGCGGCCAGCTGCATCAGCACCCGGGCGACGAAGGAATCGATGATCTCCAGCCGGGAGATGTCCAGGATGACCCCGCGGATCCCCTCGTCGGAGATACGGGTGGTGAGTTCGTCGGTGAACCGCAGCGCGGTGGTGTCGTCCAGATCGGCCAGCAGCCCGCTGATCAGGATGTCACCGAGCCGCAGGATCGGCAGGCCCGCGTCGGCGGTCACCCCGTCACCGCGCCGGCGCGGTCACCGAGCAGCTCCAGCGCGGCGGCGAGCGCGTCGGCCAGCGAGCCACGCGTCACGATGTGGGAGAGATCGATACCGAGTTGTGTGACGGTCTGCGCGATCGACGGACGGACACCGCTGATCAGGCATTCGGCACCCATGAGCCGCACCGCGCTGACCGTTTGCAGCAGATGTTGCGCCACTGCGGTGTCCACTGTGGACACGCCGGTGATGTCGATGATCGCCACCCGGGCTTCGTGGGTCTGGATCGCCTCCAGCAGGCTGCTCATCACGACCTGCGTGCGAGCGCTGTCGAGAGTGCCGATCAGGGGGACGGCCAGTACCTGCCGCCACAGTCGCACCACCGGGGTGGACAGCTCCAGCATCTGCTGGTGCTGGCGGCCGATGATCTCCTCGCGTCCTTCGACGTACACCGAAAAGGTGAGCAGGCTGGCGGCGTCCAAGAGCTGGTTGACCAGCAGCGACGCCTGATAGCGCAGCGCCGCGTCCTCGATCCGGCGTTCGACCGCGGCCATGGTCGTGTGTTTCAGCGCGAGGATCGCCGTGGCCGTGAGAGCCGGCGCGGTACCCGCACGAGCGCGCCGTTCGGAAAGCCCGCGCAGGGCCGCGCGGACCGCCTGGTCGCGCTCGATGATCCGGCTCAGCGGCATCCCGATGGCGAGCGCGTCACGGAGTGCGCCCAGCAACTCGGTCGCCTCGCGCCGCAGTGCGGTCTCGTCGAGCCGGGCGGACGAGTCGGCCAGCTGCCATCGGACCCACTCGTCGACCAGCTCGTCGTGGTCTTCACCGAAGATCCGCGATAGCAGGTCCCGGACGGCGGAGTCGTCCGTCCTCAGCACTGAGGCCTCCCAGGAGCTTCGGCCGCTGTCCGGCATCCGACGGCAACGACTGTTGTTATATGACAATAGTTAGCCTACTGGAGAGAATCGGATGCGCCATACCCGGACCTAGTCGCCTGCCGCCGCCTCACGGAATTCTCGGAGGCCCTTGGCGAGCGCCGCCCTGGTCTCGGGCGTGAGTTTCGCCAGCACGGCCTGCAGGCTTTCCCGCCGCCGAGCCCGCAGATCCCGCAGATACGCGCGGCCACGGTCGCTGAGCCGCAGCGTGATTTCGCGGCGGCTGGCCGAGCTGGGCAGCCGCTCGAGGAACCCCACAGCCTCCAGCCGGTCGCACAGGCGACTCACCAGCGGCGGAGTGGAGCCGAGGACGTCGGCGAGCGCGCGCAGGTTCAGGCCGTCGTGGTGATCGAGTGCCACGACGGCGCGTACCTGGGACGTCGACAGCGGACGCGGTGACGCCTCGCGAGCCCGCTCGAACATGATCTCGAGCAACTCGGCCGTCTCGGTCACGGCCGCCGCCACCGTCTCGGTGCCGGGCGGCTCGGAGGACCGATTCACAGCCCCACTCTCGCATCCTTATGCTGAACTGTCAGCTCAGCTCACCGCGGCACGTCCTGCGACCGGTCCGACGGAGCGGTGCGGACTCACCCCCGTGTACTCGATCCGAGCACCGGGTTCGGGCGAGCGGAAGGCAACCCGGTGGACAGATCCTTGGCAGTCGAGCGTGTCCTGCGCGGTGTCCAGCCTCACGCGCTGCTCGACGGGCTGCGCGCGGCGTTGAGCGAACACTTCGGCGCCGGCACCGTCGAACTGCTGATGGCCGACTACAGCCTCACCGAGCTGCGGCGAGTGACCGTCCTGCCGTACACGACCGAGCCGATGCCGGTGGCCGACACCGCGGCGGGCGCGGCCTTCACCAGCCAGTCGGCGACGTTCGAACCCGACGAAGACGGTATCCGCGCCAACCTCCCGGTCACTGTGCGCGGCGACCGGCTCGGCGTCCTGGTCGTCACGCTGCCCGAAGAGCCGGAACCGCCGGTGTGGGCCGAACTCGGCAGATTCGCCGAGGCGCTCGGGCACGAGGTCTTCGTCGCCGATCGGGACACCGATCTCTACGTGCAGGCCCGCCGCTCGTCACGGCTGACGCTCGCCGCGGAGATGCAGTGGCAGTTGCTCCCCGGCCGCGCGTGCAGCCGGCCCGAATTCGCGCTCGGTGGTCAGCTGGAACCCGCGTACGCCATCTACGGCGACTGCTTCGACTGGTCGGCCTCCGCCCGCACCTTGGCGGTCACACTGGTCAACGGTATGGGCGAAGGCAGCAGCGCCGCCTTGCTGACCAACCTCGCCGTCAACGCGCTGCGCAACGCCCGCCGCGCCGGGATCCCCCTCGACGCACAGGCGGAACTCGCCGACCAAGCCATCTACGCGCAGCACCGCGGTGAAGAACACGTGGCCACGCTCCTGCTGGAATTCGACCTCGCGACCGGTGGGATCACGGCGGTCGACGCGGGTTCGCCTCGCCTCTGGCGGCTTCGTGACGGCAAGGCCGAGCGAGTCCACTTCGACGAACAGCTTCCCCTCGGCACCTTCGAAGACACCTTCTACACCGCCGAAACCCTGCAGGCACTGCCAGGCGACCGGTTCGTCTTCGTCAGCGACGGCGTCTACAACGCGGCCGGACCGCACGGGGAACTTTACGGCGACCGCGAACTGACACAGGCCATCCTCGCCACCACGGACCTGCCCGCAGCCCACGTTCCGAGCGCCGTCTTGACCGAACTGCACGACCGTCGCGACGGAGGGCTGGCCGCTGACGACGCCATGGTCGTCTGCCTCGACTGGTTCGGCTCGAACCCCAGCGTCGACCGGGAATCCGACATCGCCTCCGCGCTCACCGACGACACGAAGATCTGAAAGGCGGCGGTTTACGAGGAGAGGGCGTTGCTCACCCGTACGCGCGCGGCGTCGATCATCGCCTGTGAACGCGGGAAGTCGTGCAGTTCGGCGCGCAGAAGGTCCAGCGCGGGCAGCAGGGAACCGGCCGGGACCCGGCGGGCCGACAGGATTTCCGCGGTCCAGGCGAGGAACTCGGTGAACAGTTCCCCGTCACCCACGTAGAGCGAGACCGCCAGGTATTCGACGATGTGAGCGAGGTCTTCCGCGGTGTGCTGCCGCTGGCGGCTCGTGTACTCGCGTATCGCCGGGACACGGTCTTCGAGGCCGGCCAGAACCGCCTTCACCAGCGCGCTCGAAGTGCTGGAAACGAGGGTGTACTCCTGATCGGCCAGATGCGGCAGGTCGTCGAGCGGCTGATGCCCGGCACGGGGACGGGGCAGCGGGGAGGCCAGCAAATCGGCCGCCGCCCGCGCGTCCGGCGCCCAGGCGTCCGCTCCGAGCAGGCGCGCGTACCGGCCGTCCGGCCCGAAGGCCGCCCCGCCCACGATGACCGGGGTCGCGGCCGCCCGGCAGGCGGTGATCGTCGCGTGCGCGGCGGGCAGGCGAGTGGCCAGCGAAGCCGAAAGTGCCACCGCGTCGGGCCCGGTGCGGTGCAGGTGCGCGACCAGCCGCGGTGCGGGCACCTGGGCGCCGAGATAGTCGACCCGGAAGCCGCGGACCTTCAGCACCTCGGCCAGCAGACGTGCGGGCATGGCGTGCCATTCGCCGTCGACGCACGCCACCGCGATGCGACCCCGGTGCGCCCGCGGCTCGGGGAGCACGGAGCCGAAGCCCGCGAGCACCCGGTCGTTGATCGCGGTCGCGGCATGTTCCTGCGCCACGGTGAGCCGGTTCGCCGCCCATTCGTGGCCGACCTTGCGCTGGACCGCGCCGACCATGTCCAGCAGCACGGTCTCCGCGTCGAGCCCCGCGCCGAGCGCCTGGACCACGGCCTGCCCGGCCGCGTACTCGTCGCCGGTGGTCACCGCCTGCCACAGTCGGTCGAAGTACTCGGCCGTCACGGGGTCGCGGGCCGCAGCGGGATAGGCGGCGCGGTGATCACCAGCACCGCCATGTCGTCGTGCGACCGGCGGCCGATCCATTGCGCGGCCAGCATGTGCACACGTTCGGCGACCGCTTCCGCCGTCAGGCCCGCGCATTCGGCCATGGCCGCGATCAGCCGGTCCTCGCCGAACATCTCGTCGCCCAGCGGGCCACCCCGGGCCTCCACGATGCCGTCCGTGTAGAGCAGGCAGCTTTCGCCGGGCGCGAGCAGGATCTCCGCGGACCTCGTCCGGATCGAGGGAAGCACGCCGATCAGGGTGCCGCCGGTGTCCACCTCTTCGACGGCACCGTCCGAGCGCACGACCAGTGGCGGCGGGTGTCCCGCGCAGGTGAGACGCACCCACACCCCGTCGCCCTCCCGTCGGGAGGAGGCGAGGGCGAGCGTGGCGAACCGGCTGCCGTCCTGGCTCAGCAGCGAGGCGTTCAGCAGGCTCAGCAGGCGATGGTGGTCTTCGGCGATCGGGAGCAACGCGCGCAGGGTCGTCCGGATCTTCCCGGTCAGGACGGCCGCGTCGAGGCCCTTGCCGCAGACGTCGCCGAGTACGGCCAGCGACTCCTTGCCGCCGGTGTCGACAGCGGAATGAACGTCGTAGAAGTCGCCGCCGATGCGATCCTCGTCCTGGGCCGGCCGGTAGCGCCCGGCGAATTCCACGCCGCCGAGCTGCTCCAGCCGCGGCGGAAGCAGTTCGCGCATGAGCGTTTCGGTCGTCGACGCCTGGTGGGCGAACATCCGGGCCGCCGAGATCGCGGCCCCCGCGCGGGCCGCGAACAGCCGGGCGAAGATCTCTTCCTGCTCGGTGAACACCGCCTGGTCACCGGTGCGCAGCAGGATCAGGGCCCCGGCGGGCACACCGTGTCCCGGCAAGGGCGTGACGACGATCGACGTGGCCGGGCCGAAGCCGGCCGGCAGCACCCACGACGGCGCGGCGCCGGGGTCGAGCCAGCGCGAAGGCACCGGAGGGAAGCCGCGCAGTGCCTCGTCCAGACCCGGCAGCTCCGCGGGTTCGATGGTCAGCCTGCTCAGCGACACCGCCTGACCGCGGACGCACGCCGCCGCCGGATGAGCACCCTGAACCGGCGGGGCCAGCACCACCGCGGCCCCGGCGAGGTGTTCGGCGGCCAGCCGCGCGGCCACCTCGATGCTGCGTTCGACGTTGAGCGAGCTCAGCAACGCCGCCGAGGCGTCGGTGAGGAACGCGACGCGCTGCCGTTCCTGTCGCAGCAGGTCACGAGCGGCTTCGGCCTCAGTCTCGTCGGTCAGCCACCAGGTGACGACACCGTCGTGCGGTACCCGCGACGCGGTCCAGCTACGGCCTCCAGTCTCACCTCGAACGAGCCCGTCGGCGTCCGAAAGCCAGGACGGCACACCGTGCCGGAAAGGGAGCCCTTGCCTCGCCTCGGGAAACAGCGCGCGGGCGGCGTCGTTGAGGTCACGGACGTTCCCGTCGCCGTCGACGACCAGGGCTGGGGAAGGAGCGGTGTCCCAGCTCCGTCCGGCAGGGGCGGCGATCACCGGTTCGGTCATCGGCAGGCCCGGAGGCCCGGCTTCGCCGGACGGGGGTGGGTCCGCGCGACGTCAATCGTCATCGTTACTCCTGCTCAGGGGTGGTGCCAGAAGGGCTGGCGCCTCAACCCCTGACCCGAACCTACCAGTGCTTCAAGGAACGGGCCGATCAGTGGGAACGTGACGGTGCCGATACGTGGACGAGGGTGTCCTATGTGGACACTTTCACGCCGGACCCGGAGCGTCGGCTGGTGCCGTGACGCGGGCGTCGTCGAGGACGAGCGGTCGCCACTCGGCGGCGCCACCGCGGCCGTGCCCAGGGTCGACGCCGGTGAACACACGCCCTCCGACACGGACGTGAACGTGGCGTTCGTGCCAGGCGACCGTCGCGCGGTGCCGGACGCGTCCCGTGCACCGCCAGGTTCGCTCGGCGAACCGGACGACCGTGGAGTGCCCGTGGATCTGGCCGAACGGTACGACGCCGCGGTACCCCATCCAGGGTTCGTGCAGTGCCGCGCCGGATTCGGCCCACAAAGGTCCCGCCGTGCCGTCGCGGCCGTGTGCACCCTTCTCCCAGATCAGGTCCGGGCGCCCCTCGAGAATCTCCGCGGCTTCGGTCGCCGACATCGGCTCGTTCAGCCGTTGCCAGGAGTCGAGAGTCAAACCCGCGTGCGTGACCAGGAGTTCCTCGCCCTCGGCGGTGCGCACCGCTTCGGCCACCCGCAACCGCCCGTCGGCCCACCACTCCCGCAGCCGGGCCACGCCGTCCGCCGCGAGGGGCTCGCGCCAGAAGACGTCACCGCCGGGCAGGCGCCTCGTGGTTCCCGGCGAGCTGGATCCATCGCCCGTCGTCCAGCAGGTTCGCGACGATGTCGAGCACTCCCGTGCTGTCCGGACCGCGGTCGACCAGATCTCCGACCTGGATCACGGTCAGATCCGGTGGAAGCCGTTCTCCGGTGGCGCCGAGCCAGGCCAGAGCCCGGCGGAGCTGATCCGGATGCCCGCCGACATCGCCGATGATGGCGACTCTTCCCATGTGAGCTCCCCCGGCCGTCCGTCAGGATCCACGCTACGGAACTTCGGGTCGAGCTGTGACGCTCCTCGGGCAGGGGCCCGGCAAAGTCGCATAAGCGCTGGCCGGTGCCACTCTTGATGATTCGGATTGTGCCCCCGGACGAGGGTTGCCGCCAGAGGGCTTGAGCGAACTTTGTCCACAAAGGACACCAGTTGCCAGCTGGATGTCCGTTTGATGCACATATGCACGGTTTTCGGTCAGGGTCGTGAGTGGTAATGCGGGTTCTAACGCTCATTGCCACTCACGACCCCTGTGCAAAACGCCCGAATCGGGCACCGCCACTCCGAAAGCGTCTCTTGTGGACACTCGGGAAGATGACAGGCCGATGCAGTGAGCCTCCGTCAGTCGGCTTGCTCCAGCGCGGTGAGGCCTTTCGTAGTGATCACCGCCTCCATGCCACGTGAACCGCATCGTTCCCGTGTGATCAGGCCTCACTTGCCCATCCGGGTGAGCTGGTGGTGCATGCGGCTCTTCTCCCCGGCGGCCAGCCGGCTGAGCTCGTATACGCGTATCCGCCCGCGATCACCTCTTCGCGGCGATGAACCTCGAACAGGACCTGTTCGCCTGGAGCTGAGAAGCGGACCCCGAGGCATGCCTGTCGTTCTCTCCTCGATGTGGTGGGCGGCACGCGGCGACCTCGGTTCATGACGGTCGTCCCCCGAACTGCCAATCGTGGACCTCGATGTCGGCGTACCGGTTCGGGGTCAGGACGGCGCGTGCCGTGTCCGGGTCCGGTGCCCGGACCAACGCGGCTGTACCCAACCATCTTGTGTCGTCGTCGGACATCAGCGGCCCATACGCGATCAGCTCGTCCCGATCGGGCGGCAAGGCGAGGTCGGCCGCCCGTCCCGTGCCGAGACCCAGCACCAGGTACCGGTCGCCGCCGGTGTGGCCGCCGGGGAAATCCCACATGGTGCGCCCCAGCGTGTTGCGCCACCGGCGCAGCAGCACGTCCCGGTAAACGCCGGCCTGGTAGTTGGGCTCGTCGAAGGCGAACGCGCGGGCGGCGCCGGGATCCGGCAGGTCGAGGATGTGCACGCTGCCGGTGGGAGCGTCGCCGGCGAGGGTCGGCCCGCGGGCGATCATCTCCGCCGCGTACCGATCCATGTAGGACCAGTGCTCTTCCGACAGCTCTTCACGCAGCGCCATGGAGCCGGGCCGATCGCGGTGGTAGCAGAAGAACTCCATGCCCACAGTTTCCACCCGCCCTGCACCGCTTCGCCCGGTAGTTGTGAGCCACGCAGCCGGGGCCGGGGTTTCGAGTGGTCAGTTTTGATTGACCGGCCAGGCCGCGGCGGGGTGGCAGTGTGCCGGGCAAGCCAGCACGTAGGTCTCGTTGCCGAGAAAGAGGCCGTACTGGCCGAAGCGGAAGGTGTCGAGCTGTTCGGGTCGATCGTGGTGTTTGTCGAACCCGGTGTCCGTGGGGAGCTGGCATAGATAGACGAGGTCGTTGCCGCAGGGACAGGTGTAGAACTCGCGCCCCTGGATCCAGCTCGGCACCCCGCCGATTTTGAACTCCCGTAGACCGATGCCGTGGGCGTTGAACGCCGAGTCCAGGTCCTGACCGTCCGAGAGCACGTCACCGGGCCACCAGATGGTGACGTGCTCGGCCGCGGGCCGGAGGTCCAGCCGTCGTGGCCGGAGGTACTCGTCCGGATTCGCGGCCGGGCTGGTGTCGTCTCGGTGCAGCATGATTCTCCAGAACGCGCCGGGTGCCGTGTACAGCGGCGGTGGCGTGTCCCAGAATCCCGGCGGCAGCTGCTCCGGCGCACCTTGGGCGACGACCGCGTCGTTGTGCGTCGGGCACTGGAAGACCAGGAGATGATCTCCGCCGAACACGGCGATGTCCGCGGGGATGTCGAATTGAAAGAACAGGATCATCCTTTCGCCGCAGAAACACAGTGGCCAAGGCTCCCCGGCGGGGAGAATCGGCCACCCGCCGACGGTGTCGCGTGAGTCCGGCGTGGCCGGGTCGCCGTACGTCTCGACCACGTACATCGGGACGTCGGAATCGCGCGTCAGTGGAGGTTGTGCCGGAACAGTGCTCACCTTCGAAACCTTAGGCCGTCGATCCGGGCCTCGCGTCGTTCCCGGGACCGGTAGTGTGCCGGTACTCGCTGAAGACTCTTGGGGAACACGATGAGCATGGATGACGCCGCCCGTGTGGCCACCTCGGTGGACAAGGTCTCGGTGGGCCGGGTGTACGACTATCTGCTCGGCGGGACGCACAACTACGCCGTCGATCAGGCCTTCGCCGAACAGCAGCTCGCGGTGCTGCCGGAGATCCGGGACTTCGCCCGCGCGAACCGGGCCTTCCTGGGCCGTGCCGTCCGTTTCATGGTCGGGCAAGGGATCCGGCAGTTCGTGGACATCGGCTCCGGGCTGCCGACACAGGGCAACGTGCACGAGGTCGCCGACGAGGTGGCACCGGGTGAATGCCGGGTGGTCTACATCGACAACGAACCGATCGCCCGAGCGCATGCGCAGATCCTGCTCGAGCAGACCGCGGACCCGAACCGGCACGCGGCGCTGGATGCCGATTTCTTCGACCGGCGTCTGCTGTGGGACCGCGTGCTCGACACGGGCCTGATCGACCGGACCCAGCCGATCGGGCTGCTGCTGGTGGCCTTGCTGCATTTCATGCCCGACGAGCAGGATCCGCACGCCGCGCTCGGTTTCCATCGCACGATGCTGCCACCGGGCAGTTTCCTCGCGGTCTCGCATATTCATGTCGCGCCGGAGGATGTCGAGACGAAGAGCGCCGGTGAGAAAGTGGCGCGGGAGTACGGGCGCCGGACCAATCACACCGCGATCATGCGCTCGCGTGAGCAGATCGCCGAGTTCTTCGGAGACCTGGAATTGGTCGAGCCCGGCCTGGTGTGGCTGCCGCAATGGCGCCCCGACACCCCCGGAGCCGGTAAGGACGCCGCCCGCTCGCGCGGCCTCGCCGGGGTGGCACGCACCCGCTGACCCCGTTTACCGGCAACGAGTCACCTGGGCAACCGACGATCGTCGCGTCGGCGACAAGGCCGGAACCGTTACAGGCAACCGGGTGAATCTTCGTTTTCCGGGTGCCGGTGATGATCGAAAACGCCGTTGTGAGCCCGCTTCGCGAGGATGCACGATACGGTGCACGTGCGCATGGCCGTGCTCATCACATGGTGGGAATCCCATTCGGCAAGATCACCTTCTTGTTTTCGCTGTTGGCGGTGTCGCCGGCGCGGGGGAAATGATCTTCGAGGCCGCTTTATCGCATTTCCGCGTTTGAACGGATGGCTTGTGGGGAACCAGCAGGCGCCGCCTCGGGTGTTTCATATGCGAAAAAGGCGGCTGAACTGGAAAAAGCGACGAGAGGAGGATGCCTGCGATTGTCCCGCCGGGGGCCAAGCTCGGCGGTCGGAACAGTGGACTCCATTTTTTGTTAACGCATCCTTCCGCTGGTGGATGTGTTGGCCCGTCCATGCCTTCTTCCGGTTTGCCGCCGGATGAAATTCCAGGATGTGCGGCGGATTGACACCGGTTCAATAAAATGAATGCCAGGTATCGCCACCCTGTGTAGCGCCGGGCGCTTTTCGGTCGAATCGTTGTTCCCACCATCGGCGGTACAGACGATCTCACCGTCCGGGCAGCGTGATGTTCCGGCCCGATGCGGACTTCCGGTTCCACGGGTGGGGGAACAAGGAATGTGACGCGGTACGGAACGCGGCAATCAAATCGCGGTTTTCTGGTGGTAGGGGAGGAATAGGTCATGCGGTCTGCGTCGGAACAGTACGGCCACACAGGACGGAATCCGGTGGCGAAGCGACGGCTCCAAGAGGTACTGGCCGGTTTGGCCGGCAGGCACGGCGTTCCGGGAGCACAGCTCGCGGTACTCGACGGCGGCGTGACGACAGTGGTCCAGACCGGTGTCGAGCACCAGGACAGAAGGAGACCGATGAGCCCGTCGTCCGCCGTACCGATCGGATCCGTCACGAAAGTGGCCACCGCCACGGTCGTGATGGCACTGGTCGCGGACGACGATCTCGAACTGGACCAGCCGGTCGGCGAGATACTGGGCGACCCCGGTCTCGCGGAGGGAGTGACACCACGACATCTGCTGAGCCACACCAGCGGCCTGCCCTCCGATCCGGCCGACGTCACCGGCGCGTGCCTGCGTGAGATCCGCGCGGCGGTTTCCGTCTGCCCGCCCGGCACCGCGTTCTCGTATTCGAATCTGGGCTACGCCTTGGCGGGCTCGCTGATCGAAGCGGTCACCGGGATGACCTGGCGTGAAGCCGTCGAGGCGATACTCCTGCGGCCATTGAAGATCGAGCCCGCCTACACCGAAAGTCCGAGAACCGTTCCCGGGCACGGACGCGCCACGGGCCCGGCCGGTGCCCGTCCGGTCGAGCAGGCCCTGCCGCCGATGCTCGAACCCGCCGGTGCGCTGGCGTTGAGCGCCGCGGACCTCGTCGAACTCGGCCGGGTCCATTTGGGAAAGCCGGGATTGCTCGACGTCGTGACCGCCGCGGACATGCACCGCCGGGTGCCCGATGCCGAGCCGTACGGTCTGGCCGACGGCTGGGGCCTGGGCATCGCGCACTACGAGGACGACGACGAAGTCTGGCTCGGTCACGACGGCACCGCCGACGGCACCTCCTGCCAGTTGCGGATCGATCAGGCGGGTGCCTGCGTCGTGGCCTTCACCGCGAACGGTGCCGCGGGTACGGACATGTGGCACGACCTCGTCGCCGAACTCCGCGCGCTCGGCATCGCGCTTCCGCAGCGGCGGCCGTCCGCACCGGCCGGCCCGGTCCCGATCGCGGCCGGTGACTTCGGCACCTACCGCAACGGTGCCCTCGACTACACGATCCGCCCCGGCGAACACGGCGGAGCCGAACTGGTCGCCGACGGCGAGGTCTTCCCCGAACTCACCCTCCACGACGACGCCTCGTTCACGGTGCGCGACCCCGTCACCGGGCGCCCGACACCGTGCGGCCGGCTGCGCGGAACGCCCGGTGAGGCGACCGCGATCGAAATCGGCGGCCGTCTCGCGCGGCGTCACTGAGCCGCCTTCTCCCTCCCCGTCCCCCTGGCCCACCTCGGTGGGTTCGCTTGTTGTGCCTGGAAGGTACCGAAAAGATGACCGTGCTCGACACGACGGCCGCCCCCCGAGCCGAAAGAGCCGTCGCCCTGCCGGAACTGTTCGCCGCGCGGGTGCGCTCCACCCCGGACGCGGTCGCCGTGGACGGCCACGGTGGACGGCTGACCTACGCCGGACTCGCCGACCGGGCCGCCCGCCTCGCCGCCCGGCTGGTCCGGCTCGGAGTGCGTGCCGAGGACAGGGTCGGGCTGCTGCTCGAAAGGTCCGCCGAACTCGTCGTCGCCGAACTGGCGATCGTGCTGGCGGGCGGGGTCTACGTGCCGCTCGACCGGCGCGCCCCCGACGATCGCTCACGGCTCGTACTGGCCACAGCGGGCGTCTCGGTGCTGATCACGGACGAGCCGGAGCGGGCCGCGCGAATCCACAGTGGACGAATCGTCGTCGCGGGACGGCCACTCGCGCCGCCGGACGTGGTGCTTCCGCGTGTCGACGCGGATCAGCTGGCGTATCTCATGCACACGTCAGGGTCGACCGGGACGCCGAAGGGAGTGGCGGTCCGGCATCGGGATGTCGCGGCGCTGGCGGCCGACAGCCGGTTCGCGGGTGGCGCGCACCGCCGGGTCCTGCTGCATTCCCCGGCCGCCTTCGACGCGTCGACCTACGAGCTGTGGGTGCCGCTGCTCGGCGGCGGGACGGTGGTGATCGCGCCGCCGGGCGAGCCGGACGTGGAGATGCTGCGCGAGATCGTCGGCCGGTACGAGGTCACCTCGCTCTGGTTGACCGCCGGGCTGTTCCGCGTGGTGGCACAGGAGGCACCGGACTGTTTCCTTGGCGTGGAAGAGGTGTGGACGGGCGGAGACGTGGTCCCGGCGGCCGCCGTCCGCCGGGTGCTGGACGCCTGCCCCGGGCTCACCGTGACCGACGGCTACGGCCCCACCGAAACCACCACCTTCGCCACCTCGCGTCTGATGTCCACAAAGGACAGTGTGCCGGACCCCGTGCCGATCGGCCGCCCCTTGGACGGAGTCCGCGCCCACGTCCTCGACGAGGCCTTGAACGCCGTCCCGGCCGGGCAGGCGGGTGAGTTGCACCTGTCCGGAGCGGGGTTGGCCCGTGGGTACTGGGGCAGACCGGGCGCGACCGCGGACCGCTTCGTGGCCGATCCCGCAGTACCCGGCGGCCGGATGTACCGGACCGGCGATCTGGTGCGGTTCAACGACGACGGCGAACTGGAATTCCTCGGCCGGGCCGACGACCAGGTCAAGGTCCGCGGTTTCCGCGTCGAGCTCGGCGAGATCGAATCGGTGCTGGCCGCCGCGCCGGGTGTGGGCGAGGTCGTGGTCGTCGCCCGCGAGAGAAAGGCGGGCGTCAAGCGGTTGGTGGCCTACGTCGTGCCCCGGCCGGGCGAGGCGCTCGGCGAACTGGCGGAATCCGCAGCGGCGGTGTTGCCGGACTACATGGTGCCGTCGGTGTTCGTCGTCCTCGACGCGCTTCCCCTCAACGCCAATGGGAAGGTCGATCGCCGCGCCCTGCCCGCGCCCCCGGAAGAGAGCCGGACGGAAACCGAGCCGCGCTCGGAAACGGAACGTGCCGTCGCCGACGTGCTGGCGGGCGTGCTCGGAATGGACCACGTCGCGAGCGATGACGATTTCTTCGCTCTGGGCGGCGATTCGCTCCTCGCGGTGCAGGCGTTGTCGCGGCTGCGCCGGACCTTCGGCGTGACCTTGTCGGCTCGCGCCGTCTTCGACGCGCCCACCGTGAGCGGACTGGCGCGGCTGGTCGACGAGGCGCAGCCCGCCGGGAACGACGCGATCCCGGCCGCACCACCGTCGCGGGTGATACCGCTCTCGCCCGCCCAGCGGCGCCTATGGTTCCTCGACGAGCTGACCGGGGACAGCGCGGAGTACAACACCGCGGTCGGTCTCCGGCTTTCCGGACCGCTGGACGTCGGCGCCCTGCGCGGTGCGCTGGCCGCGCTCTGCGCTCGTCACGAGTCCCTGCGCACGACCTTCGACGAGGGTGCCCAGCGCATCGCCGACACGGCCGGGATACCGCTGCGCGTCGAGGAAACCGCCGCGGACGACGCCACGCTGGCGGCGGACCTGAGCGTCCCGTTCGACCTGCGCGGCGGCCCCCTGACGAGGGCCACGCTCTATCGCCAGGGGCCGGAGGAGCATCTGCTCGTCCTGTGCCAGCACCACATCGTCACCGACGGCCGGTCGATCGGCATCCTGACCGGTGAGTTGCTGGACTTCTACGCCGGGGCCACCCCGCCGCCGCTGGAGTCGGGCTATCGCGATTACACGCACTGGCGCCTTCAGACCGACGACGACGCTCAACTCGGCTACTGGCGTGCAGCGCTCGACGGACTCGAACCGCTCGCTTTCCCCACCGACCGCCCGAGGCCCGCCCAGCGCGGTACGGCCGGCGCGGTGCACCGCCACGATCTGCCCTCGGACCTCGTCCGCGGCCTCACCGAGGCGGGACGTCCGCACGGGGCGACGTTGTTCATGACCCTGACCGCGGCCGTGCAACTCCTCCTGTCGGCCTACGGAGGTCAGCGTGACATCGCCGTCGGCACCGCGGTCTCCGGGCGCGACCGGCCCGAATGGGAGCCGCTGACGGGGTTCTTCGTGAACACCCTCGTACTGCGCTCCCATATCGATCGCGCCCGACCTTTCCCGGAATTCCTGGCCGGGTTCCGGGAGACGGCGCTGGAGGCGTTCGCGCACGCCGATGTCCCCTTCGACCGCGTCGTCGAGGCGGTACAGCCGGAGCGCGATCCGTCGCGGACGCCGCTGGTGCAGGCGGTGGTCGTCCTGCAGAGCCCGCTGGTCCGCCCTCGTGAAATCGCCGGCCTGTGGGTTTCGGAGTACGACCTGCCCCGGCCGTCGGCCCGGTTCGACCTGGTCGTCGAGTTCTGGCCGAGGGAAGACGGCCTGCGGATCACCGTCGAGTACGCCACCGCGCTGTTCGACGGCGCGACGATCGAGCGGCTGACCACGAGCCTGGAAGCCCTCCTCGCCGGGATCGCCGCCGATCCCGGCCGTCCGGTGGGCGAGCTTCCGCTGCTCACCGAGACCGACCGCCGACTCCTTGCGTCGCCGGACCCCGCGCCGTCGACGACCATCACGCGCCTGTTCGACCAGCACGCCGAGCGGCATCCGCAGGCCCCCGCGGTGCTCTTCGGTGACGACCGCCTCGACTACGGCGAGCTGCGTGCCGAGGCCGACCGGCTGGCGGGGCGGCTGATCGAACTCGGCGTGCGCCCGGAAGACCGGGTCGGCGTGCTGATGGACCGCTCGGCCGACCTGGTGGTGGCGCTGCTGGCGATCCTCAAGGCCGGTGCCGCCTACCTGCCGCTGGACCTGCGTGCCCCGGCCGACCGCCTGCGCCTTCTCCTCGACGGCACAGCGCTTCTGCTCACCGACGAGACGTGGCACGGAACCGCCGCCACCGTCCACAGCGGACGGATACTGACGCTGCCCGCCACCGGGGACGCGGCCACGGTGACGGTCGAACCCGCGAACCTGGCCTATGTCGAATACACCTCCGGCTCCACCGGCGTACCGAAGGGCGTTGCGGTCCGGCACTCCGACGTGGTCGCGCTGGCCACGGATCCCCGGTTCACCGGCGGCGCGCACGAGCGCGTGCTGCTGCACTCGCCTCTGGCGTTCGACGCCTCCACCTACGAGCTGTGGGTTCCGCTCCTGAACGGCGGCACCGTGGTCGTCGCGCCGCCGGGGGACGTCGACGCGGAGGTCGTCCGCGACCTGACCGCGCGGCACGGTGTCACCGCCCTCTGGCTCACCGCCGGTCTTTTCCGGCTCTTCGCCGGTGACACGCCCGAGTGCTTCCGCGGCCTGCGGGAGGTCTGGACCGGCGGCGACGTCGTCCCGCCCGAAGCCGTGCGCCGCGTGCTGGACGGTTGTCCCGGTGTGGCGGTCGTCGACGGCTACGGACCGACCGAGACCACCACGTTCGCGAGCTCGTTCCGCATGACGTCCGCGGACGCGGTCCCCGAAACCATCCCGATCGGGACCCCGCTGACCGGGATGCGCGTCTACGTGCTCGACGACGGACTGCGGCCGGTCCCGCGCGGCGCGCTCGGCGAAATCTGCGTCGCCGGCCCGGGGCTCGCCCGCGGGTACGCCGGACGGCCGGGCGCGACGGCCGATCGGTTCGTCGCCTGCCCGTACGGTGCGCCCGGCGAACGCATGTACCGCACCGGCGACCGCGGGCGATGGCGTACCGACGGGACCCTCGAGTTCGCCGGCCGGGCCGACGACCAGCTCAAGATCCGCGGCTTCCGGGTCGAACCCGGCGAGGTGGAGCGTGCCCTCACCGCCCGGCCCGAGGTCGCGGAGGCGGTGGTCACGGCGCGCACCGGGTCCGGCCGCAAGCACCTGGTCGCCTACGTCGTGGCCACGGAAGGCTCCACAGTGGACACCGAGACGCTGCGCGATGCCCTGGGCCGGACCCTGCCGGACTATCTCGTGCCGTCGGCGTTCGTCGTCCTCGACGCACTTCCCCTCAACAGCAACGGGAAGGTCGACCGGCGGGCGCTGCCGGAGCCGGCCTTCGAGCCCGCCGCGAGCGGGGGGACGGCGCCGAGGACCGAGCGGGAAGCCGTGCTCGCGGGGATCTGGGCCGACGTCCTGGGGCTCGACCGGGTCGGTGTCGAGGACAACTTCTTCGCCCTCGGCGGCGACTCGATCCTCGGCATCCAGGTCAGCGCGCGGGCCAGGAAGAGGGGGCTGGCCATCACGACCGCGGACCTGTTCCGGCATCAGACCATCGCCGCCCTCGCCCCGGCCTTGACCGAGGTCGCCACGGCCACGGACCAGGGGCCCGTCACCGGCGACGTCGTGCCGACCCCGATCCAGCGCTGGTTCTTCGACACGATCTCCGAACCCGCCCGGTTCGACCAGGTCATCGCGGTCGAACTGGCGAACGGCACCGACGAGGCCGCGCTCGTGCTCGCCGTCGACGCGGTGATCGAGCACCACGACGCGTTGCGCACGACCTTCACCCACGACGGAGACCGGTGGCGACTGCGCATCGCCGGTGTCGAGGACGGACATTCGCTGCTGCGCTGGAAGTTGTCCGGTCCTCCGGAACGGCGCGTGCTGCATCTGTCCGCACACCATCTCGCCGTCGACGGCGTGTCCTGGCGGATCCTGCTCGACGACCTCGACCAGGCCTACCGGAAGGCCGATCTCGGGCCGAGGACCACTTCGTTCCAGGAGTGGGCGACACGCCTTTCCACCTATACGGAACAGGGCGGATTCGACGACGAACTGGAGCATTGGCGTGCGATCCCCGAGGTCGCGCCGATCCCGGTCGACGGGATCGGCACGAACACGGTGGGCCGGACCCGCGCGGTGACCGTGCGGCTGACCGCCGGGGAGACGCGGTCACTCCTGCGGCAGGTGCCCGAGGTCTACCGGACGCAGGTCAACGACGTGCTGCTCACCGCGCTCGGCCGGACACTGCGGGATTGGACCGGCCGGGTCCCGGTGATCGACCTGGAGGGCCACGGCCGGGAGGAACTGTTCGACGGCGTGGACCTGTCGCGCACGGTGGGCTGGTTCACCAGCCTGTTCCCGGTCGCGCTGGACGCTCCGGACGAATGGGGCCCCGCGCTCAAGGCCGTGAAGGAGCGGCTGCGCGCGGTCCCGCGACGCGGCATCGGTTACGGCGCGCTGCGCTATCTCTCCGGCACCGTGCCCGCCATCGACCCCCAGATCAGCTTCAACTACCTCGGGCAGTTCGAGCTGACCGGTGAGCTCTACACCGGCTCGCCCGGCGAACTGTCCTTGGCCGCCGACCCCGGCGGCGTCCGCCCCCATCTGCTCGACGTGGTCGGCCAGGTCACCGGCGACACGCTGGAGTTCACCTGGCACTACGCGGAAGGCGTGCACGAAGAGGTCACCGTGACCCGGTTGGCCGAAGGCATGCTGGAGAACCTGCGTGGACTCCTCGGGCACTGCGCCGAACCCGGCGCGGGCGGGCGGACGCCGTCGGACTTCCCGCTGGCGGGGCTCGATCAGTCCACTGTGGACGAGCTGGCCGGCGACGGCCGGGACGTGGAGGACGTGTACCCGCTGACGCCGATGCAGGCGGGCATGCTGTTCCACAGCCTGGCCCGGCCCGGCGATCGCAACTACTTCGAACAGATCACCTTCACCGTCGACGACGTTCCCGATCCCCGTGCGCTCGTCGCGGCCTGGCAACGGGTGGTCGAGCGGACCCCGATCCTGCGGAGCCGGCTCGTCTGGGAAGGGGTACCGCGTCCGCTGCAGATCGTGCGGCGTTCGGCGGAGATCCCGGTCAGCTGCCCGGACTGGTCCACAGTGGACGCCGAGGAGGCGTTGCGGCGGAGGTTGGCCGAAGACCTCGCCGAAGGGCTCGACCTGACCCGTGCCCCGCTGACGCGGCTGGTCGTCGCCAAGGAGTCGGCGACCTCGGTCCGGGTGATCTGGACGTTCCATCACGTGCTGCTGGACGGCTGGAGCGTGTTCAGTGTCCTGTCCGACGTCCTCGCCGTGCTGCGCGGTGAAGAACCGCCGGTGCGGCGCCCGTTCCGCGACTACGCCGGATGGCTCGCCGCCCAGGACGACGAAGCCGCCGAAGCCCACTGGCGGGCCGAACTCGCCGGGGTGACGCCGACTCCGCTGCCCGGCGATCGCGGCGCCCGCGCGCACGCCGCCAGTTCGTCCGCCCGGGTGCCGGTGGACTTCGACGACGCCACGACCGCCCGGATCAACGCGTTCGCGCGACGGCACCACCTGACGCTCAACACGATCGTCCAGGGCGCCTGGGCGGCGCTGCTGTCCCGCTACAGCGGCGAATCCGAGGTGTGTTTCGGCGCGACGGTGTCGGGAAGGCCGGTCGAGCTGCCGGGAGCGGACGACATCCCGGGCTTGTTCATCAACACCCTGCCGGTGCGGGTCCGGCTCGACGCCGGGCGCGGCCTCGTCGACTGGCTCCGGGAACTGCAAGCGGCACAGGCGGAATCGCGGCGGTTCGGCCATGTCGGCCTGCCTCGGTTGCAGTCCTGGAGCGACACCGGCGGCAGCCTCTTCGACAGCATCATCGTGTTCGAGAACTACCCGGTGGGGGACGTCGCCGGGGTGCGGGACGTCCGCGCGGCCGAACGCACCAACTACCCGCTCGGCGTCGTCGCGTACCCGGGCCGCCGGCTGTCGCTGATGCTGACCCACGACCCCGACCTGATCGGACCGGATCTGGCCCGGCGGCTCGCCGGGCACCTCGAAACGCTGATCCGTGGCTTCGCGGACACACCGTACGAGCCCGTGACACGGGTACCGATGCTGTCGGAGCCGGAGATCCGGCACCTGCTCCGCGAGCGCAGCGCCACCGTCCGGCGCATACCGGAAGGATCGGTGCCGGAACGGTTCGAGGCTCGCGCACGCCGGAATCCCGACGGGGTCGCACTGGTGACCGATGAGGAAACCGTCACCTACGGCGAACTCGACGTCCGGGCGAACCGTTTGGCGAACCGGCTGCGCGAGCTCGGCGTCCGCCCCGAAAACCGGGTCGCGCTCCTGATGGACCGGTCACCCGCCCTCGTTGTGGCCGAACTCGCGATCCTGAAGGCAGGCGGCGCTTACCTGCCTTTGGACCTGCGCGCGCCCACCGAGCGGTTGCGATTGCTCCTGAGCGAAGCCGAGGCGGACGTCCTCGTCACCGATGAGGTTTGGCTGTCCACCGCCGAGGAGATCCACGACGGCGCGATCGTCACGGACTCGGGTGACGCCCCCGAAGCCGCGCCCGTGGTGCCGGTCGACCCCGAGCAACTCGCCTACGTCATCTACACCTCCGGCTCGACCGGCAAACCGAAGGGTGTCGCCGCCCGGCATCGCGACGTCCTCGCCCTGGCGGCCGACCAGCGCTTCGCGGCCCACGACCGGGTGCTGTTGCATTCACCGCAGGCCTTCGACGCGTCCACGTACGAGCTGTGGGTGCCGTTGCTGAACGGGGGCACGGTCGTCCTGGCCCCGCCGGGGGAGCTCGACGTCCACACGCTCGGCCGGGTGATCGCCGCGCACGCCGTGACGGGAGTCTTCATGACGACCGGGCTGTTCCGGCTCGTCGCGCAGGAGGCCCCGGAGACGTTCGCCGGCGTGCGGGAGGTCTGGACGGGCGGCGACGCCGTCCCCGCCGTCGCGCTGCGCCGGGTCCGGGCCGCGTGTCCGCGGACCCTGGTCGCCGACGTCTACGGCCCCACCGAGACCACGACCTTCGCCACCGTGCACCCGCTGCCGGGCGAGGTACCCGACGTCGTGCCGATCGGGGCACCGCTGGACAACACCCGTGCTTACGTCCTCGACGACGGCTTGCGCCTGGTGCCGCCGGGTGCGCCCGGCGAGCTGCATCTCGCCGGGGCAGGGCTTGCGCGTGGCTATCTCGGACGGCCTGGGCTGACCGCGGACCGGTTCGTCGCGGATCCGTTCGGCCCGCCGGGGGAGCGGATGTACCGCACCGGTGACGTGGTGCGCTGGAACGACGAGGAGGCACTCGAATTCGTCGGCCGGGTGGACGAGCAGGTCAAGATCCGCGGTTTCCGCGTGGAACCGAGCGAGATCGAGGCCGCGTTGGGTGAGCACCCCGGCGTCGAGCAGGCCGCCGTGCTGGCCCGCGCGGACGGCGGGGTGAAACGGCTGGTCGCTTACGTCGTCGGCGAGACCGAAGGGCTTGGGGAGTTCCTGGGGCGGACCCTGCCGGACTACATGGTCCCGGCGGCGTTCGTCCGGTTGGCGAAATTCCCGGTCAATGTCAACGGGAAGCTCGACCGCGCCGCCCTGCCCGCCCCGGACTTCGGGGCCCGTGACCACGTCGCGCCGCGCACTGATCGCGAGCTCGTGCTCGCCGGGATCTGGGCCGAGGTGCTGGGTGTCGAACGGGTCGGGGCGACCGACGACTTCTTCGAACTGGGCGGCGATTCGATCCTCAGCATCCAGGTGGTGTCGAAGGCCCGGCGTGCCGGGCTGGAACTGCTGCCCGGCGACCTGTTCGCCCATCGGACCCCGGCGGCACTCGCCGCTGCGGCACGCAGCGCCGCCGAAACCGTCCGTCGCGGCCCGGTCAGCGGCGAGGTGCCGCTCACCCCGATCCAGCGGTGGTTCTTCGCGACCCAGACGGCTGATCCGGAGCACTTCCACCAGTTCGTCCGGTTAGGACCTGAGCGGATCGACCGAGCCGCGGCACGCAAGGCCGTGGACGCGTTGCTGGAGCACCACGACGCGCTGCGGATGCGGTTCACCCACGAGGACGGCTGGAAGCAGGAGAACGGTCCTGTCGGCGCCGAGACACCGCTGATCCGCCTCGACCTCTCCGAGCATGGCGTCACCCTCGCCGTGCACCACCTCGTCGTCGACGGTGTGTCGTGGCGGGTGCTCGCCGAGGACTTCGACCGCGGTTACGCCCAGGCGCTGCGGGGCGAGGCGATCGACCTCGGGCCGCGCACCACCTCCTTCCGGGAGTGGGCGATCAGGCTCGCCGAGCACACCGCCGACGGCGGATTCGACGACGAACTCGACCACTGGCACGGCCTGCCGGCGGACACCTCGATCCCGGTCGACGGCGAGGGTGAGGCCACGGTCGCCGCGATGCGCGAGGTCACCGTGCGGCTTCCCGAAGCGGAGACCGAGGCGCTGCTGCGGGAAGTACCCGCCGCCTATCGCACGCAGGTCAACGACGTGCTGCTCACCGCGCTGGGCCGGGTGCTGCGGGACTGGACGGGCAAGGTCCCGGTCATCGACCTCGAAGGACACGGGCGCGAAGATCTGTTCGACGACGTCGACCTGTCTCGCACGGTGGGCTGGTTCACCAGCGTCTTCCCGGTCGCGCTCGACGTCCCCGAAGGCTGGGGTACGGCACTGAAGTCGGTGAAGGAGCAGCTCCGGGCCGTGCCCCGGCGCGGGATCGGCTACGGCGCCCTGCGTCACCTGGCGGGGACCGCGCCGTCGATCGACCCGGCAGTGAGTTTCAACTACCTCGGCCGCTTCACCTCGGGCAGGCTGGAATCGGACGAGAGCGAGCTTTCGGCGCGAGCGCATCTGCTCGACGTCGTCGGCCGCGTCGAGTCCGGCGAACTCGAACTGACCTGGTACTACACCGAGGGTGTCCACCATGAGTCCACAGTGGACAGGCTCGCCGAGGCGATGCTGACGGCCCTGCGGGAGATCATCGCGCACTGCGCCGAACCGGAGGCCGGTGGGCGCACCCCGTCCGACTTCCCGCTGCTCGCGCTCGACCAATCCACAGTGGACGCCCTCGTCGGGGACGGCAAGGCGGTGGAAGATCTCTACCCGCTCACGCCGATGCAGGCGGGGATGGTGTTCCACTCGTTGTCACAGCCGGACGAGCGGCTCTACTTCCAGCAGGTCGGTTTCGTTGTCGAAGGTGTCGAGGACGTCGACGCGCTGGCCGAAGCCTGGCAGCACGTCGTCGACCGCACCCCCGTGCTGCGTACGAGGATCGCCTGGGAGGGCGTGCCGGAACCGGTACAGGTGGTGCGGCGACGGGTGACCGTCCCGGTCAACCGGCTCGACTGGCGCGCCCACTCCGCCGCGGGGCAGGAGCGGTTCTGGCAGGAGGTTCTGGCCGCGGACCGTGCCGAAGGGCTGGATCTGGACGGCGAAGTCCTGCTGCGGCTGACCCTGGCACGGCTTTCGGACACGGAAGTCCGGGTGCTGTGGACGTTCCACCATGTTCTGCTCGACGGCTGGAGCGTCTTCGGGGTGCTGTCCGATGTGTTCGCCGCCTACTCCGGGGCCGAACTACCGGAGCGGCCGCCGTTCCGGGATTACGTCGCCTGGCTGGACCGTCAGGACGACACCGAGGCGGAACGCCACTGGCGTCGCGAACTCGGCGACTTCACCGCACGCGGCCGGCTCACGGCGCAAGACCACACGAGCAGGTCGGCCGAGTGGCTGCGGGTCCCGGTCGAAAGCTCAGCGCGGCTCGCGAAAGCCGCGCGCACGGCGGGGCTCACGATGAACACCGTCCTGCAGGGCGCCTGGGCGCTGGTGCTGTCCCGGCTCACCGGGGAACTCGACGTCTGTTTCGGCACCACCGTTTCCGGTCGCCCGGTCGACCTGACCGGCGCCGACGACATCACCGGGATCTTCATCAACACGCTCCCGGTCCGCGTCACCACCGATCGGTCGCCGGTCGCGCGATGGCTGGCGGCGTTGCAGGACCGCCAGGTGCAGTCCCGCAGGTACGGGCATCTGCCGTTGACGAAGTTGCAGGCGTGGAGTGGTGCCGACGGCAGCCTTTTCGACAGCATCGTCGTCTTCGAGAACTACCCGATCGATTCGGCGACGCGGGACGGGCTGCGGTTGCGCGACGTCGATGCCGCCGAGACGACGAACTACCCGATCAGCGTCGTCGCGTCGCCGGGGGAACGGCTGAGCCTCGACGTCGGCTACGACCCCGATCTGTTCGACGCCGCGACGGCCGAGCGGATCACGGACCAGCTCGTGGGCGTGCTCGACGCCTTCGCCGAGGACCTGAACCGTCCGCTCGACAGCATCGACCTGCTCACCGACGCCGAACGGCTCCAGATCCTCGGCGACTGGAACGACACGGCGCATCCGCTTCCGGCAGGAAGTCTCGCCGAGCTCTTCGGACGGCAGGTCGCGCGCGCTCCCGGCGCGATCGCCCTCGTCGGCGACGGCGTGCGCCTGACGTACGCGGACCTGGACGAGCGCGCGGACCGGCTCGCCCGGCGGCTGGTGTCGCTCGGCGCCGGTCCCGAAACCGTCGTCGGCGTGCTCATGGACCGTTCCCCGGACCTGGTCGTCGCCGAACTCGCCGTGGTCAAGGCGGGCGCGGCGTATCTCCCGCTCGACACGAGGGCTCCCGCGCCGCGGTTGAAGACACTGCTGGACGGTGTGCCGATCCTCGTCACCGACCGGGCCCGCGCCGAGTCGTTGGTCCACAGTGGACAGATCGTCGTCCCCGACGGCCGGACGGCGGACGTGGCGCTGCCCGAGGCGGCGCCGGACAACCTCGCTTACGTGATGTACACGTCCGGTTCGACGGGCAGGCCGAAGGGCGTGGCCGTACGCCAGCGTGACGTCGTCGCGCTCGCCGCCGACCGGCGCTTCGCCGCGCACGAGCGGGTGCTGCTGCACGCTTCGCCCGCCTTCGACGCCTCCACCTACGAGCTGTGGGTCCCGCTGCTCAACGGCGGCACCGTCGTCGTGGCCCCTCCGGGAGACCTCGACGTGGACACCCTCCGGCGGGTCATCGCCGAGTACGAGGTCCACGGGGCGTTCTTCACCGCCGGGTTGTTCCGGCTGCTCGCCCAGGAAGCCCCGGAGACCTTCCGCGGGATGCGCGAGGTGTGGGCGGGCGGCGACGTCGTCCCGGCCGCCGCGGTCCGGCGGGTGCGGGAGGCGTGCCCGGGCACGGTCGTCGTCGACGGCTACGGTCCGACCGAGACGACGACCTTCGCCACCTCGCATCCGATTCCGGACGACGTCACCGGTCCCGTCCCGATCGGGAAACCGCTCGACAACATGCGGACCTACGTCCTCGACGCCGAACTGCGGCTCGTGCCACAGGGCGTGCCCGGTGAGCTGTACATCGCCGGCGCCGGACTCGCCCGCGGGTACTTCGGTGATCCGGCGCTGACGGCCGACCGGTTCGTGCCCGACCCGTTCGGCCCGCCGGGGGAGCGGATGTACCGCACCGGCGACCTCGTCCGCTGGAACCCGCGCGGGGAACTGGAGTACACCGGGCGTGCCGACGAGCAGGTCAAGGTCCGCGGTTTCCGGATCGAACCGGCGGAGATCGAGGCCGCGCTGACCGCGCATCCGGACGTCGGCCAGGCCTCGGTCCTGACCAGGGAAGACCACGGCGTCAAACGCCTCGTCGCCTACCACACCGGCGACGCGGACGGCCTCGCCGAGTTCCTCGGGCGCACCCTGCCCGACTACATGGTGCCCTCGGTGTTCGTCCGGCTCGACCGTTTCCCGTTGACCGCCAACGGGAAGGTCGACCGCCGCGCCCTGCCCGCGCCGGACTTCGGCGGCAAGTCGGCCGGGACCGCGCCCACGACCGAGGCCGAACGCGCGCTCTCCGCGATCTGGTCCGACGTGCTCGGCGTCGCGGACGTCGGCGCCGAGGCCAACTTCTTCGAACTGGGCGGCGACTCGATCCTCAGCATCCAGGTCGTGTCACGCGCCCGCCGCGCTGGGCTGACCTTGCTGCCTCACGACGTCTTCCGGCATCCGACCCTCGCCGCGCTGGCCGCCCACGCCGGTGGCGACGCCGGGCCGCGCGCCGAACAGGGGCCGGTCACCGGGACGGCGCCGCTCACCCCGATCCAGCACTGGTACTTCGACGGCCTGCCGGACCGGTTCGACCAGCGAGTGGTGCTGGAATTCACCGAAGAGGTGGACGAGGCCGCGCTGCGCCGTGCGCTGGAAGCCGTGTGGGCTCAGCACGACGGGCTGCGGCTGCGATTCGCACGC
This sequence comes from Amycolatopsis sp. WAC 04169, assembly GCF_003947535.1. NCBI lineage: Bacteria > Bacillati > Actinomycetota > Actinomycetes > Pseudonocardiales > Pseudonocardiaceae > Amycolatopsis > Amycolatopsis sp. WAC 04169. Next base: position 38,241 of record NZ_QHJI01000010.1, on the reverse strand, counting down.
GACGGCGTCCAGCACGGCGAACCGGTGTGGCCGGCTGAGCTGCTCACCGACGAGATCGCCTTCGACCTCGGACGCGGGCCGTTGCTGGCCGCGGTGCTCGACGGGCGGCGGCTGACCCTGGCCGCGCACCATCTCGTCGTCGACGGCGTCTCCTGGCGGATCCTGCTGGAGGACCTGGAAGCCGCCTACCGCGGCGGCGAACTCGGGCCGAAGACGACGTCGTACCTGGAGTGGGCCAGGCGGCTGGCCGAGCACGCCGAGTCCGGCGGTTTCGACGACGAACTGGCTTACTGGCGCGGGATCCCGGCGCCGCCGGCCGAGGCGGTACCGGCCACGATCGCCGACACCGGCGAGGTGGCGGTCCGGCTCACCGCCGAGGAGACCAGGGCGCTGCTCCAGGATGTTCCCGAGGTCTATCGCACGCAGGTCAACGACGTGCTGCTCGCCGCGCTGGGCCGGGTGCTGCGGGACTGGACAGGACAGACCCCGGTGATCGACCTGGAGGGACACGGGCGCGAAGACCTGTTCGACGACGTCGACCTGTCCCGCACGGTCGGCTGGTTCACCAGCATGTTCCCCGTGGCGCTCGACGTCCCGGACGACTGGGGCGCCGCGCTCAAAGCGGTGAAGGAACAGCTACGGGCGGTGCCGCGGCGGGGCATCGGGTACGGCGCCCTGCGCTATCTCACCGGTACCGCGCCGGCCATCGATCCCCGGATCGGCTTCAACTACCTCGGCCGGTTCGACGACGCCGAGGCGGGCGCGTTCCGGACCGGCGCGCTCGACGCCGACGTCGACCCGGCCGCGCCCGCGGGCCACACGCTCGACATCGTCGGCCGTGTCGTTGCCGGGAAACTGGAGCTGACCTGGGCGCACGTGGAGACCCGGCACGATCGCCGCACCGTCGAAGAACTCGCGGAGCGGATGCTGGCCGCGCTGCGTGAGATCATCGCGCACTGCGCCGCACCGGAAGCCGGCGGCCGCACGCCGTCGGACTTCCCGCTCGCCACCCTCGACCAGTCCACAGTGGACAAATTGGTCGGCGACGGCCGGACGGTCGAGGACGTCTACCCGGTGACGCCCATGCAGGGCGGGATGCTGTTCCACGGCCTTTCCCAGACGGCGCAAGGCATGTACGTCGAGCAGGCGACATTCGTCCTCGAAGGTGTCACCGACCTCGACCGGCTCGCCACGGCGTGGCAGCGGGTCGTGGACCGTACGCCGATCCTGCGGACGGCGTTCGTGTGGACCGGCGTCGAGGAGCCGCTGCAGGTGGTACACCGCGAGGTACGGCTGCCGATCCGCGTGCTGGACGGGACCGGTCACGATCTCCAGCGGCTCCTGGCCGAGGACCGCGAACAAGGGCTCGACCTCGCGGAGGCGCCGCTGATGCGCGTGGCGCTCGTGCGGTTGTCGGAGACCGAGGTCCAGGTGCTGTGGACGTTCCACCACGCACTGCTCGACGGCTGGAGCGTCTTCCACGTCCTGTCCGACGTCTGTGGCGCCTACGCCGGGCAGACGCGGCCCACGAGGCCGCCGTTCCGGGACTACCTCGCGTGGCTGGGCGGCCTCGACCGGACCGACGCCGAACGCTTCTGGCGTCGCACGCTTTCCGGGATCGACGGGCCGACACCCGTTCCCGGCGATCGGGCGCCCGCGGCCGGGCATGTCGCCTGTTCGTCCGAGTGGCTGCCTGTGCGCCTCGACGAGGCGGCGACGAGCGGGCTCGACGGGTTCGTCAAACGCCACGGCCTCACGCACAACGCGGTCCTGCAAGGGGCCTGGGCCTTGCTGCTGTCGGCTTACAGCGGCCACGACGACGTCGTGTTCGGGTCCACCGTGTCCGGCCGCCCGCCCGAGGTGACCGGTGTGGACGCGATCACCGGCATCTTCATCAACACGCTGCCGGTCAGGGTCGGGATCGACCGTGGTGCCCGTGTCGCCGAGTGGCTCGCGGATCTTCAGGCGGGGCAGGCCGAGGCGCGCCGTCACGGACATCTTCCGCTCGCGCTGGTCCAAGGCTGGGCGGAGCTGCCCGGGGGAGTGAACCTCTGCGAGAGCCTGGTGGTGTTCGAGAACTATCCGATCACCGGCGCCGAGGCCGGGCACGGCCTGACCGTGCGCGATCTGTCGGCACGAGAGACGACGAACTTCCCGCTGACGGTCGTCGCGTCGCCCGGTCGTGAGCTGAACGTCGACCTGGGCTACGACCCGGCCTTATTCGACGCCGAAACGGTGAGCCGGCTGGCCGGTCACCTGCTCACCCTGCTCCGGGAACTGACGGTGGACGGCGCTCGGGCGATCACCGACGTGTCGATGCTGACCACGGAGGACGAACTGCTCCTGGCGCGATGGACGGAAACCGGCACGGCGGCCCCCGCCCGGTCGCTGCCGGACCTCTTCGCCGAGCAGGTCCGCACCCGGCCCGACGCGGTGGCTGCCGTCCTCGACGGCGAACCGGTCACGTACGCCGAGCTGAACCGGCGGGCGAACCGGCTGGCCAACCGCCTGATCGGGCTCGGCTTGCGCCCGGAGGAACCGGTCGGCCTCGCCACGAGCAGGGCGGGCACCGTGGTGGCGGAACTGGCCGTGGTCAAGGCGGGTGGCGCGTATCTGCCGATCGACACCCGCGCCCCGGCGGAACGGCGGCAGGTACTGCTCGAAGGTGTGCGGTTCGTCGTGTCCGACACGGACTACCCAGATGCCATCCGGCTGTCCTCAGTGGACGGCGAGCCGGACGGTGATCCCGCCGTCGTCGTCGATCCCGGCCGGCTGGCGTACGTCATGTACACCTCGGGGTCCACCGGCACGCCGAAGGGCGTCGCCGTGCGGCACCGTGACGTCGCGGCCTTGGCCGGGGACAGCCGGTTCAGCGGCGGTGCACACGAACGGGTGCTGCTGCATTCCCCGGCGGCCTTCGACGCGACCACCTACGAACTGTGGGTGCCGCTGCTCACCGGCGGCCGCGTCGTCACGGCCCCGGACGGCGGCCTCGACGCGCACCGGCTGCGGACCTTGATCCGCGAGCACGGGCTGACCGGGATGTGGGTCACGGCGGGCCTGTTCCGCGTGCTGGCGCAGGAAAGCCCGGACTGCTTCGCCGGACTGCGGGAGGTGTGGACCGGCGGCGACGTCGTGCCCGCCGAGGCGGTGCGGCGAGTGCTGGGTGCCTGCCAGGCGCTGCGCGTCGTGGACGGCTACGGCCCCACCGAGACGACGACGTTCGCCACCGCCCATCCGATGGACGAGACGGTTCCCGACCGGGTCCCGATCGGCACACCGCTGGACGGGATGGTCGCCCGCGTGCTGGATCAGGAGCTGCGCCCGGTGCCGCCGGGAATGCCGGGCGAGCTGTACCTCGCCGGCTCGGGTCTCGCTCGCGGCTACCGCGACCGGCCGGGGCTGACCGCCGACCGGTTCCTCGCGGCCCCGGGCGGGCAACGGATGTACCGCACCGGCGACGTCGTCCGCCGGACCCGAGCGGGCACCCTCGAATTCCTCGGGCGGGCGGACGATCAGGTGAAGCTGCGCGGGTTCCGGGTCGAGCCGGGTGAGGTCGAGGCAGTGCTGGCCCGGCATCCCGCCGTGGCGCAGGCGGCCGTCGTCGTTCGCGAGGACCAGCCCGGTGCCAAGCAACTCGTCGCCTACGTCGTGTCGGAAGCCGGGCAGGACACACTCCGGGACTTCCTGGCCGATCGGCTGCCGGACTATCTGGTGCCGTCGGCGTTCGTCGCGCTGGACCGGATCCCGGTCAGCGCCAACGGAAAGCTCGACCGCAAGGCCTTGCCAGCGCCCGCCGCGCCGGAGACGGGGTACGTCGAGCCGGAAACCGAAACCGAACAGGCGCTGGCCGCGATCTGGGCCGAAGTACTCGGCGTGGAGCGGGTCGGCGCCGAGGACAACTTCTTCGCCCTCGGCGGGGATTCGCTGCGGAGCCTGCACATCGCGGCCAAGGCGGGCGCCTTGTTCGCCGTCCGGCTGACCCCGGCCGACGTCCTGACCGCGCGCACCGTCGCGGGGCTGGCCGGGACGGTCGAAGAACTCATCTTGGGCGAGCTCGAGAGCCTCGCCTCCGAAACGGAAGCGTGAGGACGCCACCATGACCTCGTCCCGACAGGACCGCATCGCGGCACTGCCCGCCCACCTGCGGGAGGTGCTGCGCGCGCGGATGGCGGGAACGGCAGGCCCGGCGCCGGAGATCCCGGCCGCCGCCGACCGTTCCCGCCCGATCCCGCTCTCGTCCGCCCAGCGGCGGCTCTGGTTCCTCAGCAGGCTGCGGCCGGACGACCCCGAGTACAACAGCGCGTTCGCCCTGCGCCTGACCGGACCGCTCGACCGCGCCGCGCTGGCCACCGCGCTACGACTGCTGGTCGCTCGCCACGAGCCCTTGCGCACCACCTACGAGGAGATCGACGGCGAGGGCTTCCAGATCGTGCGGCCGCCCCACGAGATCGCGTTGCCCGTCGTGGACGTCGGGCCCGGAGACCTCGAAGACGTCCTGCGGGCCGAGTACACCCGGCCGTTCGACCTGAGCCGCGGGCCACTGCTGCGCGCGGCGCTGCTGCGGCTCACCGACACCGAGCACGTGCTGCTGGTGTGCGTGCACCACATCGCCACCGACGGCGCGTCGATGGGCGTGCTGACCGAGGAACTCGGCCTGCTCTACCGCGACGGCGACCGCGCCCGGCTGCCCGCCCAGCCGGTGCAGTACGCGGATTTCGCCGTATGGCAACGAAACCGGCCACTCCGGGGTGCGGGTCTCGGCTACTGGAAGTCGCATCTCGACGGCGTCGCCCCGCTGGAGCTGCCCACCGACCGGCCGCGGCCACCGGTCCGGAGCACCGACGGCGCGACACGGGAGTTCACCGTGCCCACGGAGGTCGCGGGACGGCTGGCCGAGCTGGCGCGCTCGTCGGAGACGACGCTGTTCACGGTGCTCGTCGCCGCGTGCCAGGCACTGTTCGCCCGCTACACCGGGCAGGAGGACATCGCGCTCGGAACCGTCGTGCAGGGCCGCGAGCGGCCGGAACTGGAACGGGTCGTCGGCTTCTTCGTCAACACCGTCGTCCTACGCTCGGACGTCGACCGGTCCCTGTCCTTCAGCGAGCACCTGACCCACGCCCGCCAGACCGTTCTGGACGCCTTCGCCCATGACGACGTGCCGTTCGACGCGGTCGTCGACGCCGTGCGGGCGGGCCGTGACGCCGGCCGGAACCCGCTGTTCGACGTCATGGTGCTGCTGCATTCCGCTTCCGGCGACGGTCCGGAATTCCCGGGGCTGGCCGTGGAACCGGCGGACGTCGCCCGGGACGCGGCGAACTTCGACCTCTCGATCGAGTTCGAGGAATCCGGCGGCAGGCTGGCCGGACTTGTCGAATACAGCACCGAACTGTTCGACGCCGCCACCATCGACGGCCTGGTCGGCCACCTGCTGCGGCTGCTGGCCGGGATCGCCGCCGAACCCGGGCGCCGGATCGCGGACCTGCCGCTGACCGACGAGGACGAAGAGCGCCGCCTGCTGTCGTGGGGGAGCACCGAGCTGGAGGTTCCGGCGACCACCATCGTCGATCTCCTGGACCACCAGGCGACCACCCAGCCTGACGAGGTCGCGCTCGTCTGCGGCGACACCCGGCTGACCTTCGCCGAACGCGCCGCCCGCACCGACGGCCTCGCCGCGGAACTGGCCGCCCGCGGCGCCGGGCCGGACCAGGTCGTCGCGGTGCTGCTGCCGCGTTCGGCCGACGCGATCGTCGCGTTGTTCGCCGTGCTCAAAGCCGGTGCCGTGCACCAGTCGATCGACCCCGGCCTGCCGGCCGAGCGGATCCGGACCCTGCTGGACGACACCCGGCCGGTCGTCGTCCTCGACGACACCTTCACGGTCACCACCGACCGGCCGCGACCGGAGCCGCCGCAGCCGTCGGACGCCGCGTACGTCATCCACACGTCGGGTTCGACGGGGACACCGAAGGGTGTCGTCGTCGGACACGCGGCGCTGGTCAACCTGCTCGCCAACCATCGCACCGTCTTCGGCCGCGAGCGGATGCGCGTCGCGCTGACCGCGACCCTGTCGTTCGACACGTCGTGGGAAGGCCCCCTGCTGCTCGCGGACGGTCACGAACTGCACGTCATCACCGAAGAGACCCGGCTCGATCCGGACGGGCTGACGCGCTATGTGCGGGACGAGCGCGTCGACTTCCTCGACGTCACGCCGTCGTACCTGCGGCAGTTGCTGCCCGCCGGGTTGCTCGACGGAGAACACCGGCCGAAGTTCCTCATGGTCGGCGGCGAGGCCCTCGACGGCGACCTTTGGCGCGCGCTCGCCGCTTCCGGAACCGCGGTCCACAACTATTACGGGCCCACCGAGTCCACTGTGGACACCACCTGCGCGCCGGTGACCGGCGACCGGCCGGTGATCGGCACGCCACTCGGCAACGTGACCGCCTACGTCCTGGACGAAGGGTCGAGGCTCGTGCCCGCCGGGGTGCCCGGCGAACTGTGTCTCGCCGGCGCCCAGCTCGCCCGAGGCTATCTGGGCAGGCCGGGACTGACCGCGGATCGCTTCACCGCCGACCCGTTCGGCCCGCCCGGTACCCGGCTCTACCGCACCGGCGACCGTGCCCGCTGGACCCCCGACGGGCGGCTGGAACACCTCGGCCGCGTCGACGACCAGATCAAGGTCCGCGGCTTCCGGATCGAGCCCGGCGAGGTCGAGACGGCGCTGCGCGCGCAGCCGTCCGTCACCGACGCCGCCGTGGACGCGCGGGACGGCAAACTGGTCGCCTACGTCGTCGGCGACGCCGACCCCGCCCCGCTGCGGACGGCGTTGCACCACGTCCTGCCCGCGCATCTCGTCCCCTCGGCGTTCGTCGGCCTGGACGCACTGCCGTTGACCCGGCACGGAAAACTGGACCGCCGCGCCCTGCCCGATCCCGGACACGCCACCTCGACGCCGTACGTGGCTCCCCGCAACGACCGTGAGCGGCTGGTGACCGCCATCTGGTCCGACGTCCTCGGTGTCGAACGCGTCGGCGTCGACGACGACTTCTTCGAACTCGGCGGCGACTCCCTCCTCGGCATCCGTGTGCTCGCGCGGCTCCGCGACACGCTCGGCGCCGACGTGCCCGCGCGGCTCGTCTTCACCGCGCCCACTCCGGCGCGCCTCGCCCTGCGGTTGCCCGAGATCACCGCGCCGCAGGCGCCGATTCCGGTGCTGCCCAGGGACGGCGGCCGGTTCGAGGCGCCGCTTTCCTTCGCGCAACAGCGGTTGTGGTTCCTCGACGAATTCGAACCGGGCAGCACCGAATACGTGTCGCCGACGGCCTTGAGGCTGCGCGGTGAGCTGGACACGGGCGCGCTGAACCGCGCCCTGACCACGTTGGTCGCCCGGCACGAATCCTTGCGGACCACCTTCGCGACCGTCGACGGCCGCGGCGTCCAGGTGATCCACCCGCCGTACGCCGTCGACGTGCCCGTCACCGAAGGCGACCTGGACGGCGCCCTCGCCGCCGCGACCGGCCCCGTCGACCTGCACACCGGGCCGTCGCTGCGGGTCGCGCTGACCCGGCTCGCGCCCGGCGATCACGTGCTCACGCTCGTGTTGCACCACATCGTCACCGACGGCTGGTCCTCCGGCGTGCTGCTGGCCGAGCTGGCCACGTGCTACAGCGCGTTCCGCCGCGACGAAGAGCCGGTCCTTCCACCGTTGCCGGCGCAGTACGCGGACTACGCCGTCTGGCAGCGGGAACGGCTGCGAGGCACCGACTTCGACGCCCAGCTCAGCTACTGGCGCAACCGCCTCGACGGCGTGCCCGCGCTCGACCTGCCCACCGACCGGCCCCGTCCGGCCGTGCGCACCAAGAACGGTGCCCTGTACGAATTCAGCGTGCCCGCCGGGACCACGGCGCGGCTCAAGGAGCTGTCCCGGCATCAGGGCGGCACCCTGTTCATGACCCTGATCGCCGCGAGCCAACTGCTGTTCGCCCGCTGGTCGGGGCAGGACGACATCGCCGTCGGCACCGTCGTTTCCGGCCGCGAGCGGACGGACCTCGAAGGCCTGATCGGGTTCTTCGTCAACACCCTCGTCCTGCGGTCCACAGTGGACTTGAAACTCGGGTTCGACGTCTTCCTCGACGACGTGCGGGACACCGTCCTGGACGCTTTCGCGCACCAGGACGTGCCTTTCGACCGGGTCGTCGACGACCTGCAGCCCGAACGCGACACCAGCCGGACACCGCTGTGCCAGGTGCTGGTGGTACTGCACAACACCCCGGACACCCGGCCGTCGATGGCGGGCCTGGAGGTCGAAGAGCTGGCGCCGCCGGTCGTGACCGCCGGTTTCGACCTCACGATCCACTTCCAGGAGACCGGAGGCCGGCTCGACGCGCTCGTCAACTACAACACCGATCTGTTCGATCCCGCCACGATCGAGCGGCTGACCGGCTGGCTTCGCCGCCTGCTCGACGGCATCGCGACGGCTCCGGAACTGCCGCTCGGACAGCAGCCCTGGATCAGCCCGGCCGAACGCGACCGGGTGCTGCTGGAGTGGAATGGCAAGGCGGAGGCGGAACCTTCGCCCGTCCTGCACGAACTCTTCGCCGAACGCGCCGCGCGTACTCCGGACGCCATCGCGGTGACGAGCGGGAGCACGGAGCTGACCTATGACGAACTCGACCGGCGCGCCAACCGTCTCGCCCACCGGCTGATCGACCAGGGCGCGGGGCCGGAGCGGCTGGTGGCGCTGCGGCTGCCGCGTTCGGCGGACCTCGTCGTCGCGGTGCTCGCCGTGCTGAAGACGGGCGCCGCCTACCTGCCGATCGACCCGGCGTACCCGGCGGCGCGGATCGAGGCGACGCTGGCGGACGCGCGTCCGGTGTGCGTGGTCGACTCCGTCGAGGCCGACGGCCGCCCGGACACCGCTCCGCGGGTGCGGGTCGAGCCGGACAACACCGCCTACGTCATCTACACCTCCGGCTCCACCGGCGTGCCCAAGGGCGTGCTGATCCCGCACTCCAACGTCACCCGCCTGTTCTCCTCGACCGCGCACTGGTTCGGCTTCGACGAGAACGACGTCTGGACGCTCTTCCACTCCTACGCCTTCGACTTCTCGGTCTGGGAGCTGTGGGGCGCGCTGCTGCACGGCGGCAGGCTCGTGGTCGTCCCGCAGGACGCGGTCCGCGAACCGGAGGAGTTCCTGGCGCTGCTCGCCGAGCAGCGGGTGACGGTCCTGAACCAGACGCCGTCGGCGTTCCACCGGCTGAGCACGCTGCCGACTCCGGAGCTCAGCCTGCGATACGTGATCTTCGGCGGCGAAGCTCTGGATCCGGCGCGGCTGGGGGAGTGGTTCCGGCGGCATCCGGACGGGCCGCGGCTGGTGAACATGTACGGCATCACCGAGACCACGGTGCACGTCACGTACCGGGCGCTGGAAGCGGACGGGACGGCCACCGTCGGGGTCCCGATCCCGGACCTGCGGACCTACGTGCTCGACGCCGATCTCGCTCCCGTCCCGCCCGGCGTGACCGGTGAGCTTTACGTGGCCGGCGCGGGCCTGGCACGCGGTTATCTGGACCGGCCCGGCCTCACCGCGTCGCGGTTCGTCGCGGACCCCTTCGGCGGAGCCGGCACCCGGATGTACCGCACCGGCGATCTGCTGCGGTGGACCGGCGGCGGTGAGCTGGACTACCGCGGCCGGGCCGACCACCAGGTCAAGATCCGCGGATTCCGCATCGAACCCGGCGAGATCGAAGCGGCGCTCGTCGCACATCCCGACGTCGACGCGGCGGCCGTCGTCGCCCACGGGACCGGCGACGCGCGGCGGCTCGTCGCGTACCTGACGGGACCTGTGCCGGGGACGACGGCACTGCGGGAGTTCCTCAGCCGCTCCCTGCCCGCGCACATGGTGCCCGCCGTGTTCGTCCCGCTGGAGCGGTTGCCGCTCAACGCCAACGGGAAACTCGACACCCGTGCGCTGCCGGAGCCCGGCGCCCGGACCGAGAACCGGTATGTGGCGCCGCGCACCGACGTCGAGACCGTGTTGGCGGGGGTCTGGTCCGAGGTGCTCGGCGTCGACCGGGTCGGTGTCGAGGACAACTTCTTCGGTCTCGGTGGGGATTCGATCCTCAGCATCCAGGTCGTCGCGGCGGCCCGGCAGGCGGGGTTGACGCTGTCGTCGAAGGACCTGTTCCGCAACCAGACCATCGCCGAACTCGCGCACGTCGCCCGCACCGAAGTGCCGGTGGACCAGGTCGAGGTGGACGACGCCGGACCCGCGCCGCTCGGCCCGATCCAGTCCTGGCTGTTCGAGCGGATGGACGAGCCGTGGCGGCTGACCATGTCCGTGCACGTCGTACTGTCCTCAGTGGACATACCGAAGCTGATCTCCGCCCTGAACCGCGTCGGTGAGCACCACGACGCGTTGCGCATGCGCTTTTCCCGGACGAACGAGGGCTGGGTGCAGGAGCCCGCTCCCGTCGAATCCGCCGACCTTCTCCGGCACGTCGATCTGTCCGAAGTGGACAGTGTCTCCGCTGCCATGCACACCGAGGCGGTGCGGGCACAGACGTCGCTCGACGTGACCACCGGGCCGCTCTGGCGTGCGGTGGTGTTCACCTTCCGGGACCGGGCACCACAGCTGTTCCTCACCGCCCACCATCTCGTCATGGACGGGGTGTCGTGGCGCGTTCTGCTGGCCGACCTCGAACGCGCGTACCGGGGCGAAACCCTGCCCCCGGTGCGAACATCATTCACGTATTGGGCGCGTTCTCTGCGCGAATACGTGAAAATGGGACGACTCGACAAGGAAATCGGGTACTGGGAAACTGCGTTTCGCGGAGCTCGGACGGACATTCCGGTTGACCGCCCGGGCCGCAACACCGCGAAGTCGGAGCGCGGTGTCTCGGTGTCACTTGGCCGGGCCGAGACCACCGCGCTCCTCCGCGACGTACCCGGCGCGTACCGCACGGAGGTCAACGACGTGCTGGTGAGCGCGCTCGGCCGGGCGCTGGCTCGCTGGACGGGGCGGTCGCGGGTGGTGATCGCCATGGAGGGCCACGGCCGCGAGGAGATCGCCGGCCCGCTGGACCTTTCGCGCACGATCGGCTGGTTCACCGCGCAGTACCCGCTCTCGCTCGCCGTGCCCGAAGGCGAGTGGGGCGACGTGCTCAAATCCGTGAAGGAACAACTGCGCGCGGTCCCGTCGAAAGGCGCGGGATTCGGGGCTTTGCGCTACTCGAACGCCGAAGAAACGCCGGGTTCCGCTTTACGAGCGGCCCCCGAACCGCGGATTTCCTTCAATTACCACGGCCGCTGGGACATGGGGAGCCCTGACGACGGGTGGATCCGGGGCAGAGGGGAGACCCTCGGACACGACAGCGATCCGGAAAGCGTCCGTCCGTATCTGCTCGACGTCGTCGGTGTCGTCGAAAGCGGCGAATTGCATCTCACCTGGCAGTATTCCGACGAGGTGCACGATGAGGAAACCGTGCGCGGGATCGCCGAAGCCATGCTCGGTGCGTTGCGCGGGATCATCGCGCATTGCGCCGAGAGCGGTGGACGTACGCCGTCGGACTTTCCGTTGGCGCGGCTCTCGCAGGCGGACGTCGACCGCTTCGCCGGTGACGGCCGCGACGTCGAGGACATCTACCCGCTCACGCCGTTGCAGACGGGCATGCTGTTCCACAGCCTGGTCGACACCGGATCGACCGCCTATTTCGACCAGTTCCGGCTCCGGTTGGCCGGCGTGAGCAGGCCGGACGCGCTCGCCGAGGCGTGGCAGCGGGTGGTCGACCGCACGCCGATCCTGCGCAGCAGTACCGCCTGGGACGGTATCGAGGAGCCGGTCCAGCGGGTTCACCGCGAGGTCGTGGTCCCGGTCCGGCACCACGACTGGCGCGCGCTCAACCGGCACGAGCAGGACCGGGAACTGAAGAAGCTGCTCGCCGACGACGTGGCGGCGGGAATGGAGCTGACCGAGCCGCCGTTGATGCGGCTCGCGATCGCCCGGCTCCCCGAGGACGAGGTGCAGTTGGTGTGGACCTCGCATCACGTCCTGCTCGACGGCTGGAGTACGGCGCAGGTCTTCGGCGAGGTGTGCGAACAGTACGCGGCCATCGTGGAAGGCCGGCCCGCGCGGCTGGTCCCGCGACGTCCGTTCCGCGACTATCTGGCCTGGCTCGCCGCACAGGACCGCGCCGAGGCGGAGGACCATTGGCGCGCCGTCCTGGACGGGTTCACCACCCCGACCCCGCTGCCCTTCGACCGGCGGCCGACGGAAGCGCACCGGGCGGAATCCGCGGAGGCGGTCCTGGTCGAGCTTTCCCCGGAGGAGTCGGCGAAGCTGCACCAGACGGCGAAGTCCGCGGCGCTCACGGTCAACACGATCGTGCAAGGCGCGTGGGCGCTGCTGCTCGCGCGCTACAGCGGGGAAACCGACGTCCTGTTCGGGACGACCGTGTCCGGCCGCCCGGAGGGGATGCCCGGGGTCGAGTCGATGATCGGCATGTTCATCAACACGGTCCCGACGCGGGTGGAGGTCCGTGGCCGGGAAGTCGCGCTCGACTGGCTGCGCGAAACCCAGGCGGCGCAGGCCGACGCGCGCCGCTACGACTTCCTCGCCCTGTCCGAACTGCAGGCGTTCACGGCCGTTCCGGCCGGTACGGCGCTGTTCGACAGCGTGGTGGTGTTCGAGAACTACCCGATCGAGGACAGCGGACAGGCCGACGTGCGCGTGCTGGACGTCGAATCGCTCGATACGACGAACTTCCCGCTGAACCTCACCGCCTACCTGCACGACAAACTCGGGCTCGAACTCTCCTACGACCCCCGGCTGTTCGACGCGGGCACGGTTCGCCGCCTCGCGGATCAGCTCGCCGGTTTCGTCCGTGCCATCGCCGATGACCCGCGGTGCCGCCTCGACGCGCTTTCCCCGTTGTCGCCGTCCGAACGGCGTGAACTGCTGTCCACGGGCAGCGGCCCGCTGATCGACGTGCCATCCGGCACGGTGCTCGACGTCTTCGAGGCGACGGTCGCCCGGATACCGCACGAGACCGCGCTGATCTTCCGAGACGAGGTGCTGGACTTCGCCGAGGTCGACGCCCGCGCCACGCGGCTGGCGGGACACCTGGCCGCCCAGGGTGCGGGGCCGGAAACGGTGGTCGCCGTCGCGCTTCCCCGTTCGGCCGAAGCCGTCATCGCGATCCTCGCGATCTTCAAGACGGGCGCGACCTACCTGCCGGTCGATCCCGGCCTTCCGGAGGAACGGAAACGGTTCCTGCTCGAGGACGCGCGACCGGTCGTCGTGCTGGACGGGACGGACCCCGGCCCCGCGACCTCCGCCGCGACCGGGGCGAGCGCGGACACCGCGGCGTACGTCATCTACACCTCCGGTTCGACGGGAACGCCGAAGGGCGTCGTCATCGAACACCGTGGCCTGATGAACATGCTCGCCGCGCACCGCCGTGTCTTCCTCGCCGAGGAGCGCCGCAGGGTGGCGCTCACCGCGTCGTTGTCGTTCGACACGTCCTGGGAAGCGCTTCTGGCCCTGATCGACGGGCACGAGCTGCACGTGCTCGACGACGACACCCGGCTCGATCCCCACGCCGTCGTCGGCTACGTCCGCGACCACCGGATCGACCTGATGGACCTGACCCCGGCCTATCTCCAGCAGCTGCTGGAGGCACGACTGCTGAGCGGGGAACATCGGCCCGGCACGGTACTCGTCGGCGGTGAGGCGACCGGCGAGCGGCTGTGGCGGGAGCTAGTGGCGTCCGGTGTCACCTCGTACAACTACTACGGCCCCACCGAGGTGACGGTCGACGCCGTCCACACACCGGTGGCCGGAGACCGGCCGCTGATCGGCCGTCCGCTGCCCAACCTGCGGGCCTACGTCCTGGACGCCACGGGCACGCCGGTCCCGGCCGGGGTACCGGGGGAGCTGTTCCTCGCCGGTGTCCAGCTCGCCCGCGGTTACCTCGGCCGTCCCGGGCTGACCGCGGACCGCTTCGTCGCCGATCCGTTCGGCCCGCCGGGCACCCGGATGTACCGCACGGGCGACCGGGTGCGCTGGACCACCGACGGGCGGCTCGACTACCTCGGCCGCGTCGACGACCAGGTCAAGATCCGCGGGTTCCGGGTCGAACCCGGCGAAGTGGAAGCCGTGCTGCGGCAGCATCCGGCGGTCACCGACACCACGGTCACCGCGCACGACGGACGCCTCGTCGCCTACGTCGTCGGCGACACACAAGGGCTGCGGGACTGGCTGCGAGACCGCCTGCCCGGCCACCTCGTGCCGTCGGTGCTCGTCGCGCTCGACGCCCTTCCCCTGACGCGTAACGGCAAGGTCGACAAGCGAGCGCTGCCCGCACCCGGCCGCGACGCCGCGGCCGAGTACGTGGCGCCGCGGACCGAGACCGAACGCCGCCTCGCCGTCATCTGGGCGGAGGTGCTGAAACTCGACCGGGTCGGGGTGACGGACGGCTTCTTCGAACTCGGCGGCGACTCGATCCTCAGCATGCGGATCACGTCGCGGGTGCGGGCGGAACTGGGCGTCGACGTCTCACCGCGCGCGTTGTTCAGCGCGCCGACCCTCGGCCGGTTCGCCGCGGCGCTGCCGGACCGGCGGGCCGAAACGCGGCCGATCCCGGTCGTGGCCCGCGACGGTGCCCTGCCGTTGTCCTTCGCCCAGCAGCGGTTGTGGTTCCTCGACGAGTTCGAGCCCGGCGGCGCCGATTACCTCTCGCCCACGGCGTTGCTGCTTCGCGGGGAACTCGACGTCGCGGTCCTCAAGCGGGCGCTGGAACTCCTGGTCGCCCGGCACGAAGCGCTGCGCACCACGTTCGACGCGATCGACGGCCGTGGCGTCCAGGTCGTGCACGAGCCCTGCGACGTCGACCTCCCGGTCGAGGAGTTCGACGAAGACGTGCTGGCACGGGAAGCGTCGCGGCCGTTCGATCTGCGCACCGGACCGCTCCTGCGGGCACGGCTCTTCCGGCGGACGTCCGAAGAGCACGTTCTGCTGCTGGCGCTGCACCA
Organism: Amycolatopsis sp. WAC 04169; assembly: GCF_003947535.1. NCBI lineage: Bacteria > Bacillati > Actinomycetota > Actinomycetes > Pseudonocardiales > Pseudonocardiaceae > Amycolatopsis > Amycolatopsis sp. WAC 04169. Next base: position 23,214 of record NZ_QHJI01000010.1, on the reverse strand, counting down.
CATCGTCACCGACGGCTGGTCCGCGGGCGTGCTGGCCGCCGAACTCGACGAGGTCTATACCGCCCTCGCGCGTGGCGAGGAGCCGGAACTGCCCGAACTTCCCGTGCAGTACGCGGATTTCGCGTCCTGGCAACGCGAACTCCTCGACGGTCCCGAGCTCACCGGTCAGCTCGACCACTGGCGGGACCGCCTCGCCGGGCTGGAACCCCTTGAGCTGCCCACCGACCGGCCCCGGCCGGCGGTGCGCACGACGGAGGGCGAATGGATGGGGTTCGACCTGCCCGCCGACGTCGTCGCGAAGCTCCGGGAGCTGGCCACCGCCCAGGACGGCACCCTGTTCATGACCCTGGTGGCCGCTTGCCAGATCCTGCTGGCCGGATGGACGGGCCAGCGGGACGTCGCCGTCGGCACGGTGACCGCCGGACGGGAACGCGCCGAGCTGCAACGCCTCGTCGGGTTCTTCGTCAACACCTTGACCCTACGGTCCACTGTGGACACCGGATGCTCCTTCCGGGAGTTCCTCGCCCAGGTGCGGACCGTGGTGCTCGACGCCTTCGCCCACCAGGACGTCCCGTTCGAGCGCGTGGTGGACGCCGTGCAACCGGCTCGCGACCCGAGCCGGACACCGTTGTTCCAGGCCATGGTCGTCCTGCAGAACACCGGTGACCGGCCGGGTTCCGGCACGCTCGTCGCGGGGGAGGTCGCGCTGCCCGCGGTGTCGGCCCCCTTCGACCTCCTCGTGCAGTTCGAACAGGACGGCGACACGGTGCACGGGGCGATCAACTACAGCACCGGGCTGTTCGACGCGGAGACCATCGAACGGCTGATCGCGCGGCTGCGGGAACTCCTGACCATGCTCGCCGCCGAGCCGGACCGGCCGATGGCGGCCCTGCCGTCGTTGCCGCGCGGTGAACTCGAACGGTTGCGAGCGTGGAACGACACCGCGCGCGAAATCCCGGCGGCTTCACTGGCCGAACTCGTCGAAGCACAGGCCCGGCGGACGCCGGACGCCTCCGCTCTGGTGTCCGACACCGGCTCGCTGACCTTCGCGGAGCTGAACGCGAGGGCGAACCGGCTGGCCCGATGGCTCGCTGAGCGAGGCTCCGGGCCGGAGCGGATCGTGGCCGTCCGCCTGCCGCGTTCGGTGGCGCTCGTGGTCACCGAACTGGCCGTGGCCAAGACCGGCGCCGCGTTCCTGCCCGTGGATCCCGGCTACCCGGCCGAACGGATCGAATACATGCTGAAGGACGCCCACCCCGTCCTGGTGGTGGACAGCGAACTCGACGCTGCCGGGTACGACGACACCGACCTCGGTGTCCGGATCGACCCGGCACAGCCCGCTTACGTGATCTACACGTCCGGCTCGACCGGCCGGCCCAAGGGCGTCGTCGTCAGCCATTCCGGGCTCGCGTCGTTCTCCGCGGCCGGGATCGAGCACTGCGAGGTGCGGCCGGGCGATCGGGTGCTCGCCTTCAGTTCGCCCAGTTTCGACGCCTCGATCCTGGAACTGTGCCTGTCCCTGCCCGCCGGCGCCGCGCTCGTCGTGCCGCCCGAGGGACCGCTGCTCGGCACCGGGCTGGCCGACGTCCTGCGGCGGCGGCGGATCACCCACGCGCTGATCCCGCCGATCGCGCTCGCCACCGTGCCCGAGGTGGAACTGCCCGGCTTCCGCACGGTGATCGTCGGCGGGGACACCTGCCCGGCGTCGCTGGTGGACCGCTGGGCGCCCGGAAGGCGGATGATCAACGCGTACGGGCCCACGGAGTCCACTGTGGTCACTTCGTGGAGCGAGCCGCTGACCCCGGGCGTGTCACCGCCGATCGGCGCTCCCATCCCGAACACCGAGGTCCACGTCCTCGACGCCGCGCTGCGGCCGGTACCGATCGGGGCCACCGGTGAGCTCTTCGTCTCCGGCGACGGCCTGGCCCGCGGCTATCTGCGCCGCCCGGGCCTGACCGCGGACCGGTTCGTGGCGAACCCCTTCGGCGACCGGGGGAGCCGGATGTACCGGACCGGCGACCTCGTCCGCTGGACGGCTCAGGGCGTGCTGGAATTCGTGGGCCGCGTGGACGACCAGGTCAAGATCCGCGGTTTCCGGGTGGAACTCGGCGAGATCGAGACCGCGTTGCGACGCCATCCCGAGGTGCGGGAGGCGGTGGTGGAAGCCCGGGAGATCGGTGGCCACAAACGCCTTGTCGCCTACGTCGTCGGCGAGGTGGCGGGGCTGCGGGCCTTCCTCGGCGAGACGTTGCCCGACTATCTCGTGCCGTCGGTCTTCGTACCGGTGGCCGCGATCCCGATCACCGCCAACGGCAAGGCCGACCGTGCGGCGCTCCCGGTTCCGGACCCGTCCTCGGTGCAGGGCGCGGACCACGTGGAGCCACGCACCGAAACGGAAGCGGTGCTCGCGAAACTGTGGGCCGAAGTCCTCGGCCTGGATCGGGTCGGCGTCACGGACAACTTCTTCGATCTCGGCGGCGACTCGATCCTCGGCATCCAGGTCGTCCACCGCGCCCGGCGGGCCGGGTTGTCGACGCGGTCGAAGGACCTGTTCACCCATCAGACGATCGCCGAACTGGCGACGGTGGTGAAACCGGTGGACACCGCGGACGCGGACCGCGAGGTCGTCGTCGGCGACGTTCCGCTGACCCCGATCCAGCAGTGGTTCTTCGCCGCCGAACCGGCCAATCCCACGCATTTCAACCAATCGGTGCTCGTCGAACTCGACGGGCCGGTGGAGGAGGAGTCGCTGCGGCTCGCGCTCGACGCCGTCATCACCCAGCACGACGCGCTGCGCCTGCGCTTCGAGCGGACCGAGGCGGGGTGGACGCAGTACAACGAACCGCCTGAGCCGAGGCCGGTGCTGAAGAAGGTGCCCGCGGCCGCGCTGGCGGCCGAGGCCGAGTACGCGCAGGCCGATTTCGACCTGGCACGGCCACCGCATCTGCGTGCGGTGCTGACGGAACCGGACGGCGCGGAGAATCCCCGGCTGCTGCTCGCCGCGCATCACCTGGTCGTCGACGCGGTGTCGTGGGGCATCCTGCTCGAAGATCTCGAACGCGCGTATCGGCAGATCGAAGCCGGTGAGAAGACCGACCTCGGGACCAAGACGACGTCGTTCCGGGAGTGGGCGCACCGGCTGCGTGAGTTCGTCGAAAACGGCGCACTGGACGCTGAACACGGGCATTGGTCGCGTGAGCTGCCCGGCCGCACGATCCCGCGCGATCGCACCGGCGTCCCGCCCGCGCCACCGGAATCGGTGACCGTGGAGGTCGATGAAGACGACACCGACGCCCTGCTGCATTTGGCCCCCGGCGTCTACCGGACGCGGATCAACGACGTCCTGCTGACCGCGCTGGCCACGGCGCTCACCCGCTGGACCGGGGAATCCGCCGTGGCGGTCGATCTGGAGGGACACGGCCGCGAAGAGATCCTCGACGACGTCGACCTTTCCCGGACCGTCGGCTGGTTCACCACGTTGTTCCCCGTCGGGCTCACGGTCGACGGCTCGGCGGGGTGGCGGCAACTGGTCAAGGCGACCCGGAAGCAGCTGCGTGCCTTGCCCGGCAACGGTTTCGGCTACGGCGCCCTGCGGCACTTCCGGTTCCCGGAACTCGGTGACACGGCACCGGAGGTCGCGTTCAACTACCTGGGCCAGGGCGACCACGCGAGCGAGGGGAGCGGGTTCTACCGCCGGGCGCACGCACCACTCGGACGCGAGCAGGACCCCGAGAACCGCCCGGCGCACGTGCTCGAAGTGGTCGGCGGTGTGCGGGACGGCAGGCTCGAGTTCTCCTGGTACTACCAGCCACACCTGAACACGCGGGCCACGGTGGCGGCCGTCGCCGCGGACTTCGCCGACGCCTTGCGCGCCATCGCGTCCGACTGCCGGGGTGACGAGACGTGAGCGGGCTGCGGAACAATCGCGACTACCGTCTCCTGTGGACCGGGCAGGTCGTTTCCGAAGCCGGTTTCAGCACCACGATGATCGCCTTTCCCTTGGTGGTGCTGGCGATCACCGGATCCGGCGTCCAATCAGGACTCGTGGTCGGCGCGGTGGCGATCGCCCAGCTGGCCGCCGGACTGCCCGCCGGCGCGTTCGCGGACCGCTGGTCCCGCAAGCGGATCATGCTCGGATGCGAGGCCGCACAGGCGATCGCGGCCGCCGTGCTCGTCCTGGCGCTGTGGTCGGACGTGGCCGGAGTGGGGCTTCTGGTCGCCGTCGCGGTGGTGATGGGAGTGTGCCGCGCCTTGTTCGAACCGGCGGAGGAGGCGAGCCTGCCGCTGCTGGTCAAACCGGACGAAGTACCGTCGGCGGTCTCGCTGAACGCCGCGAGGACGAGCGCGGGCCAGCTCTCGGGTACCGCGCTCGGCGGATTCCTGTTCTCCTTCGGCCGGTTCGTGCCGTTCGTCTTCGACGTCGTGGCGCACCTGTTCGCCTTCGTGTCGTTGTGGTTCGTCCGGCTGCCGGTCCGGCGAGCCACCGCCTCCCGGCCGCCCGCGCATCTGGGCCGGGAGATCGCGGAAGGACTCGGCTGGGTGTGGCGGCAACCGCGGCTGCGCGTCACGACGTTCTGCGTCGTCAGCCTCAACCTCTTCTTCTCGGCCTATTACCTGGTGATCATCGTGCTGGCGAACGGTCGCGGTATGCCTTCCGGGGAGATCGGCGTCATGGCGGCGATGCTCGGCGCCGGCGGAGTACTTGGTGCGCTGGCCGCGCCCGTTCTCTACCGCAAGGTCAGCCCGTACCTGTTGATCGCCGGGGTGTTCTGGGCGCTGACCGTACTGACACCACTCGCCATCTTCGTGCACAGCGGATACCTCATGGGCCTGCTGTTCGCGGGGATCGCCTTCCTGCCGCCCGCCGCCAACACCGCCATCGGCACCTATCAGTTGCTCAACACCCCCGACGAGTTGCGCGGTCGGCTCGGCGGCGTGCTGGGGGTGACCGGCGGCCTGGCCGCCGCGTTCGGCCCCGCGCTGGGCGGCTGGCTGGTCGAGGCCCTGCCCGGCTCGGCCGCGGTGCTCGCGTGCGCGGGCGCCATCGCGGTCGTCACCGTGTTCACCACCTTCAACCCCACGCTGCGCGGGCTCCCCGCCACTTCCGAACCACTCGAAGCCGGAACAACCCGAAAATAAGGAGAGAACCGATGGACGACAACACGACGTTCCAGGTCCTGGTCAACGACGAAGAGCAGTACTCCCTGTGGCCGGAGGGAAAAGAGATTCCCGAAGGCTGGCGTCCCGACGGCAAGACCGGCACCCGGCAGGAATGCATGGACCACGTGGACGAGGTCTGGACGGACATGCGCCCCCGAAGCCTCAGGGAGCGCATGGCGGCGGAATGACCCGATCGCGGTGCCCGGGGCGGTGACCGCCGTCCCGGGCACGCGTCCCAGGGCGACTCGTGACCAACGTGCTCCTGTCCTAACGCAGCCGCGTCAGCGCATCACGATCTCGCCTCGGGCGGTGACGATCCCTACGGCCGCTAGGCGTGACTCACCACCAATGAAGCGCAGCGGCACATCAAGCTCGCCCACCCACTGCTGAACGTCGGACTCATCGCCGCCGATCTCCAGATATGACACCCGGCCAGGTGCACAGTCATGCGCCGCGTCCGCATAAGCGCGTTGCCATCCCTTTACGCGACCGGCGCGAGCGACGTCGTATTCGATGAAGAACGGCCGACTCTGTTCAACCTCGCCGAGTAGACGCCACCGCCCGGTGTCTCCGCCGCCGCCCAACGGTTCGACCCCGGCGCGCCGCCGTGGGGCCCGCACGCCGGCCCCCGCCGGATCGCGTTGGGAGCGACGGTGTCCGGCGACGGGAGTGTGCCGGTGGTGCACCTCAACGGCCTGCCCTACGTCCGGCGTGAGTGGCGGGATCGGCTGCGGGATCGCAGGATGGACAGCGTGATGGGGTGATGTGATGCGCGAGCGGGCGGCGGTCCTGCTGCTGTGTGCGGCTCAGTTCGTGGACGTGCTCGGGGTGACGATCGCGGTGATCGGCCTGCCGGAGATCGGCCGCCGGTTCCCCGGCGCGGAGGCCTCCACGCAATGGGTGGTCAGCGGCTACGCGTTGTTGTTCGGGGGTTTCCTGGTCTCGGCGGGGCGGGTCGCGGACCGCTACGGGCACCGGAGGACGTTCGTCTGGGGAATGGCCGCGTTTCTGGCCGCGAGCCTCGCGGGTGGCCTGGCGCCCGGGATCGAGGTGCTGATCACCGCTCGCGCGGTCCAGGGGCTGGCCGCCGCGTTCGTCGTCCCGGCGGCGTTCGCCCTGGTGTTGTCCTTGACCGCCGAGGGCCGGGAGCGGGTGGTCGCGGTCGGCTGGTGGACGGCCACGGCGGCGGCCGGGGGAGCGGCCGGGTTCCTTTTCGGCGGATTGCTGGTGCACTACGCGGGCTGGCGCTCGATCTTCCTGCTCAACGTGCCGATCTGCCTGGCGGTGTTGCTGTTCGCGCGTTCCCTGCTGCCCGCGCGTACCGAACGCGCCGAACGTGGTTCGCTGGACCTGCCGGGCGCCATGCTGGTGACCGGCGGGTTGCTCGCCGCGATCTACGGTGTCAGCGCGGCGACCGGAACCGTTCGGGTGGTCGCTCTCGTGGGCGCTGTCGCCTTGCTTGCGGTCTTCGTCGTGGTGGAGCGGCGGACCGCCGAACCGCTGGTCCCGGCGCGTCTGGTCGGCACGCCGCGCTTCGACGCCGCGCTCGTGGTGGCGTTCGCGCTGACCTTCGCCACCACCCCGGCCAGTGTGCTGGGAACGGTGTTCTTTCAGCAGCAGCAAGGCTTGTCGGCCGGGACCACCGGATTCCTGTTCGCCCCCTTCAGTATCGGCGTCGTGGGCGGAAGCTGGCTGGGCACCCGGCTGCTGGACCGGCTCAGCGGCCGATGGGTCGCCTTCGGGGCCTTCGGTGTCGTCGCCGCGGCGCTGGTGATCGGGCTGGTCGCGCTGCACACCGGCTCGACAGCGGGCTTCGCGGTGTCGCTCGCGATCTCGGGCACCGGTCTCGGCGCGGCATCGGTGGCGGCGACGAACGCCGGGACCGCCGTGGTGGGGGAGACGGACCGCGGTATCGCGTCCGGTCTGCTCAACACCGCGCCGCAGCTGGGCTCCGCGCTCGGCACGGCGGTGATCAGTACTGTCGCGCTGGGGAGCGGCGTGACGGATCTGCCGTCCGGGATCTTCGTGGCTTTAGGTGCCGCCGTCCTCGGTACGGCCGCGACCCTCGGACTGAGCGGGCCACGGGTCACAGCGGGGACCGCGCCCTGGGAACGGGGACAGCCTTAGGGGCCTCGTCGCTCTTTGCCGCACGGCGACGAGCTGAACCGGTGGAAGGCCTGTCGGTAGTGCGGTGGAATGGAGTCGTGGCTGACCTTCCGATCCGCGATCGTGCCGGCAACGTCTTGGTCGATTTCCGTCTTGTCGCGGAAGAGGAGATGGGGCGACTGGCCGAGCACGTGGGCGTGCCCGCGTCGTTGGTTGTCGCCATCCATGCGGGGGCGGTCCTGATGATGTTCGACAGCTGGCGGAGGCAGTGGGAGCTTCCGGGAGGGACGCGGGAGCCGGGTGAGTGCCCGCGCGAGGCCGCGGTGCGGGAGTTGGGTGAAGAGACCGGCATCCACGGCGTGGACCTGTCGTTCGCCGCCGTGGCCGAGTTCGATCTCACGAAGCCGGAGCGTCGGGAACTCCTGGCCGTATATCGGACTCGGCTCCAGGCCGCGCCTCGACTGACCGTCAACAGTGAAGCGCTGGACTTTCGTTGGTGGCCGCCATCGGAACCGGTGAGCGAGGAGATGAGCCCGTTGGACGCGGAGATCGCCAGGCGGGTGGTCCGATCAGCCGACAGCTGAATGGCCGGTCGTGCTGTTATGCCCGCAGACGCCGCGTCGGCGCGCGAGGTCGCCAGCGAGACTGACGTCACCGATTGACTCGTGCGTTGTGGTCTGTTCGACCGACAGCATGGGAACACGCCTGCCGGTAGCTTGTGGCGACCCCGATCAGACACTGGAGAAAGCCACCATGACGACTTCCCGGCGCGTTCTTGCCGTTCTGGCCACCACAGGGCTGGCCGTCTCGGTCCTCGGCACAGGCTCCGCCTCGGCCGCGACCCAGGGCAAGATCTACATCTCGAACAACTGCGGTAGCTCGGTCTCCACGACGATCCACCGCACCGACGGCTCGATGATCGCGGGCACCGCGGCCGCTCCGGCGGGCAGCTACCTCGGATATCCGGTCAATCCCGGCACCTATGAGGTTCGCGTGCCTGCCGGTAACCGGAACGTGAAGATCCTCGACCTCGGCAGCAAGGCGCACTCGGTCATCGTCAGGGCCTGCTGACGACTGTCGACCGGCTCGCTGCACCTTGATCACCAGGCACGGGCACCCCACCTACGGCAAGCACGCGATGACACTCGAGCACCATCCGTTGCCCGCTGCGACGTCGCAGCCGAAGGGCGCGACCGGGATCGCTACCGGGGTTCTGGCGATTCTCGGTGGTCTCGGTTTCCTGGCAGCTGCCGCGCTCCGCACCGTCGAGTTCGCTTATTCCCTTATTTTGCTCGCCGTCGGAGTCATCGCCCCCGACATCGAACTCTCCGTCGCTGTTCCCGTTTTCCTGGGGATCGCCGCGGTGACCGATCTATTCGCCACAGCGCTGCTGGCGAGTGGTGGGATCCTGCTGCTCCAGCGCAAACGCCCTGGACGGGTACTCACCGCGGTCGGAGCGGCGATCGCCTTCGGATTCGCCGGCCTGGTCCTGCTCGTGCCGTGGATAGGCTCGCGTTTCGCTGTCTCGTACAGCGGATTCACCCCGCGCATCGGCTCCGGCTGGCCGTTCGCGGTGGTCCTGGTCGCGGCGGCCGCGACGCTCCTGTTGGCGCTGATCCCGCAAACCGCGCGCTGGCTCGACGCCGGGGGATGAGCAGCCTTTGGTTCACTGAAAACGCTGGTCGCGCAGCCGACGGTCCGCATCCCGTCCACCGGCTGAGGTCCTTCGCGCGAAGCGTGTCGTGAAGGGGTCCACATAGGACACTTTAGTCCTATGTGGACCCCCGTCGGGGCCGCTACCAGGCCTTCCCGAACTTGATCCGGAACTCAGGATCCTCCTCGGCGCGCTTGTCCGCCCCCTTGATCCTGGCCTTCGGCTTGCCCGCCTTCTTGCGCTTGGCGGCGAGTGTCTCCGGATCCCACGGGTTCTCGAGCAGGCGTTCGCCGTCGGGCTCCTTCGCCGGTTCGTCCGTCACTGCGCGGCCGCGGGTTCCTTCGGCACCGGCTTGACCCCCCAGAGCTCGGGGTTCCCGGCCGCCTCGGCCATCTCCTTGACGTCACTGAAGTCGTTCGCCTGCCGGGCGAGGAACACGCCCATCTGGCGCAGGTCGCCCATCTTGCGGACGGAGGCCTCGATCAGATCGCTGACGTTCTGGACGAAACCGTTGAGCAGGCGGATGACGTTCGCAGCCTCACCGAAGGGGTTGATGAGGTCTTCGAGGAAGTTCGCCGTAGCCTCGGCGATCTGGTTGGCGCACTCGCTGATGAAGGCGATCGCGTCGCCGTAGGTCTCGTAGACGATGTCGATGCAGCTCTCCATCGTGCCGGCGATCTCGTTGAACACACCTTCGTTGCGGGAGATGCGCTTGGTGGCATTGATCGCGTAGGTGTTGTACGAGTCGTACCCGCCGCCCTGCCAGTACGCGGCGAGGTTGTTGCGCGAGTCGTCGATCGCGGTCTCCGAGTCGACCATGTACCAGGCCTGGCCCCACCACACGGCCAGTTCCTCCATCCGGTCGGCGTTGCCGAACAGGAGATCCCGGATCATGAACAAGGTGTCGAGCGCACCCTTGTGCTCGTGCTCTTCGGCCTTCTGCTGGACCTTGTTGGCCGCGTTCTCAGGCCACTCGGCCTTCTGGCGTGTCGCCATGCTCTGTTCTGTTCCTTAAGTTTCGGGTGTGTGCCGGGAGCTAGAAGCGACTGTCCGCAGCATCGTCGTCGCCGCCCATGTATCCGAACTTCTCGTAGTACTCGGCGTCGCGGTTCTCGTACTCCTTGGCGACCTTGTCCAGGTTGTCGCGGACCTCGTCGATCTGCTCGATCCCGACGCGGGCGGTCTTGAGGATGGTCTCGCGGGCGGCGTTGTAGTCCGTGGGGAAACCGGTCTTCATGCCGAGCAGCCCCATGTCGGAGGGGGCCATGGCCGCATAGTCGCCGCCGAGGTTGACGAACTCCCGCCAGGCGTCCCCAGTGGTCACCCACGCCTCGGTGTTCTTGCGGAGGGCGTCCGGTACGACGTAGTAACCGGTGCCTTCGATTCGAGCCAAAGTCGTTCTCCGTTCGGTGATCAGCGGGGGCGTGAGGCGGTGAGGGCCTGCTGCCTGAGTTCCTGCGCGTGCTCTTCGGCGGCGACGATCGCCTCCAGCAGGTTCTCGCTCAACGCCTGGGCCGTGGTGTAGGGGAGGTTGTCGAGGTCGATTTCGATGCGTTCCAGCCGGCCGGCACCGGAGACCTCGACGACGCCGAGCTCGTCGGGGATGTCGACCTCGATGGTCTGCCCCCTGACGTTCGCGAGCGCCGTCGTGAGCGCGGCGTCCCGCTCCTCGATCTCGCTGACCAGGTTCTCCAGCCTGCGCTTGCGGCTCACGCGCGCACCCCCGGGAGGATTCCTTCGGCCTTCTCGCGGCCTGCAGCGCCTGCCGCGGCCCGGGCTGCGGCGATGGCTTCGATCGTGTCCGGGCCGATGTTCTGCGGGTAGGCCTGACGCAGCGCCTCGGGGCTCACGTCGAGGTCCGTCAGCCGTCCGTTGCCGTCCACTTCGGCCTCGACGAGACCGCTGTCCGAACGACCGGTAAAACGTTCTTCGGCCTGTTCGGCGCCCAGACGTTCGAGTTCCGCAGCCTTGGCCTCCCAAACGGCCATTTCCGCAGCCGTGGGCGGAGCCCAGTCGTATCCGTTCATACAGTGCATGTAAGCATCGTTGACTTTGCCGACGCGGACAGTTCGGGGCAAACGCCGTGGACATTGTGTCCTAGATCACCCTCGTCACCTCGCGGACGACACCGCACCACCCACGAGGAACGCCGAGGAGCCCGGCAGCGAGAGGACCGAGCCCGAGCGTTCCGTTCCCGCGATGCCGTGCGAGCTCTGCCCGACAGGGAAGCCGATGGTGCCCATTGTGACGCCCCGGCAGATCGGCGAGCCCCGGACAGTGTGACGGTAGTGTGCTGTTCTGCGGGAACGTGCGTGAAGTTCGATCTCCGGCAATTCACGTTGGCGAGGTGTCGCATTCATGAATGAGCGCGAAATCGACAGGCAACGACCCGGGCCGTCCGGTCCGGCCCGCGACCGGAGCACTCGTCCCCGGGCCACGGAAGACAAGCTCCCGCCCGGTGTGCTGCCGGGCGTGGCGAACGTGGCGAATCTGCAACGCCTCGCCGGGAACAAGGCCGTCACCGCCTATCTCGGGGCGAAGAAGCCCGGGCTCCCCGTCCAGCGCGACGTCAACAAGCGAGGTACCTTCGCCGGCTGGGGCGGGACGAACGACAGCAGCGTGATGGTCAACGCCAACGCGTCCGTCGACGTCGCCGACGGGAACCGCTCGGTCAGTCATCCGGCCTGGTTCCTCAGCAACGCCACGGAGACGGTCGAAGTCGATCCCGGAGCGACGGGAACCGTGATGCTCCGGCTGCCCTGGTACTGGCACCACCACGGCATCGTCCAGGAACTCGGCCGGGTCTACGGCACGAACGAACGGCACATCCACGCCGGTGGAGGTCCCATCGACTACTGGGTTTCGGCGCCCTTCACGGTGACACCCGAAGGCCGAGTGGCTTTCGTCAACACCACTCCCGGCGGGACGATCGGTGCCGCCGGGTACCTCGAAGGGGTTCCGACCATCACTTCACGAGACGGCGAGAATTCCGGCACTCTGACGGTCAGCGTCGTCTTCCGGGCGCTCCAGTCCACCACCACGACGGACACCGGAACGAGGACGACGACCACCACGGTCACCGGATCGGGGACCGGGGCCGCCAGCCCGGGCGGCGTGGGGGGATCGGTGACCACGGGCGGCAGCTATGCGGTGAGCGAGGCCAATTCGCACGCGGTCGGAATGACGGTGAGCGGTACCACCTCGGTCACGTGCAGCTTCGCGGTCAACATCCGGGTGCGGATCCTGCCGAAGATCACGAAGATGAAGACCATCTTCTATTCCGCCGAGGGCAGGTTCAGGTCCGGAAACGACGGCATTCTGGGGGTGAACGAGTGGTGGACGTCCATCCCTGCGCCGGTACGTGAATTGATCGTTTCCGGGCGGAAACCGGTGCGGATCACTGGCCGGGCGAGCCAGACCGGCAGCCCGGAGCGGAACGAGCGGGTGATCGCCGGCCGCATCGCCGACGTCACCAGGCGCCTGCACAACGTCGCGGGCCGGATGGAAGTCGTGCCCGACAGCGAGTTCACCGTGCCCAACGAGCGGTCGGTCGTGATCAGGGTCGAGTACACGGCCGCCGAGGCGCGGGCCGGGGGAGCGGGATCCCCGTGACTCGACGGCAGCTGGTCACTGTTGTGGGACCGCGAGACGAATACGGTTCACCGCTGCTGTCCTCGATCGCGGTAGAGAGAGGGGAGAGCAGATCCTGCTCGACGAGGTGCTCGTCCCGAGTGTCCAGCTGACCTGTGCGGCTGTTGCGGGAGGTATTCGCGGCACGCTCTGCGCCTGCTGACTGGAATCATGCAGGCATGTCCGAGTTTCCGACCGCGTTGACGAAGCTGTGGCCACTGGCCCCGGCCGGTGCCACAGACTGGTTACGGGCGGTGTGCGGCGACGGCCTGACCGGGTTCATGCCACCGGCGATGCCTGACGCGGCGTGGGTGCTCAACGCCATGTACGAGCACGAACGAGGGCCGATGGAGACAACTCATCACGAGTACCATCAGGCGCGCCTCGCGGATGGAAGCGTCCAGCCCCACATCATCGGCGGCGTCGACCTCGACGCGGTCAGCGTGACCACGGGAGGCGGGCTGGGCCGTGCCGAGCACCCCGGTTCCGGGTGGCGGCGCTTACGCTGGGCGGAGCTTGCCCGGCGTACCGGCGACCCTGTGGTTCCCGAAGGATTGCTGCCCTCGTACCGATGCTTTCCCTCGATCAGGAAGAAGGGCAGTTGGCCGCTCGGTATCGTTCCGCCCACCGAGGGAAGCCTGGACCGCGAGACCTGGACGCGGCTGCTCGAGATCCTCACCGAACATAGTCCCGCGGGTCCGGCCACCCGCTGCCTGGCCTATTACAGCCCGCTGACGCTCGGGGCCGGCGACTTCGAGAATCCCCATGTGCGCGTGGGGAAGCTCGGCGACGCCGCGATCTTGTACGACGATCCTGAGACCGACTTCAGCCCGTCCAACCTGTGGGCTGAGGATCGCTCCTGGTGCCTGTGTACCGACTATGACCTGTGGGCCACCAAGGTCGTCGGCTCGCAGGTGCTGGTCGAAGCGTTGCTGAGCGACTCCGAGATCGAAGCGATACGGCTACCCTGGACAACCACCTGAACGCCCGGACACGAAGCGCGCCGTACAACGTCGCTCACGAAGGTCCGGAGAACCGGGGCAACATCACCCTCTCCGTCACAACGGGGCAGGCCCACAGCCTGCTCAGTGAAGCGGCCATGCCCCACGGCCCACAAGATCGAGAACGAGTGCGGCGATGTTCCACGCGTCGTCCTCGCCGCGGTGATGGCGTCCCTCCAGCGGCAGTCCGGCGATCTGCAGAGCGCGATCCATGCCGGGTTTCTTGCGCAGCCCGTAGGCCGCGGCGAACACGGCCTTGGCGTTGGTGTGGGTGCGCTCAGTCGGATAGCCGAACGGGTAGGCCACCCCGTCAGCTTGACTCTGCCGCGCGAATTGCCGACGGTCGTACTCGCCCCAACTCGCCCAGGGGCGCTCCCCAGCCTCATACTCCTCGACGAGGATCCGGCATGCCTCGCCGAAGGAGACGCCCCGCTCCACCTCAGCTTGCGTCAGTCCGGTCAGTTCAGAGCAGAAGTCGCTCACCGTCGACCGGACAGGTCGGACCAAGACACGATGCCGGGACACACGGCGCCCTGCCGGCACATCCACGACGGTGAGACCGATCTCGATGATCTCGTTCACAGAGCCGGGCGGCGGCTGCCCGTCCCAGCAGGTGGCTTCCACATCAATGACGTTCAGCAGGGCGTATTCATGGTGCATGGGGCCGACGGTAGGGATGCTCGGCCTGTCCTGACACCTCAATTTCCGCGTTGCCCCCGCCGGCACCAAACGTCAGGGCACTCACCGCACTGTCCACGGCCCGCTACCTCGGACTCGCCAACCCGCCTCGCCGACCAGACGGCAATGTGGACATGGGATATAGCCCGCAAGCGGTCATCGCGAGCGACAACGTCCTTCTGCTCTGTGACACCGCGTCATAGGTGGCCGATTCGCTCGAACGGCGGGCACTCGAAGGAGGGCGCCGCGCCGGTTCTGGCGCGAACCGGCCCGGCACCGGAGGAAGTCAGGCCGGTTCCGCCACGCAGGTGTGATCGGCCTCGGGGCGTTCGCCCGTGGTCAGGAACGCGGTGACCGTGTCATTGGCGCACTTGTTCGCGCCGATCAGGTAGACACCGTGGCCTCCCTGATCGGCGGTGACCATGCGGGCTCGGTCGCCGAGGGCGCGCCGCATCTGTTCGGCACCGGCCAGCGGCGTCGCCGGGTCGCGGGTGTTCTGTGCCAGCAGCACGTTCGACGGGCCCCGGTCACCTACCCGCACGGGAGGTTCCGCGGGCTCGGACCGCCAAAAAGCGCAGGGGCGGATGTTGGCCCCGGACGCGCCGAACATCGGATAGCGCTGGCGGTCGACGGAGACGTCGTGGAGGTAGCCGCTCACGGACTTCGGCCAGCGGGAGTCGTTGCAAATCACGTAGAGGTGGCTGGCCACCTTGTTTTCCAGAGTCTGCGGGGCCTCCGCTGAGGCTGACGGCGGTAGCGGTTGGTTCGTGTCGAGTGCCTTCCAGATTTCGGCCAGGCCGGGCATCCGGCTGTCGCGGTAGAGGGAGCCGAAGGTGGCCAGCCTGAACAGGTTGCCGTCGTAGCCCTGCACCGGCGTCCGGTCCAGGCGGCCGGCGAGGTCGAAGTACTTCGCGGTCACCGCTTCGGGAGTGGCTCCCAGGTTGTATTCGGGGCGCGCCGCGGCGAACTTGGCGAAGTCCGGGAATCGCATTTCCATGCCCGGACCGAACAACCGGCTGCCCGTCCGGTCCAGACCACCCGGGACCAGGTTGCTGTCGAGCACGATCCGGTCGCTGCGCTCGGGGAACAGCGTGGAGTAGACGGCGCCGAGATGGGTGCCGTAGGAGTAGCCGAGGAAGGAGAGCTTGTCCTCGTGCAGCGCCTCGCGGATTCGATCCATGTCGCGAGCGGTGGCCGCGGTCGACAAGTAGGGGAGCAGGTTCGCCGTCTTGGACCTGGCGCACTGTTCGGCGACGGCCTTCGCGTTCCTGGCCTGTGTCAGTACGTCGGCCGCGTTGCGTGCGTACGGCGGGATGTTGCCCCTGTACTGCTGTTCCATCGTCAGGTCGCAGGTGACCGGGGTGCTTCGGCCGACCCCGCGCGGGTCGAAGCCGATGATGTCGTAGCTGTCCAGGACGCTTTGCGGCAGCTCGAGATCGACGAGCCCGCCAGGGAAGTCGAGGCCGCTGCCGCCCGGCCCACCGGGGTTGGTCAGCAGCACACCCCGGCGCCTGTCCGGGTTCTTGCTCGCCAGACGGGAGACCGAGAGCTGGATCTGCTGCCCGTCCGGGTCCCGATAGTCGAGCGGAACGTCGATGGTCGTGCATCGCAAGCCGTGTTTGGCGACGTCGGCGGGGCAATCGCCCCACTTCAGGCCGGTCTGCGCAAGTCCTGGTGACGCGCACATCACCGCGGCCGTGGCCGCGACGACGATGGTCAAGGCTCTCAGCATGGTTTCCCCTCGGGTGGGACGTCGGGCGTCTGTCCGTTTCGAGTAGAGACCGTGCCCTCGGGGCACGGTCAAGAAAGACGTTCGCCGGGGCGCCATCCGGTGATCTCGCTTGACTGTGCCCCAGGGGCATGGTGTCCACTCCGGGGGATGGCTTGGAGCACACGTGAGCTGGCGGAGCTGGCAGGCACGACTTTGAAGACCGTCCGCTATTACCACCGGATCGGTCTGCTCGCCGAGCCGGAAAGAGGGGCGAACGGATACAAGCGGTACCGCATCTCGCATCTGATCCGGCTGCTGCGGATCCGGCGGCTCGTCGAGCTGGGGGTTCCGCTTTCCGATATCGAGGCGATGGACGAGTCAGAGGGGAACGCGGAGCGAACGTTGCGCGCGCTGGACGCCGAGCTGAAGGCGAGCATCGAACGGCAGGAGCGGATGCGGAAGGAACTGGCGTTGATCCTGGACCGCCGCAGTCTCGTCGACTTGCCGCCCGGTTTCGACGGCGATGTCGCCGATCTCTCCGAGGTGGAGCGTTCGATGCTGATGGTCTTCTCGCGGGTGCTGGACGCGGAAACGATGGACGCGGTGCGCGAGTTGCACGCGGCACCCCGTCATCCGGCGCAAGCGGAGCTCGACGCACTACCGGCCGACGCCGACGAAGTCACGCGACAGCGGCTGGCCGAGGCTCTCGCACCCGTCGCACGCGACCAGATCGAGGCGCAACCTTCCTTGACTGACGCGAGGACGCGGGTGGCACTGACCAAACATGCAGTCCTCAGTGGACTGATCGAGCTGTACAACCCGGCCCAGCTGGACGTTCTGCGGCGGCTGAACGCCTTGATCGAGAAGAAAGAGAAAGGACCATGAAGAACCTCAAACGACGATGGCAACTGAGCAAAGTCAGGCCCGGGGACGGGAGCGCCCTCCCCGACTACCGTCTCTGGCAGCTGTTCTCCCGTTCACTGCTTTTCTTGGATCTCCCGACACCGACCGGGGAAACCCACGTGTACGCGGTCGACGTCCGGCACCTCGCCGACGCGAAGAGCAAGAAGGACCACGAGAACGCGGTCGGGAAGAGCCCCGCCGCGCTGTACCGGGACGGCGTCCAGATCCATCGGTCCAACCTGCCGACGTCGTTTCCGGTGCCCGGCGGCGTCATCGAGGTCGCCACCAGCGCGTTCGGGCTGAAACGTGTCCACTACGTCGCCGAGGACGGCACGGAACGCGCGCTACGCCCGCACGATCGTTCGCAGGAAGGACTGCGGGCGCGATTCGGGCGGCGTAATCCGCGCATAAGCGCGGTCGTCGGCGCGGTGACCCTGCTTGTTCTCCTGACAGCGCTCGTCATCAGTCTCATGCACGGTGTCGAGGCCCTCACCCGGGTCCCGGCCATCGCCGAACACGTCGGCAGGTTCGTCTCGCCGGTCGATCTGCCCACGTGGGGGAACGTCGCCCTGACCGTCGCCGGTGTGCTTTCCGCCGTCGAACGTGCCACGCGCCTGCGGTTCAACCGGCTGATCGACACCGTCGCTTCCTGACCCGAGGCGCGCGGCGAAGAGGGCCTTCCGTTGTGTCGATGAGGTCCTGTGTCACCGTTCGCCAGGCCGAAGTGCCGAGATCACGCCCGGCCAGTGTCTGGATCTCTTCGATGCCGCGGCGGCGGGTGCGGACTCGTCGGCGCCCGCCGGACCGCTCAGTACGTTTCCAACGTCTCACCAGCCAGGACCCGTTCACGAAGTCCTGAAACAGGACATGACGTCAGAAGGTCACGTACGACTCACGACCACCCGGGCCCATCCGGTCCGGCGCTCTCCCGCCTGCTCGAGCCCTCGTCCTTCCGGCTAGTCCTTTTGGCCGACCAAAGGCTATGACGGAACCATTCGCGCGCTCGATGCGCGTACACCGCCTGGTGAACAGGATGGGGATTCGCCAACAGAACGGAAGAGGGGCTCGGATGAGGAAGACGTGGTCCATCGCGCTGGCTGTCGCCATCTTGGCGGCGGCCGCCGCGGCGGCGACACCGGCCGGGGCGGCATCGGAGGTATCGCCGGCGACAGTGAAGTGGGGGCCGTGTCCGGCCGACGCCGCGGCACCCGGCCTGGAATGTTCGACGATCAAGGTTCCACTCGACTACAACGAACCTGGCGGCAAGCGGATCGACATCGCGATCTCCCGCCTGGCGAGCAAGAATCCGGGACAGCGTCGCGGCGTGCTGCTCACCAATCCGGGTGGTCCGTCGGCCGGGCTGAAGTTCCCCGCCGACCTGAGGACGGCGAAGATGCCGCAGGCCGTGCTCGACAGCTACGACCTGATCGGGTTCGACCCGCGCGGGATGGGGCACAGCACCCCGGTGACCTGTGACCTGACGCCGGAACAGAGCTCGGTGGGCAACGTCCCGCCGTATGCGCGCGACGCCGCGGACGTGGCGACGCGGGCGGAGCAGTCGAAGGCCATCGCCCGGCAGTGCGCCGCTTCGAAGTCGGCGTGGATGCTGCCGCACGTCAGCACGGCGAACACCGCGCGGGACATGGACAGTATCCGTGCCGCGCTGGGAGAGAAGAAGATCTCCTTCGCCGGTTACTCGTGGGGCACCCACCTCGGCGCCGTGTACGCCACGCTGTACCCGCAGCGTGGCGACCGGATCATGCTCGACAGCAACGTGGGCCCGGACGGCTGGGACTACGCGAACGACCGGCTGTACGCCCAGGGCTTCGACGACCGGTTCCCGGACTTCGCCAAGTTCGCGGCGGCGAAGCCCGAATACGGTCTGGGCAGCACACCGGAGCAGGTCACCGCGAAGTACTTCGACCTCGCCGCGCGGCTGGACAAGGCCCCGGTCCGCGACATCGACGGCCCGACGTTCCGGATGCTGACCTACGGTTTCCTCTTCAATGACGCGGGAATGCCGCTCGTGGCGAAGATCTGGCAGGCGCTCGACAAGGACCAGCCGCTCCCGCCGATGGGGCCGGACGCACCGCCCGGGATCGAAAACCTGGTCTCCGGCCGCTACTACATGATCTGCAACGACTCCCGCTGGCCCGGTTCGGTGCGCACCTACCAGCGCACCGTCGCGATCGACCGGCTCCGTCATCCGATGTTCGGTGCCGCCGGTGCCAACGTCCAGCCTTGCGCGTTCTGGTCAGCGCCCGCCAGCCCACCGGTACGCGTCGGTGACCGGGGGCCGTCCAACGTGCTGATGCTGCAGAACCAGCGCGACCCGGCGACACCGCTGGCGGGCGCCGAGAAGCTGCGGCGCGCGTTCGGCGACCGGGCCCGGATGGTCACCGTGGACGCGGGCGGTCACGGCGTCTACCCCTACGTCGGCAACGAGTGCGCCGACACGGCGGCGACCACCTTCCTGCTGACGGGCCAGCGCCCGAAGCACGACCTGGCGTGCGCGGCCGAACCACGATGAAACACCGCGGATGCCGGATGTGCCGGGCGGTCCGGCGCATCCGGCGTCCCGTCGCCGCTGAGGCATGATGATCACCGGACCAGCGAACGAGGAAGGACGGCAGCGTGCTTCCGACCGCCACCCCGCCTGCCGTCCGCGGTCTGGTGATCGCCGAGGTTGTGGTGCTGGCGTTCCGGTTGGCGGTGATCGATGCGCTGTCCATGGTGCGCGTGAGCTCGGGCCCGAATCCTTTCCCGCCCCACGCGCCGGCGAGGTTGCGTTGGGCCCACTGGATGTGCCAGGCGACCTGGGCGGTGTCGTTGTTGAGGGTGGACACGTCGTAGATCGGGGTGAACTGGGCATACACACATCCGCCGGTGTCGGGCCCGACGTTTGGAGTGCAGTCGCAGCGCACGTCGACGGGTGTGCCGATCTCTTCACGCAACGGTCCGCCAGTCGAGGGCGACACGGATCGGAAAGTGAAGACAGGAAGTACCTTCAGGTGTTCCAGGTTGGAGCCGGCCGACGTGACCTGGTGGTCGAAGTCCACTGCGACGTTGAACGGCAGACTCTTGGACGCCGACGCTGTGGTGGTGCATCCGCTCGAGCACGTCGCGGTCGCGTAGGCGACGGTTCCCGGACGGCGAGGTTCAACTCGACACTTCGGTCCAGGTCGACATGTCGCGCAGCGTGGAGGCGGTGACGAGGATCGGCACTCTGCTCAGCGGGGTCGCAGTCACCGTCGAGGCGGAGGCGCGTCTGGCGGAAGCTGATCCAGCGCACCGCGGAGAAGGAAGCCGCAGGTGGCCCGGTCATTGTCGGCCAAGCCGTTTGCAGGTGAGTGAATCGGGCACCCGGGAACTTGACCGTGACTTCGCGGAAAGGTCCCCAGCATGACTGCTCAGCGCGCGCCGGAGACCCTTGTGGTGGGCCTGGTGACCGACGACGGATTTCCCCGGCAGCTCGCCGGGCGAGTTGCGGACGGCCTGCCCGCCCGTTTGGCCCGTGACCTCGATGACGAGACGACCTGGCGCGTCGAGCATGAGACGCGGTCGTTGCCGCTCGACGAGGATGGGAACATCCCGATGCTGGACCTGGCGAAGGAGCGGCGGGTGGAGCACGAATGGGACCTGCTGGTGCTGATCACCGATCTTCCACGGCGAGCCGGTACGGTCCCGATCGCCTCGGACTACAACATCGATCACGGCGTGGCGATGGTGTCGCTGCCCGCACTCGGTGCCCTGCGGCTGCGCGGCCGGGTGTCCCGGCAGATCGTCCACCTGGTTCGGCATCTGGTTGCGCACCACTCGGCGAAGGCGGCCGATCCGCCGCGCCGGATCCTTGACCGGCTACGGGATCTGGTCGCGCCGACGCGGCACATTCGCGGTCGCGGCGACGCCGATGAGCATTTGGCCCTGGTGGGTTTACGCGGCCGGATGAGGCTGCTCGCCGGAATGGTCCGGGACAACCGCCCGTGGAGGCTGGTTCCCAATCTCGCCGGGGCGGCCGCTGCGGCGGCGGCCACCGCCGCGTACGGCATCGTCACCACCTCGTTCTGGAAGCTCGCGGAAGCCCTTCCGGAGCTTCGGCTGGCGGGGATCACCGCGCTGGCGATCGTGGTGATGGCAGGCTGGCTGATGGTGCACAACCATCTGTGGGATTCGCCGTCCGGGCACCTCGAACGACGGAAAGCGGTGCTGTACAACGTCTCGACCGCGCTGACGCTGGCGATCGGTGTCGCCTGCATGTACGTCATTCTTTTCGGGCTGGCGCTTTTGGCGTCGATCGTGTTCGTCGAAGGCACGTACTTCGCGCAGGTCCTCGGCCACCCGGCCGGCCCGGCCTCCTATCTGAAGCTGGTATGGCTGGCGACGTCGGTGGGAATTGTCGCCGGCGCGGTGGGCTCGAGCCTTGAGGACGAGGACCGCGTCCGCCGGGCGACCTACAGCCGACGAGAACGCGAGCGGCAGCAGCGCAACCGCGAACGAGCCGAAGAAGCCAACACCGAAAGCGACCGCTGAGCAGTCGCCTGAGGCTTCGCCTGACAGTGCCACCGAAGTAGACAATGACTTTCTACACCGGACGGGAGCGGAGCTGGTGGCAACACCTGCGATGCCAACAAACGAGGGGTGTCAGCTCTCTGCTGAGACGAAGTCGTCGACCATTGAGTCTGCTTCGGCCGGCTTTCCGATGAGTGCTGCGTGCATCATGCTGACCTGAAGATCTTCTTGCCGGACCATGTAGGTTACGCCGAGGTGAATCAGGCCGTCGGCCAGGTCGCACACCTGCTCGCCTCCCGCGGGATCGGCCGCGGCGACAACGTCGCGGTGATGTCGCCGAACCTGCCCTGGTTCACCATCGTCTACAATGGAATCTTTAAAGCCGGCGCGACGGTGGTGCCGCTCAACGTCCTACTCAAAAGCCGTGAAGTGACCTACCACCTCGACGACTCCGACGCGGTTGCGCTCTTCGCCACCGAAGGATCCGGACGAAGACTCCGGCGGGCACACGAAGCGTGGAGCTGCCGCCGAGCATCAGCCGTTCTACGAAGAGCTGATGGACAGCCACTGCTTTCCGTTCGTGCTCTGCAGCGCAGAGGGCGCACCGTTGCGGCGGTCGAACTTCCGCAACCGCTATTGGCGCCCGAGTTGGGATGGCAGTGATGCTGAACACACCCGATCTGCGGACGTGGTGTAGCCGATCGTGCCGACCTTCACCTTCTACGAGGGACGGCACAACAGCACCTGGCTGGCGGAGGATGGCATCCCCGAGGTCGCCCGTCGGGCGGGGGCTGGGGCCGAAGATGAAGGGCATCGTGAATATGAGTCCGCTGATGCGCCGTCAGATCCTGCAAGCGCTCGAGACCCGGTGGATCGGGTCTCTGGTCGCGCTCACGGCGAATGAGCGGACCAAGCTGGGGGAGTGGTCCCGCACCTTCATCCCACGTTTGGTGACATGCGGCTATCGCCATTGAACGACTGAAGCCCCGCCCCTCCGAGGAGGAGCAGGGCTTCTGACCTGCGAAAACAGATGGTGCGCGATACTGGGATTGAACCAGTGACCTCTTCCGTGTCAGGGAAGATCGAGCCAGCTCCTGACCAGGCGTTTCCTCTGTTTTCGCAGGTCAGCGGTCTCTCGTTCGTCCTCGTTAGGGCGGTTTCGAACGCGTTGCGGTGCGTTCCGGTCGCCTGAATATCGCCAGTTGATCTTCCGGTCGCTGGTTGCGAGGAGTTACTTCGTGTCTGCCAAAGCTGTTGGTTCTCCGGTTGAGCGTGACACTGTCCTACAGTTGGTCACTGTGATTTGATGGCGTCATCGTGGGGTTGACGTTCCTGTTCGGGTTCGGCAACGTCCTTGCGTTGGGTCCCAGGCTGGGCAAGTTTCTGGCCGGATGACGGGCGCCGAATCGGGTTCGTCGGCACGATCGGCTCGGTGGACTGATCCACGAATATCGGCAGGTCGTATGATGCGCCACAGTCCTTGGCACCTACAGGTGCGTTGATCTAATAACGTTCACTGGGTCGCTCTTGTTTCGAGTATAGTTTCAGGCTGCGCCGTTTTCTTAGTGTTTGGGTTGGAAGAGTTCGCACTAGGCTGCCTCGCAGGTCCTCAGGTCCTCAGGTCCGCAGTCAAGCGGGGCAAAGTCATCGTCCTGTCATCGTCCAGGTTTCCTTGCCGCGCAGCAGGCCCTGCAGGTCGGGCTTGCGCGCGGCCTGGGCCTCGGTGACCTGGGCACGCGCCTGGTCGTCGTAGGTGGGCCGCTCGACCTGCCGCAGGATGCCGGTCGGCACGTGGTTCAGGTTCTGGTCGCCGATCCGCGAAAGCGCGAACGCGTACGACGTGTCCTCGATCGTGGGGTCGT